>CAMTUO010000021.1:0-159615 GCA_947084955.1 uncultured Gallionella sp.
ACCATTTTTTCAATCTCTATTTGGTGCGGTTGTTCTCAATCAGTTCCATTAGCGAGTCAAGGATTTTAACTTGCTCATTGAGAGCGTCCTCACATGCTTGCTTGTCATTCATTTTATTTGCGGCCAGTGCAACTAACTGATATCGGCGAAGTTTTTCGGTCAACGGGCCAATCAGAACATCTACATTTATCATTATATCCACCTGTATTTACTTATTTTTTAATTATTTATGATGTGTGCGTATTACACGAAAACCTGTCGAGACATGATATTACGGAAGCGTTCTGGCAAGCCTAAAACCGTACCAAGGGAGGCTGTCAGAATCTTCGCCTCCATCACGATCAGTCGCCTGTGCGTGAGTAGCCCAGCTCATATATCCGCTGCCACGAACCACGTGCCAGCCCTCCTCTTTTTGTGGAATATCCTCTACCCATTCAGCGACGTTTCCAGTCATATCATATAAACCCAATGAGTTTGGCATTTTTTTGGCCACAGGATGGGTTTTACCACTACCATTCCCCCTGATCCAGCCAAGAATATCTACATAGTCTCCCCCACAATATGCACTAGTAACCCCTGCACGGCATGCATATTCCCATTCCGATTCACTTGGAAGACGATAGTTTAAACCCGTCTTGGAATTAAGCCTGCTTATGAACTCTTTCGCATTTGCCCATGTTATATTTTCTACAGGACAATTTTCACCACAGCTGGAAAACTCGCTTGGGTTACTTCCCATAATTTCTATCCACTGGCCTTGAGTGACTTCGGTTTTTCCTATGGCAAATTTATTGAGCGTAACTCGGTGAATATCGCTAGTTTTACCCATGTCAAAACTTCCAGCTGGAACCTCAACCATTTCTGGGCAATCAGTGCAGTCTTGAAAAACTTTTGTACTTACTATAGCTGTGTTGTTCTTTGATTCTGTAGCTTGATTCGTTACTTTTTTCCATAGCATGGATGTCCATTTATTTTCTCTAGAGGCAAGTATGAAACATTCGCTTTGATTGGTCGACACAGAACTCAATAGTTCATTTACTTCGGAGGATGAGATCAACTCTTGCATTGATAACTCTACGGCATGATTAAAAAACTGTAATTTTTTCAGGTGCATTTTCGAAATACACTGAGACAACGATGTGCCATTCATCAAACCATACCCAACGAATGACAAAGGTTCCCAAACCTTATTTTCATCAGAGATCGCTTCCATCGCCTCTTGCTTTGCAGAGTCCCGACTGAGCGTACTGTAATAACCCGGCATATTAGCAATTTGTTTAAATTGCATTGCTGAAAATACCGATGCTGTTGCCGGCGAGTCTAATATATATTTAATCGCTCTTGCTGGAAATGTTGAAATTAACCATGCAGAAAAAAACAGGGTAATTATTGAAACTAAAACGAGAATAAGTAACGCACGTGGTTTTTTCATGATTTGTGAAGGTTGTAGCGAATATTGTTGTTCGACTATTCTACGCGTAAATGTCCGCCCTACTACCGATTGCGGTCGCTCAATTACATATACCTGAAGTGCAGGTTATGGCACATTGTACTCGATCAGAATTTCGATTTGCCTGCTCCGAAGCGGTCGCTCAAAGTTAATTGAGTATAGACGGGTGTGACCGTCAGCATTGGCCGAAAAACAGACTTCAACAAAACATTCGGCAAAATAAAAACAGCGACCAAGCTTTCAAGCCCTGGTCGCCGTTATAAATTTAAACTCCATCAATAAACAATTTCGTTCAAGACTTTATTGTTTTGCACTTTCTCGCCATTCAAGACTTTATTGTCACGAAACAACAAACAGCTGATTTACCAGCCGGATTCGCGTTCCGGTGTGGCGCTGATCTTGTGTATGCTCAAATCCGCGCCGATAAACTCTTCTTCCGCATCCAGACGTATGCCTACGGTCTTCTTGATCAAGCCGTACACCAGATAACCCCCGACAAAGGCGATCACGATACCCAGAACGGTCCCGATCAGTTGTGACATAAAGCTCACTCCGCCCAAGCCGCCCAAGGCTTTAAGCCCGAAGATGCCGGCCGCAATACCGCCCCATGCGCCGCACAATCCATGCAGCGGCCAGACACCCAGTACATCGTCAATTTTCCAGCGGTTTTGTGTCCAGGTAAACATCATCACAAACATACCGCCCGCCAACCCGCCCACCACCAGCGCGCCGACCGGATGCATCAGATCAGAGCCCGCACACACCGCCACCAGACCTGCCAGCGGGCCGTTATGCACGAAACCGGGGTCGTTTTTGCCTGCCCACAGGGCGGCGAGTGTGCCGCCCACCATCGCCATCAGCGAATTCACCGCGACCAGACCGCTGATACTGTTAATGGTTTGCGCCGACATCACATTAAAACCAAACCAGCCCACCGTGAGGATCCAGGCGCCCAGTGCCAGGAACGGGATGCTGGAAGGCGGATGCGCCGCAATCTGGCCATCCTTGTTATAGCGTCCGCGACGCGCACCCAGCAACAGTACTGCTGCAAGCCCGATCCAGCCACCGACGGCATGCACCACCACGGAACCGGCAAAATCGTGAAATTCCGCACCGAAGTGGCTGTGCAGCCAGTCCTGAACACCGAAACGGTGATTCCAGGCGATGCCTTCAAAAAACGGATACACGAAACCAACCAGCATGAAGGTTGCTGCCATCTGCGGATTAAACCGTGCGCGTTCGGCAATACCGCCCGACACGATGGCGGGGATCGCTGCGGCAAACGTCAGTAAAAAGAAGAACTTGACCAGTTCATAGCCGTTTTTCTGCGTTAATTCTTCTGCCCCGTTGAAAAAATTCACGCCATACGCGATGAAATAGCCGATAAAGAAATAGGCCAGCGTGGAAACCGCAAAATCAGACAATATTTTAACCAGCGCATTGACCTGATTCTTTTTGCGCACCGTACCCAGCTCCAGAAACGCGAATCCGGCATGCATGGCGAGTACCATGATGGCGCCCAACAAAATAAATAAAACGTCATTACCGGTTTTAAGGCTTTCCATACTGACTTTCCATCCTGCAAATTTTCGCGGTTACGTGGGAAAAAACGCCAATTCTCATCAGCGCGCCACGCCGGGTTAACGGCGTGCCAAATTGGTGCGCTCGCACTGCGCAGCCGCGAAAAATACACCAGAATGGTGCATCAAGTCAATCCTGCCAGTCTTTAAGATATTTTTCCAGCCAGAACAGGCCGACGATGGTCTTACTTTCATTGATCTTTCCGGTACGTACCCACTCGATGGCGTCCGCCAGAGACAGCTCAAACACTTCAAGAAATTCGCCCTCATCCAGCTGGCGTTCCTGCCGGGTCAGTCCGCGCGCCAGGTAATACTCTATGCGCTCATCCGCATAACCGATACAAGGATACGTCGTCGTCAGATGTATCCATTCATCCGCCACATAGCCTGTCTCTTCCAGCAATTCGCGCTGCCCGGTCAGCAGCGGATCTTCCTGATGATCGATCTTGCCGGCGGGAATCTCATAAAATTCACGTCGAGGACCATAACGGTACTGGCGTTCCATGATCAGATTGCCGTTGGCCTGCATCGCCAGCACGGCAACGGCGCCCGGATGCGTGATGTATTCACGCACACTCACGCCCCCGTCCGGCAGACGCACCGTATCCTGACGCACATGCAGCAGACAGCCGTCGTATACCGCAACCGAATCAATGCAGGTTTCCTCTAAATCCACAATAGCTCCACAAATAAATACTCCCGCACGCGGCGGGAGTAAGGGGGTCTTAATTCAAGTTAGTGCAGCAGCAATGATTGCTGTACCGAAACGGCACAGATCGACATCAGGGTTCCGGGCATAATACCAAGCGCCAATACGCCCAGCCCGTTGAGCGTCATCAACAGACCGGTGTCGGATTCCACCACGATAGGCGCATGACTTTCCGGCGCATCAAAATACATCAGTTTGATGACGCGCAAATAATAGAACGCGCCGATCAGCGAGAACAGGACCGCCACCACCGCCAGCCAGGTATGGCCGGTTTGCACTATCGAATTGAGCACGGCGAACTTGGCATAAAACCCCACCGTCGGCGGGATGCCCGCCATGGAAAGCATCAGCAACATCATCATGAAAGCGAGCCACGGGCTGCGTTGACTCAGCCCCTTGAAGTCGTTCAGCGTATCGGCTTCAAACCCTGCGCGAGACAGCATCAAAATCATGCCAAAACCACCCAGTGACATGATCATGTAGACCACGGTATAGAACATCGCCGAGCCGTAGCCTTCGATGCCGCCGCTGATAAAACCCAGCAGCATGAAGCCCATGTGCGTAATGGTTGAATAGGCGAACATGCGCTTGATATTGGTTTGTGCGATCGCCGATAAATTCCCCAGCGCCATGGACGAGATGGCAAGTACTGTCAGCATGCCCGCCCAGTCATTGGACAGGCTCTGCAAGCCTTCCACCAGGATGCGGGCGGTAAAGGCAAAAGCGGCCAGCTTGGGCACCGAACCGATCAGCAAGGTCATCGCGGTAGGTGCACCGTGATAGACGTCCGGCACCCACATATGGAAAGGCACCACACCCAGTTTGAACGCCAGACCGGAAAGAATAAACACCAGTCCGAATGTCAGCAGCGCCTTGTTTTCTACCCCATGTTGAATAGCATTGGAGATCACGCCCAGTTCCAGACTGCCGGTCGCACCATACAGCATGGACATGCCATACAGCAATAAACCGGATGCCAGCGCGCCCAACACGAAATACTTCATCGCGGCTTCCGTCGCAATCGCCGAGTCGCGTTGCAGGGCCACCATCGCGTACAGGCTCAGAGACAGCAACTCCAGCCCGAGATACAGCGTCAGAAAATGATTGGCCGAGATCATCACGTTCATGCCAAGCAGGGAAAACAGCGCCAGCACCAGAAATTCGCCGGTAAACAAGCCGCGCAGCATCAGATATTGACGGGAATACACGAGCATCATGGACAGACCCAGATAGCTCAGCATCTTCAGCACATCCGACATCAGGTCATCCACATACATGCCGTTAAAGGCATAAAAAACGCCCGCTTCATGGGTGCCGACGGTGATCAGCGAACAACCCAGCAGGGTGAGCTGGGCCAGCAGATAAGTGTATATTTTATTGCTTTTGGACAGCAACAAATCCACGATCAGGATAAAACACACCATCACCAGCAAGTAAATTTCCGCAGCGGCAGGGATCAGATTGGCCATCAAATTCATATATACCTCAAAAGCAGTCTTTAGACGTTAGTTACTTGTCGTTGGCGCAAGGCGTCAGTGGGTGGTTGGATTAACTAGCGACCAGCTACTAACGTCTAGCGTCTATATTTTTATAACGGCAATTTGGATTGCGCTACATGTACCAGCAAGTCATTCACCGATGTATGCAAAACTTCGGCGAACGGCAGCGGATAGACACCCATACCCAGCACAAAAATGGCCAGCACAGACATGATCAAAATTTCACGTGCATTGATGTCTGTCAGTTCAGCAACATGCGCGTTGCTCACCGCCCCGAAAATAACGCGCTTGTACATCCACAGCGTATACGCCGCACCAAAAATCAAGGTGGTGGCCGCTGCAAAGGCATACCAGAAATTAATCTTGATCGCGCCCATCAACACCATAAACTCGCCGACAAAGGCGCTGGTACCGGGCAGACCGCTGTTGGCCATCGCGAACAGCATAAAAAATGCAGCGAAAACCGGCATCTTATTGGCGACACCACCATAGTCTGCGATTTTCCTCGAATGCATGCGGTCATACAGCACACCGATACACAGGAACAGGGCGCCCGCCACGAAGCCGTGCGATAACATCTGCAACAGCGCGCCTTCAACCCCGTAGGCGTTGAAGATGAACAGGCCCAGTGTGACAAAACCCATATGAGAGATGGACGAATAGGCAACCAGTTTCTTCATGTCGGACTGCATCAGTGCAACCAGGCCGATGTAAACGACGGCGATCAAGGACAGCGCGATCATGACACCCGCCAGCTTGTGACTCGCATCCGGGGTGATCGGCATGGAAAAGCGTAAAAATCCGTATGCACCCACCTTCAGCATCAGTGCGGCCAGCACCACGGAACCGCCTGTCGGCGCTTCAACGTGCGCATCCGGCAACCAGGTATGCACCGGAAACATCGGCACCTTGACCGCAAAAGCGAAGAAAAAAGCAATAAAAATAAAGATTTGCGCAGTCATCGGAATCGCTATCCGGTGAAAGTCCAGAATCTCGAAACTCCGGTCGCTGATGTTATACAGATAGATCAATGCGACCAGCATCAGCAGCGAACCTAACAGGGTATACAGGAAAAACTTAATGGTCGCGTAAATACGATTGGGGCCGCCCCACACACCGATGATGATGAACATCGGAATCAGCATCGCTTCCCAGAACACATAAAACAGGATTGCATCGAGCGCGGCAAACACACCGTTAATGATGCCTGACATCACCAGAAAAGCCGCCATATATTGCGCTACACGTTTCTCGATGACGCGCCAGCCGGCCACCACCACGATCACGGTAAAGAAACTGTTCAGCAGGATAAACAGCATCGAAATCCCGTCCACCCCCAGATGATAGTGGATATTGAAACGGGTAATCCAGCTATGCATTTCGGTGAATTGCATGTTGCTGGTCGTGGTGTCAAAACCGGTATACAGCGGCAGCGTCACCAGAAAACCCAGCACACTGCCCACCAGTGCCAGCAGTCGCGCCAATGGCGCATTTTTATCATTGCCAGTTGCCAGAACCAGAATGCCAAACAGAATCGGCAACCAGATCGCAACGCTAATTACAGGTAATCCAAAAATCATGCTGTGCATCCTTTAATCATGAAGCAGAAAGTTGTACGCCGTTAGCAGTCAGGCAATCAATCCGCCCGCTGCTTGCCAGCCACGACGCTTAAAACCAGTTTCGTATCGTCAGCAAAATAAACACACCCACGATCATGGTGAAGGCGTAATGATAGATATAGCCGGACTGGAAGCGGCGCACCACGCCGGACAGGCCGCCTACCAGGTTGGCTGAACCATTCACCATCAAACCGTCGATCAGGAACTTGTCGGCAAACTTACCCAAAAAGCCGCTCAAGCCGCGCGCGCCGCCCGCAAAGAACCAGTCATTGAATCGATCAAAGTAGTACTTGTTATCGAGCAGCGTATAAACCCACTGAAAACGCTGCTGTATCGCCGCCGGAATATCAGGGCGTTTGAGATAAAAGAGCGCGGAACTGGCGACACCGGCAATCGCAAGCCAAAGCGGCAGGTTGCTCAGCGAGTGCAGCGCCATGGCAAAACCGCCATGAAACTCTTCCTGAAGTTCGCGCATCACGTCATGGTTCTGCCCGATATAGATGGCATCCCTGAAATAACCGCCAAACAGCATGGGCTCGATGGTGAAATAGCCGATGGCAAGCGAGGGGATCGCCAGCAATACCAGCGGCAGCCACACGACCCACGGAGACTCATGCGGCTTCTGACCGGGCGCCAGGCCGTGATGATGCTCGTCGTGATGACCGGCAGCGGCGTGACCAAAACGCTCCTTGCCGTGAAATACCAGAAAGTACATGCGGAAGGTATAGAAAGCCGTGACAAACACGCCGGCCACCACGGCAAAGTAGGCGAAGCCGGAACCGGCCAGATGCGAATGTTCGACCGCTTCGATGATACTGTCCTTGGAATAGAAGCCGGAGAAAAACGGCGTGCCGATCAGCGCCAGCGAGCCGATCAACGAGGTGATCCAGGTAATCGGCATGTATTTTCGCAAGCCACCCATGTTGCGGATATCCTGATCATGGTGCATCCCCATGATCACACTGCCCGCAGCAAGGAACAGCAGCGCCTTGAAGAAAGCGTGTGTCATCAGATGGAAGATCGCCACCGGATAGGCCGAAGCGCCAAGGGCGACGGTCATATAACCCAGCTGGGAGAGCGTGGAATAAGCGATCACGCGCTTGATGTCGTTCTGAATGATGCCCAAAAAGCCCATGAACAGCGCGGTAATCGCACCGATGATCATCACGAATGACAGCGCGGTATCCGAGAGTTCGAACATCGGCGACATGCGCGCCACCATGAAAATACCCGCGGTTACCATGGTCGCCGCATGGATCAGTGCAGAAATCGGCGTCGGGCCTTCCATTGAATCGGGCAGCCAGACGTGCAGCGGAAACTGCGCGGATTTGCCCATCGCGCCGATAAACAGCAGGATGCAGATGGCGGTGAGCATATTGACCGACATGCCGGGTATCGGCGCCATATCGTTGGCATGGCTGGCCACATTGGCGAACACCGCCGCATAGTCCAGCGTGCCGAACACCATCAGGATCAAGCCTATTCCGAGCAGGAAGCCAAAATCACCGACACGGTTGACCAGAAAGGCCTTCAGGTTGGCATAGATGGCCGTGGGCCGGGTGTACCAGAAACCGATCAGCAAATAGGATACCAGTCCCACGGCCTCCCAACCGAAGAACAACTGCATGAAGTTATTTGCCATCACCAGCATCAGCATGGAAAAGGTAAACAGCGAGATATAGCTGAAGAAGCGCTGATATCCCGCGTCCTCCTTCATATAGCCTATCGTATAGATATGCACCATCAGGGAAACCGAGGTCACCACCAGCATCATGGTGACGGTCAGCCGGTCGATCAGGAAACCGACATGAAAACTGGTATCACCTGACGTCAGCCAGGTGTAAACGGGTCCGTTGAACATGTGCCCTGCCATCACATCCTGGAAAATTTTAATCGAGGCATACAAGGACACACCAACCAGTGCGATGGTAATGGAGTGTGTAAGCCTGCGTCCGATCAGACGACCGAACAGGCCCGCTATGATCGCACCCAGCAGGGGTGCTAACGGCACCAGCAGATAATAACTTTGAATATCCATTACATCAGCCTTTCAAAGTGCCAAGATCATCAACATTGATGGTACGCAAATTGCGGAACAACACCACCAGAATCGCAAGACCGATCGCCGCTTCTGCCGCGGCAACCGTCAAGATAAAGAAGACAAAAACCTGTCCTGCGCTGTCGTTCAGATAATGTGAAAAGGCGACAAAGTTGGTATTCACCGCCAACAGCATCATTTCGATACACATCAGCAGGATGATCACATTTTTACGATTCAGAAAAATGCCCACCACGCTGACGGCAAACAGCACCGCGCTAAACACCAGATAATGTGAAAGAGTTACCATATTCTCGTTTCGCTCCCTTGATTAATTTGGTAAGTAGCAAGCAGGGCGTGGTCAGTGGGACTCGCCGCTCCCGCTCTCCACTTACCGCTTACGACTCACTACTTACTATTCGCTCTTGGTTCCGAGGGCATTTTCACAATGCGCAGCCGGTCCGCTTTCTTGGCTTTGACCTGTTCGGAAATATCCTGCGTCTTCACACCGGTACGTCGACGCAAGGTCAGCGCAATCGCCGCCACCATCGCCACCAGCAGGATGACTGCCGCCAGTTCAAACGGATAGACGTAATGCGTATACAGCAAACGGCCCAGTTCCTTGGTATTGCTGTAGTTCGCCGCATGTTTGACGGCTGCTGACACTTCCGAGGTCTGACGTGAACCCAGTACCCAGATCATCTCAAACACCATCAAGCCGGCAAGCGCCGCCGCAAACGGGAACCAGCGCCAGAAACCTTCGCGCAATTTCAGCAGATTGATATCCAGCATCATCACCACAAACAGGAACAAAACCATCACCGCGCCGACATAAACCAGCACCAGCGTAATGGCGAGAAACTCCGCTTCCAGCAGCATCCAGATACCCGCCGCACTGCAAAAGGCCAGCACCAGAAACAAGGCCGCATGTACCGGGTTACGCGCAATAATCACACCCGTCGCCGCCAGTATCGTGATGAAGGCGAACAGATAAAAAACCACATCAAAAAAACTCATGAATTCATCCCTATAAAGCTGCAAGTTGTAAGTGGCAAGTGGCAAGTGGGAAAACCCGGCTCAGCACTTCCTACTCCCGACTTTCTACTTACCACTTCCTACTCACCACTATCTATACTTGGCATCGGATGCACGGTCTTTGGCGATTTGCGCTTCATGCTTGTCGCCTATCGCCAGCAACATCGGTTTCGTGTAGTACAAGTCGCCGCGTTTTTCACCGTGGTATTCAAAAATCCGTGTCTCGACAATCGCATCGACCGGACAGGATTCTTCGCAAAATCCGCAAAAAATGCACTTGGTCAGATCGATGTCATATTGCGTGGTGCGGCGTGTGCCGTCCTCACGTTCAGCCACTTCAATCGTAATCGCCAGCGCCGGGCACACCGCTTCGCATAATTTGCATCCGATACAGCGCTCTTCGCCGCTCGCATAGCGACGCTGCGCGTGTAAACCGCGAAAACGAAAGCCTTGCGGGGTTTTCTCTTCCGGAAATTGCACGGTGATTTTGCGGGCGAACATGTATCGTCCGGTCAGCGCCATCCCCTTGAGCAGTTCGACCAGCAGAAAGGTCTTGAAAAATTCCTTGATTTTTTCCATTTTATATCCTCGTGTGCACGTTCACGCCACTACCAGAACCAGTAGGGGGTTTGCATCCAGCCTCCGACGACCACGACCCAGATCAGCGTGACCGGGATAAATACCTTCCAGCCCAGACGCATCAGCTGGTCGTAACGGTAGCGCGGGAAGGTCGCACGGAACCACAGGAACAGGAACAGCATGAAAGCCACTTTGGCGAACATCCAGAGGATGCTGTCAGGCAAAAACGGCACCGGTGACAGCCAACCGCCCAGAAACATGATGGCCGCCAGAAACGCCACCAGTATCATGTTCGCGTATTCGCCCAGGAAAAACAACGCAAAGGCCATACCCGAATACTCCACATGAAAACCGGCGACAATTTCAGATTCGCCTTCCGCCACGTCAAACGGTGCACGGTTGGTTTCCGCCACACCGGATATGAAATACACCACGAACATCGGAAACAGCGGAATCAGATACCAGTTCAACATGCCATACGCGCCGTGCTGCCCGCGCACAATATCCCCGAGATTCAGGCTCTGCGCGGCCATCAGCACCGTCACCAGCGCAAAACCCATCGCGATTTCATAGGAGACGATCTGCGCTGCCGAGCGCAAGGCGCCCAGAAAAGCGTATTTCGAATTGGATGCCCAACCGGCAATAATCACTCCGTACACACCTAACGACGCCATCGCCAGAATATACAGCAGTCCTGCATCGATATTGGCCACTACCAGCTCCGCATTAAACGGCACCACCGCCCAGACCGCCAGCGCAGGCATCAACGTCAGTATCGGCGCGATAATGAACAGAAATTTATTCGCGCCACTCGGCACGATGATTTCCTTCATCAACAGCTTGAGTCCGTCCGCCAGCGGCTGCAACAGGCCGAAATAGCCGACCCGGTTCGGTCCGATACGAATCTGCATCCAGCCGATTACCTTGCGCTCTGCCAGCGTCAGATAGGCGACTGCCCCCATCAACGGCGCAATAATCAGGATAATCTTGACGAGTGTCCAGATGGGCAGCCATGCGGGGCCCAGCAATTTTTGTATGGGTTCCAGCCATTCCATCATGCACGCTCCACGGTAATTTCACCAAACATGGCGCCCAGCGTGGCGGTGGCAGGATGCCCCGCCGCAACTCGTGCAACCCCCAGTGGCAATCCATCATCTCTTTGCACCGCCAGCGTAAGCATAGCTCCGCTTTGCGTAACCGTTGCGTATTCACCGGACTGCAAACCCAGCTTTTGCATTTCATCGCCATGCAATATCACGCAAGGCAGCGCCGCATCACTGGTTTTCTGCAAAGCGGTTGCCCGACGCACCAGCGCATCGGCAAAATAAATCGGCACATCCGTCACGCGCTGAAATCCCCCCAGCTGCGCCTCCCCCCTTTGCAAAGGGGGGATAGAGGGGATTTCGCCGTCGATGTGATTATTCAGTTTCCCGGCGTCAGGCTTCAGACCTTCATCGCGCACCGCTTCACTGGTATCGTAATCGAAACCGGCTACATCCAGCAGATTGCCCAGCACGCGCAACACCTTCCAGGCCGGACGCGCCTCGCCCAGTGGCTTCACGGCACCCTTGAAGCTTTGTGCACGGCCTTCCGTATTGATAAAGGTGCCGGACGTTTCGGTGAACGGCGCGATAGGCAGCAACACATCGGCGTAGTCCATTGCATGATGCTTATAGGCTGACATCGCCACCACCATATCGGCTTGCTTCATCGCCGCCATGGCAAGCTGCGGATTGTGCATATCGAGCTCAGGTTCCACATTCAGCAGCAGATAGGCCGTGCGGGGAAGTTCCAGCATGTGTTGTGCATTCAAGCCGACGCCCGCGAGCGGCACGGCGCCTGCCAGATAGCCGCCGACACTGTTAGCCGCGTCCCCCAGATAGCCGAATTTAGCCGAACACAGGGTCGCAATCTGCTCGGCAAGATAGGCCAGTTGTGCCGCCTGCGGATGCTGCTGTGCAAAGTTACCCAGCAATACCGCGACACGCTCTCCGGCAGTCAGGCTTTTTGCTATGGCCAGGGCCGTATCAGTAACTTCGATATTCTGCAGTGAATGTAAGGATTGAGGATTGAGGATTGAGGATTGATCGAGGGTCGCACCTTGCTCCTTGCTCCTTGCTCCTTGCTCCTCGATCAACGCTTTGAGGATTTGCGCCAACATGTTCACCATGTCGGCGGGTGCAACAATCGCCTTAGCGGCAACCGGCATCAGCAAATCTTCGTCGCTGGCATGTACCACATGGGCTGCAGCGCCATTTTTAACCGCCTGACGGATGCGTTGCGCCAGCAAAGGGTGATCCTTGCGCAAGAAACTGCCTACAATCAGGAAACGATCACGGGTGTTCAGTTCTGCCACCGGCATGCCCAGCCAGGGGGCACCGGCCTGCTTGCCATCTGCACTAAAATCCGACTGGCGTAAACGGAAATCGATATTGCCGCTGCCGATGGCCCGCGTGAGTTTTTGCAGCAGATACAATTCCTCAAAGGTGGAGTGAGCCGTTGCCAGCACACCAATTTGCTCCGCGCCTGCGCTGCCTGCAATCTGGCGCAAGCCGTTGGCCACATATTCGAGGGCAGCCGCCCACTCGACTTCGATCCATTTGTTGTCTTGTTTGATCATCGGACGGGTCAGACGATCCGGCGAATTCAGCCCCTCGTAACTGAACCTGTCTTTATCCGATATCCAGCATTCATTGACCGCTTCATTTTCAACCGGCACCACACGCAAAACCTTATTATCTTTGATATGCACAGCCAGATTACTGCCCAGACCGTCATGCGGACTGATCGATTTACGACGTGATAACTCCCAGCTGCGCGCCGTGTAGCGGAAAGGTTTGCTGGTCAGCGCACCGACCGGGCATAAATCGATCATATTGCCCGACAGCTCCGAGTTCACCGAACTGTTGACGAAACTCATGATCTCGGCATGTTCAGAGCGGTTGGCCATACCCAGCTCCATCTGTCCGGCAATTTCCTGCCCGAAGCGCACGCACCGCGTACACTGAATACAGCGGCTCATCTCCAGCGTGGAAATCAGCTCACCAATCTCCTTGGGGTGTATCATGCGCTTCTCTTCCGTGTAACGCGAAGCGCCGCCGCCATACCCCATCGCCAGATCCTGCAACTGGCATTCGCCGCCCTGATCACAAATCGGGCAATCCAGCGGGTGATTGATCAGCAAAAACTCCATCACGCCTTTTTGCGCCTTGACCGCTAATTCGGAATGCGTATGCACTTTCATACCTTCGGCCGCTGGCGTGGCGCAGGCTGGCAACGGCTTAGGGGCTTTTTCCACTTCGACCAGACACATCCGGCAATTGGCCGCGATGGACAGTTTCTTGTGGTAACAAAAATGCGGAATATAAACCCCGGCCTTACTCGCCGCGTCCATCACCGTGGAACCCTTTGCGGTTTCGACTAACTTGCCATCAATTTCAATGTTGATCATTGCGCACCTAACCGTTTACACCAAACAACGCTTGTGTTCGATGTGATATTCAAATTCCGCACGGAAACTCTTCAGCATGCCTTGTACCGGCCAGACAGCGGCTTCCCCAAGGGCGCAGATGGTACGTCCGGCGATGTTTTCACCGATGCTCAGCAGCAAATCCAGATCTTCAGGACGTCCCTCGCCATGCTCGATGCGGTGCACGATACGATACAGCCAGCCCGTCCCTTCACGACACGGCGTACACTGACCACAGGATTCCTCGTGGTAGAAATAGGACAGGCGCTCCAGCGCCTTGACCATGCACACGGTTTCATCCATCACGATCACCGCCCCGCTGCCCAAACCGGATCCGGCCTTTTGGATGGAATCATAATCCATGGTCAGATCCATCATGACATCCCCTGGCAGCACCGGCATCGACGACCCGCCGGGAATCACGGCTTTGAGTTTATGTCCGTTGCGCACGCCACCTGCCATTTCCAGCAACTTGGCAAAAGGGGTACCCATCGGCACCTCAAAATTACCCGGATTATTCACATGCCCGGTGACAGAAAACAGCTTGGTGCCGCCATTATTGGGCTTACCCAGCTCAAGGAACGCGCGGCCGCCGTGGTTAATAATGTAAGGAATGCTGGCAAAGGTTTCAGTATTGTTGATCGTCGTCGGCTTGCCATACAGACCAAAACTGGCCGGAAAGGGCGGCTTGAAGCGCGGCTGCCCCTTCTTGCCCTCGATCGATTCCAGCAAGGCGGTTTCTTCTCCGCAGATGTAGGCGCCGTATCCCAGATGATTGTGCAGATCAAAACTAAAATCCGACCCCATGATGTTATCGCCCAGAAACCCTGCCGCGCGCGCCAGCTCACAGGCTTCTTCCATGCGCTCATAGGCTTCGAAAACTTCCCCATGTACGTAGTTGTAGCCGGTTTTAACATTCATGGTATAGGCGGCGATCGCCATACCCTCGATCAGCTGATGCGGGTTGTACAGCAGAATATCCCAGTCCTTGCAGGTACCCGGCTCGCCCTCGTCGGAATTACAGACGAGATATTTATCGCCCTCGAAGTTACGCGGCATGAAACTCCACTTGAGCCCCGTCGGAAAACCCGCACCGCCCCGACCACGCAAGGCCGACAGCTTGACTTCCGCAATAATCATGTCGGGCGCCATTTTCTCTGTTAAAACGCGTCGCAAGGCCTGATAGCCGCCGACTTTCAGGTAATTTTCCAGCGTCCACGGCTGATCAAAATCCAGCGTGGTTTGGGTGACCGGACCTCTCATGATTTATCCAATTCTGCCAAAATTTGGTCTATTTTTTCGGGCGTCAGTCGTCCGCACAGTTTTTTGTTGTTGAGTGTGAACAGCGGCGCATCCTTGCAGGCGCCCATACACTCGCCCTCCCTTAAACCATATTTGCCATCCGGCGTCACTTCACCGAAACCGATGCCCAGCTTGCTGCGCAAGTAAGCCACCGTATCTTCGGCTCCGCATAAAGCACAGGACAGGTTGGTGCACACGGTGATGGTAGTTTTCCCCATCGGCTTCAGACTGTACATATGGTAGAACGTCGCCACTTCCAGTACGGCGACTTGCGGCATCGTGAGATAAGTTGCGATATCGCTCATATCGTCGGTCGAAATCCAGCCTTTTTCGTCCTGCACGAAACGCAACGCGGCCATCACAGCAGACTGCTTCTGATCAACCGGGTATTTTTTCAGTTCGCGATTGATCTGATTTTGAATATGTTCGGATAACATTATCGGTCTATCTCTCCAAAAACAATGTCCTGCGTACCGATGATAGTCACCACGTCGGCAATCATATGGCCGCGCACCATTTCATCGAGCGCTGCAAGATGGGTGAACCCCGGCGCACGGATCTTCAGACGGTAGGGTTTATTGGCGCCATCCGACACCATGTAAATCCCGAACTCACCCTTGGGATGTTCGACCGCCGCGTACGCTTCACCCTCGGCGATATGCATGCCTTCGGTAAACAGTTTGAAGTGATGAATCAGCTCTTCCATGTTCTGCTTCATGGACTCGCGGCCCGGTGGCGCATACTTGTGATTACTGGTGATCACCGGTCCCGGATTAGCGCGCAACCAGCTGATGCATTGCTTGATAATGCGGTTGCTTTGGCGCATTTCCTCGACACGCACCAGATAGCGGTCGTAGGTATCACCGTTAACCCCTACTGGAATATCGAAATCCAGCTTGTCATACACGGCATAAGGCTGCTTTCTGCGTAAATCCCATTCGACACCCGAGCCGCGCAGCATCGGCCCTGACATACCGAGCGCAATCGCACGTTCAGGCGCTACCACACCGATACCCACCGTGCGCTGTTTCCAAATACGGTTGTCGGTCAGCAGCGTTTCATACTCATCCACATGGGTCGGGAAGCGATTAGTAAAATCTTCCAGAAAATCCAGCAGCGAACCCTGACGGTTCACGTTCATCTTTTTGACCGCTGCCGCGTTATGTATCTTTGAAGCTTCATATTGCGGCATGCTGTCGGGCAAATCGCGATACACCCCGCCCGGACGATAGTAGGCCGCATGCATACGCGCACCCGATACCGCCTCATAGGCGTCCATCAGATCTTCGCGTTCGCGGAAGCAGTAAAGAAACACGGTCATCGCACCGATATCCAGACCGTGCGCACCCAGCCACATCAGATGATTCAGCAGACGGGTGATTTCGTCGAACATCACGCGGATGTATTGCGCCCGCAACGGCACGTCGATTCCGGCCATTTTTTCAATCGCCAATACATACGCATGCTCGTTGCTGAGCATGGACACGTAATCGAGCCTGTCCATATAGGGTAGCGACTGCAAATAGGTCTTGCTCTCAGCCAGCTTTTCCGTCGCGCGATGCAGCAAGCCGATATGCGGGTCAGCGCGAACCACCACTTCACCATCCAGCTCCAGCACCAGGCGCAACACACCGTGCGCCGCCGGATGCTGCGGCCCAAAATTCATTGTGTAGTTTTTAATTTCAGGCATAACGACCTCTTGCTACACAATGAATTTCTGCGCAGGACAATTTGGACAATTCATCGCCCGCAGGGCGGCCGAAGCTAAAATTCATTGTGTAATTCTTGATTTCAGGCATGGGACGTCCTCAGTGGCTACCGTAAGTTTCTTCGCGCATGATGCGCGGAGTGACGACTCGCGGCTCAATCGAAACAGGCTGATAGACCACGCGTTGCTGCTCGGGGTCATAGCGCATTTCGACATGTCCGGACAACGGAAAGTCCTTGCGGAACGGATTACCGACAAAGCCATAATCCGTCAGGATGCGGCGCAGATCAGGATGACCGGCAAACATAATACCGAACAGGTCAAACGCTTCGCGCTCAAACCAGTTTGCGGACGGCCATACGTCGATCACCGACGCCAGCACGGGAAAATCGTCTTCCTCAGCAAAGATACGCACGCGCAGACGGCGATTATGGACCTGCGACAACAAATGGTAGACAACCGCAAAGCGCCTTCCCGCCCATTCTTCCTCGCCATATTCCGAATAGTCCATCCCGCACAAATCCATCATTTGAGCGAAACGCAATTCAGCGGCGTCGCGCAGCAGAGTGAGAACCGGCAACATATTGGCTGTGCTGATCACGATCGTGGTTTCGCCCAGCTTTTCCTGCATGGAGACAAGTTGATCGCCCAGCAAAGCCGTAAGAACGTCTTGCAGTGTTTGAGTATCGTTCGTCATATAGAGCCCTAGCGCGCGATGGTATTGGTGCGCTTGATCTTGTTCTGGAGTTGAATCAGGCCGTAGAGCAGCGCCTCAGCCGTCGGCGGACAACCCGGCACGTAAATATCGACCGGAACGATGCGGTCGCATCCGCGTACCACCGAATATGAATAATGATAGTAACCGCCGCCGTTCGCGCAGGAACCCATGGAAATCACCCAACGCGGCTCAGACATCTGGTCGTAGACCTTACGCAACGCCGGCGCCATCTTATTGCACAGTGTGCCCGCCACGATCATCACATCGCTTTGCCTCGGACTGGGACGAAACACGATACCAAAACGGTCCAGATCATAACGCGCCGCACCCGCCTCCATCATTTCGACCGCACAGCAGGCAAGACCGAAAGTCATCGGCCAGAGCGAACCGGTACGCGTGTAGTTGATGATGGTATCGAGCGTGGTGGTGACAACGCTCTTATCCAGCATGCCTTCTATTCCCATTCCAGAGCCCCTTTCATCCACTCATAGACAAAGCCCACCACCAGGATAGCCAGAAAAATCATCATGGAAACGTAGCCGAACAACCCGATCTCCTTGGTGACAATCGCCCAGGGAAACAGGAATGCAATTTCGAGATCGAACAGAATAAACAGAATCGCAACGAGATAATAGCGCACATCGAATTTCATGCGCGCATCTTCAAAGGCCTCGAAGCCACATTCGTAAGGAGACAGCTTCTTGCTGTCAGGACGATGAGGCGCAGCCAAACGTCCCAGAACAACAGGCGCAATACCAAAAGCCAGACCAACACAGATAAACAACAGTACCGGAAAATAATTTTCCAACATTGAGCTTCCCCCCCTCTGTACAGAGCGCCGAATTGACTGCCGCGAGGCAACCCGGAACTATATTGATTTAAAGGTCACTGACACGCTCAGGTATCAGCTTATTTTGCTGCTTTTTAAACTGGTGCGGATGGGGAGACTCGAACTCCCACGCTCTTACGAGCACAAGCACCTCAAGCTTGCGTGTCTACCAATTCCACCACAACCGCATATTTTACTAATTGTTAT
This sequence comes from uncultured Gallionella sp., assembly GCA_947084955.1. GTDB lineage: Bacteria > Pseudomonadota > Gammaproteobacteria > Burkholderiales > Gallionellaceae > Gallionella. The sequence goes on from CAMTUO010000021.1 coordinate 18,743, forward strand.
TATTATAATTTTTATTATTTTTTGTTTTATTATTGTTTTATTATTACCGCGGTTTAATTATTTCGGAATCTCCTTGAATTTCGAATTATCCACCGGCGCCTGAGCGGGCGCTTTAATATCAGCCGCATTCACCCTGTCCATCACGCCCTGCTGTTCAGCAGGATGCGAATACAGATAGGTCAGCGTCAGACTGGTGACAAAGAAAACGGTTGCCGCAACGGCCGTACTGCGACTGAGAAAATTCGCAGAGCCTGCAGAACCGAACACACTGCCCGCTGATCCGGTGCCAAATGCAGCGCCCATATCCGCGCCCTTGCCGTGTTGCACCAGAACCAGACCGCATAAAACGATTGATGTTAAAAGATGTATTACCCAAACGATTGTTTCCACACACTACTCCAAACTTACGGGCATGCAAACTGCCACCCTTTGAAAATAAAACCTGCCATGCCCGCCCCTCTCCTCTTCCCTCCCCGCATGCGGGGAGGGGGACAAGGTTTTGCTAAGCAAGCTCCTCGTTAATTATTATTGTGCTGCGCGGCAAATCGCCACAAAATCTTCAGCCACCAAAGACGCACCGCCGATCAGTCCACCATCGATATCGGACATCGCAAACAATTCCGATGCATTGCCGGCTTTCACGCTGCCGCCGTAGAGTATACACAATCCCGCTGCCACCTGACTATCCTGCTCTGCTACCCGCTGACGAATAAAAGCGTGCACGGCCTGCGCCTGCTCGGGACTGGCGGTTTTTCCGGTACCAATCGCCCAGACCGGTTCGTAAGCGATCACCGCACGCGACAAGGCTGATGCACCAAATTTTGCCAGCACAGCATCCAGTTGTGTCGCCACAACCTGTTCAGTCACGCCCGACTCACGCTCAGTCAATGTTTCGCCCACGCAAAAAATCGGCGTAAGGCCAGATTTTTGCGCCGCCGCAAATTTGGCCGCTGCAATCTCGTTGCTTTCATGAAACAGGCCGCGACGCTCTGAATGTCCGATGATCACGTAACGGCAGGCAAAATCAACCAGCATGCCCGGTGCGACCGCGCCGGTAAAAGCGCCCTCTTCATGTGGACTGAGATTCTGCGCACCCCATGCCACATTACTGCCCTGCAACATGGACTGTGCTTGTGCAAGATAGGGGTAGGGAACGCAAACCGCATAATCCGCGTTTCGAAGCTGACCCACTCCATCGAGAATACCCTGAAGCAATACCTGATTGCGCGCAAGGCGCCCGTACATTTTCCAATTTCCAACGACCAGTTTGCGACGCATCGTAAATCATTCCAGTGAGCTTTTAAAGTCCCGCAATGCTACCTGCGAACGCCCTTCCGGTCAATCAAAATGCGCTTTTCGGACTATCGGCCTGCTGCACCGGAATTTCATCTCGTTTCGCAACGATACGGTTTTTCTCATCCACATACACCAGCCGCGGGTGAAAGTTTTTCAGCTCCTCCTCATGGTACAGCGCATAACTTGCGATGATCAGAATATCGCCGGGACTCGCTTTGTGCGCCGCCGCACCGTTCACAGAAATCAGGCCAGAGCCACGCTCCGCGCGTATCGCGTAGGTTGTAAAACGCTCGCCATTATTGACATTGTAAATGTCTATCTGCTGATATTCCCTGATATCTGCCGCATCCAGCAAATCATCATCGATCGCGCATGAGCCTTCATAATGCAGCTCCGAGTGCGTAACGTGCACCCGGTGCAACTTGGCCTTCAGCATGGTTCTTTGCATAACTACCTCTCAAATGGGGGCGGGATTATAGCCGAATGTGGCACACACATAGAATTACCTGCGAAATTCGCGGAATAAAGTGTTTGCACAAGACGTCTTATCTTGCATGACCCGTGTGCGGCTCAGGTTTTTTGCCATGCTTACCTGGCACTTGACTTTCAATCCGGCAATCAGAAATGATGCAGAAAAAGCGACAATCGATGATTAATTGCGCGCAGTAAAGTTGACAAATTTGTTTATTAGCGTATTATGATACTCTGATTTAGATTCATCCTCTCCCCCTCGGCTTGCGCCCCCTCGCAAGCCATTTTTTTTGCCTGTTCAAGTTCCCGGCGCTATTTTACAGATTAACCCATCAACGGCTTTTCAAACGCCAAAACAATAGTTGACAAATTTGTTTATTAGCGTATTATGAAACTCTGATTTAGATTCATCCTCTCCCCCTCGGCTTGCGATCCCCTTCGCAAGCCATTTTTTTGCCTGCTCAAGCACTCGGACCGATTTCCAGATTATCCAGCAGCCGGGTTTTACCCAGCTTTGCCGCAGCCAGTATCACCAGATGGTCGCCACTGGCAGGCAGCAAATCGGACTGATTGCGTATTGCCACATAATCCACCAGCCACCCCCTGCCGGCTAATCGCTGCTCGGCCTGATACTGCAACCGGTCGAAATCGCGCTCCCCTTGCAACACCGCCTGCCGCAGAGATTGCAGCGTCTGATACAAAAATACCGCCTCGACGCGCTCGGCATCCGTCAAATACTGATTGCGCGAACTCAAGGCCAGACCATCCGTCGCTCTGACCGTTTCGCCGCCGATGATTTTTATCGGCAAATTCAGTTGCGTAACAAGCTGCCGGATGATGGACAGTTGCTGATAATCCTTCTTGCCGAATAAGGCGACGTGAGGCTGTACGATATTGAGCAGTTTGAGCACCACCGTTGCCATGCCGCGAAAATGACCGGGACGTGCAGCCCCGCACAGCTCGGAAGCGATCTCTGGCAGCTCGACAAAAATCGTCTGCCGCACCGGATACATCTCACTCGCCATCGGTGCAAACACCACATCAACTAGCCCTCCCAGCTTCTCGCAATCTGCGTCCAGCGTGCGCGGATACTGATCAAAATCCTCACCGGGCCCGAACTGCAAGGGATTGACAAAGATACTCGCCACCACGCACTGACCATACTTGCGCGCCTCACGCATCAGACTAAGATGCCCCTCATGTAAATTGCCCATGGTCGGCACAAAAGCGATTTCGCGCTCATCTATCAGGCGCGCGCGCAGCTCGGCAACACTAGTAATTATCTGCATAATAATATCTCCAACTTAGGCATAGACACTCTGACCGTCACCTTGATAACTCTGATACACATGTTCAAATACGGCTGAGCACTTGGATTCATAAATGTCTTTGGAATAAGCACGCGGCAGGCCTTCATCAAGTGCATTCTCAATTTCAATCTTCACACGGGCGCGAGTAGCGATTTTTTGTCGCCATCCCAGCACAAGCAGCTTATGCAGCTTTTCCAGCAACATGTGCGCAACCTTCTTTACCTCTGCACTTTCTTCAGTATTGAGTTCCGGCGCTGGACGAGTGAGGATGTCGAAAATAGTTTGCTCCTCCTCCGATATATTTTCGCGCACATGGCGCATCTGCTCATCCGAAAGAATGGCGGTCAGCGCCAGCAACTCCTTGAACGTCTCCTCGATATTGCGGCTGCCCGAGTTGTAGCTTTCGATCAGCTCCTGGAATTTTTCCAGATAATCTGCCCGCGTCGGGTTGAGGCGTACCATGCGTTCAAGTTGCGCACGCACTGCCGCCTTCAACCGCTCGACATCGGTATTGCTTGGTTTCTTATTCTCGAAGCGTTTGCGCAACGCCTCAAAATTGATCTTGGAAAGGTCGATCTGCCCGTACGCTGAAGTCGTTTGCCGAATCTTGAACGGCTCTGCCGCGATAGATTCGTCCAGCAAATCCTGAATACCCTGCATGATGTGCGAAATATCCGGCGGTTCGGTGACAGTGCGTATGCACTGGGCGATTGCGGTCAGGCAACCACAACGCTGGGCAAACTCAATTGCCACCGGATCGGGTTTCACCGCACGATATAAGCTGTTAACCAATACCTCCTGTGCTAGAAAATCGCGCTTGATTGTTTCCGGCACCATCAACTTGTCAGCCGCCATGCCGATGGCACCGGCCTGGGCGAAGTTGGCTGTGGACACATTTTCAATCTCATCGAGATGAATACCATGCATCAGGCAGAATCGCGTGACATCAATAATTGCACCCCGTAATTCCTGGGCCAACGCCTGCTTGTCGCGCGCCGGCATGACACCACCAGCCCCGCTCCCATAAATCGCCAGCGCTTTTTCCAGCGAGGCGAACACATTGGCGTAGTCCACAATCAAACCGCTATGCTTGCCGGGAAACACGCGATTGGCGCGGGCAATGGTTTGCATCAGCGTGTGGTTGCGCATCGGCTTGTCGAGATAGATGGTTGAACAGCTTGGCGCATCAAAACCTGTCAGCCACATCGCACAGACGAAGACCAGCCGCAACGGATCGGCTGTGTCCTTGAATTTTTCATCCAGCTTTTCATCGTTCATGCGCTTGCGGTGCGGCACGATGTCTAACCCTAGCTTCGCCATCTGCTCGATTTCGTTTTGCCCAGGCGAAACCACCACCGCCATATCAACATCAGCTCCCTCTACCCATGGGAGAGGGCAAGGTGAGGGACGGGCATCTTTGCCTTGCCCGTTAGGCCAGCACTTGCGCACCTTGTCGTACATGCGCAGCGCCGTCGCCTTATCGATGGACACTACCATCGCCTTGCCCTGAAAACCTCGCCCCAGGAAATGCTTCACAATGTCCTGCGCCACCGTATCCAGCCGGTCGTCGCGAGTGATCAGATGATATTGCCGCCCCAGTTCGCGCTCCAGCTTTTTCTCAGCCTCGTCGGACAGATCGGCATTCTCGATCAGCTCATAAATGTCATCGTTCAGGTCGGGATTGTCGAGGTGCAGTTCCGGCGTGCGATTCTCATAGAACAGCGGCACCGTCGCGCCGTCCTCGACGGACTGCTGGAAGTCGTAAATGGAAACGTAATCGCCGAACACCTCGCGTGTGCGCTCCTCACCCGCAATCAGCGGCGTGCCGGTGAAAGCAACGAACATCGCATTGGGCAATGCCGCGCGCATATTCATTGCCAGCGTGTCGTACTGGCTACGGTGCGCTTCGTCGGTCAACACAATCACATCGCGCCGGTCGCACAGCAACTCAGCCGTCTGAAACTTGTGAATCAGCGTGAACACATAGCGATTATTGCCGGAGAGCAATTCGCGCAATTGCGCGCCACTTTGCGCGTGGCAGGCGGCAGCATCGCTCACCGCACCGCAGGCCGCAAATGTCTTGGCAATCTGCACGTCCAGTTCAACCCTGTCGGTAACGACCACAAACGTCCAGTTGCCCGGGACCTTGCGCAACACTTTTTGCGCAAAAAACACCATCGAAAAACTCTTGCCGGAGCCCTGCGTCTGCCAGAATACGCCGCCGCGTCCGTGGCCTTCCTCGCGCGCCTTGAGCATGGCGCGGACGGCATTGTTCACGCCGATGAACTGATGGTTCTGCCCAATGATCTTGGCAAGACCGCTTTTGTGCTCGGAAAACAGCGTGTAGTTTTCCGTCAAATCAAGCAGGCGCGATGGCTCGCACAGCCCGCGCAGCATCACTTCCAGCGATACGCGGCGCGGCTCGTCCTCGCTCTCGATGCGTTTCCACTCGAAGAATCGTTCCCAATCGGCAGTAAGCGAACCAACGCGGCTATCCGTCCCATTGGAAGCGATGAGCAAGGCATTCGACCAGAACAGCGCGGGAACGCCGTTCTGCGCGTGCTTGTAGCTGGTAAGGTTGCCATCGAACGCCTGCTTGGCAGGCACGCCCGGCTTCTTCAGCTCTATCACCACCCACGGCAGGCCGTTCACGAATCCGATTAAATCCGGGCGGCAGGTGTAAAGCTGGCCGACGATGGTCATCTGGCTTACCAGCAAAAAATCGTTGGCAGCAGGATTATCCCAATCCACCACCCTCACCCGCTCTATTTTCACTCCGCCTTTCGCTGTGTCAGGCACGGACACCTTCACCCCGTCGCGCATCGAATCCCACAACTCGCGATTTGCAGCAGCAGGCGTCATCGCGGAACGGTCGCGCGACAATTCATCCACGGCAGCGGAAATTGCTTCGGATGGCAATGATGGATTCAGCTTCTCCATCACGTTGCGCAATCGCACGGCCAGCACCACCTCTGATTTCATCTCGCGACCCAAACAACACTCCTCGCGCGCTTGCGGGAGAGGGGCCAGGGGAGAGGGCGTATTACCCATCACCTCATCCGAAGCAGACAGCGTTTCCCAGCCCAGCTCGGCAAAAAGCTGGATGGCAGGTTGCTCAACGAGACTATCTTCGGTGTAGCTCATTGATTTCGGCCTCCAGCTTATGCAACGTTGCCATGATCTTCTCGAAACTTGGATAGCGCCCGAAAATCATATTGCGCATCTGGGCATAATCCCGCTCAAGTAAGGACAATACATGATCCGGTGGTATGAGCTTGAATGTTCCAGGCTTAGCCTGATTGTATTGTGCCCAGCCTGTTCGATAAAATCGCTGCTTGAACGCAACCACATCCTCAAGTAATGGAAGGTCAGCCAACGCCGCATCTTTCACCGGCGAATCTGCCATCATGGCAAGATCGTAATAGTGGCGGGAATATCGCAATGGTTGCTGCTTGCCCGCAGGCCGGTTAGCTTCCTGGTGCAAAATTGTGGCCTTCTCCCAAAAGGTGCGTTCGGCGCGAATGGCCTGCACTGCACAATCCGCTTGCCTGAAAAGTTGCGGAAATGCCTCGGCGGCATAAGGTTTGATTCGATAATGATCGTAGGGCATCCATGCGGCAAGAGGCCCGATCTCAAGGCGCACTTCTGGTCGCAGATACGCATCAGAAAAAGCAGCCGGGTAAATCACATTGATCACATGCCCATCATGGTGGTGCTGACGATCATCACCCTTATTGTTATCATCACCACGGCCATCGATTCCATGCCCACCATCATGCCGCCCACCATCAACCGTGCATCGGCAGATCGGATCAACCGCCCCCGAAATCATTGCCAGCAGTTCACCACCGACATAATCCACCGCCTTGGCATCAATTGTTTTGTTCAGCACTTCCTGTTTTGTAGTAGAACGCTTTGCCAGCGGATCATCTTCGCCGACCACCACGCGCCAATCCAGGATCAGATCAATGTCCTCGGAAAATCGCTCGATCAGATTGAAGACCTTGGACAAACTCGTGCCGCCCTTGAACATCAACAGGCGTGATAAATCAGGATGCGCGAATAACCTGCCCAGCGTCCAGCACACCCAAAAGTCTTTTTCTGCGATAGCGGGCGTCATGCCCTTGCGCACTGCCGTTTCAGCGAACAGCTCGCGCCGCTCAGCAGATGAAAGGCGCGCGACCGATTCCATCAGCCTCGCTCCCCGCAAATCCGCTTGATCGTCTCATACACCCAGCCCGTCGCCGTTACCGTATCTTTCAGCACCCGCTTGCACGCTGTGTCATCCAGTTGTTTGCGCAATGTGGCAATCACTGCATCATCCATGCGATTTTGGCCCAGTGCCTTCAGTGCCTGTACGACCAGCCCACTCTCGCGGTATTTGAAACCGACATCCTTCAATGCAGACTTCTTGAACTCAAGCGTGCAATTGCCAATTTCATACTGACGGTTCGGCCCATCGGATAAATATACCAACCGGCCAGGCACCTGCGTCGAAAGCCCAAGCAGATTCAATGCGGCATCGCCCGAAGGCTGGATGCGCCAGTTAAACTTGCGCGCAAACGCTTGCGCCACCTGATCGAAATCCGGGCTTAGGTCCTGCTGCAACAGCTCGCTATATTTCGGGTAATCGTAAATCCCACGACAGACACGGCGTATCTTGCCCTCACGGCACAGGCCAGACAGTGCATTTTCAATCTGGTCGCGGCTAAAATCCTCAACGAAATCATTTGGCGAGAATGCCCAACCCCTCCCGCGGCCATATATTCTTGAAATTGCTTTTTTATTAATGGATTGCATGATCGCAATGTTAACAGTTTTAATGGGAAAACATACTACTTTTCCCATTACAAAAAGGGAAAGTGTATCGTCATTCTTTGTTGCCCCGTAGCGTTTCAACCCAGGCAGCAGAATCAGGTACACCCGCCCATGCCTGTGCACCCTTCTCGACCATGCGCTTGAATTCATCCTCGTCATTTATGGGCGAGGTGTCAGTAGCGAGTAACCTGCCCGGACAGCAGGCGCGGCAGCAGCAGGTCGCGTGTGCGGCGAAGATTGACAGTTTGGCGTTGAAGTGCAAGAACCTGATCGGCCATCGGCGTAACCGAGTTTTCAAACCGGCGAACCAACTCATCCATTGGTTGCAGGAATTCAATCATCTTGAAAACGCCGCGACTGATTTCCTTGAAAGTCGCACCAGAAGCCATGCGTTGAAATGTTGGTACATTCTCCTTGAGCCAGTGATACAGAAAATAAAGCGGCACACGCTCATTGGGCAAGCAAGTGATGAAGCCTTGGTTGGTGCAGGCTTCATTCGAGTTGATGGCAATTGCGCCGATGGTTGCACGGCTCGTCAACATCACGCTTCGTGCCGGAAATAATCTAGCGGAACTCTTTGCTAGGCCGCGTTCGGAAATGCGCTCTCCTGAGTCATCCATAAACATCGTCCCTGCGCCAGTAAGATCGCTCGGTGAAAACCACTGAATAGTGCCATCATCCCAGTATTCAGGCTCTTTCCGCGCTGGCGTTCCACCGCCGATAATCTCGAACGAATCAGCAACCGTCTTCACGTCCCACCCCTGCGGAATCTGTCCAAGCGGTGAATCGACGAGCGGGACAGTTTCGTTGCCGGGGTAGCGGAAGTGAACGAACCATTCGCGGTAGAGGCTGCGCGCCATGTCTTCCAGAATCTTGATGCGCCGTTGATTATTTTCGATCAGCTCGTCGTAGGCAGAGAGGATGCCTGCTATTCGTTGTTGCACTGAAAATTGAGGAATCATAAACTCAAAGGCACGTATCGCTTCCAACGTAATTGCTGCTTGGCTTGCTGCACCTTGTGCCGTACTAATAATGTACGATTTAAAATCGTCGCTACGCAGCAGGTAGTAAAGAAATTTTGCGTCGATATTTTCCGTTGGGGAAAGCTTCACTGCGTTTTGATTTAGCAGAGCGCCAGCAACGGTGGAGGGTATCCGAACGCATTTTCCGACTACCGAAGCAGGATTTGTCGGCCATGAACCGACCGTTTGAACAACAACGTCATCCGCCTTCAGTTTGTATTTTAGGTAGGCCGAGGCGATTTCCTCAGGGATACAGACGAGACCTGAAGAGTCTACTGAGTTGTCTGTGAAGTTGCTGACTTTAACAATTGGCCGACCGAAGTCCGTATACCAACCGCTCTTGAAAGCGAAACCCTTCTGCGTCTCAATCAAGTCGCCGAGTCTGGTTTGCTCCCAAGCCGCTATCATCATGCTTCCAGAATCTCCACCACATTCAGGGCGATGGTGTGTTCCAGTTCGTGCGCCTGTGCATTCATCTGTATGTCGGGTTTGTGCGTGTGCTGCCGGGGCTTTAGTCCCTTACAACCACGGCCTACCCCTAGCGGGTGCAACCCGACATGTCGGGCTAAAGCCCGACCTACGTTTTGTCCGATTTTGGCAGCCATGTTTTGGGGCAGGCTCATTTCGCCACCCGCCCCGTCCAATAAGCCGGGCGACGGCGCTGGTGCGCGACGGCAAGCACGATGATTTGCGTGGGCATCACGCGATAGATGACATGAAAGGGAAAGCGCTTTAATCCGGCTTTATGGATGCCGGGCGCGCCTATCGCCGGATAAAAGTTTGGTGTACGACAGATAAGCGCCATGACCGCATCAAATTCGGCAATGTAGTCCGCGCCCAAACCGGGCAGACGGCTCTGGTAAAACGCAACGCTGTCGTAATGTTCGTCAAACGCATCTGGGTGAAACTGGTAATTCATTTCAGAAGTAAGCGAACCGCAGCACTGGCTTCTTCGGCGGAAATAGTTTTAACCAATCCGCTGTCAATTTCCGCTGAGCGGCGCAGCGCTTCCACGCGCCATGCCTCGGCAATCTCGTCCTCGCTTTGTTCTTCCAGGCTCAACAGCAGTTTGTGCGCAAGTTCGGCGCGTTGTTGCAGCGGCAGGTGCAGTGCGGTGTCTTCGATGGTTTCGGTGTTCATGCTATTCCTCCTCAAATCAGTCCAGTAGCGATGCGACATTTTGCGCGATAAGCGCCTGCAATTCCAGCGCTTCAGCATTCAGCACTTCCAGCTCTTCGTTTAGTACCTCCAGCTTTTCCTTAAAATCTTCGTCGCTAAATGTTTCGCCTGCGGCTACACCAACATAACGACCAGGGTTGAGGCTCCAGCCTTGCATTTCAATCTCGGCAAGGGAAGCGGCTTTGCACAGGCCGGGACTGTCGGCATAGCCAGGCTTATTGCCAAACACCTCAACCAGCTTGGCCTTGGCTTCTTCGCCGCCCAAGGTGTAGTCCGGCGCCTCATTGCGATACAGGCGCACGATGTTGGCGATGAAGCCGATCTGGGCATCACACCAATCGCGGTGGGCGCGATCTATCTGCCGGTAGATGTGGCGGGCGTCTATAAACAGAACCGTGTTTTCACGGTTTTGTTTACCCTCACCTTGCCCTCTCCCAAAGGGAGAGGGGAGAAAGGCGAGGATTTGCTGGAGCACTTGTTCCGTTTCGTTGAAAACCTGCGCATTCTCGAAACGAAGAACCATATGTCCAAGTGAGCGCAAATATTTGTCTCGTTTGGCATCGTGCTTTTGCCTTTCTGCAGGTTGATGGACTGAGCCATTCAGTTCGATCACCAGTCCATGTTCAGCGCAAAAAAAGTCAACGATGTAATCGCCTATCTGGTGTTGACGACGGAACTTCAGATTGGATAATTTTCTATTACGCAACAACTCCCACAATGCTTCTTCAGCAGGAGTATTCTTTACCCGAAGCGCTTGTGCTTCTTCTACCAAACCCTGAAATACATAACCTCCTCTCCCATGCTGCGCACCCTCTCCCCGACCTCTCCCAGAGTGAGAGGAGATGGGAGAGGGTTGGGGTGAGGGTGGACGAGGTGGAAGCGAAGCTTTCGCCTTGTCCATGAACCACAGCGTGCAGGGTAGCGTGACGGTGTAAAACATGTTGGGGCCGACGGCGACCATCACGTCCACGGCGCGCGCCTCAATCAACTGTTTGCGGATTTCCTGTTCGCTGCTGCGCGCGTCACTTGCTGAATTCGCCATGACGAATCCGGCACGGCCCGATGAATTCAGACTGGAATAAAACAGTTGTATCCACAGCATGTTGGCGTTGTCGGTGCGCGGCACGCCGAAGGGAAAACGACGGCCTGCACCCACGTCCGAGGCCAGCCTGTCCTTGTCCACGGCATTTCACGTTGACCGGCGGATTGGCGAGGACGAAATCAAATTTACCGACGGCCTCGTGCGGGTCGTCGTAATAACTGTTGATGTAGCCGCCGTGGCGGATGTCACCTTCCAGACCGTGAATGGCGAGGTTCATGCGCGCCAGACGTCCGGTATCGTCGGTCTTTTCCACGCCGTGGATGAACAGTTCGTCGGCAGCACTTTTCTGATGCTCGGATACAAAGCGCGCACTCTGCACGAACATGCCGCCGGAGCCGCAGGCGGGATCGAGGATGCGCCCGTGGAACGGTGCTATCACTTCGACCAGCAGCCGCACGATAGAACTGGGCGTATAGAACTCGCCGCCCTTGGAACCTTCGCTGCGCGCAAATTCGCCGAGGAAATACTCATAAATGCGACCGAAGGCGTCAAAATCGAGGCTGACGGGAATCTCGGAGACTTTCTTCAGCAGCTCCTTGAGCAAGGTGCTGGTAAAAATCTGGTATGTGCGCGGCAGCACGCCTGCCAGTTGCGGATTGTGCTTTTCAATATCGGCCATCGCGTCATTGATGGCCTGCCCGACATTCGCGCCTTCCGGCAGATTCAGCAAATGATCAAAGCGCGCCGCTTGCGGCAGGAAGATCACGCCTTCTGCATGGTAGGCGGCAGGCTCATCTGTGCGTGAAATAGTACGACGGGAAGATGCGCCAGCAGATTCCAGTTGCTCGCGCAGCTTGGCAAAGCGGGTCTCGGCAAACAGCAGGAAAATCAGGCCCAGAACCGGCGCGGAATACTGCGCCGCCGTCAGTCCTGAATTGGCGCGAAACTGGTCGGCCGCATTCCACAGACGTTTTTCAAGGGCATCATTGGCGAGGTCTTTTTCAGACGGTGCTATCCAAAGCATGAACTTCCTTAAAAACCGTGTTCAGCCGCAGGGAAGCTGCCGCTCTTTACTTCGGTGACATAACGGCTCACTGCATCGGCAATAGATGAGGCGCCCTGCATATAGTTTTTCACGAAGCGCGCTTTTTTGCCGGGGTAGATATCCAGCATGTCGTGCAGCACCAGCACCTGCCCCGAGCAGCCGGCACCTGCGCCGATTCCGATGGTGGGGACAGAAAGTGCTGCGGTGATCTCTGTTGCAAGAACGGCGGGCACAGCCTCCAGCAGCAGCATCGCAGCGCCGGCTTGCTGCAAGGCCTGTGCCTCTGCGATCAGCCGTTGCGCGTCGTCCGCACTTCGGCCCTGCACCCGGTAGCCACCCAATTGATGTACCGACTGCGGCGTCAGGCCAATGTGCGCGCATACCGGTATGCCACGCGCACTCAGAAACCGCACGGTGTCGACCATCTCCCCACCCCCTTCGATCTTGACCATCTGGCTACCTGCGACCATCAGGCGCGCCGCGTTGGCAAATGTCTGCTGGGGACTCACTTGCGATGTGCCGAACGGCATGTCGGCAATGATAAAAGCCCGTTCAGAGCCCCTTGCCACACAGGCCGTGTGATAGACCATGTCGTCCAGCGTGACCGGCAGAGTACTGTCATATCCCTGCAATACCATGCCCAGCGAATCGCCCACCAGCAGCACATCCACGCCCTGTGCGTCGAGCATGGCTGCGAAACTTGCGTCATAACAGGTCAGCATGGCGAGCTTTTCGCGCTTGCCGTACATCGCTTGCAGTGTGTTTAATGTTGATCGCATGTTGTCTCCGTGCTGATTGTGTCACGACACCGGCTTGCTGCTGCCATGCTACAGTTTTTCCAGAACCTGATCCAGACAACCCTGCATGGCCTGCCTGGCCGAACCGATTGCCGGAATCACACAATCCGGCGCAATTTCCAGCAAAGGTTGCAGTACAAATGCCCGTTTATGCATCTGCGGATGCGGCACCGTCAGCGCCGACTCGTCGATATGCAACTCACCATACAGCAGCACATCCAGATCCAGCGTGCGCGGCGCATTGGCGAAGGTGCGCTCCCGCCCGTAGCGACGCTCTATCTTCAACAATTCGGCGAGCAGTTGTTGCGGCGTTAAGCTCGTCGACAGTTTGGCCGCCGCATTGACGAAGTCCGGCTGATCCAGAAAGCCAACAGGCGCGCTGCGATAAAAAGAGGATTGTGACAGCACACGCGTACCGGGCAACTGATCAAGATCGATCAGCGCCTGGCGCAACTGTGCAACCGATTCACCCAGATTGCTGCCCAGGCCGATGTAACTTACATATTGCGTCACTCGGCAACCTGATTGGCAGACATTGCCTCGCCCGGCTTCTTACGCGGTTTGCGACGACGCTTTTTGGCCGTTGCCACCCCTTCAGGCTGCAACATCTCCTGCCGACGCACTTCCGAGGCATCCTGGAATTCATCCCACCACAGGCCGACTTCGTTATCCACTTCATTGCTGGCACAACGCAATAACAGAAAATCGAACGCCGCTCTGAAACGCGGTTGCTCCAGCATCCGATAGGGACGCTGGCCGGAACGCTGCTCAAAACGCTGCTGCAGCAACCAGATTTCCTTCATCACCGCGTCATGCCGGTGCGGAATCGCCAGTTTTATCTTCTGACGGGCCAGCACTTCATCCATCGCCGTATGCATCGCACCCACCGGGCGCTCCCCCGCTGCCACCCGCTGATTCCAGTCCGATCGCACCTCATGCCAGAGCAGGGCTGCAAACAGAAAGGCGGGGGATACGGATTTATCCTGACCAAGACGTTCATCGGTGTTCTTCAGCGCCAGCATGATGAACTTTTCGCCCATCGGCTGCTCCATGATCACATCCAGCAGCGGCAGCAAGCCGTGATGCAGATCCATCTTGCGCAACTGTTGTATGCACTCAACCGAATGCCCCGATAACAGCATTTTCAGCACTTCGTCCAGCATGCGCGCCTCAGGCACATTGTCCAGCAGGGATTTCATCTGGGCGATCGGCGCTGCCGTGGCAGGATCAAGATTGATACCCAGCTTGGCCGACAGTCGTACCGCGCGCAACATACGCACCGGGTCTTCCCGGTATCTTATCAGCGGATCGCCGATGATGCGCAGCACGCCATCCCGGGTATCCGCAAACCCTCGATGATAGTCGAAAATTTCCTGAGTAGTCGGATCATAGAACAAGGCGTTCGCGGTAAAATCGCGGCGCGCCGCATCCTGCTCCTGATCGCCGAACTCATTGTCGCGCAGCAGCCGCCCGTGTTCATCGGTCTGTGCGTCTTCTGTTTCGATCATGCACCGAAAAGTAGCCACTTCGACCAGTTCCTCACCAAACATCACGTGCACCAGACGAAAACGTCTGCCGATAATGCGCGAACGCCTGAACACGCGCTTCACCTCTTCCGGGGTCGCATCGGTGGCCACATCGAAATCCTTGGGCTTTTTTTCCAGCAGCAGGTCGCGTACCGCACCACCTACGACATAAGCCTGAAAACCTGCCGCCTGCAGGCCATCCGTCACGCGTTTTGCACCGTAGCTGATTTGTTCACGCGAGACGCCATGCAAGGCATACGGAATTACTTGTGCATTGCCGACTTTTTTAGCTTTTGCCGAGCGACGAAAAACACGTTTGAGAAATTTTTTGATCATCAATGATGTTGAAAATTAGGCGCTGCACCTTGCGCGCCATAGCGTAAAAATTAAAGGGCGCACACCAGTGCATCCCTCTTGCATGCCATGTTATACAGCATTTGCATCGGTGATATTCATCATTTGAATTGAACCACCCGCTTCTTGCGCATATAAAACGCACGCAAATTATACACCGCCTGCCTGCTTTACAGGCAAACAGCCTGCAAGACTGATTTCATCGCTGAAAGAAAGTCCGGCAGGCTGCCAGCTTACAGGGGGTTTTTTGCTTTACCGACTCAGAGATCGCCCTTGCTGGCCGCAACCATCATGTCCTTCATGGAGGCCATCACGCCTTCGGCACTCTCGCGCGACTCTTTCGGCATCGCCGCAATCAGCTTGAGATCCATCATCATCGAAATGACCCAGCGCTTGCCATCCTTATCTTCCAGTAGCGCAATACGGCAAGGCATAAAAGCGATCATCATCGGATCCGCCTGCAGCATCTTGTTGGCGGTCAGACCGTCACAAAAACTGAATATCTCCATGCGCTTTGCTGGTTTTCCGGTCAGCGCGGCGATTTCCTTGTAGATCTGGCTGACACCGACAAACTTCAGGTTATGCTGATTGGCGCGCAACTTGAGCGACTCCACCGCATCATCGAAGCTGACGCTGTCCTGCACCTGAATCCGTGCGATCTGCAACTTGACATTGGTATAGCCGATACCTTGTTTATCCGTAGCTGCAACTTTATCCGTGGCTGCGAAAGCGGGTTGGAATACCAGCGCCAGCAACAACGCAAAAACGAGACGTAACGATTTCATATTTCTTCCTTTAAGTTAATTTCAAATCATGCCGGGATTGCCTGCCACGCCCTTGAGCTTAGGCATATTGGGCAGCGTCGTTTTAATGACTTTCTCGCTGCGTATGTGGCGCGCAACCAGATCCCAAATCGCCTCGCCGCCCTTGTCCCGCGCAGCTTCCGAGACAGGCGCCCAGCCGGCCACCTTATAGGTCTTTGCCGCATCGATCAGCTTGCCGTTCAGCGTCATGTCCTGGATACGTTTACCCATCAATGCACCCGGCTCGCAGGTATACTGCAGTCCACCTACGCGCACCATGTCGCCACCCTGCTGATAATACGGGTCGGGATTGAACAGGTTGTCGCATACGTCTTCCAGAACACCCTTGATCTGCTCGCCGGTCATCTCGGTCAGCGTCGTGGTCGGATAGGTGATGGCCGTCTGAATCAGCAGATCGTCCATGGTAATAGCCGATCCCGGCAACAGCGACGTACCCCACCTAAAACCGGGCGAGAAGGCGATTTCCGCATCCTTTTCCTTCATCAGCGCATCCAGTATCACCTGATCGAAACTGCCGTTAAAATTGCCGCGCCGATACAGCAGACCTTCGGTGGTCGCCAGCTTCTCGGAGAGCTTTGACTCATAAGGCGCACGATGTTTCGCCATCAATGCCTCCATACTTTTATCAGCGGCCAGCAGGTTGGCAAACACCGGCAACAGTTTGTAGTGGAAATTCACCACTTTACCGGCTTTCACCTCAAAATCCAGCACACCCAGGAATTTACCGTTGGAGCCGGCATTGGTCACCAGCGTGGTGCCGCCGCTGTTCTTGACGGGAATCGGTTTGGGAATACCGTCATGGGTATGTCCGCCCAGTATCGCATCAAGCCCCGTGACGCGGGAAGCCAGCTTGAGGTCCACGTCCATGCCGTTGTGCGACAGCAGTACCACGACCACGGCGCCCTTCTTGCGCACCTCGTCTATGGTGCGCTGCATGTTTTCTTCCTGAATGCCATACGACCAGTCGGGTACAAAATAGCGCGGATTGGCGATGGTGCTATACGGGAAAGCCTGGCCAATAATCGCCACCTGTACGCCGTTGATCTCCTTGATCACATAAGGCTTGAACACCTGATCGCCGAAATCGGTAGTCTTGACGTTCTGTGCGATGATATCCATGCGCCCCTTGAACGGACCTTCCTCGATTTCCTTGATGCGCTGCGCGCCATAGGTGCATTCCCAGTGCATGGTCATCACGTCTACGCCCAGCTCCAGCGTGGCATCGACCATATCCTGACCCTTGCTCCACATCGCCTGACCGGTGCCCTGCCAGGTATCACCGCCATCCAGCAGCAAGGCGCCGGGCCGCTGCGCGCGGATCTGCTTGACCAGTGTCGCCAGATGGGCAAAACCGCCCACTTTGCCATAGCTGCGTGCAGCCTCGGTAAAGTTAAGAGCGGTATAGGCATATGCCTCTGCCGTGCCGGGCTTGACGCCGAAATGTTTGAGCCAGGCGTTGCCCACCAGATGTGGCGGCTTGCCGCTCATCGACCCGATACCCAGATTGATTTCCGGTTCGCGAAAGTACATGGGATTCAGCTGCGCATGGCAATCGGTAATATGCAGCAAACTGACATTGCCGCGACTGGGTAAGTTGTACAAGCGCTGCGCATCGCTTGCAGCATAACTTTCACTGTTATTCAACAGAAAACCGCCGGCCGAAGCCATGGCCAGTAACTGAAGAAACTCGCGGCGATTCATATCCATGAAGACTTCCTTAACATTAAAGCAAAATTAGATGGCCTGAAAACCCTATACAAGCCGTATGCAATTGACATTACAAAATGATAAAAACACTGCCCCCCAAAAAGGGAGGCAGTTAACACCATGCTACTTATTGACGGGAGATTCAGGATCCAGCAGCAAAGCCACCAGATCCTTGATTTGCGCTTCGGTCAAAATGCCCTTGTAGCCAAATCGCGGCATATTGGCACAGGCACTGTACGCTTTCTCATTGTAAATATGGCTATACACATAACGCTGCATATCCTCGCCATTACCGCGATGCTTGCCGAAATTCAGCAGGCTGGGGCCGATGGTGCCATAGGCGATTTCCTTGGCTGACAACTGGTGGCAGTTGTAGCAGTTGCCGCCCGCAGGCTCGCCTGCCTTGTCGCTCCAGGTCATGCCCTTGCCGCTCTGCGCCAGCGTCTCACCTGCCTTCCAGTCACCCATGTATTTGCCGTCGGCTGGCAGCTTGATACTCGCCGCCTGACCTTCTTCTATCTTGAGTTTCAGTTTTGCAGGCAAATCATTGAGATACTTGCTGCAGGTGGCCTGCAACTCGTCCTGATTGACGCGATCAACCTTGGCAATTCCTTTATCCTGAAAGTCGCGTTTGAAAATCGCCGCCGTCTTGGCATCCAGGCTCTCTTTTGCCTGACCGGCCTGAGCGGGAACGGCGATGATCGCCAGCGTAGCGGCTACTCCAAAAATCAATTTTGCATTCATGTTTGTCATCTCCTAGCGTTTAAGACCCGGGCCTGCATAAGGCGCACCATTTGCGCTGACCGCAAGGAACGTAGTCAGATCGATGGTCGCTTCTGATGCAAACTTCGGCTCAGGGAAACGTTGCTGGCGGAAGCAGTCATTCAGACGCCACTGAAAGGAACGATTCAGCCCCTCGGATACGCGGTAGGCCGGCCAGCTGGTATAGGCTGCTTGCGCGTCCTTCTTGTCGTTGAAGTTCGGCAAATCCTGCATGCGGATGCGCACATGACTGGTTGCATGACAGGTTGAACAGGCGAAATCATAAGGGCCGGCACGGTAGTTGAACATGCGCTTACCGATTTCATACGCCTCCTTGACATGCGGATCCTTCACCGACACTGCCATCTTGACACCCTTGGACTGGCCCACAATATAAGAAGCCAACGAAGTCAGATCGGACGGCGTTTTCGAGGTACTGAAAGGATGAGCCGCAGCCTCTTCTTCAGGTATCCCCTGTAACGTTGAAATACACGTCAACAAACGCGACTCCAGGTCCTGCACCTTCTTGGTATCTTTGAAATAGCGCGGCAATTCGGCATAAACCCCCTTGACCACACCCGCACCCTTGCCCAGATCGCATTTCTCCAGGCTCGCCTGCTTGGGTCCCGCCACTTTTTTCCATAATTCCGCGCCGCGCATCTCATCAAAGTCAGCCGGATTGCCTTCGCTGATCATTTCACGATATTGTGCAATCCGTTCGGAATCTGTTTCAGCGACCGCCACAGCGGAATAACTTGCTGCAAGCGCCAACAACAGAATTGTTTTATCTACCTTACTGATGTTCATCTTATAGTCCCCCTAGGAAAAATTGCGCTTAACAATCACTCAAGCAGTTCAGATTACTATGCTGTGATTTCAGCTGTATCAGTGCGCGTATCGTTAGTATTATCCACCCAGCTGATGGTAACCTTATCGCCCACTACACCGCCCTTGAAACGAAACGACAGGTATGGGTTTTTCGATACCGATTGTCCAAACTGCGCCAGCAACACGACCTTTTCCTTATGCAGCGCTTTTACATCCGTGATATACCAGGCCGGCACCACGGTACCGTCCGCTTCCTTACGCAAGCCGGTCTCCATCGCATGTTGCATCAAAATTTTAACTTCCGTCACGCCGTCTTTCACAGAGGCGCGTATTTTCATAGGATTGCCCATTATTTCATGTCCTTAAATCAAGTTAGTGAGATGTATGCTCTTAACCACCACAGCCGCCGGCGGTCACTTTGACTTCTTTCATGACCTTGTAAAACTTGCCATCCGCCTTGACCAGCGCGATGACGTGGGATGTTTTAGCCATTTTGATCCGGGTCGTGACCATGCCTTCCGTGCCTTCCGGAAAGGTGAAGTTAGCCGCCAGCGGATTCGGATTCTGATCGGCCAGAATGGAAATCTGCTCCACATTGACTAACGTGCTGGATACCACCACCGGTACGATCGCCCCGTTCTCGGCGATTTCAGGCACGTTCAGCTGAATCAAATCGCTGCTGCCGGGAAGGATCACCCCCATCGCGCTGAGCGCTTCATCCATGGTCTTGGCGGCAAACGCTTTTTTATCCACCTCCGCCATCGCCATACCCGGCTTGAGCAAACCCAGGCTGCCAAACAAAGCCAGCAACCCCATACCGCCACCCGCTTTCAGCGTAGTACGGCGATCCAAATTTATTTCCCTGTTCATCAAGCATCTCCCCTTCAAGTTGAATGAGCCAAATTCCAGACTATGGCCTTGCAAACAATACTGGAATTTGGTCCGTTGTGCAAAAGCTTTCAAATAAAACCACACGATACATTGATATCATTGCTTCTACAATAAAACCAGTAGAGCCGGTTCTCACCGCTCACGAAGCTAAACATTGCACCGCCACTATGGAAGACGATATCAGTATTAAAATTATTCCATCATCTCATCATTATTTTTGGCTATGTCACAATTAATTGTTGAACATCGGGTAGGGTGGATAAAGCGCAAGCGCGTATCCACCACGCACCATTGCTTTTCGGTGGAAACGCTACGCTTTTTCCACCCTACAAATAACACATAAATTCATGATGTTACGTAACACCAATAAGTAACTGTGACATAGCCTTATTTTTAATATACGCGCATCGTTCTGCCCATCAGCAGCAGACGTAAAAGCGCGCCGGGTAATTTAAATTTACCTGGCACGTTGAAATTCGGTGCAGAAAAAGCAGAAGAAAGGGAGATGACGGGCAGGCGTATGCCTGCCCGGTCGGTCATCCTATTTGAGTGACAAGACATCCTGCATGTCGTACATGCCTGCCGGATTCGTCTTCAGAAAACGCGCAGCGCGCAGCGCACCCAGCGCAAAAGTCGCACGACTGCTGGCTTTGTGCGTGATTTCGATGCGCTCGCCGATACCGGCAAACAATACAGTATGGTCGCCGACAATATCGCCGCCGCGCACGGTGGCAAAACCGATGGTGGAGGGATCTCGCTCGCCGGTCACGCCTTCACGCCCGTACACCGCGCACTCAGCCAGATCGCGGCCCAGTGTGCGCGCCACTACCTCACCCAGACCCAGCGCGGTGCCGGAGGGGGCATCCACCTTGTGACGATGATGCGCCTCGATGATTTCGATGTCATAGCCTTCAGACAACACGCGCGAGGCGGTTTCCAGCAGCTTGAACAGCAGATTGACGCCCACGCTCATATTCGGCGCGAACACAATACCGACATCCTGTGCCGCTGCGCCCAGCAGCGCTTTCTGCTGCGCGCTAAAACCCGTGGTGCCGATCACCATGGCAACGTTAAGCTTGCGGCAGACTTCCAGATGCTGCAACGTGCCTTCCGGACGCGTAAAATCGATCAGCACATCGGCGCCCTGCAAAGCGCTTTGCATATCCGAACTGATTTTCACGCCACAGGCGGCGCCGAAAAATTCCCCGGCGTCACGACCCAGCATCGGACTGCCGGCGTGTTCCAGCGCAGCATGCAACACCAGGTCATCGGCCTTTGCCACACTTTCCAGCAGTATGCGGCCCATGCGTCCGCTGCTGCCGGCGATGGCGATTTTAATTTTGCTCATTGTTGATTCCATTAAAATGAGTGCACACGCTCAGTTGGCTTGCGCCGCTGCCGTATCCGCTTTCAGATGCAATGCGCCATCATCGATACGCGACAGCCTGTCGCCATCAAAATACAGCGTCAGACGCTGCGCTTCGACCAGCTTATGACCCTGCTCCAGGCGGTACACATAATCCCAACGATTGGCGTGAAACACATCCATAATCATCGGGGTGCCCATCACAAATTTGACTTGTGCCTGCGACATGCCGACTTTCAGCTTATCGCGCATGTCTGCCGTCACATAATTGCCCTGCCGGATATCCATTTTATAGGCCGAAGGCAAAGATAAGGAATAGCTGCCGCAGGATGCCAGCGTCAGGGAAAGCAGAATTATTTTAAAGCGCATGGTTTCCAGTCTCTTAATTTTTACAACGTCAAACGGGCAATGCCACCACTGATGATAAAACTCGCCATGCCGGCTCCCTCACCTCAACCCTCTCCCGGCGGGAGAGGAAGCAAACGAACGCTTGCGCGAGTTTCATATCAAATCGCATGATACCTCAAGCAGCCAAACCTAACATCTCTGCCGCATGTTGCCGCGTGGTCTCGGTAATCACCACGCCGCCCAGCATGCGGGCAATTTCCTCGATACGCTGTGCGTCATCCAGCACCTCGATATGACTCAGCGTAACCCCGGCCTCAACCGCCTTGCTGACCTGCCACTGACTATCGGCCATGGCCGCCACCTGAGGCAGATGGGTGACGCACAACACCTGATAGTCCCGGCCCAGTTGCTTGAGCAACAACCCCACGATCTCCGCCACCCGCCCGCCGATACCACTATCCACTTCGTCGAAAATCAGTGTCGGCACGCTGGCAATCTGACTGGTGGCAACCTGAATCGCCAGACTGATACGGGATAATTCACCGCCCGATGCAACTTTGGCCATACTACGTGTCGGGGTCCCCGGATTCGCAGCAACCTGAAACTCTACCGTCTCCAGGCCATATGCATTCCCCTCGGGCAACGGCAGCAACACCACGGCAAAACTGCCCCCCTGCATCGCCAGTGTCTGCATCGCCTGCGTAATTTGTTGCGACAGCTTCTCAGCCGACAGCCCGCGTGCTGCGCTCAGCTGTCCGGCAACGTCCCTGTAGGCCTGCCGTGCAGCTTGCTCATGTTGTATCAGTTGTTCCAGGTCGATGTCTCCGCCCAGTTCCGCCAGACGCGCGACCACTCCTTGCAGCACCTCGTCCAGACGTTCAGGCGGCACACGATACTTACGTGCCATATCCATCACAGCCTGAATTTTCTGTTCTTTTTCAAGCAGCTGCTGCGGATCCGTGTCCAGTCGCTGCTGATAATGGCGCAGGCTGTAGACCGCCTCCTGCAATTCCGCCTGCGCCGATTCGAGCAACTGCAAGGGCTCGCCAAGAGTCGTATCATGCACCAGACCGTCACGCAGCCGCGCCATCAGCGCATTGACTTGGCTCAGGCAGGCGGTATCCGCGTCCGACAACATTTCGATCCCGAATGCCGCGGTGTCAAGCAGGCTGGCTGCATGCGCCAGACGCGCGTAGTCGGCCTGCAACACGTCCCAGTCCGCACCGTTGAAGGCCAGCGACTCCAGCTCAGCGCGCTGGAACGACAACAATTCACGCTCGGCAGCGGCGGCCTGGGAGTTTTCGCTCAGGGCAATCCGGCGGTTTTTCAACGCTTGCCAGTCGCGATAAAGTCGCGCCACCTCGGCTGCGCTATCCTGCAACCGGCCGTAGCCATCCAGCAAAAAGCGCTGTTCGTCCGATTGCAGCAGGGTTTGATGCGCATGCTGACCGTGGATGTTCAGCAACTGCTCGCCCGCCTCGCGCATCTGCTGCAAGGTCGCGCTGCGCCCGTTGATAAAACCGCGCGACCGTCCGCCCGCCTCCAGCAGACGCCGCATCAGGCAGACACCCTCGTCGCCCGCCAGCTCCTGCGCTGCCAGCCAGCCCTGCAACACCGGCATGGCGCCGATATCGAACTCGGCGGTAATTTCCGCCCGCTCGCAGCCGTTGCGCACCATGCTCGCATCTCCGCGCTCACCCAGCGCCAGCAACAGCGCGTCGATCAGAATGGATTTTCCGGCGCCGGTCTCCCCGGTCAGCGCGGTGAATCCGCCACTGAACTCCAGCTCCAGCTTCGACACGATGACAAAATCGCGGATACTCAGAAATTTCAGCATTACAGAGATTGATTCCAGAGCAGTTTTTCGCGCAGCGTATGATAATAGCTGTGCCCCACCGGATGCAGCAAACAGACATCATCCGGGTGACGGGTGACGACGATTCTGTCATGCATATGCATGTCGAAACTGGTATGGCTGTCCAGACGCACCTTTATGTCGTCGGTGCGATGCATCAGAATCTCCAGCACGGAAGACGCCTGCACCACAATCGGCCGGTTGCTCAGCGTATGCGGGCAGATCGGCACCAGTTCCAGCACATCCAGACTCGGGTGCAGAATCGGACCGCCCGCCGACATCGCATACGCGGTCGAACCGGTTGGCGTCGCGACGATCAGACCATCCGCACGCTGGTTGTACAGATATTCGCCATCGATGCGCACCTCGAATTCGACCATATTGCTGATCTGACTGCGATGCACCACCACTTCGTTGAACGCAAGACCGCTGAATACTTCCTGTTCACCGCGCATCACGCGCGCGGACAGCAACAAACGACGCTCGGTGAGATACTGCCCCTCCAGCATCGCTGAGATGGTGTCCAGCATATTTTCCAGCGTGAGATCGGTCAGAAACCCGAGCCGCCCCTGATTTACCCCGATCAGCGGCACATGATGCAGCGAAAAGGTGCGCGCAATATTGAGCATCGTGCCATCGCCGCCGATCACCACCGCCAGATCCGCGATAGCCGCCATTTCAGGCAGGCCCATTGCAGGATACGGACAATCTTTCAGGTGTTCAGTGCTCAGCTCATCCACCACCACCTGCAAGCCGCGGGCAGACAAAAACTCTGCCAGACGCAGCAGGGGCGCGGCGACGTCCAGCGACTTGTGCTTGCCGATGACGGCTACAGTTTTAAAGGGAAATTTCATGAGCGCGATTAAACCACATCGGCATGACAATGACAAAGGCGATACCGCTTGTTTTTTCAATCCCAAAAATATCGCAAACAGCCCACACACAAATAACACTTGCCAACCAATACGTAATAACGTACGCTAAATCCATTCTTAAAGTAGGTAATGTATGATGCAAACGATGACCGCAAGCGAAGCCCGTGCGAATCTTTACCGCCTGATTGACGATACAGCGACTAGCCATGAACCCCTGATTATCACGGGAAAACGCCATAACGCCGTTCTGGTTTCGGCGGAGGACTGGTCATCCATACAGGAAACCGTCTATTTGCTTTCAATTCCCGGTATGCGCGAAGCTATCCGTGAGGGAATGGCCGCCCCCGCAGATGCGTGCTTCGAGGAATTGAACTGGTGACCTGGCAACTGATTTACACCAAAGCAGCCCAAAAGGATGCACCCAAACTGGCCTCTGCGGGCCTAAAAGAGAAAGCGCTGACTTTATTGACTGTTCTAAAAGAAAATCCTTTTCAGAATCCACCACCCTATGAAAAACTTACAGGTGATCTGGCCGGAGCCTATTCACGCAGAATCAATATTCAGCACCGCCTCGTCTATCAGGTTCTGGAAGAACCGCATATAGTCAAGGTATTGAGAATGTGGTCTCACTACGAGAAAGTCATTGAAATTAGTTTTGCGCCTTCCCCAAAAAAAATGTTTGCGCTGGCCATAAAATATGGTGGCGACTACCTTTTTCGGATGAAGTTGTACAACCACTCCTGTTCAACTTATGAAGGCCATCTGAATCAAAGAGCTGCATTTGATTATCACTGATTGTCTTAACCACAGTCCAGTGTTCATATTTTCCAGACAATCCAAGAAGAATGACGTTACTTGCACCTGAACCAAGAAAATCCGTCATTCCTTCCCAAAATTTGCCTAGATCAGGATTTTTAACACCGTCAAAACGTAACTCTCGATAGGGTATACGGTCAGCTAATACTTCCTTAAGGATCAATTTGATATGTTTTCGTATAGTGCCAACAGCCAATATCGATGCAAGCTCACCTTGTTTATCAAGATATTGAATGATTGAATTAAATAACCGTTTTGATTCTTCTTCAGAAGAATCATTAATTAGGCGCTCTGCATTTACCAGACTGTAAATACCACAAAGCGCATCCAAATCACCTTGATTGAATTGAAACATAAACTCCTTTTTAAAGCCACAGCACTAAAAAAGTGAGAATATACAGATATGCAGCCGATCTATTTTCCATACACGACCACAAAAAAAACATAACCTGCAACAATTGCAACAATAACTCGATTTATAAAAAGCAATGCTGCCCCTGATCGCCATTTATCAGACCGACTTAATAAATTCGGATAAAGCTTCCAAACAAAAAACACCCAAATAACCAATAAACCTGCTTGAAAAAATGTGTGGCCTACTGAAATAACCTTCAAAAAAATTAAAATCGATCCCATTACAAACATCAAAATAAAATATTCCATGATCTACCTTAATTTTTCATAAAAACATCAGTCATTTCTATCAATGGCTTGGTTCAGTCGGTCTTGTCGGGGCTGCACTCGCATGATGCCCACCCATTAATTCTTTGATTATAGAAAAAATTAGTGCTATGAAAATTTCACCGTAATATAGCATTGAGGCGTTTGTAGATACGATTTTACTTACTAAAGACAACAACCAAGTTAGAACTGCGAATACCACAAAATAAGTTACTGCCTTCACAACTGTTCGAGCAATACGCCCCATCAGTACTCGAACAACCGGAACAAATGCAAAAACAATAATACAAGTAAATACAAGCAATAATCCATACAGCGCATCTATATGCTTTGAGTCATAAAGCATAATCCATCCAACAACTCCCACCACAGCTCCAACTCCCGCAGCATAAAGTCCTGTTGTAGCGGTTTCAGCCATATCATCGGCACTACTACGCACATCTGCAGAAGAGTTTTTCCATTCTGAGAGATCATTCTCATGTTGCTTAATATCCCGATGATACTGAGCCATAGCTTCTTTGTAATGGACAGCGCAATATTTCCTACCATCAGCTATTCTGGTTTTACATTTTCTGCACGTATGCATAATCGATCCCCCTAAAAAATCATATATTTAGCTCATAACTAGAATATAAAAAATTCAATCTTATCACCTATTACCATGAACCACATCCCCCTGTGCGCCGCCGAAGATGGTTCGCAAACAACGGTGGTATTAGGCGAGCACTGTTTGAGTTCCGCAGCGGGGCGCGAGGTGTGCGGCCAGCTAGGGCGAGTTGCGCAGCCCCGTTTGTTTGCAAACTATCGAGGGAACGCCAAAGGCGCGGCAAACCGGGGTCGCCTTCTTTTTGGTTGCTTTTTCTTGGCGATGCAAGAAAAAGCAACCAGCTGCCGGTCTGCCACCGGCGATAGTTTACGCTTCCAGCGCCATTTCCAGTTCAAGCCACGCCTCTTCCAGTTCATCGACCCTGTCTTGCACGCTACCGCGCCGGGCATTGAGCTCAGCGATAAAATCGTTGCTGCACTGGCTATAAGTCGCCGGATCGCCCAGTTTAGCGTTGACCTCGGTCAGTTCAGCCTGCGCTTTGTTCAATTCGATTTCCAGCTTATTACGCTTCGATTGCAGCGCCTTCTTGTTCGGCTTGGATATCACCGCCTGAACCGGTTTTACAGGTTTAGCCTGCACTGCCACACTTGGGCGGCGCGCCTCTATCCATTCCTTGTAATCCTCAAGATCGCCGTCAAACAGACGCGCCTCGCCGTCCGCCACCAGCCACAGCTCGTCGGCCACCGCGCGGATCAGACTGCGGTCATGCGAGACGATCATGACGGCGCCCGTGTATTCTTCCAGTGCGATGGTGAGCGCATCGCGCATATCCAGATCGAGGTGGTTGGTGGGCTCGTCCAGCAGCAAAAGGTGTGGTTTCTGCCAGGCCAGCAGCGCCAGCGCAAGACGGCTTTTTTCACCGCCGGAAAAACTTTCAACCGGGCGATCTTCGCTGTTACCGGCAAGCCCGAAACGCCCCAGAAAAGTGCGCAGCGCGAGCGTCGTTTCCTTGGGGGCAATGCGTTCCAGATGCTGCAAGGGGGTGGCGTTACTGTCGAGATTTTCCAGCTGATGCTGTGCGAAATAACCGATGCGGATATCGGGCGTGACTTCCAGGCGGCCTGTGGTGGGCGACAATTCGCCGACCAGCAGCTTGATCAGCGTGGACTTGCCCGCGCCGTTGGGCCCCAGCAGTGCGATGCGTGCGCCCGCACGTAATACCATGCTCATGTTTTTAAACAACTGTTTCTCGCCATAGGCAAAACCCATGTTATCCAGACGCATCAAGAGATCCGGACTGCGCTCGGGCGCTTCGATTTCCAGCTCGAAATGTCCGTCGGTGACATGCGCCGGTGCGATGCGGGTCAGCCGCTCCAGCGCCTTGACACGGCTCTGTGCCTGTTTGGCCTTGGTGGCCTTGGCGCGAAAACGCCGCACGAAATCTTCCAGATGCGCAATTTTTACCTGCTGGGTCTGAAATGCCTGATTCTGCTGCGCGATTTTCTCGGCGCGCGCGCGCTCAAAATCGTCGTAATCCCCCGCATAGCTGTCAATCACGCAGTCGTGCACATGCGCGATGCGGTTAACCGTCGCGTTGAGAAATTCCCTGTCATGCGAAACCAGCAAGATGCTGCCCGGATAGCGCGCCAGATATTGTTCCAGCCAGAGGATGGCTTCCAGATCGAGGTGGTTGGTGGGTTCGTCCAGCAGCAACAGATCGGCGCGGTGCATCAAGGCGCGCGCCAGATTCAGACGCATGCGCCAGCCGCCGGAAAAACTGTCCACCCGGCGCGCAAGGCTGGCCGTGTCAAATCCCAGCCCGTTCAGCAGTTGCGCGGCACGCGACGGCGCACCGTATCCGTCTATGGATTCAAATTGCTGCTGTGCCTCAAACCACGCCGCGTCATGTTTATCCCCGGCGAGTATCTTTTCGCAACGGCGCAACTGCCCGTCACCGTCGAGCACGAATTCCAGCGCATTCTGATCGGAATTGGCGATTTCCTGTTCGACATAAGCCAGCGTCTTGCCGCTTTGCAACGACACTTCGCCGCTTTCAGGCATCAGTTCACCGCGTATCAGGCGAAACAGGGTGGATTTGCCACAGCCGTTTTTGCCTACCAGCCCGATGCGCTGATTGGCATACGCCTGCAAGTTCGCCTGATTAAACAGGGCCGCGCCGCCCTGAAGAAAAGTCATGTTTGATATATTGAGCATGGCAATATGATAGCAGAGGGACGGCGCAATCCCGTCTGAATGCGCAGTTTTTGCCGCGATCATTTCCCGAACCAAGATCGCAACACCGCATTGGAAGTTCTCGGCGACATTTTCCCGCGATGAAAAGCCCGGGTCAAACGATTACGCGCGTTGCACATCAACACCATTGCGGATGAAGAAATTCGCCACCTTAAAACTGTCGATAACAAACCGGTGGGCGGCGATATCGAGCTGTTTTAGAAGCAGGATTGAGAATTCAGGATGCAGGATGCAGGATTCGGCGCTCAGGAAAAAACGGTGACCTGTATGGATTTTACTTGCAGCGGTGTTGTTTCCCAAGGTCGTTTGAAAACGAACCTGACCTCGGCCTTACCCGGATTTTTAGCCTCAATAATATAAGTATGCTCGACGCTGTAAGTCTGCAATCGCCCGGTTTCGGGCGGCAATTCCTGCAACAACTCGCGAACGGCAAGCACGCCCGGGGGTCCGATTATCTCGAACGCCCAGACGTATCCGGTGCCGCCCGGGCTTCCAAGCTCAAGGCGATACTCTGCCCCCGGATGCAGTTCAATTTCAGACGATGCTTCCAAACACCACCCCCTCGTGCCATCCGCCGCCATCGCGCCAGTAGTGCTGCAACTTGTTATCGGTGCGCAGCACGACGACTTCCAGATTGAAGCCGTAACTGCCCTCGACCAGACTGACCACAGACGAGACATTGTGCCCGAACGTGGCGCTCTGCCGCCACAACTGATCGCCCGAATTGTTGCGCCACCAGTGCTGCACGATGCCGCCCGCCGCCACGCACAACTCGAAATTGCCGACGGATTTTTCACTGGCAGCCCCGTATGACCCCTCTATCATGCAGGGCGGGCTGCTGACCCCGCTGCCGAACTGCACCCCCGCATTCCATGCCATGCCGTGATCGTTATCGCGCCAGAAATGCTGCATTTTTCCGGAAGTCAGTGTACACACCAGCTCGAAATTGCCTTGTGTGCCATAGTGGCTCTGGATCAGGGAAGCGCCGCTGTAGGCGACGTTACTGCCGAACTTCGCGCCGACATGCCAGCCGCCGCCATCGCGCCAGCAATGCGTGAGCTTGCTGTCCGTCGAGGTGCGCACCACGACCTCGAAATTACCAGGCGCGCCGTAGTTGCCCTGGATGAAACCGGGTATGCCTGCCGCATCCATAGGGCCGAAAACGCCGCCGTCATGCCAGGGGCCTGATGGTTGTCCGAACCACCAGTGATGCAACCGGTGCCCGGTGGTGAGATGCACCGATTCAAAATTGCGATTGAACGTGGTGGAAATAAAGGTTGGACAGGCGGCGGCGTCATTGCCAAAATTTACGCCTGTGTGCCAGGGATAGCCGACAGCACTGTTGTCGCGCCACCAGTGTTGCACCTTGCTGCCCGGCCCCGTGGTCAGCAACTCAAAATTCCGGTGCGTCGCGCCGTTTCCGCTTTCCAGCATCCCACCGTTGTGCATGCGCCGCTTGGTCCAGGGATCCGGATTGACACCGGCAAGGCCGGTCTTCGCGCCGCTGTCGATATCGACTTCGCCGTAACCGATCCTGACATAGCCCGACTCCCCGAATCCGCTACCCCAGGAATTTTTCACGATCCAGCAATGCAAGGTATCATCGTAGCCCACCACCAGCATGACATGACCGCCCAGCACCTTGTTGGGCTGGCCGCCTATGGTTGCCTGCTTATGGTAAACACCGGAACCGTAATACATGAAGTCCGTCCAGACGGTAATCCCGCATACCAGCGGCCCCACCGTGTCCAGCCATGTTTTTTGATCTGCGATGCTGCCAACATGGGTATAGGCCGGAATTCTGACGGAACGTCCTGACCTGTCCTGCGTGGGCGTATAGGCGACCGCATCATAGGGCGCGCCGCCAGTCGGGTCTCCGCATGCGTTACAGCCTGAACCTGTGACCGGCCAGGCGTAACACTTCGGATCGGCCGCACCATTGTTTTTCATCCAGTCGAGCGCATTTTCTGCATTCCCGCACTGGCAGCAAGTGGCGTGCAAGCCCTTGTGCACGTCGCCTTCCGAGATCCACGGCCAGACGCAATGCTCAATGCGCACCATAGACTCTACCAGTGCCACAGCGCCGAACACCCAGCATGCCTCGCAGCCATTCTGGTCGCGTATCGTCGTAATCCACGGCCATCCCCAGCGGTTGCGCCAGTCAACGCTGGCAGGCGCCGGACCACCCGCAATGACCCCGCCTTCACCCGCCGTGATACCCTGAGTGGAACCGGCGTGCAATCCCGGTTTAACCGCAGCCGGCAGAAAACCTTGATCAATACGGCGCTGCAACACAAAGGGATTGTTGGTAGGTCCTGCCAGCAAGACTTTAAAATTTAGCGGAGCGACTTGCGCTGCCGGTACAAATTTCTCCAAAATTCCACCCAGCCGGTACTTGGGCGGCACGGTGAGATGCAAAAGGTTTTCGTTCACACGCCAGCTGGCATGGTTTTTTTCAAGCGTCGCTTTCAGATCAATAACCAAGGACATGTTTATTCTCCTTTGAATATGCCGGCAACAAAAAACCTGCCCCGCCCGGCGTCGCGGCAAGTGACTGATGTGGCACAGTATCTGCGTTACTGAAGATCGGTCAATATGCCAGATGGCCTAGATATTTCGGTCTAGTTGTTTGAATTTACAGTTTGCGTCAGTCGCCATTCGTTACGCTGATTTTCGTCCAGGAAAGTCCAGGCCACGATACGGCTTTTTTTCTGCCCCTGCGCCATGCCTATCGTCCGATAATCCCGAACGGCCGCTAGCTTGAGGGCGCGATATACAGCGGGCAAGGTAGCCGACTTCGACACCAGCGTGGTGAACCACAGGCAATTAGCCGAATACTGCACGCTTTCTGCAATCATGCGGCAGATAAAAGCTTCCTCGCCGCCCTTGCACCACAACTCCGCCCCCTGCCCGCCGAAATTGAGCAGCGGTTTTTTAAGGTTTCCTTTGCCGAGATTTTGCCATTTTCGTTGCGTGCCCGCGCGTGCCTCGCTGAGCGAGGCGTGAAACGGCGGATTGCACAAGGTGAGATCGAACGACTCATCTGCTTGAATAATCCCTTTGAAAATCGCTTCCGGAGCGGTTTGCAGACGCAGCACGATAGACGCACTAAACCCATGATTCACATCAACAATACGTTGCGCATTGGCCAGCGCCTTTGGATCGATATCGCTCCCGACAAACTGCCAGCCATATACGCTGTGCCCGATGAGCGGATAGATGCAATTCGCGCCGGTGCCGATATCGAGCACCCGTGCACGGACCGGCACTTGACCGCTATTACATTCAGCCAACAAGTCGGCCAGGTAATGCAGATAATCCGCGCGACCCGGTATCGGCGGACACAGGTAGCCTTCCGGAATGTCCCAACCCTTGATGCCGTAATGGCCGATCAGCAGGGCGCGATTGAGCGCCTTGACGGCGGCCGGATCGGCAAAGTCGATTGTTTGATCAGCGAATGCAAACGCGGCCAGTTCAGGACTGGCCGGAATGAGCTTGGCGAAGTCGTAACGCCCCCGGTGCAGACTGCGCGTATGCAGGCTTTCGACAGGTTCACGCCTGCCTGTACGTTTATTTTTCATGCCCGCTTTCCCTGTGAATCCGAGAAAACCTCTCAGACTTGCAGACGAATTCTAGCAGGCAAGCGGCTAATGCACCTGTTCCATGTCAATCACCAGCGAAGCATGGTACTGGCGCCACTTGATCATGATCACAAAGGGATGGGTGCGCGTCAGGCGGATGGACTCCGCAAGCTTACCCGTCGTACAAACCGGTACCGACATATGCATATATTCGCCGAAATATTGGCGCGCATTCCCGGCCAGCGTATTGGCGATTTCGCCGACCGCATCCAGAAAATCCTGCTCGGTCTGACTCGGCTCCTGCATCGAAATAAGCAGATGGCGGATCAGGATGCGCCGTGCGGAAAAATAGATTGTGCCCTGATAATCGCCTGACAGACTGATCGCGCCGGTGTAATCATATAACGGCGGAGGCGCTTCATCAGAGGCAAGGAAGGCTGCCTTGATGATGGCAGGCTCTGTCGATATCTGCCGGAAATAATGACCAATGGCATCGGTAAAAACATTGATTTCATTCTCGCTGATTTTATTCATGACTAACTCACCAGTTCCTCAATTGCATCGATTAATTGCCTGTCATTAAAAGGTTTGTAAAGGAAACCGCTGGCGCCATTCTTGAGCGCCTTGAGCGCGGTCGGTTTATCGCTTAACGCCGACACCACCAGAATTCTGACATCCGGACACATGTCAACCAGCCTGCGGGTGCATTCAACGCCATCCATCTCCGGCATGGTCAAATCCATGGTCACAATATCGGGCTGCGAAGTTGCAAACAGATCAATTGCTTCCCGACCGTTTTTAGCCTGCCCCACCACATCGATGCGCAAACTGCTCAGTGTCCCTGCCAGACGCGTAATGCGGTTGCGAATAATGCCGGAATCATCGACGATCATCAGTTTCATAGCCGCTCCCGGGTTATGCATAGCCTGCCTGATGCCCCAGCGCGAAATGCATGCTGAATTCGGTAAAATTATTGACACGGGTCTTAATATGCAAGCGCCCGCCCAGCGCGCGGATTTTTTCATGCAACAAATCCAGACCAATGCCATGCCCCGCATCGCGATGTGCCACGTCGACGGTGGTAAAACCGGCGTCGAACACCTTCATCACCACACTGCGATCATCCATGGCAGCCACTTGAGCCGCGTCATAGCGCCCGCTGGCAAGCAGCGCCTGGCGGATGCGTCCGGGATCAAGTCCCCGGCCGTCATCGCGCAAACACCATTCGATCTGATCTTTCTGGGTTTCCTTGCAAACCAGACTGATGGCACCCGCAGCGGGCTTGTTCCGGGCCATGCGTTCATCAGGCAGCTCGATACCGTGGCTGATCGCATTGCGCAACAACTGAATAGTCACCTGACGCAACTCGTTCACCATGTGATCCGGCAGTTTATCCAGCGCCGCCATATCCACCTCCAGTTGCACCTGTTTATGCTGATCGCTCGCGATACGTTGCGCCAATGAACGCATATCCCTGACCAGCATTTCCGAAGCGGAGGTCGTGCTGATCACCGTAGCAGGCTGCATCGCCCCGATACTGGCGATGATCTGGCGAACCTGATGGATCCGTTCAAAAAATTCATCCAGCCTAACGATCAGGCCGACCATATCGCTGCCCTGAATCCTGGGCAGTTCGCGGATGCGGATCAACTCCTGCTCGAAAACATGGGTGAAACTCTCACAACTGTTCAGCTCCAGCGCAGCAGAATCGCCTTTAAGGGTGTGCGTCTCGCGCAATATCTTGCCGATGATGGCGTGATATTCCGTGCCGCTGTTATCGGAGGCGAGCTGCAAGGCGTTGTTGATACGCGTCAGTCCGGCTTCCATTTGCGCTAAAAACTGCTGTAACTTGTTACGATCAATGCTGATTATCTTTGCCAGAAAATCCAGCTCAACCTTGGATTGACCCTTGAGCATAGCCAGTTCGGTCACCAGATGCACCCGCTCGGTCACATCCTGCACCGTCACCAGCAGATGAGAAATCTCGTTCCTCAGCAACACACGGTTGAATTGAAAACTCAGGTAACGCGCATCCTTATTGCCCCGGTTATCCGTCATTTGCACCTCGACTTCGCTCAACGGATTGAGACTGACGATCAGGCTTTCCTTGACACGATTACCGAACAGCAGCGACACATACTCCCTGGCGGAAGTTAAGGTCTCAGGAGAGGATATGTCGCCCAGTATTTCAAAGAAACTGGCACCGGCGGCGATCTCACGGCGCAAAATCGCCGACATCGACGTCGAGAACTGATTACCGATTCTGAACTGTTCGTCCAGCAGAAACAGCCCTTCCTTAACGGTGGCGAGAATTTCGCCGGTTTCCTGCTGCGCCTGTTCAACCAGCTCGTCACTGCGACGCAGACTGCGGATGAACTTAAACAGGATGAAGCCAAAGTTCAGCAAGGCCAAGCCGATACCGATGGTCTGCACCAGACGCAGGCGTTTCGCTTTGGCAGACGCAATCTGTTCCAGATCATTGGTGAGATTATTCATCTGCCCCAATAACGCCACATTATTGGCGCGCGCAAAGGACACCGCGGCGGCCAGTTGTTCGGGCAAAAAATCACTGCTGCTCAGCAAGGGTTGCAACACCTGATAATAGGGTTGCCAGATGGCATCCGAGGCGGCAATGATTTTAAGCCCCTCGGCAGAACTCACCGCATTGAGCGCAACAGGCTGCTCATTGCTGCCCATCACGCTGCCGCCCACATTAAAGCCTTTCAAGGTACTGTCGAACAACGTGACGGTTTTTTTCAACTCCGCCCTGCTCGCATCAACCGGCGTGCCCTGCAAAGAATCCGTTTGTATCGCCAGCAACGCCTTGGTCATGCGCTGTGACAACATACGCTGGCGGCCGGCCATATTGATGGAAATCGCGTCCTGACTGATTTCATAGGAAGTAAAAAAATTCAGAATGAGCACGCCCAGATCGACAACCAGAAACAGTGCGACTGCAATAACGATGACGCGGTATTTCCCCAACCCGGGTTTGACGGCAGTACCCATAGACACCTCTTGTGAGTAAAATTTCAAATGCACCGGCTACTGCAAAAATCCGCTAGCAACTTCTGTGAGCCACCTGTGCAGCTTTAACTCAAGCAACTTTCAGGCCAGCGCAAAGACCTGCTATAAATTCCATCCACATTTAAAAAATTCAATATTAAACAAAATGTTAAAAACATTTTACGGCAGACCACGCGCACCCTGAATTGACACTGATCTCAATTTGACGCACCGATTCGGATCATGTTGATGATTTCTGGTGCACAACACGTCTCTGATCCCGGGCAATACACGTCAGGACCCATAGTTGCTTTCACGTTTTTTTCGGCAACACGCAGCATGCGTTGCGGTGTATTCTGCGAGATTTTCAAGACATTCAATTCATTCAATGACAGCACAAACACCGGCAGACTCGTTGCTTACACAGGCGATGCGCAAACATCTGGATGGCGATCTGGTATCCGCCGAGGCGATCTACAAGGCGATGCTGCAGAACGATCCTGACGACGCCCGTGCACACCACTATCTGGGATTTTTGCTGCAACAGTCGGCGCGTTTCGACGAGGCACAGACGCATCTGTCACGTGCCATTGCACTCGATGACAGCCATGCCGAATGGCATTTCAACCTGGGCATCGTAACGTCAAAACTGGGACAGCTTGATGCATGCATAACCGCATTTAGCAAAGCGCTCAGCATCGACCCTGGCAAGTACTTTTACTGGACCAATCTGGGCGCCGCGTATGAATTGAATCAGGAAAGTGAGCGCGCCGAACACAGCTACCTTGCCGCAATCAACCTTGATCCCGTTTGCCCGGACGCATTTTATCTGTTGTCAGCCCTGTGTCTGAAACTGGAACGCTACACGGACGCGCGGCATTTCAATTACCGCGGCATACTGGCATCGCCGGAAAACAGTACCTCGATGATCGTCCGCGGGCAGGCTTATCACGAACTGGGACGAACGGCCGACGCCGTTACGCTCCTTGAGAACTGGCAGCTTGCCGAGACTGACAATCCGGTTGCCGCACATTTGCTGGCCGCTTATCGTGACCAGCTCATTCCCGAACAATGCAGCACGGCATATATCGAACAGACGTTCGACGCGTTCGCGAACAATTTTGATGCGACGCTGAAAAAGCTGAAATACTGCGGTCCCGTGCTGGTGCGCGATCACCTTGCCACACTGGACTTGCCGGCCTTTAGCCTCGACATATTGGATCTGGGTTGCGGCACTGGGCTGATCGGCGCAGAATTGCGCCCCTGTTCGCGCACGCTGACAGGCGTTGATCTTTCCCTCGCCATGCTTGAACAATCAGCTGCAAAACAGCACTACCACCGGCTGCATCAGGCTTCCATCGCGGACTTTTTGCGCTCATCAAACGAACAGTACGACCTGATCACCTGCATGGACACCTTCATCTATCTGGGCAGTCTGGAAGAAGTTTGTGCACTGATTTTTCAAAGGCTGCGAAACGCCGGCTGCCTGCTTTTCAGCACCGAAAAACTGGAGGTGACTCAAGAGCAGGGCTTTCGTCTGAACGTCAGTGGAAGGTACAGCCACACGCAGGACTATCTGACCCGGGTACTGCTGTGCGCAGGGTTCCAGATACAACATATGCATGACGTGACGATCAGAAATGAAGCAGGCTGCCCGATTCAAGGGCAGTTTATTTGCGCGTCCCGCAGAGACTAAATCCCGTCAGGACGCGCCCGAAAAAACCACAAACGTCCCGGCTATTTACCGATAATTTTTCGTCCGCGCTGCCAGAAAACGTCAGCCAGATCTTCACTGATCGTTAATTTTATTGTCCTTTTACAGCCCAGCAACACCTGCTCCAGCGCTTCCGGCGAACCATCGACCTCTTCCATCTTTTTGATCATGCGTTCCGAGTTGCTGCCCAGCATCTCTCTGGCGAGAGCTGCCAGTTGCACCTTTAACGATTGCACGGGTGCAGCGGTTTCGGCAGTTTGAACCGCAGACAAGTCATGGTGAACAAAACCCGCTGCAAACAACTCTTCAAGCACTTCTTTCACATCGCTGACCCAGAACACTTTTTTTTCAAGTTCAGCAACAGACGTCTTGCCGTCTATGGTCAGCAACGCACGACGAAGATTGGTAGAGATCGCGTGCCGATCGCCATGCAGCACGTCCTCGCCCTTTTGAGTACGGAATAACACAAGATGTGGAAGCATGATAACTCCCCTCGGTTATTCAGTTAACTCGCGAATAATGTTGAAAATGAGTCGCACGGTGATCAACACATAAACCGCGCCGGCGAGAAAAATGAATGAGACAAATACCCGTCTGATTTCAATTGGGATCAGCCCGAAGAAAGGCGTCGCAAGATAGGCAAGACTGAACAACAGGACCAGCGTGGATAGAAAATTCCAGTGTTTACCCACCACCCCGCCCGGAATACTGGGCCTGAGCGAGACCACCAGATACAGACAATAAAATATGATCAATATGGCGACAATATTCAGTATGGTGCTGATATCAAAAATCATTTTTCTCTCCCTAAAATATTATTGTAAAACCCCGTATGCATCCCAACTGTTTTTATAAAAAATACGCTGCCTCGCCAGAAAAACATCAAACTCATCAAATGCAAAGCATCCCACAGTACACAATCCATGACAACAGTGTATATGACCTGAAAGGGTTAGCAGCGTATCTTTATTATGACCCCTAAGTGCGGCGATTATACGTACCACCCCGAACGAATATCCGGCTGCGTCCCACTAATCACGGGTGCAGGCATCCTGATCGACGCACGAACAGCGGACGAAAAAAAAGGGGGCAATGCCCCCGTGATGCTCAGCGCGCCTGATGATCCGGTTTTAGGAAAACCACCTGAGGAAAGCCGCGCCTGACAGCGCAGTGATCGCAAGCAGCAGCAATAACCGCCAGGTCCATTGCTCAGACCAGGCAATCAGCCGACGCAAATAAGCCGCTGCCAGCAAAAACCCTGCCGCAGCACAGCTCACCTTAACCATCAGTGCACCCTGGGCGATACCGGATATATCCGGAAAATGATGATAAAACGAATAGCTGATCAAGCCGAACAACACACCGCTGGCAATCTGCGAACCCCATCCTGCCAGCACGACCCAGGCCAGCCTGCGCCGTACCTCTGCCTGATCAAGCAAGGTGCCGGCCAGTGCGCCACCGGTCACGGCGACCGCACCAAAGTTATGCACGATCTGATCAATGGCGTAGGCCAGGTTTTGCAGGTCGATCAAGTTACTTCACCGTGACATTGATACATTTATCAAAGCCGATCGGGGCGTGCGCATGGTTGACGATCTTGATGCACAGCTCATGCTTACCCGGTGACATCGCTTCCAGCGCATGCGAACCACGGGCTTCGCGTAATACGGCGACCTGCTCGCCGTCCACATAAAGATGGGTATGATCGCCAGGGGGGACTACCGTGTATTCATAGGTCACCTTGTTTTCCGCCATGGCATCCAGCGTAGCGCCATCCTTGGGAGAAATGAAGTTGACCATATTTTCAGCTGCAAATGCGGTGGAAACAACGGATCCAAATACTACTGCAAAAATCAGACGATTCAAGTTGCGCATGGGTTCTCCTCGGATTATGAACACGGCCCACCATGGACCGTTGCGACAGTATAACCAAATTAAATGCACTGGTATTCAATTTGCTCAACTTTACCACGCCATTTCCCCACCCATGCAGGGGTTTGGGAACCACTGATTTATTCGGTTTTGTCATTCCCGCGTAGGCGGGAATCCAGTTACACAAGGCACTGGTTCCCCGCTGTTGCGGGGAAGACGAATAAATCAGTGGTTACTTTGTATTTAGGGCTCGTTCATGAATGACTTGAAGTTACGCGGGGGTCGCTTTGGGATGCAGCCCAAGACGCGAGTCGTGCAGTTGCGTCATTCACAACAAGCGGCTTGCAACACCGGGATGCGCCCAACGCGAGCTCAGCCCGGTGGTTGCCGTGTATTCGGGCGTCTGCCGCGTTGCAAAGCTTGCAAATGGAACAACCATTCACCGCGCTTCGCGCCTTTCATCCATTCCGAAGACACCGTAACGTAAGACCAAATAATTCATGAACGAGCCCTTAGCAAGGCAGTGTCAAAAAAAATAGAACTGGGATAGAATCAAACGCGTTACTTAACACCCGACAGGGGGACAGCATGCCGACCAAAACTTTGCTTATCGTCGATGACAGCCGCGTTTCGCGCATGATGATACGCGCCTTCGTCCTCGCCAAGCATCCGCAATGGATACTCTCTGAGGCGGTCAGCGGCAACGAGGCGCTGGAAATCGTGGATCGCGACACACCCGACTACTGCACCATGGACATCAACATGCCCGGCATACCAGGCACGGATGCAGCCGAACAAATACTGGCCAAGTACCCAAATACCCGTATTGCAATCTTCTCTGCCAACATACAGGAAAGTCATCAGAGCCGTGCTTTCCAAATGGGCGCGCGCTTTGTCGCCAAACCCGTCACAGAAAAAAGCGTAGATCAGGCGTTGGCCTATTTTGAAAGCGGCAGGTGAATCTACTCTCCGAACTGCAAATGGATGGACTCACCGAGGTTTTTAACATCGGAACGTGTCGTGCCGCATCCAGCCTGAGTGAAATCGTCGGAGACGAAGTCAAACTGACCGTACCACGATTACAACTTGTCAACTCCGCAGACCTCACACTGGACACCCTGTCACTGGGCAGCGCAAGACTGGGATCGGTCAAACAACAGTTCAGCGGCCCTTTTGATGCGCAGGCCATGCTGCTGTTCACCGAAGAGCGCGCACTCGAAATCGTCCATGACATGATGGGTTCTCAGGTCAGCATCGAGGACATCGCAGAATTCGAACAGGAAGCCATGTGCGAATTGGGCAACATCGTACTGAATGCCTGCCTGTCCGCCATGGCGGATATATTCGGCGTCGAGCTGGACAGCACCTTGCCGCAGTATACCGTTGATACCTCCGAAGCCATTTTGCAGCAAATCCTCTCGGATACCGATCAACCCGTGTTGATGGTGCTGCACATGAATTTATCTATTGAAAAACGCCATACGCAGGGTTATCTGGCTTTTCTGCTGAGCACCTCCTCACTGCAAAAACTGCTCGCCCACATCGATCGTTTTATCTCTGGCATCTGAAAAACTGCGCTCCCTTGAATCCGAACCCCACCCATCCTGACTGCGCAACCATCTGGGACACCCTCAATATGGGGCTGATTTTAATTGATGCTGATGGTCGCGTAGCACTATGGAACCAGTGGATAGCAAAACGCAGCGGCATCTCCACAGAGACAGCGCTCAATCAGTCGCTTGACGCACTGTTTTCGTCCGGACTGAGCGCTTCTTTCAAAACGGCCCTTGGCAACTCACTGTCTTACAAGCTACCCATCGTCTTATCCAACGCGCTGCATCACGCACCCTTGCCGCTCTATCCCTTGCCACTTACTCCCGAACCCCGGACACGCTTGCATCAATCAATCACGCTCACCCCGCTCATGGGACATAACGAAGCGCACTTTTGCCTGATTCAGGTCACCGACACCAGCATGTTCATCAAGCGTGAAAAAGTACTGAAACTGCAATCCGATCAATTCAGCCTCGATGCGACGACCGACAGCCTGACCGGCGCATATAACCGGCGCTCTTTTGATGAGCGCCTTCAGGCCGAATTCCGCCATGCACAACGCGTGAAATCCCCCTTATCTCTGCTTATGCTGGATATCGATTACTTCAAAAACTACAACGACACCTATGGCCACCCGGCCGGCGACCAGGTACTGATCAGTGTGGTGAACACAATCAAGTCGCAACTGCATCGTCCCTCCGACATCGTAACCCGCTACGGCGGCGAAGAGTTTGCCGTCATCCTGCCCGATTGCGGGATAGAAGGCAGCCTGTCCGTGGCAAAAACGCTGCTGCAGGCGATCAACACGCTGAATATCCCGCATAGCCAGTCCGAAATCGCCGACCATGTGACCATCAGCATCGGCGCCAGCACGCTGGACGCCGCTGCAAAAACCAATACTGATCAACTGCTCAAAAGCGCAGATGCCGCGCTGTATCAGGCCAAAAACGCCGGCCGCAACCGTGCGCAACATCTTTTAATACAAACATGCGTAATTTAGTAACACAGCATTTTGTTTCTGACATAATAACGCATGCCAACAACGCACCTCGCGAACGAAAGTTAAACCATGTCAGACACCCTGATTAACGAATTCTCTCTGCCCGCCACCGGTGGCGGCACCTTCACCCTTTCCCAGGCGCTGGGCAAACACGTGATCATCTTCTTTTACCCCAAGGATGACACCCCGGGTTGCACCACCGAGGCCGTGCAGTTTCGCGACCTGTATGAACAGTTTCAGCAGGCCAACTGCATGATCGTCGGTATTTCGCGAGACAGCATGAAGTCTCATGAAAATTTCAAGGAAAAATTCACGCTCCCCTTTGAACTGCTTTCCGACACCGACGAAACCGTCTGCAAACTGTTTGGTGTGATGAAGGAAAAAAACATGTATGGCAAACAGGTGCGCGGCATCGAACGCAGCACTTTTGTCATCGACAAGATGGGCGCCCTGCGTCAGGAATGGCGCAAGCTCAAGGCCGACGGCCATGCTCAGGAAGTTCTCGATTTCATTACAACTCTAAACTAAAGGAAACTCATGCGCCAACGCAAAAAAGCGGTATCCGATACCAAGTTGTTTGTTTTGGACACCAACGTGTTATTGCATGACCCGACCAGTTTGTACCGTTTCGAAGAGCACGACATCTGCCTGCCGATGTTCGTGCTGGAGGAACTGGACAACAAGAAAAAAGGCATGACCGAAGTGGCGCGCAATGCACGCCAGGCCAGCCGCTTCCTCGACGAGATCGTCAACGATGCCCCGCGCAACATCGAGGAAGGCATCTCGCTCAAAACAGAGGCCCACAAGAACAGCACCGGTCGCCTGTATTTACAGACCAGCTTCATTAAACAGGAACTGCCGAACAATCTCGAACTCGGCAAAGCGGATAACGCGATCCTGGGCGTGGTGATCGGCCTGCAACACCAGCAACCCGACCGTGCCGTGATCCTGGTCAGCAAAGACATCAACATGCGCATCAAGGCGCGTGCACTGGGACTGGAAGCACAGGATTATTTCAATGACAAGGTGCTCGAAGATACCGACCTGTTATACGGCGGCGTGCTGGAACTGCCCGTGGACTTCTGGGACACCCATGGACGCGAGATGAAATCCTGGGTCAAGGA
Organism: uncultured Gallionella sp.; assembly: GCA_947084955.1. GTDB lineage: Bacteria > Pseudomonadota > Gammaproteobacteria > Burkholderiales > Gallionellaceae > Gallionella. The sequence goes on from CAMTUO010000021.1 coordinate 61,207, forward strand.
CGGTCACACTTATTATCAGGTCAGCGGCCCGCTGTGCGCCGCTCTGTTCGTCAATCAGTTCGTATTCAAGGAAGACGACACCCCGTTTTATGCCATCGTGCTGGAACAGAACGACACCTCCGCCCTGCTGCGCACGCTGACCGATTACACGCACAGTAAAAACAATGTGTGGGGCATCGTCGCCCGCAATCGCGAACAGAACTTCGTGCTCAACCTGCTGCTCGACCCCGAAATTGATTTCGTGACCCTGCTGGGTCAGGCGGGCACCGGCAAGACGCTGCTGACGCTGGCGGCGGGCCTGATGCAGACGCTGGAGTCCAAGCTCTACTCGGAAATCATCATCACCCGCGTGACGGTGCCTATCGGCGAAGACATCGGCTTTCTACCCGGCACCGAAGAGGAAAAAATGACGCCGTGGATGGGTGCACTGGAAGACAATCTGGACGTACTGAACAAAACCGACGAGGATGCCGGCGACTGGGGCCGTGCTGCAACGCGCGATCTGATCCGTTCACGCATCAAGGTCAAGTCGCTTAACTTCATGCGCGGCCGCACCTTTCTCAATAAATACATCATCATCGACGAGTCGCAGAACCTGACCCCGAAACAGATGAAGACGTTGATCACGCGCGCGGGCCCCGGCACCAAGGTGGTCTGCATGGGCAATATTGCACAGATCGACACGCCCTATCTGTCCGAGGGAAGCTCGGGTCTGACCTATGTCGTTGACCGTTTCAAGGGTTGGGAGCATGGCGGCCATATCACCCTGCTGCGCGGCGAACGCTCCAGACTGGCAGATCACGCCGGAGAAGTATTGTAAGGGCATGAACCCGTCCGCCAGACCCAAAAATCTGGCGGATGCCTGCAATTCATCAAAAAAATGGCTAAGCTGCTGGTTAATTTACATCTTTAGGTAGATAATTCGGCAATGCAAGAAATAAAAAAAACTGACGCCGAATGGCGCACTGAGCTCACCCCTGAACAATACACGGTCTGTCGCCAGTGCGGCACGGAACCGCCGTTTTCGGGCGAATACTGGAATTGCCACGATGCGGGCATTTATCGTTGCGTGTGCTGTTCTCAGCCGTTGTTCGATGCGTCCAGCAAATTTGAATCCGGCAGCGGTTGGCCCAGTTTCTGGCAAGCTTACCAGACGCAAAACATATCCGTACGTCGCGACACCAGTCACGGCATGATACGCGATGAAGTAAACTGTGCCCATTGCGGCGCGCACCTGGGTCACGTATTCCCCGATGGGCCAAAACCCAGCGGATTGCGCTTTTGCATTAACTCCGCCTCGCTGGCACTCGATAGAAGCTAAACCATGAAACTGTTGTTCGATGTTTTTCCCGTCATACTGTTTTTCATTTTCTTTAAATTCGGCAACTCGCACCCGGAGACAGCGGAAGCGATTTTGGCGGCCTTCCACATTGTTCTGGCTGAATCAATCAAGCCCGCCATTTTTCTGGCCACACTGGTATCAATTTTCGCCACTACCTTTCAAATCCTCTGGACGAAATACCGTCACGGCAAAGTAGACGCCATGCTGTGGGTCAGTTTTTGTGTCATCTTCTTTTTTGGTGGTGCAACCCTGATTTTTCACAATGACACCTTCATCAGATGGAAACCCAGCGTACTGTACTGGCTATTTTCCCTCGCCTTGCTGGGTTCGAATCTGGTATTCAAGAAAAATCTGATACGCAGCATGCTGAGCAGCAAGATGGCGCTGCCGGTACGCGTATGGAACCGGCTGAACCTGAGCTGGGGGCTGTTTTTTGCTACATTGGGCTTTGTCAATCTGTACGTCGCTTACACCTACACCATCGAAACCTGGGTCGATTTCAAACTGTTTGGCTTCACCGGACTGATGCTGATCTTCATCGTCGCGCAAAGCCTCTGGCTGGCAAAATACGTGACCGAAAAAAAGGAAAACAACTGATGTATTACGCTATTACCGGACAGGACGTCCCCGACAGCCTGAGCAAACGCCAGGCCACACGCCCGCTGCATGTCGCCCGTCTGCAAGCCTTGCAGGCAGAGGGCCGCTTGATGCTGGCAGGCCCGTTCCCGGCCATCGACGCGGAAGATCCCGGCACGGCCGGATTTACCGGCAGTCTGATCATCGCCGAATTCCCCACGCTGACCGAAGCGCAAGCCTGGGCGGACGATGAACCTTATCTTGCCGCTGGTGTCTATGTCTCGGTCAGTGTCAAACCATTCAGAAAGACTTTCCCCGCATGAACCGTATCGACACAATGCGAGCCCAGCTCGCCGTACTCAATCCAGCCTCCCTGGAAATCATCGACGAAAGCCATAAACACGCAGGGCATGCAGGCGCGCGTGACGGCGGCGGTCATTACGTGTTACAAATTGTCACAACTGAGTTCGCCGGGAAGAACACGATGGCGCGCCACCGTATGATATATTCCGCGCTGGGAGAGATGATGAAGCGGGACATACACGCACTCAACATACAGGCGAAGACGCCGGAAGAAATTTGATCTTTTTTGTTTTTCTATTATTTAAGAGGACTTACATGTTGAAATCACATAATTTTGCTGCACTGGCCATTCTGGCTGCATTGGCGATCAATCCTGCTTTTGCCGATGACAAAACTGCCGCAACCGTCAATGGCGTAGCGATCCCTCAGTCCCGCGTTGAAATGAACGTCAAAGGTGCGGAAGCACAAGGTCGTGCAGACAGCCCTGAATTGCGCAAAGCCATTCGCGACGACCTGATCAACCGCGAAGTGATCGTACAGGCGGCTATCAAGCAAGGTCTGGACAAAACGCCGGACGTTATTGAACAAGTATCTCTGGCAAGACAGAACGTGCTGGTCAATGCCTTTGTACAGGAAAGCATCCAGAAAACCCCGATCACCGATGCACAACTCCAGCAGGAATATGACGGCCTCAAAGCCAAACTCGGCGACAAGGAATATGAAGTCAGCCACATTCTCGTCAAGACTGAAGCACAGGCCAAAGATATCATCGCCAAACTCGGTAAGAAGGTGAAATTCGACAAGCTGGCCAAAGAGTCTATCGACACCGGCTCTGCGGAACACGGCGGATCGCTGGGCTGGACGATCCCGAAAAATCTGGTTGAGCCGTTTGCCAATGCGCTGCTGAACCTGAAAAAAGGCGAATACACCAGGGAACCGGTACAAACGCAGTTCGGCTGGCACGTCATCAAGCTGGACGATATCCGCCCGCTGAAGATGCCCTCTTTCGAAGAATCCAAACCTCAGCTGCAACAGCGTCTGCAGCAGCAGGCGATCCAGAAAACCGTCGCCGATCTGCGCGCAGCCGCCAAGATCGACTAACTGTTTCTGATCTATAGCACCCAAAAAAGGCACCTTTCGGTGCCTTTTTTATTGCTCAGTGACTAGCACTATCACGACTCTTCCTGATCAGCTCATGGGCCAACTGAATCTCCTTGGCCTGTTCGGTAGCCATGGCGATCATGTCCGCCGGCACACCCTGCCCGATCAGTTTGTCCGGATGGTACTGGCTCATCAGGCGGCGGTAGGCGCGCTTAATCTCGGCATCCGTGCTGTCCTTCGTCACACCCAGCGCCTTATAGGCATCGTCCAGTGCAGTGGCATCGCCCGTCTGTACGCCCGAGAAATGCGACTGATTCAGCACCATGTCCAGCAGTTGCGCAAATGCAGCCTGATCATAACCAAGACGTGCGGCGATATCGGCGAGCAGCGCCTGTTCAGCAGGATGAAAATGCCCGTCTGCCAGCGCCATCACCATCAGATAAACCAGCAACATCTGCCTGAGATTGCGGGTATTGCCGCAAACCGCCATGAAGCGCTGGCAGGTCGGCGTAATATCAAACGCAGAGTCCGCCCCCGTTTTGAACCAGGCAATCGCCTGAGTCCGGTGATCATGCGTCATGCCCAGTTTTTGCATGAACTGCTCGACATGATCGATCTCATCTTGAGTGACCACCCCGTCCGCCTTGGCCAGTTTGCCCATAAAAATGAACACGGTCTCCAGAAAAACACCCTGACGCAGCGCATTCTGCAACGGGTTGATCGCGCCAGCGCCATACGCACGCATGCGATCAAAGAACGAGCCTATGAAGAGGCCCGCCAGCGCCCCGAAGAAACCCAGGAAGTAATAACCTGCAATAAAACCGATGAATTTGAACAAGACAGCTCCTGGGCGAAAGTTAGTTAAAATTAACCTGCAAAAAACGTTTTCAGAAGACGCGCGCAGCACCTGGTGTGAGTCAACACCTTACACTCACGAATTCAGTGTCAGCAGGAAGATATTTTCCTGCATACGGCTCAAGCCCCGCTCGGCAAAGCGCGGATTATCCGGCAAGGCATCGACCTGTTTCAGCAAATTTATTTTCGCATGCGGGCGATACAACGTCTCCACCTCTTCCACTGAAACTGAAAACGGCGGCCCCGACATTTCTGTCTGCGGATAATCGAATGTAATCAGCAATATCTGCGTTCCCGGCGGCAATATGTTCACCAGATGACGCACATAACGTTCGCGCATTTCAGGCGGCAAAGCCACCATCGACGCGCGGTCGTACACCACGCACACCTTTGCCAGATCAGCCGCGCTCAGGTCGAAAAAGTCCCCGCACAGTATGCGTATCTCGTCTGCCGAACAACATTCAAATTTTTCGTTGACCATATGCTGGGCTTGGTAGCCGTTTTCCTCGAAAAACCCCTGCACCGCAATCGGGCTCAGCTCCACTCCCAGCACGGAAAGCCCCTGTTTGCGCAGCCATAACATATCCAGACTCTTGCCGCACAACGGCACGAACACTTGGCTGCCGGCCACCTGATGCGGCCAGTATTGCTGCAAATACGGGTTGATTTCGTTCTGATGAAAACCGATTTGCGCCAGTTCCCAGCGTTCCAGCCAAAAGTCTTTTTTCATGTCGCTACTCCGCAAAGTCAGATGAAGAACAAGGCACGAAGTATAGCCCAGCCAGACATCAAAGCGCTGCCTGCCATCGCGACATATTCGCACACTCCGGCCCAAATCCCCGGCCTTCAAGCGTAAAAAATATGTAACAATACGGCAGCATCACTGTGCGATAATTCTCATCTCAACCAGCCTGACTTTTACTCCTGAAAACCAATCAAATAATGAATAAAATAAAAGGAATGATACTCGCTGCAGGTCAGGGTACCCGCGTAAGACCGCTGACCAAGGACATGCCCAAACCGATGATCCCGCTGCTGGGCAAACCGGTGATGGAATACCTGATTGAACATCTGGCGCTGTTCGGCGTGGATGAAATCATGGTCAATGTGGCGCACCAGCACCACAAACTGGAAAACTATTTCGGCAACGGACACCGCTGGGGCGTCAATATCGGCTATTCCTACGAAGGCGTGCGTGAGTATGGTGAAGTAACCCCGAAGTCACTGGGTTCGGCCGGCGGTATGCGCAAAATTCAGGATTTTGGCGGCTTCTTTGATACCACGACCATCGTGATCTGCGGTGATGCACTGATCGATCTGGACATCGCATCCGCGGTAGCCGAACACACAAAAAACAAGGCGCTGGTCAGCGTCGTGACGCTCGAAGTGCCGATGTCACAAGTCAAAAACTACGGCGTGGTAGAAACCGACGAAGACGGACGCGTCATCTCCTTTCAGGAAAAACCCTCACCCGAAGAAGCCCGTTCCAACTTTGCCAGTACCGGCATTTATTTGTTTGAACCCGAAGCCATTGATCTGATCCCCCCGGGAAAAACGTTTGACATCGGCAGTCAGTTATTCCCCATGCTGGCTGAACAAGGTCTGCCGTTTTATGCTCAGAAACGTTTTTTCAACTGGATCGACATCGGCCACATTGCCGACTACTGGGAAGTTCTGCAGCGCGTGCTGCGCGGCGGTGTCGCACATATGAACATGCCCGGCAAGGAAGTGCGCCCGGGCGTATGGGTAGGCTTGAATACCCGTATCGACTGGGATAACGTGAGAATTGAAGGGCCGGTTTATATTGATTCCGGCGTCTGCATACAAGCCGGCGCAGAAATCATCGGGCCGACCTGGATCTCGCGCGGCTCGCATATCTGCAAGGGTGCCCGCGTCATCCGCAGCGTACTGTTCGACTACACACGTATCAGCGAAAACATGACTTTCTTTGAATCGATCATCTCACCCGAATACTGTGTGGATCACGGCAACGGTGAAACCTACTACCTGGGCGATGAACGCATCCAGATGCGCTGGGGAGATGCGAGGGGGAGATAGCAATTAACTGGCATTCTGGTTTTAGGTCGGAATTCAGCAGGGTTTTAATTATAACGATTACTTGACAGGGGGCACTAAATGTTTGAATTTAAAAGAGGGATGATTGCATTACTATTACTTCTGTTAACAGCTTGTGCGACACCGGTTAAACCAGGATTAACAAACACAACAACACAGCTTGAACTGGGCGACGACTGTTTACTGCTGCTTACCGCTGAACTTTCAAATAACTATCACCCGTCTTACCAACCTGAAGCCATGATGCTGCAAATTGAAACGGAGAATCCTAAAGACAGCAAAGATAGACTGAATTTCCTGACCGACAAGGAAGGAACCGTCATTTCTCAAAGCATGAATAAGTACTTTTTCAGAGCCCGTTTGAAATCTGGAAAATATGTTGTGCGAGGTATCACTGGAAGCAGCGGTATATTTCCGATACGAGGCACTTTTTTTGTCCCTCTGCACTGCGATATCAATGTAAAGGGTGGCGAGATTGTTGATCTTGGAAAGGTGATTGCGCGTACCAGAGAAAGGCAAGGTCAAGAATTTCGCGCCGGGCCTATCGTCCCGCTGCTGGATCAAGCCGTAACTGGCTTTTCAGGATCGACCTTTGATGTGCAAACTATAGCCAGCAAGGAAGATGATCTGAAAGAAATTAAAACGATGTTCCCTGTACTGAAAACTTCTCAAATTTTCGAAGAGCCTTTACCCCCGTTTAATCGAGAAGCCGCGCAAAAATGGTGGGAGGCACATTAACAAGCGTGAACTGGGCAAGATAGCGCGTGTAGCTAAGTGATGAGCGTACCCAGATGCGTTGGAAAAATGCAAATGGTCAATCATTGCCAGATTTTTTAGTGATGCGGGGGCAGCCCCTCGCATTAACCGCATTTGATGCGCATCGTACATACCTGCCACCGGCAAGAACCTTAAACCAGCTCACCCCACAGATCGTGGGTATCCGAATCGGTAATCACGACTTTAACCAAATCCCCGACTTTCAGATGCTGGCCTTCGTTGATATACACCTGACCGTCGATTTCAGGGGCGTCGGCAAAACTGCGCGCAATCGCACCTTCCACGTCCACTTCATCCACCAGCACCGTCAGGGTCTTGCCGATTTTGAGCTTCAGACGTTCTTCGCTGATTTCTTCCTGCAGCAGCATCAGACGCCCCAGGCGTTTCTGCTGCACGTCGGGTGGAATGTGATCGGCCAGGTCATTGGCAACCGCGCCTTCGACCGGTGAATAGGCGAACGCGCCCACCCGGTCGAGCTGCGCTTCTTTAAGAAAATCAAGCAACTCTTCGAACTCTTCTTCGGTCTCGCCGGGAAAGCCTACGATGAAGGTGCTGCGCAGCGTGAGCTCAGGACAAATCTCGCGCCATTTCTTGATGCGCGCCAGTACGTTATCGCTGTTGCCGGGGCGTTTCATCAGCTTCAGAATGCGCTGATTGGCGTGTTGAAACGGGATATCCAGATAAGGCAGTATCTTGCCTTGCGCCATCAGCGGAATCACCTCGTCGACATGCGGATAAGGATAGACATAATGCAGGCGCACCCACACACCCAGCTCGCCCAGCGCCGCCGCCAGTTCCGTCATGCGCGTCTTCAGTGGCTTGCCGCCCCAGAAACCCGTGCGATATTTGACGTCCACCCCATAGGCGCTGGTATCCTGCGAAATCACCAGCAATTCCTTGACGCCGGATTTAACCAGATTTTCCGCCTCCAGCATCACCTCCCCCACCGGGCGGCTGACCAGATCGCCGCGCATGCTGGGAATGATGCAGAAGGTGCAACGATGATTGCAGCCCTCAGAAATCTTAAGATACGCGTAATGTTTTGGCGTCAGGCGTATGCCTTGCGGCGGCACCAAATCACTGTAGGGATCGTGCGGCTTCGGCAGATGCAAATGTACCGCTTCCATCACTTCGTCGGTCGCATGTGGCCCTGTCACCGCGAGCACCTTGGGATGCGCATTCTTGACCACATCGCCCTTTGCACCCAGACAGCCCGTGACGATGACTTTGCCGTTCTCCGTCAACGCTTCGCCGATGGCATCGAGCGATTCTTCCACCGCGCTGTCGATGAAACCGCAGGTGTTGACCACCACCAGATCAGCATCCTGGTAGCTTGCGGAAATCAGATAACCTTCCGCGCGCAGGCGCGTCAGGATGTGCTCGGAGTCCACCGTCGCCTTGGGGCAACCGAGTGAGACGAAACCGACTTTGGGAATATAATTGTTCATAGTAAATTTTTAAAGTTAGGCGCCAACCGCCAGGTTGACAAAAAATATGGAAGACACACCCGCAACGATCAGCAACACCTGTTCCAGCGTGTCGCGCAGCCGCGTGCGTTGATGCAAACCGGGGATCAGGTCGGCCACCGCGATATAGATCATGCTAGCCGCTGCCAGCCCCAGCAAAGTCGGTACGACGCCCTGCATGAATTGCAACGCAAAATAGGCCAGCACGCCGCCCGCCAGCGTTGCCAGACTGGCCAGCATATTGAGCATCAGCGCCTGCATCTTACTGTAGCCGGTGTGCAGCAGAATCATGAAGTCCCCGACTTCCTGAGGAATTTCGTGCGCGGTGATCGCCAGCGCGGTCACGATACCCAGATGCACATCGGTCAGGAATGCAGCCGCGATGATCACCCCGTCGACAAAATTATGAAAGCCGCCGCCCACCACCAGCATCAGGCCGGTGCGCCCGTGCACCTGCGGTTTTGCATTAACGTTAAACTCGCGCAAGCTTTCGTTTGCCTCCTCGCCCTCCGGGAGAGGATTGAGGTGAGGGAAACGTGCATGGCGAGTTTCATCATCTGGGATGGATATTTCGACATGCACGTTAGGTTCATGCGCCTCACAATGATCATGATGACAATGACGCCACAACAGCAGTTTTTCGAGTATAAAAAACAGCAGAATGCCGGCCAGTATCGTGCCGCTAAGCGCCGCGCCGCTGGTGGTCAGCTTGATTGCTTCGGGCAGGATATCGAGAAACACCGCGCCCAGCAACGCACCGATCGCGTAGCTCACCAGCCCATTGACCCAGTGTGCGCGCGCATGCAGGGAAAACAATGCAGCACAGCACACGCTTAATGTACCGCCCAGCAGACTGGCAGAGACGATCCACAGCAAAACACTCATCTGATTCATTCAAAAAATTAAGACCTTGGATTATAACGGATTGCGCCGATTTCAAACGGCCTAACTGTAAGCGCCAACGGGCATACTTTACATCGCAGATAAAATCTGCCATGCCCGCTCCCTCCCCCACCCCCACCCCCTCTGGTGAAACGATTAGCCAATCCACTAAGCCAGCAAGCTGGCAAGTGGCTGGTTATCCCAGAGGCAGAGGGGACAAACGAACGCTTGCGCGAATTTCACTTCAATGCGTGATAACATCAAAAGCTATTCAACTTGTCATGAAAGCATATGAGTATCCTGTTCTCGCCTCTCGAAGCCCGCGTGCTGGGGGTACTGATCGAAAAAGAAAAAACCGTCCCTGACAGTTATCCGCTCACAGTAAACACGCTGACGCTGGGCTGCAACCAGAAAACCGCGCGCGACCCGGTCATGTCGGCCAGCGAATCCGAGGTGCTGGGGGCGATCGACAGCCTCAAAGGATATTCGCTGATCATCGAATCCAGCGGTTCCCGCGTGATGCGTTATGCCCATAATGCGCGGCGCGCGCTCAAACTGCCCGAACAATCCGTCGCCTTACTGGCCGTATTGATGCTGCGCGGCCCGCAAACGGCAGGTGAATTGCGCACCAATTGCGACCGCTTGCACCCGTTCGGCGACATCTCCTCGGTGGACGCCTTTCTGGAAGAACTGAGTGACGCCGATACACCCTGGGTCGTCAAACTGCCCAAACTGCCCGGCTCTCGCGAGCATCGCTGGGTTCACCTGTTGTGCGGCGCGGTGGATATGGAAGCGCTCAAATCAGGTTCGACTATCCCTCATCACCCGCACGATCTCATCGCCGAACTTCAGGCCGATGTCGCACGGCTCAACGAGGAAGTGGCGGCGCTGCGCAGCATGCTGGAAAATATTCAGGCCGGCAAATAACTGCGCCATAAAAAAATCCCCCGGGGTGGTTTCGGGGGATAGCTTAGTCCAAACAGGGAGTTGAAGCACCTGCCCAAAGGGGGGATAGGGAGTTGAACAGGATGTAAGGAACATTACTCGGGTATTTATTTTAAGTCAACTAAAATAGTGCGGTATTTTTACTTTCCGCATCAAACCCGAACAACCAGCGACCGGCCCACTACCTTTCCAGCCAGATGAAGGTACCCATGCGCCCGGTCACGCCATCGCGACGGTAGGAAAAAAATTGATCAGACTCCCGGTACGTGCAGCGATCTCCGCCATAAACATCCGTCACGCCAAGCAGTTGCAGCCGCCTTCTGGCCAGCGCATAAATGTCCGCCTGCCATTTATCACCCTCTCCCCGGCCCTCTCCCTTTAAGTGAGAGGGAGTAAAGGCGGTGGCGGTGGCGGTTGCCGCATCGGCATCCATAAAGGTCGCGCGTACCTCATCACCCACCTCAAAAGCGTCCTGACTGATCGCGGAGCCTAACCACGCCATCAGATTCTCCGGCGCCACGTCCATTGCATGAACAGCGGCCTCAATCACACCCGCTGCCAGTCCACGCCATCCGGCATGCACGGCCGCCACCACGCTGCCCTGTTTGTCGCACAGCAACACCGGCAAACAATCCGCCGTCATCACCACGCACACACCGCGGCGGGCGATGCAGGCGTCGGCTTGCGGCACGTAGGACGTATGATCAGCATCCGCCACCACCGTGCCGTGCACCTGTTCCAGCCACACAGGCTCGCTGGGCAAAATACGGTTGAGCAGCATACGGTTGCGCGCTACCCGCAGCGCATCATCACCCACATGCATGCCAAGATTGAGACTGTCATAGGGCGCAGAACTGACACCGCCCAGCCGGGTAGTCTGAATTGACCTGACATTTGCAGGCGCCGGCCAGTCGGGAATGATCAGATAATCATTCAGGCTCATTCAGCACATCCCGGATTTGTCGGAGTAACTGCTGCATATCCTCCGGTAGCGGCGCATGCCATTCCATCATTTCGCCTGTGGTCGGATGTTCGAGCGCCAGACGGGTCGCATGCAGCGCCTGACGCGGGAAGCCGGTCAACAGTTCGCGCAACGGCAGCACACATTTCTGCGGCCCTTTCAGATACACGCTGTCGCCGACCAGCGGATGCTTGAGATAGGTCATGTGCACGCGTATCTGATGGGTGCGTCCGGTCTCCAGCGTACAACGCAACAACGTGCAACTGGGGAAGGCGCGTTCGACCTTGTAATGCGTCACCGCATCCTTGCCGCTTTCAACCACCGCCATTTTCACGCGATTGGTAGGATGACGACCGATCGGCTGATCGACATAACCTCCGTGCTGCAACTCGCCGTGCACCAGCGCCAGATACTCGCGCTTCACGCAGCGTTCCTGCAACTGGCGTACCAGATTCGTCTGAGAAATTAAGGTCTTGGCCACCACCAGCAAGCCGCTGGTATCCTTGTCCAGACGGTGTACGATGCCGGCGCGCGGCACGCCCGCCAGTTGCGGCGCGTGATGCAGCAGCGCATTGAGCAAGGTGCCCTGCCAGTTGCCGCTGCCCGGATGCACCACAAGACCTACCGGTTTATTGATGACCAGCAGCGCATCGTCTTCATAGACGATATCCAGCGGAATATCTTCAGCCGTATAGGGCTGTTCGGATAGCTCCGCTTGCGGATGTATCTCCAGCTTTTCGCCGCCCCATATTTTTTGCTTGGACAGGGCGGGGGCGCCGTCCAGCAATACCTGGTTCTGCGCCACCCATTCCTGCAGGCGGCTGCGCGAATATTCCGGCAGTAATTTGGCCAGTGCCTGATCAAGACGCAGGCCGGCACATTCGGCGGGAATGACAAAGTGGATTACATCGTCGGCGGGTGCGCTATAATCGCACAAATTTTTTTCGGATTCAGTCATGCGCCATAGTTTATCCGTATTTTTGCTTCTTACGTTAACTGCTTGCAGTTTGTTTACGCCACTACCTGAAGGCGATGCATCGAATGCCAACAGTCATCTGTCCGCAGAAGAGCTTTATCATCAGGCCAAAACCGAGCTGGATGACCAGAATTACAACGGTGCAATCAAGCTGTATGAGACGCTGCAATCGCGCTTCCCTTATGGGCAGTACGCACAGCAATCCATGCTGGAAATGGCTTACGCCTACTACCGCACCAGCGAACCCGATCCTGCCATCTCCACCGCAGATCGTTTCATCAAGCAATTCCCGAACAACCAGCATGTGGATTACGCCTACTACGTCAAAGGCCTGGCGACATTCAACGGTGAACTCAGTGTACTGAGCTCGATCTCCGGTCAGGATGCGTCCGAACGCGACCCGCAAGCCGCACAGGAATCATTCGACGCTTTCAAGGAACTGGTGACGCGCTTCCCGAACAGCAAATACACGCCGGATTCCCGGATACGCATGCAATATCTGGTCAATGAACTGGCACGGCATGAACTGCACGTTGCCAGCTACTACCAGCGCCGCGGCGCATATATTGCCGCCGTTAACCGGGCACAATTTATCCTCAAGGAATATCCGAACAGTCCCGTAACGCGGGATGCGCTCTCCATCATGATCACGTCCTACGATGCGATGGGCATGCCGGAATTACGCGATGGCGCTAAACGCGTGCTGGCCAAGAATTCCACTACCGAACAAGCCATCGAAGCCGGCAAACCCGCCAAATCCTGGTGGCAATTCTGGAGATGAAATACTGCTCCAGTTGCGGTGCCAACGTTGAACTGCGCATCCCCGCAGACGACAACCGGGCGCGCCACATCTGCACCGCCTGCGGCGTTATTCATTACCAGAATCCCCGCCTGGTGATCGGCTCAATTCCCCAGTGGGAAGACAAAGTCTTGTTGTGCCGCCGTGCCATTGAACCGCAATACGGCAAGTGGACGCTGCCCGGCGGTTTCATGGAAAATGGCGAAAGCACCGGCGCTGCTGCCATACGCGAAACGCTGGAAGAAGCCTGCGCGCGCATCTCAATCATCGATCTGTACTCGATGTACAGCCTGCCCCATATCAATCAGGTTCACCTGCTGTTCCGCGCCGAACTCCTTGACCTTGACTTCGCCCCCGGCGAGGAAAGCCTGGAGGTCAGGCTCTTTACAGAAGCTGAAATCCCCTGGGATGAACTGGCATTCCGCCCGGTGCGCTACAGTCTGGAACACTACTTTGCCGAGCGCAACTCAGGCCGTTTCACGCTGCACACCGGCGAACTTCTGCCGACGGATCGCCCGGCCAAATTCTGATCCGTGCAGAAAGCGCAACAAGCGCGATATAATCAACAAACTTTCCCCCTGCACCGAGACTCATCATGAACCTCATACGAATTTTCATCGCACTCGCCACGATCGCACTGACCGGCTGCGCCTCATCGCATAATCCGGCCGATCCGCTTGAACCCTTCAACCGCGGTGTATACAAGTTTAACGACACGCTGGACAAGGCCATCGTCAAACCGGTCGCGCAGGGCTACAACAAGGTCGTACCGGATACCGGCAAGATACTTGTGACAAACTTCTTCTCGAACCTGGATGATGTCATCGTCACCGCCAACGATCTGCTGCAATTCAAATTCACCCAGGCCTTTTCAGACGGCATGCGCTTTCTGGTCAATTCGACCATCGGCATGGCGGGTCTGGTGGACGTCGCATCGAAGCATCTGGACAAACACAACGAGGATTTCGGCCAGACACTGGGCTATTGGGGCATGAAAAGCGGCCCCTATCTGGTCGTGCCGATACTGGGCCCCAGCACTTTCAGAGACAGTATCGGCGATATCGGGGACAGTCAGGTAAGCGTACTCTCGCGCAACCCTCATGTGCGCACCCGCAACCAGGCCTATCTGCTCAAAGGCATCAATCGCCGCTCGCAACTGCTGTCTGACGAAAGCCTGCTCGATGGCGCCGTCATCGACCGCTATGCTTTTATTCGTGACGCCTATTTGCAGCGCCGTCAAAATCTGGTCTACGACGGCAATCCACCGCACGATCCCTATGAAGACGATCCTGAAGACGCATCCGCGCCGTCTGCGCCACCGTCAACACCACCCGTCCCTGCATCAAAGCCAGCCCCCTGAAACACGCCAGACCACAGACCAGGCCAGATTGAATATCTGGCCTTTTTAACGTCCGCCCGAATCATTTGATCTATTGGTAAATTGCGTAGATAATTTACCTGACATCTGTCAAACGCCCTCCTACGGATCGAGCCACTGATGGAACGCGCTTCCCAAACGGAACAACCCCGGCTGTCTATTGAGGCAGATGGCGTGACTGTTCGTTGTGCAGGCGCATGGGTAGTACGGGAAATCGCCCCGCTTGAGAAACATCTGCCATGGGTTTCATGGCCAGTCACAGGCGATTTGACCTTTGACTGCGCAACGCTTGTGGCTCTGGATACGGCGGGCGCCTGGCTACTGCACCGCACGATACTGATGCTGGAAAAACGCGGACTGCACGTCACATTGACAGGCTTGCGGCCGGAGTTCAGCGCCTTGTTACAATTGATTACATCCTGCGCTATCGCGCCGAAAACCCCCGCACCCGTCATTCCAAATATAGTGACCCGCATCGGTCAATCGTCCTGGGACGGCCTCCTCGGAACGTATGCCATGCTGTCCTTTATCGGTGAAACCTCAATCGTCCTGTTTCATTCGCTGATTCAGCCACGCCGTATTCGCTGGCGTGCCATTCTCCACAATATACAGACCGCCGGATTTGAAGCGCTGCCGATCGTCGGTCTGTTATCTTTCCTGATGGGGCTAGTCATCGCGTATCAGGGTGCCGATCAGTTGCAACGCTTCGGCGCCAACATATTCATTGCCGATCTGGTGGGCTTATCCATGCTGCGCGAATTATCCCCGCTGCTCACCGCTATCATCGTTGCAGGGCGATCCGGCTCCGCCTATGCCGCAGAACTCGGCACCATGAAAGTCACCGAAGAAATCGATGCACTGCGTACCATCGGTGTCGGACCCAAAGAATTGCTGATACTACCCAAACTGCTGGCGCTGATCATCGTCCTGCCGCTGCTCACGGTTTTTGCCGATATTACCGGTGTATTCGGCGGCATGATCATGGCGCGTTCAAAACTTGATGTCAGCTTCGATGTTTTCCTGGGTCGCTTAGGCGATGCAGTCAGTTTGTCCTCTTACCTGACCGGTGTCGCTAAAGCCCCGGTATTTGCCGCCATCATCGCGCTGGTCGGCTGCTATCAGGGCTTGCAGGTGACCGGCAGCGCAGACAGTGTCGGTCGCCAGACCACCGTGAGCGTGGTACAGGCGATTTTCATGGTGATCCTGACGGACGCCTTGTTTTCCATCCTTTTCAACTGGTTGCAGATATGAACAGCGAAACTGCAACCCTCTCTCCTAACTCTGATGGAACAACTAGCCATTCGACTAAGGCATCAAAAAGCGATGCCCAAGTCGCTGGTTATCTCCCTATCGCGGGCGAGAGGGACAAAGACTTGCTGCGCAAGAGTCTCAATGATGACCCTGTCATCGAAATAAGTCATCTGCACTCCCGCTTCGGCCTGAACGTGGTGCACGACGACATCAGTCTCAGCGTTATGCCGGGTGAAATTTTCGCGCTGGTGGGGGGCAGCGGCTGCGGCAAGTCCACACTGCTGCGCACCATATTGTTGTTGCAGCAACCGGTATCGGGCTCGATACGGGTGTTCGGCCGGGAAGTGCTGGGCTTAAATGACGAACAAGTCCGGCCGCTAAGACACCGCTTCGGCGTAATGTTCGAGCGCGGCGCACTGTTCAGCGCGCTGACGGTCGCCGAGAATGTCGCCATGGTACTGCGTGAACATACCCAACTGAGCGCGGAATTGATCACGGAAGTGGCAATGCTTAAAATCGTCCTGACCGGACTGCCTCCCCATGCCGCAGGCAAATATCCCAGTGAATTGAGCGGCGGGATGCGCAAACGGGCGGCATTGGCACGCGCCATCGCACTCGATCCTGAATTACTATTTCTCGACGAACCCACCGCCGGACTCGATCCCTTGAGCGCTGCCGGTATAGATGAACTGGTGCTAAGCTTGCGCGATGCGCTGGGATTGACCATCATGCTGGTCACGCATGATCTGGATTTGCTGTGGCGCGTGGCGGATCGGGTTGCGGTACTGGGCGAAGGACATATTTTAGGGGTCGGCACCATGGCGGAATTGTCAAAAATGGAACATCCTGTCATCCGGGACTATTTTTACGGGCCTCGCGGACGCGCCGCGAGTGAACAGGCATGGAAGAAAAAGTAAATTTTGCGCTGATCGGTGTCTTCGTGCTGGTGCTCGTCACGGCACTGATAGCTGGCGTGCTGTGGTTTAGCAGCGGGAAATCCTATCGCACGGTTTACGATGTCTACCAGACCTACATGAAGGAATCAGTTGCCGGACTGAACCTCAATGCACCCGTGCGCTACCGGGGGGTAGAAGTCGGGCGGGTACAAAAAATCACGCTCGCCCCGGACAACGTCGAGCAGGTGCAACTGACGCTGAACATCGAGCACGGCACGCCGATCAAGGTGGACACGGTCGCACTACTGCAAACACATGGCCTGACCGGCCTCACCTTTATTGAGTTGACCGGCGGCAGCCGGGACGCACCTGCACTGAAGGCGAAAAGCGGCGAAGCCTACCCGGTCATCAAAACCGGGCCTTCGCTGATGACCCGACTGGATACCTCAGTCTCTGCATTGCTCATCAACCTCAATCGCACCAGCGAAAACATTAACGCCCTGCTCGATGACGATAACCGCCGCGCCATCAGCCATACGCTGTCCGATTTGGCAACGCTCTCCCGCACGCTGGCAGCCAGACAAGCTTCCATTGATTCCGGCCTGTCCAACGCCGCTGTCACACTGGCCAATACCGCGCGCTTCACCGGCGAACTGCCACAGTTAGCAGAGCGCATACAACACAGCACCGAAGCCTTTGACCGCATGGCAAACAGGCTTGACCGCGCAGGGGAAAGCACGCGACTTACGATGGACAGCACCCGGCAATTTACCAGCGAGACGCTGCCGGAAATACAACAACTGGTACTGCAATTGCGCGATCTGACCGGTACATTACAACAGTTGAGCAGCGAACTTGAGCAAAATCCGAGCATGCTGTTGCGCGGCAAGGCCAAAGCCGCACCCGGCCCGGGGGAAAAATAGCCAGTCGCCGTGAAGGAAACAAAGATGAAAATGCAAAAATCTCTTGTCAGTTGGTCTGTGGCTTTACTGCTCGCGGGTTGCAGCTTGCAGCCACAAAAAATGGAAGACACGCATCTCTTTCTGCTCGATGCCCAACCTGTCAACGAGGTATCGTTACCGCGGCGTGATCTGGTATTGGCGATCAGCCAGCCTGTGGCCTGGCCGGGATTTGATACGCCGCAGATCGCTTACCTGCGCCAGCCGCTGAATCTGGACTATTTTGCGACGCATCGCTGGGCCGACACCCCGCCCAGAATGCTAAAGCCTCAGCTGGTACGCGCGCTGGAAGCGTATTTTCGCAGCGTCGTGCCGATGCCGACCATCCTGCCCGCCAGCCTGCGTCTGGATACTGAAATCGTCCGGCTGCAGCAGGATTTTATGGTCAGACCCAGCCGGATACAGCTGACGGTGCGCGCACAACTGATAGACATGAAGAATAAACGCATCATCGCCACAAAACGGTTCGACGAATCGGAAAATGCCGGCAGCGACGATGCCTACGGGGGCGTGCTGGCCGCCAACCGGGCGTTGCAGCGGATTCTGCAACAACTGGCTGAATTTTGTTTTAACGCTTCCGCCCATCTTCAGCAGGAGTAACATAGAGCCGGTTGAATTCTTTGATACGCAACTTTTTAAAGGAGAGCTATCATGCAGGACGATACACTGGAAACCGATGTAAAGCACGCCGTTGAACAGGGACGGGATGTACAGGAACTGGTCAGGCAGCTGACCTTACGCCGCATCAGCGCACGTTCGCTGGACATCGACTCCTTGCGGCAGATTGCCGCAAGCGTGCTGCGTGGCGCACGGGCGGGGGTACAAAAAGAGTTAAGCCTGTCTTCCGCACAGACAAACACCGCAAAAATACAACTTAAACAAGCCGTTGCAGGCTTGGATAACGCACTTTCCCAGGTTGCCTCGGCAGCACGGCTTGCTGTGGAAGAAGCCGCCAGCCGCGCACATAAATTCTCCAATGATGATCTGGCACGCACTCGCGACAATCTGCAAACGCTGGAGAGCATGTTTCTGGAAACGCTGCAAACGTCCGCATCCAGTGCGAAGGATGCCGCGGGCGAGATCCTGCACGACCTGACCGCCCACAGCCGCACTCAGGGCTCCGCTGTCGGTACACAACTGAAAGAAACCCTGGCCGTCATCACCCACCAGCTGGGCGCTGCCGGACGCACGCAGGCGGTTACCGGCTTACATCTGGCGCAGGCAACCTCGGATGTGTTGCGTCAGATCGCCGCCGGCGTACTCACCGGCATCGCCGCGCACGTCAGACCGGACAAACACGACAAGGAGGACTGATGCTATTGCAGGCACTCGTGGCGGTACGCGACTTATCCCGCCTGCACGACATCGCCGCCATCCTGTTCCGCTACGGTTTCGGCGACATTGCAACCCGCATGGGACTGACCCATGCACTGGATCGTGTCGGCCTGCATCACGCCTCTGAATATGAACATCTGCCCGCGCCCGTCCGGGTACGCCGGGCGCTGGAAGAAATGGGGCCGACGTTCGTCAAGCTCGGCCAGTTGCTGGCCACCCGCGTGGATTTATTCGAACCTGAATGGATCGCCGAGTTCGGCAAACTGCAGGACAGCGCCCCGCCGGTCCCCTATGCCGATATTCGCGAACAACTCACGGAAGATCTGGGCGCTTTGCCTGAAGAAATTTTCGCGCATTTTGATGCCGAACCGCTGGCAGCGGCCTCCATCGCACAGGTGTACCGCGCCCGTCTGGAAGACGGCAGCGAAGTGGTGGTCAAGGTGCGCCGTCCCGGCATAAGGCCAATCATCGAAGCCGATCTGCGCTGGCTGATGCGTTTGTCGGAACTGGCAGAATCGGAAAGTCCTGAACTGCGCAGTTTTCGCCCCAGAGAAGTGGTGCGCCAGTTCGCCCTGTCGCTCAGACGTGAACTCGACTTTGCCGTGGAGTGCCGCAACGCCGAACATATCCGGCAAAATTTCGCCCATTATCCCGACAAGGCAACCCAGTCCGATTTGCCGCTCATCGTGATCCCCCGCGTTTACTGGCAGTGGACCGGTGAACGTGTCTGCGTGCAGGAATATATAGACGGCATCCCGGGCCGCCGCCTGCAAGCCGTCGATGAGGCTGGCCTCGACCGCAAACTGCTCGCCCGGCGCGGCGCACACGCCGTTTTAAAGATGATCGTCGATGACGGATTTTTCCATGCCGACCCGCATCCGGGCAACGTATTCTATCTGTCCGGCAACCGCATCGCCTTCATCGATTTCGGCATGGTGGGACGGCTGACCGACGAACGCCGCGAGCAGTTAATTCGGCTGCTGCTGGCGCTGGTGCGGCATGAACCCAGACGGGTGCTCGACGTGTTGCTGGACTGGACCGGCAATGGCGTGCAGGACGAAGCCGGCCTCACGCTGGAAATCCAGACTTTCCTCGATCAATACCACGGCCTGCCGTTGAAACAACTCAGCCTGGGCGGCATGCTCTCCGACATGGTGGCCATTCTGCGCCAGCACCATTTGATGTTGCCCGCAGACCTTGCCTTGCTGATCAAGGCCTTCATCTCTTTAGAGGGCATGGGGCGCGAACTCGATCCTGATTTTGACATCGCCACTGAGGCCATGCCGATGCTGGAGCAATTGCTGCGTGCGCGTTACACGCCGCTTGCGTTCATGAAACGCGGCGGGCAGGCGGTAGCGGAGGCGTTGACGTTAATCGCAGGCCTGCCCCATGACCTTTCACAGTTGCTGCGCGCCGCGCGCCGCGGCAGACTGGAAATTCATATCGACGTCGCCAATCTGAAGCATGTCGGCAATCAGCTCGATGGCGCCGCCAACCGTCTGGTGGTCGGCATCGTGGTCGCAGCCCTCATCGTCGGCTCGTCCATCGTAATGACCGTATCCGGCGGCCCCAGCCTGTTTGGCCTGCCCGTACTGGGCCTGTTCGGCTTCATCGGCGCAATGTTCGGCGGTTTGTGGCTGATACTGTCAATTTGGCGTAGCAGCCGCGCCGACCGGGAATAAGGCTCCTAGATGCATAATCAGAATTTAATGAAGGGGTTGTCCCAGAGTATCTTGATCACGTCCACCCACTCGGCTGAGGAAGGCTTGGCGCTACCTTGCAGGCGAGCGTTCTCTTTCCTCATGTAATCCATCAGCAACTTGATTTTGAGATGGGTTTTAACGCGCGCCAGCATGATAGGCACATTAATCGGTTTATGTATAAAGTCCGATGCGCCGACTAAGAAGCCCTGTTCCTGATATTCATCTTCATTCATGGCAGTGATGAAAATAACCGGAACATCGGCAAGTTTGGCATTGGCTTTCAAAAGTTTGCAGGCCTCAAAACCGTCCATATCCGGCATCATGATATCAAGCAGGATCAAATCAGGCGGATTGGCAAAGGCTTCATCAATCGCCAACTTGGCCTGATTGAATAATTTAACGTTATATTCTTCCGCCAGTATGGACTCCATCATCATCAGATTGATATCCGTGTCGTCCACCACCATGATAGTTGGCTGTGCTGACGCAGTCGATTGTACAGAAGTATCTTTGCCCATTTTATTTCCTTAAATTTATCCGGATCATACTGCCAGCCTGACTGCGTAAACCAGCCGAAAATTCTCGCTATTCATGATACGCAGCCCACTATCAGACATGACTGATACAGCATTATACCCTGCGCAATGCGGCAATGCGTTCCTCCAGAGGCGGATGGGTCATGAACAAACGGCTCATGCCGCTACTGCCGGCTATGCCGGATGCAGCCATCCCGGCGGGCAAGGTTGCCTGCTCGTGATTGATCTTCAGGCGCTCCAGCGCCGCGATCATTTTCTCACGTCCGGCAAGCGCAGCTGAACCTGCATCGGCACGGAATTCGCGCTGCCGCGAGAACCACATCACGATCATACTGGCCAGCACGCCCAGCACCAGTTGCGCGACCATTTCTGCAATAAAAGAGCCGATGCCGGGTCCCCGTTGTTCGCCATCCCGGCGCAACAACGAATCCACCAGTATGCCAAACAGCTTGGCGAAGAAAATCACAAAGGTATTCACCACACCCTGTATCAGCGTGAGCGTCACCATATCGCCATTGGCGACATGACTGATCTCGTGCGCCAGCACCGCCTCGGTCTCATCGCGGCTCATGTTATGCAACAACCCGGTGCTCACTGCCACCAGCGCATTGTTTTTATTCCATCCTGTGGCAAAGGCATTCACATCCGGTGCATCGTAAATCGCGACTTCCGGCATACCGATACCGGACGCCTGCGCCTGACGCCGGACCGTTTCCACCAGCCAGCGTTCGGTCGGGTCAGCGGGCGACGCGATAACTTGCGCGCCCACCATGCGTTTGGCCGACCACTTGGACATAAACAACGAAATAATCGAACCGGCAAAACCGATCACCAGCGACAGAATCAGCAGCGCGTTAAAGTTGATCGCGCCGCTCTGATCCAGCACGCGATCCACGCCCAGCAGACGCAGGGTGATATTGATCACAAACAGGATCGCCAGATTAGTCAGAACAAACAGAAAAATTCGTTTCATAATAGCTTGCCTCCTCTAAACAAAGTGCAATGCAGATGGGGCACGTTCGCCTGCTTTTCAAGCACCCGGATGACGGAGAAACGCCCCACACACGCCCCCATGCCTTACACAACTTGACAATAGCCTGACAGGGCAACTAAGCTCGCGACATACTACCTTTTATCAACGAAAACGTGCAAGCCTCCTTGAACGATCCCATTACCGGCTTTCCAACCCGCACCGGCTGTTTTGACTCGGTCACACAACTGGCGTCCCGTGCCACGCCTGATCGCCCGCTTTCCATTGTATGGATTGCGCTGGACCGGATTAAACAAATCAATGAGTCTTTCGGACACCAGGGCGGCGACGTCGTGATCTTCCAGATCGCCAGTCGTTTGCGCCACCGGGCCGGTGCTGGCGTACAGTGGTTCCGGGTAGCCGGAGACGAATTCGTCGGCCTCTTCCCCGCCAGCGATACCGACCTTGCACTACAGCTTGCCTCCGCCCTGCTGGACGAAGTTCAGCATCCGCTGTCTTTGAACGAGATGCAGCTCCATCCGTCTGCCAGCCTGGGCGTAGCAACACTGGAGCCCGGCGAGGCGCCCGCCAACTGTCTGGAACGCGCTGACCGCGCCATGAATTTCGCCAAACAGGCCGGCGGCAGACGCGTGATCGCCTCGGGCGCCGAAGAAATACCCGGGCGCTCTGGCATCCGCCTTGCCCATTATGAATTACAAATCGAAAATCAGCTGCACCTGGCGATCGGACAAGGCGGGTTACGCCTGCACTACCAGCCCAGCATTGATTCGGATGGACACATCGTTGCCGTCGAAGCGCTGATGCGCTGCACCAGCCACCCGCTCACACCCGGGGAATTTATACCGGTTGCCGAAAAAACCGGTTTGATTGTGCGCCTCGGGGAATGGAGTTTGCTCGAAGGTGCGCATTTTGCAAAACGTCTTTTTGCCGCAGGTCAGCCTATCCCCGTATCCATCAATGTCTCCCGTGCGCAGTTTGTCGCAAGCAATTTTGTCAAGATACTGCATTCCGCACTATTGTGCGCCGATGTCCAACCTGAACTGATCGAGCTGGAACTCACCGAATCGCTATTCATGGAGCATTCCAGCATCGTACAAAAAAACCTGTGCGCCGTTCATGAGGCGGGCGTCAAAATCGCTATCGATGATTTCGGCACCGGATACTCCTGCATGGCCACGCTCAAAGACATTAACGCGGTCAAACTCAAGATAGACCGCGCCTTTGTCGTCAGTCTGCCGCACGACAGGCGCGCATTTTCCGTGGTCAAGGCAATCGCACGTCTGGGCGAAGATCTGGGCATGCTGGTGGTAGCAGAAGGTGTCGAAAATCAGGATCAGGTTGACACACTGCGCGAAGCAGGCGTCCACATCATACAAGGTTATATACATGCCCACCCAATGGCCGAAGATATGCTTCTGACATGGCTTATGAACAGGAATAACACATGACGCATTCGCCCATAGAAACGCAGCTGGAAAGCTCTTTATACAAAATCGGCATCCCGCCGCGCCCAGCCATCCTCGACCGTATTCACGAACAAATGCAGAAGGATGAGCCCGACTTCAACCAGCTCACCCACATCATCTCTGCCGATGTCGCACTTTCAGCCAGCCTGATCAACATCACCAACTCGCCCTACTTCGGCTTTCGCGGGCGCGTACATTCGACCCGCGAGGCGCTGATGGTGCTGGGCCTCAATGTCACCAGCAAAGCAATTGCCGGCATCATCATGCGTCGCGCCTTCCCGCAATCGCCGCACCTTGAACGTTTCTGGGATGCCTCGGCCCGCATCGCACGCCTGTCCGGCTGGCTTGCACAGCGAGTGACCAGACTGCACGCAGATGACACCTATACCTACGGATTGTTTCGCGACTGCGGCATACCGATTCTGTTATCCCGCTATCCCGAGTACACGGACATACTGAAGACCGCCAACCTCGACGCCATTCGCAATTTTACCGAAATTGAAGATCAGCAATTACCCACCAACCACGCCGTCGTGGGGTATGTGATGGCGCAAAGCTGGTGGCTTCCCGACGAAACTGTTTTGTCCATCCGCCACCATCACAATGTCGAGATGCTGAACGCTCCCACCATTCCGCCGTCAATGAGCTGTCGGCAGATGATCGCCGTCGCACAACTGGCCGAGCACCTGTTGCAGCAACACTCAGGGCTCAGCACGACGCAGGAATGGGTCAAGCTGGGAGCGGCCTGCCTGCACCTGCTCAAGCTTGACGAGACAGACGTGAAAGAACTGCTGAGCGACGCAATTCCCGTGATTGATGTGGAAAGTTAGGCCTGTTTAAGGCTGTAACTGCTGCAGATACAGCGCTTCCACTTTGGCGCGCGCCCAGGGCGTTCTGCGTAAAAACTTCAGACTGGACTTGATGCTGGGGTCATGCGTAAAACAACGCACCGGCACCGTCTCCGCCATCGCTTCCCAGCCGATATGCTCGGATAACTGCGTAACGATAGTCTCCAGCGTAATGCCTTCCAAGGCGGGGCGACGGGCTGATTGTTGAATAGTATCCATGCCGGTATTTTACTGCTGATTGCGAACCGTGAGGGGTTACAATGAGCTTCCCGAACTTCAGCCTTTTTTCTTATGACCGTCCGCCTCTCAAAACGCCTGATCGAACTGACCGCCTGCTCGCGCCGTGAGGCCGAACTGTACATCACGGGCGGCTGGGTTATGGTGGATGGTAAGGTGGTGGAAGAACCGCAATTCATGGTCGATGAACAGAAAGTCGAGCTTCACCCGGATGCCACGGCTACCCCCGTTGAAGCCGCCACCCTGCTGTTTCATCAGCCGCCCGCCACACCTTTCGATTTAACACAGCTTTGCGCCAACACCCACGCACCGGAGGATACTTCCGGCATCCCCGTGCTCAAGCAGCATTTTTTCCACCTGACGACGTGCCTTCCGCTGGAACGCAATGCGAGCGGCTTGTCAGTTTACACACAGGACTGGCGCATTAGCCGCAAATTGCAGGACGAAACCGCCGAGCAGGAATACATCGCAGAAGTCGCGGGCACACTGATTCCCGATGGCCTCAAATTGCTCAACCACGGACTCAAATTCAACGGCAAACCCCTGCCACCGGCCAAGGTCAGCTGGCAGAACGAAACCCGCTTGCGCTTCGCCCTCAAGGGTGTCATCCCGGGACAGATTGCACACGCCTGTCAGGCCGTGGGACTGACCGTGTTGTCCCTGAAACGCATCCGCATCGGCCGGGTGTCCATGGCCAAATTGCCGCCGGGACACTGGCGCCACCTGATGCCCCATGAACGCTTTTAACAGCCGGTTAAGTCTTTCTAATAACACTGACGTCATCATAAGCGTATACAATTAGCTGATACCAACGGGCATGACGGTTATGTCACCCCTGATAATGGAACTCGCCATGCCCGTTTCCGCCTCAATCCTCTCCCGAAGGGCGAGGAGGCGAATGAACGCTTGCGCGTGTTTCACTTTAACGGACAGGACGCGTCATGGCAATCTACAGTTACTGGTTTTTGCTGAGCCTGGTGTTGCTGGCGCTGGAAATGGCAACCGGCACTTTTTACCTCATGATGTTATCCCTTGCCATGGTCGCGGGTGGCACCGCCGCCTTACTCAATGCGAACTTGGAATGGCAGGTAATGTTATGCGCACTGACGGTCGTTGCGGGCACACTGATTTTACGGCGCTGGAAAAGCACAAAGACAAACAAGCCGGCTGACACCAGTCTGGATGTCGGACAGCAGGTTCAGGTACTGAGCTGGCATAAAAACGGCACGGCGCGGGTTTTATACCGCGGTGCAGAATGGGACGCAGAACCCGAATCTGCCGACATGCCGCGTGAAGGCCGCCTTTATATCAAACAGATGCGCGGATCCAGCCTGGTTCTGACGCATCACAAACCGTAATTACCCGAGGAGACAACATGGAAATATCACTGTTCATACTGGCCGCGGCGATTGTGTTTATCGTCAAGGCGCTCAAAGTCGTGCCTCAGCAAAATTCCTGGGTGGTTGAACGGCTGGGACGCTTCCATGCCGCCCTGTTACCGGGCCTGAACATCGTCATTCCGTTTATCGACCGCGTCGCCTACAAACATATGCTCAAAGAAGTGCCGCTGGATGTGCCCAGCCAGGTCTGCATCACCCGCGACAACACGCAACTGACGGTAGACGGCATCCTGTATTTTCAGGTGACCGATCCCAGGCTCGCCTCCTACGGCACCAGCAACTACATTCTGGCGATCACCCAGTTGGCGCAAACCACGCTGCGTTCGGTGATCGGCAAGATGGAACTGGACAAGACTTTCGAGGAACGCGACGACATCAACCGCGCGGTGGTAGCGGCCCTGGATGAAGCCGCCACCAGCTGGGGCGTCAAAGTGCTGCGCTACGAGATCAAGGATCTCACGCCCCCCTCGGAAATCCTGCACGCCATGCAGGCGCAGATCACT
Organism: uncultured Gallionella sp.; assembly: GCA_947084955.1. Taxonomy (GTDB): domain Bacteria; phylum Pseudomonadota; class Gammaproteobacteria; order Burkholderiales; family Gallionellaceae; genus Gallionella. The sequence goes on from CAMTUO010000021.1 coordinate 87,769, forward strand.
GCCGAACGGGGAAAGCGCGCGCTGATCGCCGCCTCCGAAGGCCGCAAGCAGGAACAGATCAACATCGCCACCGGCGAGCGCGAAGCGTTTATACAACGTTCAGAGGGCGAAAAACAGGCCGCAATCAATACCGCCCAGGGTCAGGCAGAAGCTATCAAGGCCGTCGCTGCGGCAACCGCCCAGGCGATTTCTCAGGTCGCGCTGGCGATCCAGTCGCCCGGCGGCATGGATGCGGTGAATCTCAAGGTGGCGGAAAAATATGTGGAAGCCTTCGGTAATGTCGCAAAAGCCGGCAACACGCTGATTTTGCCGGGAAATCTGTCCGACATGGGCACTATGGTCGCCACCGCGATGAGCATCGTCAAGTCGCAGAAATAATGGAAAGCAGCAAAGTTCCGTTTTATTCTCGCTCCCACGCGCTGCGTGGGAGCACAGTATAGGCGCGTCGCGCTTGAATGTGCTTGACAGTCAACCGGATAGGTAAGGTTGAAACCACCAGCACAGGTTGATAAAACAAATTTTTTAAGTTAAAGGTCTGAATTCTTTTTATTGTAAACAAGTGGGATCTTTTTCCTGTGATAGGGCTCTACAATCGGAGCCTTCCCCTCCATCTGTGCTTTAGTAAAACCAGAAGCTTCTACTGCGGCTTCTACCTTATTATCGCTTTTGATCCGCAAGCAGAAATAGACAAACAAATTACCAAAATAATAAATTTCATAGCATGAACTCCTTTTTGAAAAATTAAAGATCTGAATTCTTTTTATTGCACACATAGGTAGAGTAGAGAACAGGCTTTCTTTCGCCTGCCTTCCCTCATCAAACCGTGCCTAACCGGGTCTTGTCTTTTGCCTGCATCACAACGTGGTAATGGTTCCCCAGTTTATCCAGTATTTTCAGCAACCTGGGCGTCTTACGCCGCACGAATCTCGTCAAGCAATTCCGGGTGTCTGTCCAGTAATTTCAAAAGTAGCACTGTCGATTTGTGAGGCAGGGTTTTACCACGTTCGTATTCTGAGAACGCGGTTGCTCCGCCTCCGAATAACTTGCCTGCATCGGCTTGGCGCAAGCCGAGTTTTTTACGAATGACACGTAAGGAATCAGCGATCTCTTGATCAACAGATGCACAAAACGCATCTACAGAATCACTGTATCTTTTTCCTTCACCATCATCAAATTCGCATTCATGACACGACGGGCAATGCCAGCCTGAAATTTGCGGCACTGTCATCGCATGATCACGGTACGCAAACGTTAAATCGCGTGTTGTATGTTCCAGTAATGTGCCATTGTCGCATTGCAAACAAAATCTTTTTTCGCTCATTTTATTTTTCCTTGAATTGAATCACGGTTGCACCGACATTGATTGTTACCTTGATGTAAGCAATTTTGCCGTTTGGGCAGGTCGCGTGATACACGTCTTGCCACACTTGGCTGCTATTGTGCGTGGTCATGCTTTTGAACAGCATTTTGCGCTGCAAGCTGAACACAACATCTAACGCTGCCTGCGCATCCAGTCCCATCAGTCTGGCATTGTTCTTCGCCGTACTGGTAAATGCATCCATTCCACGCTGAAGCACAATAGATTTCACTTCGTCCAAGTTGTAGTGTGGTGTGCGTTTTTCCATGTCATTAATTATATGGATTCCATATAATTATATCAACCATTATTCGTTAAGCTCATCCAGTTTGACCCGGCGTGCGTGGCTCAACGTGGTGATGCGTGCTTTCGCACGATTCTCGGCGATGCGGTCGGCAATAGAGTCGAGCATTACCTCCATCATCCTGAGCGAGACAATGTATCCGGCAGGTTTGTTGTAATTGAGAATGGCGATTGCCTGATCTTCGTCTTCCGCAAGCTTGAGTATGCGCGTCGGCGAGTCGCGCAATTCGGTGACGCCGATGGTAATGTCTGCATGTATAGCGTTCATCATTTCACCCTTAGCGGCGTACCCTACACGAGCACTGCCCCCGGCAGGGAATTACCCCACCCATTTCCTGGCGTTCTGGAACATCTTCAGCCAGGCGCCGTTTTCCTGCCAGTCGGACGGATGCCAGGAATTTTGCACGGCGCGGAACACGCGTTCAGGATGCGGCATCATGATGGAGAAACGCCCGTCCGGTGTGGTCAGCCCCGTGATGCCTTGCGGTGAGCCGTTCGGGTTGAGCGGGTAGGTTTCCGTCGCCACACCGCGATTGTCCACATAGCGCAGCGTGACTGCGGCGGCGTTGAGTTTTTCAGTGCTGCCGAAATTCGCATAGCCTTCGCCGTGCGAGACCACGATCGGCATGCGGCTGCCCGCCATGCCTTCAAACAGAATAGAGGGAGACTCCTGCACTTCCACCATCACGAAGCGCGCCTCGAACTGCTCGGACTGGTTGCGCGAAAAATGTGCCCAGTTTTGCGCGCCCGGGATGATTTCGTGCAGATTGCTCATCATCTGACAGCCGTTGCATACGCCCAGTGCGAAGGTATCGGTGCGATTGAAGAAAGCCTCGAACTCGTCACGCGCGCGACTGTTGAACAGGATGGATTTCGCCCAGCCCTCGCCCGCACCCAGCACGTCGCCGTAAGAGAACCCGCCGCACGCCGCTACCCCCTTGAAATCGCTTAATTTGACGCGACCGCTGATCACATCGCTCATATGCACGTCCACTGCCGCGAAACCCGCACGATCAAACGCCGCGGCCATTTCCACCTGACCGTTCACGCCCTGCTCGCGCAGAATGGCAATCTTCGGGCGTGAAACAGGATTGAGGATCGAGGATCGAGGATTAAGTGAAACCTGCACCTCATTCGGATCATAGGTGAGCGTCACATGCAGCCCGGGATCGGTCACGTCCAGCAGACGGTCAAATTCAGACTGCGCGCAATCCGGATTGTCGCGCAGCTTTTGCATCTGATAGGTGGTTTCCGACCAGATGCGCTGCAGGTTCACGCCGCTGTCGGAAAACAGCATTTCGCCCTCACGCCAGACATCGATCATGCCGGTCTGGTTCAGGGTGGCGATCTTCTGCACGGTCTTCAGGCCCGCATCCGCCGCCCTTTGCAGCACCAGCGCCACATCGCGGTTTCTGACCTGAACCACCGCACCCAGCTCTTCATTGAACAGCACGTGCAGCGCATCGCCATGCATGTCGTCCAGCTGCACGTTCAACCCCAGGTGCGAGGCGAAGGACATTTCACACAGCGTAACGAATGCGCCGCCGTCCGAGCGGTCGTGATAGGCGAGCAGCATGCCGTCAGAATTGAGCGTCTGTATCAACTCAAAGAAGGATTTGAGCAGCACAGCGGAATCCACATCCGGGGCAACATCGCCCACCTGTTTGTATACCTGCGCCAGCGCCGAACCGCCCATGCGGTTTTTCCCCTGCCCAAGATCGATCAAGAGCAGCGTGGTGTCCGGATCCGCCGCCAATTGCGGAGTGAGCGTTTTACGCACATCTGAACAAGGCGCAAAAGCCGTGACGATCAGCGATAAGGGGGAGGTGACTTCTTTGCGTATTTCACCCTCTCCCCCTCCCTCTCCCTCTGAGGACGAGGGGGTTTCGAGCCAGGTTGTCTTCATCGACATGGAGTCTTTGCCGACCGGAATACCGATACCCAAGGAAGGGCACAACTCCATGCCCACCGCGCGCACGGTATCGAACAGCGCGGCATCTTCGCCGTGGTGGCCTGCGGCCGCCATCCAGTTCGCCGACAGCTTGATGTCGCCGATCTTTTCGATGCGCGCCGCGGCAATATTGGTCAGTGCTTCGCCCACCGCCATACGCCCTGAAGCGGCGGCATTCACCAGCGCCAGCGGCGTGCGCTCGCCCAGTGCAAATGCTTCACCCAGATGCGTATTAAAACCCATCAAAGTCACGGCCGCATCCGCTACCGGCACCTGCCAGGGGCCGACCATCTGATCGCGCGCGGTCATGCCGCCCACAGTGCGATCACCGATACTGATCAAAAACGTCTTGTTGGCAACCGAGGGCAGACGCAGCACGCGCTCGACAGACTCCTTCAAGGCTAGCGTACTGGTATCGAAATGACGGAGTCTGAGCGTCTCACGCGCAACGTTGCGCGTCATCTTGGGCGGCTTGCCCAGCAACACCGACAGCGGCATGTTCACCGGATCGTTGTCAAATTCCGTGTCGTGCACGATGATCTGGTCGTCCTCGATGGCCACACCCACTACCGCGAACGGACAGCGCTCACGCTCGCAGAATGCTTTGAATTCTTCCAGACGCGCCGGCGCGATCGCCAGCACATAGCGTTCCTGCGATTCGTTGCACCAGATTTGTCTGGGCGACATGCCGGTTTCATCCAGCGGTATCTTGCGCAACTCGAAAGACGCACCCCGCCCGCCGCCATGCACCAGTTCCGGCAACGCATTGGACATACCGCCCGCCCCGACGTCATGGATGGACAGAATAGGATTGGCTTCCCCTAGTTGCCAGCAACGGTCAATCACTTCCTGCGCGCGGCGCTGCATCTCGGGATTGCCGCGTTGCACCGAATCGAAATCCAGATTCTCGGCATTGCTGCCGGTATCCATGCTGGACGCGGCTCCGCCGCCCAGACCGATCAGCATGCCCGGCCCGCCCAGATGCACCACCAGGGCGCCTACGGGCAGATCGTGTTTGTGCGTGTGTATCGCCGAGATACTGCCCAAACCGCCCGCCAGCATGATGGGCTTGTGATAGCCGCGCATCTCACCGCCGACTTGTTCTTCGAAGGTACGGAAATAGCCCGTCAGGTTCGGACGGCCGAACTCGTTGTTGAAAGCAGCGCCCCCAAGAGGCCCGTCCAGCATAATCTGCAAGGCGGTGACGATGCGCGAAGGCTTACCGTACGGCGTCTCCCACGGCTGCGCAAATCCCGGAATATTCAGGTTCGACACCGAGAAACCGGTCAGCCCCGCCTTGGGGCGGGAGCCGATACCGGTTGCGCCCTCGTCGCGTATCTCGCCGCCCGATCCGGTTGCTGCACCCGCAAAAGGCGCGATCGCTGTCGGATGGTTGTGCGTCTCGACTTTCATCAGCGTGTGCGTCAGCTCCTTGCTGAATGCATAGTCGCCCCGCGCGCGCGGGTAAAAACGCTCGACAGCAGCCCCTTCGATCACCGAAGAGTTGTCGGAATACGCGACCACTGTGCCTTTGGGGCTGACCTTGTGGGTATTGCGTATCATGCCGAACAGCGTCATGTCCTGCGTCTCGCCGTCGATCACCCAGTCCGCATTGAAAATCTTGTGGCGGCAATGTTCGGAATTGGCCTGCGCGAACATCATCAGCTCGACATCGGTCGGATTGCGTTTCAATTTTTTGAAATTCTCGACCAGATAGTCGATTTCATCGCCAGATAAGGCCAGACCCATGTCGCGGTTGGCAGCGCTCAAGGCTTCCGCTCCGCCCTTGAGTATGTCCACGCTACTCAGCGCCTGTGACTTGCCATGCCTGAAGATTCTTGTCGCTGCGTCTGCCACACTGTCCAGCACCGACTCCGTCATGCGGTCATGCAGCAGGGGCAATACTTTTTCAAGCTCGCTCAATGCTGTTTTCAGATAATAGATCACACCGCGTTCGATGCGTTCCACTCCGGTCAGACCGCAATGCTGCGCGATGTCGGTCGCCTTGGTGGACCAGGGTGAGATCGTACCCAGACGCGGCACCACCAGAACACGGGTCAATTCGCCGGCAGGTTCACCCGCCGTCGCATCCAGCCCCAGCACCTTGTCCAGCAGACCCGCTTGTGCGGTGTCAAGTTCAGTTACGCCGAGGGCCGAAAAATAACAATGACGCGTATCAACCAGCGTGACATCGGGCGCGACGGCATTCAGGGCGGCGCGCAATTTTTCCAGACGGAAAGCGGATAAAGCGGAATTGCCGACAGAGACTATAAACATGGCGGTGGAGAATAAAATTCGGGACGCGATTATACTATGCCACGCCGCTCACCGAACATTGATCAAAGCCATCATGAATCCACCCGTCATCACACAGGAACAGGTTGCAAAATTATTGCCACGGCGTCCGTCTGACAGCCACAAAGGCCTGTTCGGCACGGTGACCGTCATCGGCGGTGCAGAAGGCATGACGGGTGCCGCACTGCTGGCCGCCCGCGCAGCGCTCAAACTGGGTGCCGGTTGCGTGCATGCCGTGCTGCTGACGGAGAACGCACCGACGGTGGATTTTGTGCAAGCGGAACTGATGATACATAGCGCTAGAGGGTGCGATGAATCGTACCCCTACAACTTTTTCAATGCGGATGTAATTGCAATTGGTTGCGGGATGGGTACCGGTACGCACGCCGTTAAATTATTAGCTGAAATGTTGCAAAGCGCGACTACGCTCGTGCTCGATGCGGATGCACTGAACCTGCTCGCGCTGCACGCCGAACTGCGCGAATTGCTGATCGCAAGAAAAAACCCTGCCGTGATCACCCCGCATCCCGGCGAGGCTGCCCGCCTGCTCGCCTGTAGCACGAAGCAGATTCAGGAAAACCGCATCGAATCGGTGCAGAAGCTGGCAAAACTATTTGGCTGTTCGGTGGTGTTAAAAGGCGCGGGTAGCCTCATCGCCACCCGCGACGGACGCCTGTTTATCAACCATACCGGCAATCCCGGCATGAGCGCGCCCGGCATGGGGGACGTGCTGGCGGGCATGATCGCCGCGTTCATCGCTCAGGGTTTGAATACAGATGACGCGCTGCTCTTGGCGGTACACCTGCATGGTGCAGCAGGCGATGAACTTGCCAAACATTATTCCGTCGGTATGACCGCTTCAGAGCTCACCGATCAGGCGCGCCTGCTTTTGAACAAATGGATTTCCAACTAAAATACCTTCTGCAAACTCACGACTTACCACTTACCACTTACCGCTTACCGCTTACCACTTACCACTTACCAACTTTATGACCACCCCAATCGACATCTCTGAACAAGCCGGCGTGCGCTTTCTGCATTTCGGATCAAGCTGGGTACAGGGCGCGATGCGCATTGCCCGCCCGTGGAATCTGGAACTGGAATACACCCGCGAAATGATGGCCTCCTTACTGTTGCGCGACGAATCGCGCTGGCCGCGTAAAGTGCTACTAATCGGTCTGGGCGCGGCCTCGCTGACTAAATTTCTGTACCGCTACCGTCCGCTGGCCCATCTGACCATTGTCGAAATCGAACCGGCTGTGGTGGCCGCCGCACGCCATTTCTTCAAGCTGCCGGAAGACGACAAGCGCATCCATCTGGTGATCGGAGACGGCGCCGAATACATACTCGGCACCGACAAGAAGTTTGACCTGATTCTGGTGGACGGCTTTAACGAGCATGCGCATCCCGGCCAGTTGAACAGCCTGCCGTTTTATCAGGCCTGCCGCAGCCGTCTCACCGATCAGGGCATCATGGCGGTCAATCTGCTGGGGCTGTGCAGGGGCGTGCTGGGCGGCTTCGCGCATATCCACAACGCATTCGATGAGCGCGCGCTGATGTTCCCTTCCTGCGAGAGCGGCAACACCATCGCCTTTGCCGCCGAAGGCGATGCGGTGAATATCAGTCTGGAGGATTTAAAAGCGGCGGCCGAAACGCTGAAGGATGAAACCGGACTGAATCTGCTACCGACCTTGACCCGCCTCGCACAGGCAAAGACCTGCACAAACAACACGCTGACTCTGTAAATAACACAGGGTTGCATCAATTCATCAACACAACTAACCGATTGATTATTATATTAATATTAATTATTTGTTACAAAAACAGGCAGCCCGGCAAAAATCCATACAACACATGAACTTAAGCGCTTAACGCACATAACCATCCACACGCTTATCCACAGATATTGTGGGTAAACAAAATATTGCACAAGCTCGCATCAAAATTAAAAAGGGCGCAGAAGCGCCCTTTTTCAACGTACTGACAAATCTTATTTGCGGCGCAGCATCATCCGTTCGAGCAGGCCATCTTTCGCAATAAACTGATGCTTCAACGCGCCCAGCAGATGAATCGCCACCAGCACGATCAGCACCGTCACCAGCGTTTCGTGCACTTCATGCGCGAATACCTCATGAAAACCATGCTCCTTCGGCAACAGACCCGCGTCCCCCGCGAGCAAGGCTTTTGCCGCCGTGCTCTTGACGACGGTCAGAATGCCGCTCAACGGCAACAGGAACAGCACCAGATAAAGCAGATGATGGATTCCCTTGGCAACCTTATCCATCGCACCCTGACCGATGGCAGGCGGCGTACCGTCCTGACTGCGGAAAAGTAGTCGCGCGAGGGTCAGCAACAATACCGTTGCGCCCACCGACATATGCACGATATATCCGGCAAGCGTTGCACGGCTCTCGTCCGTTGCATCCGCCAGGCTATCTCCCATATACCAGGCCGCCAGCAGCAGCGCCAAAGTCAGCCAGTGTATGATTACCATGCGTTTGCTATATTGCGTCATATTTTTCCCCTAATAATTATCCGAACGGGTCGGACGCTGCCCATTCCAAAAAGTTCCGCTGCGACAGGCACGCAATTTACCCGAAATACAGTCCGCGCGCAGCATTTTTGCTGCGGATGCTGACAGCAGCGTTGCGATCGCGGTATGCTGGGCACCCGGCACTCAGGGAGTTGCGCACCATGTATTCCACCGACGGCCTTACCTCTGCTGAAGCCGAAAAACGTCTGGCTGAATCAGGCTATAACGAACTGACCCCGCCCCGCCCGCGTCGCCTGTACGAAATCACGCTCGACGTGCTACGCGAACCGATGTTCATGCTGCTGATCGCGGCCGGCGTCATTTATCTTTTGCTGGGCGAGATTTCCGATGCGCTGATGCTGCTGGGTTTCGTGCTGATCATCATCGCGATGACCGTATTCCAGGCGCAAAAAAGCGCAAGGGTGCTGGAGGCGTTGCGCGAGCTGTCCAGTCCACGCGCAAAAGTGCTGCGCGACGGCAAAGTTCAGCGCATCGCCGGACGCGAAGTCGTACCGGGCGACCTGCTGCTGCTCACCGAAGGGGACCGGGTGGCAGCCGATGCCGTGCTGCTCAGTTGCAACGATTTGATGGCCGATGAATCCATGCTCACCGGCGAATCGGCGCCGGTCCGCAAACAATCGGGCAGCGCGGATTCGACAAACCGTGAACCGGGCGGCGACGATCAGCCTTTCGTTTATGCCGGGACGCTGCTGGTACAGGGGTCCGGTATCGGCAGCGTCACCGCAACCGGCCGGCACAGCGCGATCGGGCAAATCGGCCAGTCACTCGAAGCGACGCATCCGGGCAAATCCCCCCTGCATATCCAGACAGCCCGACTGGTGCGTCGTCTGGCGCTCATCGCCATTGCCTTATGCATCATACTGATTCTGATCTATGGCTATACACGCGGTCACTGGCTCAACGCGCTGCTGGCCGGCATCACGCTTGCCATGTCACTTTTGCCGGAAGAATTCCCGGTCATCCTGTCTATCTTCATGTCGCTGGGCGCATGGCGCATCTCGCAACACCAGGTATTGACCCGCCGTCTGGACGCCATCGAAACGCTGGGCGCGGCGACCGTACTGTGTACCGACAAAACCGGCACGCTGACGCAAAACCGCATGACGATTAAGAAACTGTATGGCAACGGTCAAATGCTGGCGGTACATGATCTGACCGACCTGCCCGAACCCTGGCATGAACTGGTGGAATTCGGCATATTGGCGAGCGAAAAAGACCCGTTCGACCCGATGGAGCGCGCGCTGCATGAACTGGGCAATCGCACCTTGGGCGGCAGCGAACATTTGCACAGCGACTGGAAAATCGTCCACGAATACAGTCTGGCGCCCGAGATGCCGGCGATGTCGCATGTCTGGCAGAGCGACGACCCATCCCATCATCTGGTCGCCGCAAAAGGCGCGCCGGAGGCCATCATCGACCTGTGCCACCTGCCTGATGATGAAGCGACAAAGATCAATAAAATCGCCGATGCGATGGCCGATGAGGGTTTGCGCGTACTCGGCGTGGCACGCGCCAGTTTGCTGCCGGGACAGCAATGGCCGGAGCGCCAGCACGACATCGAATTTCGTTTTGTCGGTCTGTTAGGCTTGCAGGATCCGTTACGCCCCGACGTGGCGGACGCTGTCAAACAGTGCCATACCGCCGGCATCAGGGTGGTGATGATCACAGGCGACCATGCGCGTACCGCCCAGGCCATCGCCCGCGAGCTTGCCCTGCCGGCAGACCAGGTATTGACCGGCAGCGAACTCAATACGCTGACCGATGCCCAATTGCGCGCAAAATTGCCCGAGGTACAGGTGTTTGCGCGCATCGTACCGCAACAGAAACTGCGCCTGGTGGAAGCCTTCAAGGCGAACGGCGAGATCGTTGCCATGACAGGCGATGGCGTCAACGATGCGCCCGCGCTCAAATCTGCGCACATCGGCGTGGCCATGGGAAGTCGGGGCACCGATGTGGCGCGCGAAGCGGCAGCGCTGGTATTGCTCAATGACGACTTCGCAGCGCTGGTTGCAACCGTACGTCTGGGGCGGCGCATTTACGACAATCTGCTGCATGCGATGAGCTACACGCTGGCCGCACATCTGCCCATCGTCGGCATGGCGATGCTGCCTGTATTGGCGGGCAGAACGCAGCTTTTGATGCCCGCACACATCATGTTTCTGGAGCTGGTCATCGGTCCTGCCTGTTCGATCTTTTTCGAAGCCGAAGCGGAAGAAAAGAACATCATGCAGCGCCCGCCAAGAGCGGCGAGCGACGCGCTGTTTTCCGGCAGACGGCTGGCGCTCAGCCTGTTGCAGGGCCTCTCGGCGCTTGGGGTTGCGGTTGCCGTCTATGTCTGGGCTGACAACCAGGACGAAAACACCGTGCGCGCGCTGGTATTTTCAGCCATGGTAGCAGGCAATCTCGCGCTGGTATGGTCCAACCGACATGGCGCAAACACTTTCATGTTCATTGGCGGTGCTTGCACCGGTCGGTTCCCTCACCCAAACCCTCTCCCGGAGGGAGAGGGAACAAACGAAGCGCTTCGCGACTTTCACGATAACCGTTCTTCTGCTGGTACGATTTCCAACACCCAACGCAACCCGCTGCTGATCTGGATCATGCTGGGCACACTCAGCACGCTGGTTCTCACGCTCAGTGTGCCCCCGCTGCGCGAACTGTTCCATTTTTCCGGGAATCTGCTGCACACGTTGTTGATCGGCCTGCTGGCCGCAATCGGGACGGGATTGCTCAGCGGATGGGTAAAACACGCAATGCGTTTTCACAAGCCAAGCTGACAGGGATGTAACACGGGACATATCACGTTAGAATTGCCATACCATCATTCTGAGTTATCCCATGAACACTCACCCTTCAGCATGGCTGAAATACCTGTTAGGGTTTGCACTGCTGACCACACTGCTGCTGGGGATTGCCGTCTTCTTTGCGGAAAGCCGTGGCATCCCGCCACGCACACTGGGCGCTTATCTCGAAAAGCGCTCATCGGGGCATAATGCACTGATCGAAGGGATCGGCGGCTATCTGGGCAGGACGCTGATTTCACGGGATCGCCCCCGTTCTGAAGAACGCCTGAAGCTGCATGCCCCGCACATCCCTACGCCGCCCAGAGCAGGGGCAACAGAAGTGCTGGTCGCCTCCTCCCGCGACGCCATCCGCGCCCTCTCAGCAGCGCACCCCGGGGAGGTGATTACCTTTTTGCCGGGGCATTATGTATTTGGCGGAAAGTACATCGCAGCAGACCAGCCGGGTACACGTTCAGCCCCCATTACCGTTAAAGCGCAGCGTTCCGGCACGGTTTTTCTGGAGCTTGCCACCACCGAAGGATTTCTCGTCTCAGCCCCCTACTGGACCTTTGAAAATCTCAACATCCGCGGCGTGTGCCTTGACCATTCCAACTGCGAGCATGCCTTTCATATCGTCGGTGGTGCGTCGCACTTTTCCGCCTACAATAATGATATTACCGATTTTAATGCCCACTTCAAGATTAACGCGACCGAGAAAGGCATTCCGGATGACGGCATACTGGCCGGCAACACGCTGAGCAACAGTCAGGCACGCCATACCGGCAATCCGGTCACGCCGATTGATCTGGTGGCCGCCAGCCACTGGACGATCCGGGACAATCTGATCAGCGATTTCGTCAAGGACGGCGGGGACGGCATCAGCTATGGCGCGTATGCCAAAGGCGCCGGCTCGGACAATCATTTTGTCCGGAATATCGTGCTGTGCGAGGCGAGTTTGCGTAACCTGCCGGGAGAACGCATCGGCCTGTCGCTGGGCGGGGGTGGAACGGGACGCGCCTATTGCCGCGATCAGCGCTGCATCACGGAACAGGACGGCAGCAGCATTGAGTCCAATCTGATCGCCTCATGCTCAGACGATGGCATTTATATCAATCGCGCTGCGATGAGTAAAATTCTGGGTAACACGCTGATCGACACCGGCGGCATCGTGGTGCGTTTTCCCGAGAGCAGTGCGCAGGTGGAGGGTAATCTGGTGGACGGCAGCATCCGCAGCCGCGAGGACGCCCTGTTGCACTTGGGTGACAATCTAGACACGCACATGACAGCGCTCTATCTCGGCTATCATCCTGTACGGGATTTATTTGTCAATGCGGCACAGTTAAATCTGGACTGGCGCGGTCAGCCGCCGCTACGCAAACAACCCTCGAAGCTGCCCGGTCTGTGCGGCACGCAGCCGGTGAGCGCGTATGGCGCCTTTGACAACTTTTTGATATGTCTGGCACGTTAAGCGAACGCGCCGTGCAACTTAAAAAAACTAAACGGAAGCGGTCGTGTTTTTAGCCGTACGCCTGCGGGTATAACCGATCAATCCCAGACCCGGCAGTAACAAGGCCAGCGTGGCGGGCACCGGAACCATGCCGGGGTCATTCACCGTGGCACCCAGAAAATAGCCTAACGTGTGCAGTTCGGCCGTGGAATACCAGTTATCGACCACCACATTGCCGTTGACCTGACCATTGCCGCCCGTTGCGGTTGCATAAGGCGCGAGGATACTGCCGAATACGCCGACGTTATTAAGCGCCAGCTGCGTCGCCTGATCGAAATTGAACAGCACGTTGTAACCTGCCGTATTCATGCCCATCGCATTGAAACCCGCCGCACTGCCGCTCACGTTGAAAATCAAGCTTTGACCCGCCTGCACATTAGTCAATCCAAGATAGTTGATACCCAGCAACTGACTGCCCGTCACATTGAAAACCTGGGTATTGCTGGTGCCGTCTCCGCTAAACACCACACCGCCCCAGGGATCAAAGGTGGCTGTGCCGGTCGCAGACAAACCCGACAACAGGCCGGAGAGCTGGTAGAGCGAATTGGCCGTCGCGGGGAAAGACAAGGGAGGCGCGCCGTTCACAAAACTGCCGGCAAATTGCAGGCCGGAGGTAGTGACCGTTCCGCCCACATAGGCATTGCCGGTACCGATATAACCGTTGGTGAAATTCAGATTACCGTTCAGCACCAGCGCATTACCCGCATAGCCCGCGACATTATTGGAGTTGACGGCATAGTTGGAGACGTTCATGTTGCCGCCGACGGCCGCTGCACCCTGAATGTCTACCGCGCTGGAAGTCAGGTTGCCGATCGCGAACAGGTTGAAATTCTGCGCCACGCCCAGATCCACACTGACCAGATTCGCGCTTGCCTGATTGGCAAAGCACAGCATCACAAGTGCGGTAAGATAGATTTTCATAGTTCGCCCATTTATCAAGTCAGTTCGGTAATTTTGCAGACGCACCGCAATACCGGTTTTTTTCGCTTTCGATTCTACTTTAGTTTCCCAGAAAAACATATTAAATCCCACTGTTTCTGCACTGAAAATTGCCGCCCACAGACTTTAAAGTGTGATTTTTTCAAAAAAGTAAGAATAATTGCTTATAATCCAGTCTCTAGAGACATAACAGTTGCTCAATTTTTTGCGCATCCCCTGCCGGTCAATACGAGAATGTAATGGAAACCAACAATCAGCATGATGCCGATAAAGCGCCTAACGGGCACGGTGAAGGTGCCACCCCTGATGATGAATTTCACCATGCCCGTCTCCCTCACCTTGACTCCTCGCTGCGCTCTCCTCTCCCGGAGGGAGAGGAGACAAACGTATCACTGCGTGAGTTTTACGTTAATGCTGGCCCCGAACAGCCCGTAAACACGACACGCCGGGATCTTGCCAAATCCGGGCTGATGTTGTCGGGGGTCATGCTCACACTCACCAGCCGCTCCGCAGTGGGTGGCAATTTCATCTGCAAATCGCCGTCCGGCTTCCTTTCCGGCAACCTGAGCGCGCACGGCACACCGATTACATGCAGCGGACACTCACCCGGCTACTGGGGCACGCATCCGACCCAGTGGCCCGCCCCCTATCGGGCCGGCGCATGCAACAACAGCACCTGCACCCAGGCAGCAGACTGGTCAGCCGGCAGCACTTTTCGCAGCGTGTTTAACTGCAATGGACAGGGTACAATCTACGCACAATACAGCATGATGCAGGTCGTCTGGCTGGGCGGAAATCTGGATCCCAATCAGCTCGGCGCCCATGTTGTCGCGGCCGTGCTCAATGCGCGCATGGGCAGCACACCCGTTCTGACCGAGGCACAGGTCGCCAACATTTTCAACGAATGGAACTTAAAGGGATATTTCGAACCGACTGCGGGCGTAAAATGGTATGCAGCGGACATCGTGGCATACCTGCAATCCACCATGGCCTGACAGGCACCGCCTGCAACATCATGACCGAAGCCGCTTCCCGCTTAACATGGCGGATCACCGCCCCGCTGCATTTTCGCGTCTGGGAGGGAGAGTATATTGTCTATCACACGCTGTCCGGCGACACCCATCTGCTCGGGCCTGCGGCAGCCTGTCTTTTACTGAAACTTCAACAAGCGCCCGCGGATACCGCCGGTTTGTGCAACGCACTGGCACAGCAGCTGAACGTCTTGATGGACGAAGCATTCATTTTACAGACGGGCGACCTTCTGGCGGATCTCGCTTCGCTTTTACTCATCGTACGCCATTGAAAGTCTCGGCATTAACGCATCAGGAACTGGCATCCCGCCTCAGACACGCGGGTCTGTTCCTGCAAACCGGCCCCTACGTCATTCATGTGCAAACCGTCCTCCCCGGTGTCGCTGAAAACATCGCCCTGCTGTATGCCGATTATTCGCTGATTGAATCGTGCGCATTCGCCGATTTTCATGTCAGCCTCGCTTTGCCGCGCACTGTGCGGCGCTGGTTCAAACCGCAGGTGCTCTTTTTATTTGACGGCGACCCTGCCTTCAAGCCGCTGCCGCGGGATCAGGCATTTGCCATGCTGGAATGGGGACTCAACTGGTGCGTATCCAGTCACGTCAACGACCACCTGATCATCCATGCGGCCGTCGTCGAAAAAAACGGCCAGGCGATCATCCTGCCCGCGCCACCGGGTTCCGGCAAAAGCACGCTGTGTGCCGCGCTGGTGAATCGCGGCTGGCGATTGTTGTCCGACGAACTCGCGCTGATACGCACAAGCGACGGCAGGATCACACCGCTGCCGCGCCCGGTCAGCCTGAAAAACCAGTCCATCGCCATCATGCAGCGTTTTGCCCCCGATGCGCGCTTCAGCCAGCCGGTGCATGACACCCAGAAAGGCACGGTCGCCCACATGCAGGCCCCGACCGACAGCATCGCGCGGGCGCAGGAACCCGCCCGCCCCGCCCGGATCATTTTTCCGAAATATCAGCCGGACGCTGCAACCCAATTCAACGCGGTCTCGAAATCCCGCGCCTTTATGCGGGTCGCGGATAATGCCTTTAATTACAGCCTGCTGGGTGTGCTAGGTTTTGAAACCACGGCAAACCTGATCGACGCCTGCCTGTGCCATGATTTTACCTACAGCGATCTTGATGCAGCCGTCGCGACGTTCGACACGCTGTCCTCTAGCCATGTTTGAAATTATGCGTAATAATTTGATTATTAAAGCATTTACAAATACCGCCGGATTGGCTGATTTGAGTCTGCGCGACTGGGACCTGCTGGTGCGGCAGGCTCGTGCGGCCAAACTGCTGGCGAGCCTCTATGCGCGGCTGGAAAAAACCCGCCTGCTCGAATCTATACCTGAACAGGCGCGCCGTCACCTGGTTTGGGAGCACGCCGTGGCCGCGCGCCACACACTGGCGGTTCAGCAGGAAATTATCCTGATACGCCGTGCGCTGACGGGCATCCCCGTCATTCTGCTCAAGGGAGCGGCCTATGCCATGGCTGAGCTGCCCGCCGCACAGGGACGAGTTTTTACCGACGTCGATATCCTGGTATCCAAGACACAACTCAATCAGGTTGAAGCCGCACTGATGCTGCACGGCTGGGCAAGCACGCACCACGACGCCTATGACCAGCACTATTACCGCGCCTGGATGCACGAATTACCGCCCATGCAGCACATCAAGCGTCTGACGGTGATCGATGTGCACCATGCGATCCTGCCGGAAACCGCCGCCCTGCATCCCGACCCGCACAAGCTCAGGGCTGCCGCCTGCAAGCTTGAGGGATACGACGACTTAAAACTGCTCGCCCCCGCCGACATGCTGCTGCACAGCGCAACCCACCTGTTTCACGGCGGCGAGCTGGAACACGGCCTGCGCGATCTGCTGGATATAGACAGCCTGCTGCGCGATTTCGGTCGCAACCCCGGATTCTGGCCGCATCTTCAGGCACGCGCCCGCGAACTTGAATTGACGCGTCCGCTGTTTTACGCACTGCGCTATAGCGCAAGCTTGCTGCATACGCCCGTCCCGCAGCCGATCATCGATGCTAGCGAAGCGCCGAACCGTTTGCTGCTGCCTGTAATGGACGCCCTGTTTTGCCGCGCGCTGCTGCCGGATCACACAAGTTGCAATGACATACTGAGCAGCACAGCACGTCGCCTGCTGTATGTGCGCGCCAACTGGCAGCGCATGCCACCCTTACTGCTGGCTCGCCATTTGTTTCACAAGGCTTTTCTGTCACCGCGGGAGAGATAATGTGTATCTCCGGCAGCGTTGCCCATTTTCCGACAAAGTCCCGTCAATCAAGCGACCCATATGAGGTAAAATCATGGCTCAATCAAAACTCATGCAGCAGGACAGCGTGTCCTGCATCAGCAGAAAACCGGATATCATGTTTAAAATAAGCGGACAGCGTATACCCTTTATCGCCGTGTTATCTGCGGCGCTTATTCTGATCCTCGGCTTACCTGCGTGCAGCAAAAAACCGACAACCGAATCATTGCTGGCCGAAGCCCATCAATATCAGGATAAGGGCGACTATAAAGCCGCCGTCATTCAACTCAAAAACGCCCTGCAAATCAACCCGAACAATGCGGATGCGCGTTACTTGCTGGGCACGATTTACAATCTGACCGGGGACGCCGCCTCGGCGGAAAAAGAACTGCGCAAAGCGCTGGATATGGGCATCACACCCGCAAAAGTGTGGCCGGAACTGGGCAATGCGCTGCTGGCTCAGAATCATCCTCAGCAAATACTCGACGAAACGAAGCAGCTTGATATCAACCAGGCAGCAATCACTACCCTGCGCGGCAACGCCTATCTGGCGCTGGGTAAAACTCAGGAGGCTAAAACCGCATTCGAACAGGCCCTGAAAACCAGCCCCGGCTATCCGGGCGCACTGCTGGGCATGTCCCGGCAATCGCTCACCGAGAAAAATATCGCATCGGCAACGGATTTCACCGAGCAGGCGGTTAAACAAAATCCGCAAAATACCGATGTCTGGCTGTTTAAAGGCGACCTGTTGCGTGCGCAAGGCAAGGTCGACAGCGCACTGGCCGCCTATGATCAGGTGCTGAAATTACAGCCTGACAATAATGCCGCGCATCTCAACAAGGCCTTCCTGGAAATCGCAACTGACAAATTCACGGCGGCCAAGACAGACATTGATGCCGCGCGCAAGGCGCATCCCAATAATCTGCTGGTTTTCTATACACAGGCCCTGCTGGATTATCGTCAGGGTAAATCCGCCGCCGCGCTGGAATCGCTGCAGCAGGTGTTGCGTGCCGCACCCGATCACCTGCCCAGTGTATTGCTGTCTGGCGCCGTGCAGCTTTCACTGGGTTCATTACCCCAGGCTGAACAGAACCTGAGAAAATATCTGGAGAAGGATCCTGACAACCTGTACGCCAGAAAACTGCTCACCTCCACCCTGCTGAAAAGCGGTCAGACGCAAGCTGCGATCACGACACTGAGCTCCGTCCTGAAGGATACGACACAGGATGTCCAGCTGCTGTCGATGGCCGGCGAAGTGTATATGCAGGCCGGCGATTACCCGAAGGCAACCGAATATTTCACCCGCGCCAGCCAGCTCTCGCCCAAGGCGCCGGAACTGCATACCGCGTTGGGTCTGAGCAAGCTGGCGCAAGGAGACAGTAACTCGGCCACCAGCGAGATGGAAACCGCGGTCAAACTCGACACCCGCTCACCGCAGGCCGAAGTTATGCTGGCCATGACACAACTGCGTCTGAAAAATTACGACAAGGCGCTGGCAGCCGCCACCAATCTGGAAAAAAGACAAGCCGACAATCCACTGGCACAAAACCTGAAGGGCGCAGCTTATCTGGGCAAACAGGATTTTACGCATGCACGCGAAAGTTTCGAAAAAGCCCTTACCCTGCAACCTTCGAACTTCCCGGCCGCGCTCAACCTGGCACAACTGGATCTTAAGGATAAAAAACCGGAGTTGGCCAAAAAACGTTTTGAAACCATGCTGGTTCAAGACAAGAAAAATATCCAGATCATGACAGCATTGTCGAATCTGGCCATGTCACAGGGACAAACTCGCGAGGCGACCGACTGGCTGGAAACCGCCAGCCGCGAAAATCCGGACGCACTGGAGCCTTCGCTGCAACTGATCGCCCATTATTTGCGCACGGGTGACAAAAAGCAGGCATTGACGCTGGCCAAGCGGCTCGAAGGTTCCAACTCAACCAATCCGACCTTTCTCGACTTGCTGGCGCAGGCGCAGTTTGCCAATGACGACAAGACTGCCTCTCTGGAGACCTATAAAAAACTGGCAACGGCAAGACCGGACTCACCGCTCGCGCTAATGCGCATCGCTACCCTGAACATGGCGATAAAGAACTATCCGGATGCCGCCGAAGCGCTGAAAAAAGCGCTCGCCCTGCAGGCGGATTTCCTGGAAGCGCAACTCGCGCTCGCATCGGTAGACGTGAGCATGGGCCACGCTGATCAGGCGCTCGTCATTGCCCGCCAGATTCAGAAGCAGAACCATCTGTTGCCTGCCGGTTTCGAACTGGAAGGCAACTTGCTGATGCAGCAGAAAAAACCGGAACAGGCAGCCAAATCATTTGAACAGGCGTTAACACTCGCCCAGAACGGCAGCGTGCTGGTGAAACTGCATGCCGCGATGACGCAGGCCGGACAGGGAAAATCGGCCGATTCCAGACTGTCCGGCTGGCTGAAAGCGCATCCTGCCGACATCCCGACCCGCATGTACCAGGCGGGCATCTATCTGGGCAACAAGCAGAACAAGCCGGCCATCGAACAATATCAGCAGGTACTGGCGCAGGCGCCGGATTACGTCCCGGCACTCAACAATCTGGCCTGGCTATACCAGCAGGAAAAGGACGAGCGCGCCCTGCAGCTTGCCGAAAAAGCCAACCGCCTGGCACCCGACAATCCGGCCACGCTGGACACGCTGGGCACGATTCTGGTTGAACAAGGCAACACGACAGGCGGACTGCCGCTGCTGGAAAAAGCCGCCTCGCGCGCGCCTCTGGATGCCGACATTCACTACCATCTGGCCTTGGGACTTTTCAAATCCGGAGACAAAGTACGCGCACGCAAAGAGCTTGATCAACTGCTGTCTAGCGGCAAGGAATTTTCCAGCATAGCCGACGCACGCGCCCTGCTCAAGCAGCTATAAATCCGATGTCAAAAAAACATCACTCCTAAACTGGCTCACTCATCATGCTGCGCATATTTAACCATTACATCTACAAACTGGGCTTCACGCTGTTTCTGCTTGAAGCACTGATCCTGGTAGGCGCTTTCTATCTGGGCGTGTCAGTGCGCTTTTATTCCCCGGATCACATCGTGCTGCACGCACTCTATCCGCAGGCAGGCATTTTTGCACTGGTGATGGTTTTCAGCATGAACACGATGGGCATGTATCATCTTGAAAATCGGGAAGACTTCAGGCACACCCTGCTGCGTTTCATGCCCGCCTTTGCGCTGGGCTTCAGCCTGATTGCCCTCACCGTATATATCGACCCGGATATCTATTTCGGGCGCGGCATTATGGGGCTGGTGATGTTATTCAGCGCAATCGGCATACTATCCGTGCGCCTGGTATTTTGCAGAGCGGCTAAATTAGACTTTCTGAAACCGCAAATCATGATACTGGGCAGCGGCAGTCTGGCACGCGAGTGCGCCGCCATTGCAGAACAAAACGACAGCCACCATAAATTCAACCTCACCGGTTTTGTTGCCGTCTCCGATGAAACGCACGACGTTCCGCTCACTCAGATTCTGCCGCCTTATCAATCCTTGCTGTCACTGACCACCGAACATCAGGTTGATGAAATCGTGGTTGCCGTACAAAACAAAAACATCGCCAGTTTTCCCGTACAGCAGCTGCTTGAATGCAAACTCAACGGCATCAAGGTGATCGATGCTTCAGCATTTTTTGAACGTGAAATGAGCCAGATACGCGTCAATTCGTTAAACCCAAACTGGCTGGTATTTGGCGGCGGATTCGACCAGAGCGGATTGCGCACAACGATCAAACGGCTATTTGATCTGCTGGCAAGCATCGCCCTGCTGATCATCTCGTTACCCGTCATGCTGATCACCGCATTGTGCATTTTTCTGGAAGATCGTTCGCCCATCTTTTACCGCCAGGAAAGAATCGGCCTGGAGGGACGCCCGTTTACCGTACTGAAGTTCCGCAGCATGCGCAATGATGCCGAGCTGGGCGGCACACCCAAATGGGCCAGCGAAAAAGATTCGCGTATCACTCGGGTTGGACAGGCTATCCGCAAACTCAGGATAGATGAACTGCCACAGATATTGAACGTATTAAAAGGGGAGATGAGCCTGATCGGGCCACGCCCTGAGCGTGACTACTTTGTCAAACAACTGTGCGCACAAATCCCCTATTACAACTTAAGACACAGTATCAAACCCGGAGTCACCGGCTGGGCTCAGGTACGCTATCAGTATGGTTCATCGGTCAAAGACTCTCTGCAAAAACTTCAATACGATCTGTACTATGTCAAAAACAACAGCCTGTTTCTGGATATCATCATCCTGATTGATACCGTACAGGTCGTACTGACCGGCAAGGGCAGCAGATAAGGGCCAGCTACCCCAACGGGCACCCAGCCGTTTTATGCATGCAGGTTAAGACTGATCGCACGGACCGGCGCAACAGAGCCAATTTCACTGTAGTTATACGCGGGGGCTTTCAGCTTATCGCTGAATAATTTTCCCAAATCAAAAAACCCATCGACCAGATGATAAGCGGCGATCGCAGCCGCAACCGCCGGGTTGCTCGCGTCGATGATCGGATAAATACCCGGAATAACAGTCGGCACGATCACCTCTGGCGTTGCGGCGGGCACACCTGGCGTTGATGCGATCGTTGTGTTGACAGACATTGCAGGCTCAGGCACGGGCGCAGGAATCGTCACGCTCGGCTGCGGCAGTGTCGACACCACAGCGCCAACTGTGCTCGTTTGCGGCGCCAATGCCACCGTTGAAGCAACTGCCTGCTGTAACGTCGATACGGGCAATCCAACCACACTCGCTTGTACTGCTGCCAGCGTCGATGCCAGGAGAATTGGATTGGCTGCCGCAGCCTGAACGGCCGCAACAGGCGGCGTCGCTGCTACGGGCAATGTATTGACACCCACAGCAACCGTCACTGCGGCGTTAAATGCAGCCGCTGCAACGCCTGTGCTTATCTCACCGGTTGCACCCGCTGTTGCTGCTGTACCGGTTGCTGTAGCAGCCGCAGCGCTCGTCGTGGCGGTGGTCGTGCCGACTGTTGACGCCAATGTCGTTCCCGCTGTCGTTCCCGCTGTCGTTCCCGCTGCCGTTCCTGATGCCGTTCCTGATGCTGCTCCTGCTGTTACGCCTGCTGTTGCGCCTGTTGTTGCGCCTGTTGCAGTTGCTGTCGTCGTTGTCGTGGCTGACGAACCTGATGGCGAGCTGGCCGGCGCGACAACAGAACTTGCCGCACCCTGTGCACTGGCCGCCGCCGTTACAGCAGTCGCCACACTGCCGGTCTGCGCCGCACTTGTCGAACTCGCCTGTGGCGGTGCAAGTACCGTGGAAGAAATTGTTGCCGGATTGCTGATCTGCGCCAGAAAATCCAACTGAATAAAACGGCTGGCAAACTGCGTGGCCAACTGCCCGATTGAACGAGTCGCCTGAGTCAGCAGGGAAACGCTTGACGATTGATTGGCCTGGAACGCGGCTTGCAGCTTCTTGAAATCAACCGTCAACTGCCCGGTGCTGTTCTGATTCAAAGGCGGCTGATAAGTAATACCGATGCCGGACAACTGCGTGAGCAGCGATCCGCCCGAAGCGGTCTGTACATTGAGTCCCTGCACCAGCAGATCGGCGGCGGACGTTCCTGATGAAAGCTGCAAGCCCTGCAAATAGTTATTGAAGGCATCGGCGAAATGCTGCGTCACTGCCAGCACCGAGGAAAAATTACTGGAAACTGCCGCACCTGATAACGCTCTGTCCAGTAGTGACGCCGAAGAGAGCAACATCCCCAGACCTGAAATATCGACACTGATTGAACTTGCAGGCGTCGCTGCAACTAACGAAAAGACAAGGTTCTGCGTGCCGGTCGCAGCATAAATATTGGGTAACCCTGAAGACGAAAAAACAGACGAAATGTCCATGATCGTTCCCTATCCGAACAGCAAACCTTGATGTATAGATAGCCTTATCAGGACTGACAGGCCCCACCAAGCGCTTTGACCGTATTCCTAAATATAGCGATTGTCAATCAGCATTTAACTTGCGTGCCCTCCGATAACCAGTCAAACAAGACGCTGGATCGCCAGGGGACACGCACGCTGCTGCGCGTGGTGAATGGATAAATAGAAAATAGCCGCGCTAACAGTCGCGCACAAAAAAAAGGACTTACAACCGTTAAGCTGTAAGTCCTTGTTTTGTTTGGTAGGCACGATCTGATTCGAACAGACGACCCCTTGGATGTCGACCAAGTGCTCTAACCAGCTGAGCTACGCGCCTTTTGAAGAGGGCGCATTGTATCTGAAACGCGGGTCAACTTCAAACTTTATTCCTGCATTTTAATAGCCGCTCGACGCAAGGTTGTCGAAACGTGTGTACTCGCCCCTGAAAGCCAGCGCTACCGTGCCGATCGGCCCGTTACGCTGTTTGCCGATGATGATCTCGGCCTTGCCCTTATCCGCCGAATCGGGGTTGTAGACTTCGTCGCGGTAGATGAACAGAATCAGATCGGCATCCTGCTCGATCGCGCCGGATTCGCGCAAGTCGGACATCACCGGACGCTTGTTGGGGCGCTGCTCCAGCGAGCGGTTGAGCTGCGAGAGCGCCATCACCGGGCACTGCAATTCCTTGGCCAGACTCTTCAGACCGCGGGAAATTTCCGAAATCTCCGTCGCGCGGTTCTCGCTTGCTTTTCCCGCGTTGGAACTCATCAGTTGCAAATAATCCACCACAATCAAGCCGAGCTGACCATGCTGGCGATGCAGACGACGCGCGCGCGCGCGCAGATCCAGCGACGACAGGGCGGCCGACTCGTCGATGAACATCGGCGCATCGTTGAGCTTACCCAGCGCATGCGTCAAGCGCCCCCAGTCGTCGTCCTGCAACTTGCCCGAGCGCAGATCATGCTGATTGAGCTTGCCGACCGACCCCAGCATACGCATCACCAGTTGCGCCGCACCCATTTCCATACTGAACACTGCCACCGGCAATTTACTGTCGAGCGCAATATTTTCCGCGATGTTGATTGAAAAGGCGGTCTTACCCATACTGGGGCGCCCCGCCACGATCACCAGATCGCCCGCCTGCAAACCGGAAGTCATCTTGTCCAGATCGGCAAAGCCGGTCGGCGTCCCCGTCACATCGCTGGCATTGTCGCGCCCGTACAGCGTCTCGATGCGTTCGACCACCTGCGTCAGCAAGGGTGGCATGGACATGAAACCCTGCTTACCTTTGGACCCCGCTTCGGCAATCTCGAACACCTTGCCTTCCGCCTCATCCAGTAACTGCGCAGCGTCACGCCCGGTCGGGTTGTAGGCGCTGGCGGCAATTTCCGTCCCGACCTCCACCAGGCGGCGCATGATGGAACGCTCGCGCACGATTTCACCATAGCGCCTGACATTGGCGGCCGATGGTACGTTCTGCACCAGACTGCCCAGATAAGCCAGTCCGCCCGCCTTGTCGAGCTCATTATTGCTCTCCAGCGATTCCGCCACGGTAATCACATCCACGGGCTTGGCCTGCTCGCTCATGCGTACGATCTGGCGGTAAATCAACCGGTGCTCGCGGCGATAGAAATCGTCCTCGGTAATCAGGTCGGCGATCTTGTCCAGTGCGGTGGATTCCAGCATCAACCCGCCCAGCACCGACTGCTCAGCTTCCACCGAGTGGGGAGGCAGTTTGATCTGATCGACTTGCATGTCCGAATTTGAGAAGTTTTGCATGTTTAACCTGAGACTTGCCAAGACGCGTATTTTACCTTGCCCAGTGCAAATGGGCGTAACAAATCTACAACGCCCCTTCCCCTCTCTCCTATCTCTCTCCCTCAAGCAGGAGAGAGTGAAAATGCTTCGCTGCGCGATCCTTACATTTTCATTACGGAAATAAAAAAGGACTGTTTCCAGTCCTTTTTTATGCTGCTATTTTAATTTCGTAGGGTGGGCTACGCCCGCCTTAATGTTCGCCGAGCACGGAAACCGTAATATCCGCTGCAACATCCGTGTGCAACTGAATGCTGACGGTGTAATCACCGACAGATTTCAGATGACCCTCGCTCATGCGAACCTGCGCCTTGTCGATCTCGAAACCCTGTGCTGCCAGCGCTTCCGCGATGTCTGCATTGGTGACAGAACCGAACAGACGACCATCCACACCGGCTTTTTGCGAAATCTGCACAGTCAGTCCGGCCAGTTTTTCGCCGCGTGCCTGCGCATCAGCCAGTTTGGCCTGATCAGCTGCCACGATTTCAGCGCGACGCACTTCAAATTCAGCCATATTGGCTGTGGTTGCGCGCTTTGCCTTGCCTGTCGGGATCAAAAAATTGCGTGCGTAGCCATTTTTAACTTTGACCACATCACCCAGTTGACCCAGATTAACTACTTTTTCCATCAGAATTATTTGCATGTCCGATACTCCTAGTGCAAGTCAGTATAGGGCAGCAAAGCCAGGAAACGCGCGCGCTTCACGGCGGTGCTCAATTGACGCTGGTAGCGTGTCTTGGTGCCCGTAATGCGAGCCGGGATCAGCTTGCCGTTTTCAGAGATGAATTCCTTGAGGATATTCACATCCTTGTAATCTACTTCTGCAATCTTCTCGACTGTGAAGCGGCAGAACTTGCGGCGCTTGAACAGATTATTGCGAGAAAAACGCTTCTTTTTGTCATCGGTACTCTTGCTGGATGGACGAGCCATGATATTCCCTTCTATTGATAAGCCGTTGCGCTTAGGCTGCAACGATTAGTCGAGCAGATTTAAGCTTCTACGCTTTCATCTCTGGTCTGAACGAAGTCTTCACTGAGCACTGAACGGGATTTTTCTTCCTTCATCATTGCTGAGGGAACCGTAACAGCCGTCTTGGTTTTGACGGTCAGATGGCGCAAGACTGCATCATTGAAGCGGAATGCGTGCTCCAGCTCATCCAGTGTTTCCTGGTTGCATTCGATATTCATCAGCACATAATGTGCCTTGTGAATTTTCTGGATAGCGTACGCCAGCTGGCGGCGGCCCCAGTCTTCCAGACGATGGATCTGACCATCCTTGGAAGTGACTAATGTGCGATAACGCTCGATCATTGCAGGTACTTGTTCGCTCTGATCGGGATGCACGATAAACACGATTTCGTAATGTCGCATTACATCTCCTTATGGTAATAAAAGCCCCCCGCTAGCGATGCGGTGGAGCAAGGCTATAAAACCGACCATCGGCTTTACAGGGGCGCGGATTATAACGGAATATACAAAAACGTCAAGATAAATTCTGCAAATTCAAGCGCGTGGCCAAATACAGCCAGTGGCGGAACGTTGCAAACGGGAGCGCCACAAGCGACAAGCTACCCGCTATTCCAACAGATCGAGTTTTGTTGCCAGCCACCTGGTGGTGGTTGCCTGCAACAGTATCGTCAACAGAATCGCGATGAAGGTAACCGAGGCGATAATCTGCGCGCCCGGCGCTTTCATGCCGACCAGCATGCCCGCCAGCGCACCGGGTATCACCCCGGTCTCGCGCGTCCAGCACATGAACAGCATTTCTCTGAGCTGCCATTTGGCACGACGATCCGGCAAGGCGCATAAAAACACGGTGATGGGGCGCGCAACCAGCATGAACACGACCACCACAGCGACACCGGCATACAGATACCGATTCATCAATCCGAAATCCACTTGCGTTCCCAGCAGGATAAAGATGAACATGCGCATGATCAGCGCCGTGGTCAGCACAAAATCCTCCAGTTGGTGACTTTCAGCCTTGGAGCGTTTGAACCCCAAGGATTCCACATTACCCAGCATGATGCCGAACACGAATACCGCCATAAAACCGCTCGAATGCATGCCGTCCGCACTCATGTATGCACCGATCACCGCCATCAGCGTTACCACCGGCGCAAACTCGGCAAGAAAACCGAAGCGTTCGTGCGCAATCATCACCGCAGCCAGATAACCCAGCACGCCGCCTATCGCGATACCGAGCAGCGATTGCTTGAGCAGATCCATCAATGCACTGGCAATCGAAAAGTCGCCTGAGCCCAATGCCACGCCCAGCACCGTAAAAGTGACAATGGCACCCATCGCATCATTAAAGGCAGACTCAGACATCACCGTTTGCGCAACACGTTCACGTATCCTGATCTGCTTGAACACCGGCACCAGTGTGGCAGGATCGGTAGAGGCCAGCACCGCTCCCAGCAGCATCGCCACGATCACCGGCACACCGAGAAAATACCAGGCGGCAAGCCCCGTGATGGCAGCTGTGATCAGCAAGCCTATTGTCGATAGCACAACGATCGTGATCCATACCTCTTTGAGCACGCGGATTTTGATCGATGCGCCGCCGTCAAACAGGATGTAGCTGGAGCCAAAAATCAGAATCAGCTGATTGACCGCAGAATTCGCCCGGATATCTACCAGACCCAGTACGCCCATCGCCATGCCCACCAGCAGAAACACAACCACATCCGGTGCACGAACGACACGCGCCAGCAAACCGGAAAACGTACCCGCACCTAAAATGAGACCGAAAATTAACAGCGTATGCTTGGCGAGCTCCAAGGTTGCAGAAGTTTCCATGAGATCATCAGACCATGATTAGAATCTGATTATTGTACAGGGATGGAAATGAAAATTATGATAATTGCGTCCGTCACGGACGCCGCGTGCAACTCAACCGGGTGGCAATTTCAAGCGCAACGACAGGCGCCCAGGCGCGTTCAAATTCTGTTTTTGATCTTACAGAACATCTGCCTTTCCACAATTCCGCCACGTTTTAACATGTCAAAATGATTACCATCTTCAAGCGCCGTAATCCTGGCCAGATAAGCAATATTTTTTTCAATAGATTCAAGATAATAGTTATTATCGACGCCATACCAGCATTTAAAATGGCAGGATAATTTTCCGTAGATTCCGCCAAATTGCTCACGCAAGCGCCGCAGACTGGCTTCATAAAACACCTGCGTATTGCGCAGCAGATCGTGTATATCCTGATAATTGCCAAACCGCGCTTCCTCGAACTCCAGAAACAGGAACAACAGTTTTTCGAGATAATTTCTGTCAGCCATTTGCCCCGTCAGGTCGGCCGTACCGATAATTTCGCCCAGCCGTCGTACACGTTCGTCCGGAAACTCAATTTCAGAAATGGTCAGCACGGGATTACTGCATAAAATAATTGCCTCAAGCGACCCAACCCAGTCCACAGGCAAGTGTTTTTCAACAAAATACTGGCGCATGAACGCCACGCTGCGATTGACATGAATTTGCGTGTGTTGCGCGCCGGTACCGAAATTTTCACCGACCGGTTGCGCATAGCCGGTATCGTGCATCAATGCCGCGATCATAATCATCGACATTTCGTCATCCGTCACCGCATATCCCGAAACATGTACGCCATGCATCAACCGGATTGCACACAGAAAAACATCCAGCGTATGCTGTCTGTCATGATATAGCGTGCCGATCGGGCAATAGCCCGGATAGTCGCCGGCAAACAAGTGCATCACATCGTCAAAGACGGTTTTTGCAAGACCGGCGTCAAAACGCGGATTAACGTTCCTGACGATTTCAACGGCTTTTTGCCAGACATCCTGCGGGTTGCTATTGGCAAAGATACTGCCGATTTCGGCGTGGGTAGGCGCAATTTTCATAGGTAAACGTTCCAACTATCCGCAGTGAAATTCAGGCAAAAAAATCATGTCCGCATGCGCCCAGCACACTGCCTGGGGACGCCGACACTTCATCACCGCCAACTGAAATTCGATTAAAAGTACGACCTGAACACTCTGAACATCAGCACAATGGCGATCAGCGTAAAAAACGACAGCACATATTTCAGAACCGCCCAGTCACCCGGACGCTCTTCTACCGGGCGGACAGGCGGCCGCACTGCAACCTTCCGGGGTGCCGACAGGGGTGTCGGCTTATGCAGCACATTATCCACATCCGCTGAAGCCAAAGACCAGATATCCGCCCGCTTTTCCAGCTCGGGATACAATTCATCATGCCGGTTCAGCAGCGCAAATAAGGTTTTGGCATTATCGTGTGAAAAACCGGACCTCACCCCCCCTCTTGAATCGCTGATGAGCGACACCAGCAGCTCACGACACTCAGCGTATCCCCATGATGCGCTGATTTTTTGTGCAAGATGAGGATACTGTGAAAAAAATTCCCTCGTGTCTACGGTGTTCATTTTTTCCTCCGTAACGCCGAACCTGCACGCTGATCACGTACACCTGATGCAACAATTTCCGATACAACAGCGCTCACCATGCCAAATCGTCCATTCATTTTAAAATCCGAAGGACAGGTCTGCCTGCGACAAAAGGGCCGGCTGAATGGGCCTGATCAGGCTCAATATGCTGAGCGGCCATCACGCCACCCAACTGCTGCAATAATGCGGTATGCAACTGCTTTTGCGTGATGAGCCCGCGCGTCACCAGATAATTTCCGCAATAACCATGACGTCGCGGATCGAAGTCAGCGAGCACATGATCCAGTTCAGGTTCCGTCACGGCGCCAATGTTAATCAATGCCTCGCTGATCGAGACAGGCCTTGCAGAGCGATTAATCGACACGGCATGATTGATCTGCAATGGCGTCGCCTCCCTTTCCTGTTGTTTGAGGGCTGCATCAAGCTGCGTTTGTTTAATCAACCCGCTATTGACCAGATACTGCCCGAGACGACCATCACGTAAATGATCAAAATCAACAAGCGCCATTTGCAAATGGTTCATCGAAAGCGCCTTCATGTCAACCAGTATCGTGCCCAGCAAACGTCTTTTTTTCGGGATGACACGCTTTCCAGACTTGGCATTTTTCGCATAGTCGGGATCAAAATACAGAAAGTTATCCGCATCGATACTGCGACCGGCCTCCTGAATTTCCTTCCAGGTATCATTGTTACCCATGGTGTGTAAAAATGTTCGGGCGATCAATTCGAACTGCTCTGAACTGGCCTTGTTGCGAAAAATGGACAATAACAGCAGCCACGCCTCGATTTTTTCCGGAAAGCTCAGAATAATATTATTTAATATTTCAATGGCGTTATCCCAGCGGCCGTGCAAAGCGTACAGCTCCGCTTCTTCGATCATGGCATCCAGTTCAGTCGACTCGGCGACATATTTGATATTGCGAATGGCTGTACGTGTCGAGCTGCCCTCCGGCTTGAAAGCAATCACCGTATCTTGCGGGTCGCCTGCCTTGGATACATGATGCTTAGGTTTGTCTTCTACATAAGCGGGTGTCTTCAAGGATCGCTCGCCGATCTCGGTCGGCGAAAGCCGTACTTCAGCAGGTTCAGCGCGTTTGAACGGCCAGCTCGCCAGAAAGCCGCCCTTCAGTTTTTCCCCGCATTTCCGGCACACTGAAAACGCCCCGCCGACCAGCAGCATCAACAGGGAAAAAATCGCTGTTTTTTTCGAATTAGGCCGCAAAAATGCAAAACCGCCCGCCGCTCCGGCTACTGCGACAGTCCCTGCCATAGCCGTTGTCTCGACCTGCCGGTCTTTGCCAGACTCAGGCCGCTCATTAACCGCCCCACCCTGATCCGATACGCGCTGTTTCAAGGTGATCTGCAGGTTTTGAACCGCGCCTTGCATCTGACTGATTTGCTGATTTAACGCGTTCAACTCACGGGTTAACTGGGCTGTTTGCCTGATGTCGTCGTCCCCACGAGGGGGCTCGGCGGTTTTTTTTGCGGAAAGCGCGGATGTTAGCGACAAATCCAGTTGCTCCGATACGCCGCCGCTACGTTTCTTCGACTCGCTCGCAGATTGCGTCTGCTCAGACGCATCCTTGGACTGCACGTCACCCGCCGCAGACACGCCCGGCGTGATCATCAGCAATATGGAAAGCGCTCGCCACAAAAAAGCAGAGAGCAAAATTTCCATTGTCATCATTCTATTAACACTGATCATATCGTGAACAAAAAATCCATGCTCAGCCGCAACTCACCCGGAGTGATACCCAATACTGCGTTCCGAACGAATAGCGCCATCAACATTACAACACCTCAATATATAAAAACAACGCAACGGTAAAACTCACCCGCCGCCGCCAGGCTTAGCCAGCCAGGCCCACGAATCGACAAAAATTTTTCAGCAGACTGATTTTACAAAAGGATTTGCTTTAAAAATATACCTTGCACATGGTAGTCAGTGCCGTTGCACCCGGAGATTTTCAGGCGTTATCCTTGTAAAAGCGTGCACAAGCTTGACTGAATTATCCATACACCGGAAGATGTCGTCATCGCTACTAATTAGCGTATTTTCAGGCGAGGTAACACACTTCGCACGGCAGCAAACCTTGCTCACCGCCTGAAAAACCGCAACACACACTGCAACCATATGATTAATTAATAATATGCCTACTTTGCTGTGCATAGACCCTACTCCCAGCCACGGGGCAATAATTGCCGAGCTAGCCCGGCAGGCCGGATTTCAATGTCACCTGTGTGCGGACGAACAAGCGGGCACCGACTTTCTGGCAGGCCCGCATGCCTGTGAACTGATGATCGTCTCAGACCGCCTGAAAAACGACGAGGGCATACACCTGATTCGCAATACGCGACTGCTGCCACAGCGCGCCGCAATACCGATCATTTTTATGCTGTCCGAACGTGACTTGGAGCTTGCCCAAAGCGCCATGCGGGCAGGCGCCACCGAAATTTTTCTGGGCGCCAACCGCAATGAACTGGCCACCTACATCCACAACACCCTTTCTGAATCCCGTAATGCGCAATTTTACGGCCGTGCCCTGCTGGTCGAGGACTGCGATCAGCAGGCGGCTTATGCAGAACTGCTGTGCCGCGAAATCGGACTGGAAGTCGACCTGTGCAAGACCGTCGAACACGGCATCGCCCGACTCAATACAACAAGTTATCAGGTGGCCATTATCGATGTGGTACTGCTGGGCATGCAGAGCGGCCTGGTGCTGGTCAAATACATACGCCAGATGAAGCCGCCGCAGTGCCATATGCCGATACTCGTGATGTCCGGTTTCGATGATGTAGCACGTCGCATAGAGGCGTTGCGCAGCGGCGCTAGTGATTACCTGACCAAACCTTTCATTGCAGAAGAGTTCGTCTGGCGCCTGAATCGCGCCATGCAGAGCAATATTTTGCTCGACTCACCCGACATCCAGCCTGAGCTGACCCAGCCCGCCCGATGGCAGAGTCACGGCCTGTCCGCAAGAGAAGGGGAGATTTGTGAAAGAATCATGCGCGGTTATTCGGACAAACAAATCTCCGCCGAACTCTTTATCTCTTTCTGGACGGTACGCACCCATATCGGCAATATTTTTGCCAAGCTGGAACTCCTCAACCGCCACGAACTTGTCGCCCGATTCAAACAATGAACGCGGGCACATACCGGACGCGCGACGGATAGCGCTGCCCACAAAACGAACAAGGCGCCGTCAGTCACTGATGAGATCGCAATTAATGGCGTAACGGGTCAGGTCAGCAACGGTATGTAAGTTAAGTTTTTTCATGATATTGCGCCTGTGCACATCGACGGTGGAAGGCGCGATATTCAGTCTGTCACCGATCACCGCCGAGGTCAGTCCCTTTGCGACCAGTTGCAGCACCTGCCACTCCCTGCTGCCCAGTTTTACCGGCGTGAAAGTCTGCTGACTCATGGCATTCAATACATCCGGACACAAATATTTACGGTTATCCAGCACGGCACTGATCGCACGCAACAATTCGTCAGCCGCCTCTGCCTTGGTAACATAAGCACAAGCACCGGCATTCATCATATCCGACACGTAGCGCTGATCGGAATGCGTCGACAGGGCGACAACCCGGATCAACGGAAAGGCCGCGATCAGATGGCGGGTGATTTCGATGCCGTTCATGCCGGGCATGCCGATATCCATACAGACGATATCAGCCGATGTTTTTCTGACCAACCCGATCACTTCAAAGGCGTCGCCGGTTTCACCGACAACCTGTAAACCGGGTTCTCTTTCCAGCAAACTCCGTAAGGCATCACGAAACATCTGATGATCATCCACTAGAAAGATACGAACTTTTTCCATACGCTAAAAGCACTCCCTCAAAATTAAAGCATATCCAGCCGGAATTTTCCGGACTCCGAACCCGCATCGCGCTTGCGACGCAACGTTGTCCAATCCTGCTTATCCCCGATGCGACCAGATACATCCCGGTTGTCCCCCACACCAAGAAATTTCACGGCGATACAGGTTCCCTGCCCATAGGATGATTCAATAAGCAAACTGCCGCCGGAAATCTCGGCCATTTCCCGCATATTTAACAAGCCCATACCGACCGGCCCGTTTCTCCCCAGGCTGTCAGGATCAAAACCGACACCATTATCGATGATCGTCAAAGAGACCGTGTCCTCACCATTGATGAGCGTTACCGCCACCAGGGTTGCCTGCGCATGTTTAGTACAATTGGTCAGCGCTTCCTGATAAATGCGAAACAGCAGAGACTCCAGTTCCAGCGTATATCTTTCATTACGCTCGACACAGTCAAACTGAACCGCAATACCGGTACGTCGTGAGAATTGCTGGTTATAACTTTCCAGCGCTGCCGACAGGCCCGCATAATCGAGCAAGGGCGGTCGCATCTCGGCGCAGATATCACGGATACTGGCTGACGTATCCATAATCAGCGCGCGGGTATCTTCCAGACGTCCGGCCAGATCACTCGAATGATTAGGCGGCAATTCGGTCGCAATGATGTCCAGATTGATGTTGATGGCTGCCAGATTCGGGCTGGTGCGATCATGCAGTTCACTGGAGAGACGCCGACGGGCTTCCTCCTGCGAGGAAACCAGAAAACGCGAGGCCTCTTCCAGCCGCTTCAGATAGACGATACGCTCATGATCCATCTTTTTCCGTTCGGTCATATCGTAAACCGTGGAACGGCTCATCAGGAAATTGCCGTCTTCATCATATACCGCGACGGCACTGATCATCACCGGCAAAATCGTCCTGTCCTTGCGGATCAGCTCTAGTTCCAGGTCATGCACCTCCCCCCTTTCCCTGAGAATCGCAAAGACGTGCTTATAGGTCGAGATTGAACTCGCGCTCAACAAGTCCGCAAGCCATAACTTCCCGACCACTTCACTCCATGAATAACCCAGCCATTTGAGTTCGGTTTCATTGATATGCTGAAAGCAACCTGCCTGATCGAGCGAGTGATAACCGCACGGCGCATGCTCATACAAGTCGGCCATCTCATCGGCATAATGCGCAATCCGCCTGGACAAATCCCGTTCATTCTGTGCGCTTGCCTCCAACGCGGCTTCCCGTTGCCCCAGGGTAACCAGCAAGCGGTTAAATCCGCTGATCAGCGTGCCGATTTCATCACGCCGGGTGACCGGTAAGGGTTGCAGAGGCTGATCCGCCTCGGACAGAGAAGCCAGTTTTTTCATTGCCGCAAACATCGGCGAGAGCTGAAATCGCAACATCAACCAGGTCAGCCCGCCCGCCAGCAGGGTAAATAAAATCGCCGCCATCAACAGACGCCGCTGTTTACCCGCAATGGGAGAAAACGCCTCTGCTGTCGGCAATTCAAGGCCCACATACCAGCCTGCCAGCGGGACAGATTTAACTGATGCCAGCTGTTTAACACCCAAAGTACTCACATACACGACCGATCCTTCATATCCCTGAATGAAGCGGTCGACCATCTTGTTCGCACCCTGCACAGGCAGCTGCGTCATGATGCGCGTTTTGTCAGTGGCCATCACAATCAGCCGCTGCTGCGGGGATACCAGCAGGTAGCCACCGCTTTTCCCGTATTTATTCTGCGCGATCTTGTCGAGAAAGTTCGGCATACTCAAGCTGATCATGCCTGCTAACGCGCCGATCAGTTTTCCCTGCGCATCCCGGACAGGCACTGCCATGACGATGACCGGCGTTTGCTGTATCCCGCGCCTGACCGCCTTGACCACCGAACCCTTGCCCTTACTGAGCTCAGCGAGTATCGCCAGCCTGTCTGCACTGGCAACACCCGACAACCCGTTCAGTTTC
Source organism: uncultured Gallionella sp. (assembly GCA_947084955.1). Taxonomy (GTDB): domain Bacteria; phylum Pseudomonadota; class Gammaproteobacteria; order Burkholderiales; family Gallionellaceae; genus Gallionella. The sequence continues at coordinate 122,706 of CAMTUO010000021.1, forward strand.
GGGTATGAAGCCGCCTGCTCGCCTTCGATGCGGATGACTAACGTGCCACTGTTAAAAAAGCTATGAAAAACAAGGTGTTTTTCCAGATAAGCCTGCAGCGCAGGCGCTTTGTTCAACAAGTCGGGCGTCACTTCACTGGCGGCAACATGCAGCGCCCTTAAACGGTTATCCATCTCCTCGTTGATTTCGGCAGCGACATACGACACAGTCGAAAACTGCTGTCGCTCCAGACTATGCTGCATATCCTCGCGCAGCATCCGGCCGGCGTATATCGCCATCGCCCAGAAACCGAGCAAAAAAATGATCAGTGTAAACAGCGGCACCCGTGTATTAAGTGAGCCCCACCGGAATATGTTCAGACTCATGAAAGTTATTCTATCGCCAAGCGCGCATCATCGTTGCAAAACCCGTCCATATATCGATGTGACCCAGGAGTCTGTCATCGTCTATTTTGCATTCTTTTTTTAATCTGTGCTTAATTTTCCGCTGGCACCACATCCGTCTCTCTCGGTACGCCCGCCCGGCACATTTAACATTTCTGAAATAATTATGCCACCCTCTTGGTGATAGCATTCATGTAAAGCATACACAGGGCGGATTATCTGCAACACACGTCCTGACTATGCGTTTCATGATAGCGGCGAACTGCGACATCACGCTGCAATCCGTGTTGCCGCCTTGCCACCCGCGCCCGACACCGTCGATTTCTGCCAACCCTGACGCACAAGAGGTATAGCGTGACAACAAACAAAGAACACACTTCAAGACTGTTTGAACTTGAACTGGAAGCGGTCACCCGTAGCGTCCTGCAAATGGGCGAGTTGTCCAGCAAACAGTTCCAGCTCACCATGAAATGCATCAATCACTGCGAAGCAAGCTCGATCGCACAAATACTGGAACTTGGCTCTCAGGTAAACGACCTGGAAATCGGAATTGACCGGAAATGCCACCTGATTCTTGCACATCGTCAACCCGAAGCGAACGATCTGCGGCTGATACTGACTATTTTGAAATGTACGACTGACATTGAACGGATAGGCGACCAGGCGGAGCTGATCGCGCACAGAGCCAAAATGCTCTTACAACGCAACGAACTCAGCCTGCTTCAACCTTCCGAACTGACCCGCTCTGCCAGTATGGTCGGCATGATGATACGCAATGCGCTGACGGCATTTGAACATTCGGACATCGACATTGCCATGCAGGTGATACGTCAGGATGTCCAGGTCAATGAGGAGTACAGCCATCTCACCCGCAACCTGATCGGCCACATGATGGAAAAACCTCAAAATATTACCGCAGCGCTGGATATCCTCTTTATGGCCAAGGCGATTGAACGCATCGGCGATCACGCCAAGAACATCGCGGAATATGTGATTTTCATGGTGAAAGGGCATGACATCCGCCACACCCACTCTGAGCAAGCACCGGAAAATTAATGACAGCAAGAGGACTGCCCGCAGGCCGGGCGCCTCTACACGGGCGGCTAGTTTGCCTTGAGGGTCAGGATGTTGAACTGAATATCATGTAAAAACGAAGCCGCCGTATTCAAATGCAGCACAACCTCCTCGCTTTCAAGCTTCGACTTGGCACGGCTTAACGCATCGATGGCCGCCGAGATTTGCTGGCTGACCACATCTTTCATACTCTCGTTCATATTCTGTCCCTTGTTAACGATGATCATTGCGAAATTTTAAGCGGGGTATATGACAGGCTGATGAAGGTTTTTCTATCCGGCACGACGAGCCGCATCAAATGCCTCTCTTCAGCGCCGAACCGGAAATTGACTGATCATGATCGCTTATTTGCGAAACAGACAATCTCCGCAACATCGGGCTGAGCTTGTTTTGATGCGCGCTCATTCTCTCCAGTACGCCGCTCAAAAAACGCACCGTCTCGACAATATAGGGCCCCTTGTTCAGCATGACGCACTCGGCCCTGACTGACAGCGCCGCGTCGGATACTTCCGCCCGCGAAGGCAGACCGTTTTTAGCCATACTCTCCAGCACCTGTGTCGCCCAGATCAACGGGACATGCGCAGCTTCACACAGCCAGAGTATCTCTTCCTGCACCTCAGCCATGCGTTCAAAACCGATCTCAACCGCCAGATCGCCGCGCGCGACCATCACCCCGACCGGCGGACGGCACAGGCTGGTCAGCAGTATCATCGGCAGGTTCTCGAAGGCCTGACGCGTCTCGATCTTGAGTATGGTACCCAGATGTGTAGCGCCGATGGCATCCAGTTCGCGGTGCAGCGCCAGCACATCGTCGGAAGTCCGCACAAAAGACAGACCTATCAAATCAATATGCGGCGCCAGCACGCGCAGGTTCACGCCATCCGCTTCCGTTAATGCAGGAATATCCAGGCAGGTTTCGGGCAAATTGATGCCTTTTTCCGCGCGCAGCTTGCTGCCTTGTGGCGCTGCCTGCGTGATGCGGAGCGCAATTTTTTCGCCGTCATTGGCGATGATGCTGCCGCCAATCTTGCCATCATCAAACCATATCGGCTGCCCCGGCATGGCTGCCTTGAACACCGCATCCAGCGTGCACGGAATATGCGCCGGATGCAGCAACTGGCCCTTTTCATCGTATTGCGCCGCAAAACCTGTCTGATCGGCATGGGTGAGTATCAGTTCGTCGCCGGCTTTTAACACGATGGGTTCGAAAACCTCAGGCAATCGCGTGACCACCCCCTGAACCAGCAGCCGTCCCTTGCGGTAAAGTTTGCAGGCGGCCTTTTCGACAATAAAAGCGTGCTGATTGCAGTGCGCCAGCCACGAAGAACCGAATTTTTCCTGTACGATCAACTTACGCACAGAACCCCGGCTGTCATTGATTTCGATGATATCGCCCGGGCGCACGGCACCCAGCAACACATCCTCCATCGGCAAAATGGCATCGACCGGAAACTCGGGCGGTTTCTGACGGCTGACCCGGGTCAACCACACCTGGGCCGGCATGGCCACAAGACCAATCGCATCACGTTTGACTTTTATTTCAACCAGACGGCCGACCGCGCGGATCGCACCGGTGCGCAGCTTCGGACCGGCCAGGTCAGCATATACTTTACAGGTTTTACCCAGCTCACGTTCCGCATCGCGCAGATGACGGATCATGGACAGCCACGCATCCGCATCGTCATGGGCGCAATTGATGCGCATGATATTCATGCCCGCATCCAGCAAGTCACGCACCACACGCGCATCCACAGCCGCCTCGGAGGGCATGGTCACCATGATACGGGTGGCATGCTTGCCGGGGACGGGGCCCAGCAGCCGGACGGCATGCTCCTCAAGTTGGGACCCGTTTATACTGATATCCGCCGCCACTTCCGATTTTTTCGATTTCAGTCCAGCCAGCGCATGCAAGGCATTGAGCACAGCATCCATACTGCTCAGGGTATGCGCTTCGGCGCGACCGAGACGGCTTAAACCGAGCATTTCCAGATCCTGTTGCAGATGCCGGATATCGCTCTGACGCAACGCCAGATAATGCAGCAAATTTCTGGCGCTGGATTGATACAAGGGATCAATGTCAGCGACTTTACCCAGATATTGATGCTCCATTGAAATTGCATCTTCCCGCAACTTTTTCAGTGCAGGTATCAGGTTTTCTATGATATGACGTTCTGGCAAGTGAATGACCGCAGCGATCGGTAGCGATAATAAGTTCTTCAGCATAAGCGGCCACTATTACCGTTGCATTACAGTCCGCCGGATAGATCAGTCATGTTCACTCCAGTTCACAGGACGCCAGCCCGTATTCATTCCCGGCTATGTGCCTCTGCCCGACTTCCCTATCTAAAACATCTGCAAATATAACGCCCTTGAAAAAGCTTGATTGAAATCAATGTTTCACAATGGTGGCGCTGTTATGGTGCTATTGTGTCTGCGACAAAATGTCACAGGGCGAGTTTGAAAGCACATCTGAATCATCTGAATTCTTAACAGGGAGAAAACCATGAAGATCGAGGAAAAGGATAGCACGACATCACCGGATGAATTTAACCGCCGCAAATTTTTAAGCACCGCAGCCCTGCTCGGGCTTGCAGGTGCGGGGCTATCCACGGGACTGGCCGCCTGCAAAAAGAGCGAAGCCCCTGTTGCCGCCGGCGGCACAGCCGCAGCAGCCGGTGCTGTCGACTTCAATAAATATGAAGTTCGCCCCGGCCAGCTCGACGACTACTATGTGATGTCCAGCGGCGGCCATTCGGCCGAAATCCGCATTTATGGCCTTCCTTCAGGCCGCATCCTGAAACGCGTACCGGTATTCAACATGGATGCCCTGGTCGGCTGGGGCATCACCAACGAATCAAAAAAAATCATCGGCACTAAACCCGACGGCAGCCTCAATTACCATACCGGCGATACCCACCATGTACACGGTTCCTATACCGACGGCACGTACGACGGCAAGAATTTCTGGGTCAACGACAAGATCCATTCACGCCTCGCGCGCATCCGCGGCGACTACATGGAATGCGACAAGATCATCGACCTGCCCAATGTCTCCGGCTTTCATGGCATCTTCCCGGACAAGCGCGATCCGGTGGATGAAAAGATCAACCATACGACGCGCATCTTCTGCGGTATGGAATTCCACACCCCGCTGCCCAACGACGGGCGTGACATGAATGACCCGAAAAAATACGGCATCCTGTTTACCTGCGTCGATGCGGCCAGCATGGAAGTCAAATGGCAGGTCAAGGTCGATGGCAACTGCGATCTGGTCGCGACTTCCTACGACGGCAAGCTGGCCTGTACCAATCAGTACAATACCGAAGGCGGCGTGACCTATCAGGAAATGATGGCGGCCGAACGTGACGCCTGTCTTTTCTTCAACATCGCCCGCATCGAGGAAGCCGTCAAAGCCGGCAAAACCTTCACCATCGGCGACTCCAAAGTACCTGTCGTGGACGGCACCAAGGAGGCCAACAAGGATCCGAAAACTGCGCTGACCCTTTATGTTCCCGTGCCGAAAAATCCACATGGCGTCAACATCACCCCGGACGGCAAGTATTATGCCTGCGCGGGCAAGCTGTCGCCGACCGCGACGGTGATCGAGCATGCGCTGGTGCTGAAATGGTTCAACGGCGAGCTCAAAGATCCCCGCGACACCGTGGTGGCGGAGCCTGAAATCGGCCTGGGCCCCCTGCATACCGGCTTCGACGGACGCGGCAATGCCTACACCACGCTGTTCCTGGACAGTCAGATCGTCAAATGGAATATCGACAAGGCGATTGCCAAATACAAGGGTGACAAGACCGCCCAGCCGGTACTCGATCGCATTGACGTCCACTACCAGCCCGGTCACGGCTTTACCACCATGGGTGAAACCAAGGAGGCGGACGGCAAGTTTTTCGTCTCCGACAACAAGTTCTCCAAGGACAGGTTGCTGCCGGTCGGCCCCCTGCATCCTGAAACGGCCCAGCTGATCGACATCACCGGCGATAAGATGATCCTGGTCGCCGACCACTCGGTCTATTCGGAACCGCACGATTCGATCATCGTGCGTCGCGACCGGATCAAGACCAAACAGATCTGTAGCCTCGACGATTCGCCCTATGCGGTCAGAGATGCCAAGGATTGCCGCGTGGAACGCAAGGGCAAAAATGTGACGGTCTACCTGACTTCCATTGCGCCTGCTTTCGGATTGACGGAATTCACCGTAAAACGCGGCGATGAAGTGACGATCATCCTGACCAACCTCGACAAGGTGGAAGATCTCACCCACGGCTTCGCCATCCCGAAATACGACATCAACTTTATCGTCAATCCGCAGGAAACCAAGTCGGTCACCTTCAAGGCCGACAAGCCCGGCGTGTACTGGTTCTACTGCACCAACTTCTGTCACGCCCTGCATCTGGAAATGCGCAGCCGCATGATCGTCGAGAAGTAGCACTGAGACTGCGCTCAGCCATTCGGGAGTAGCGATACGCCCGAATGGAGCCGCTCGCGATTCGCTTGTTAAACAGTGCCATTGAATACCATGACTATCCCCTTGATCCGTCTTATCTTTATCGCACTGACCTTGTTTCAGACCGGCGCGTTCGCCTCCGCCTATGAAGCGCCGCTGCCGCACGAACTGGCGACTGATCCTGACCTGTGCGCCTATGTCGCCTGCCGCGACGTGATCCAGGCCGACAGTTTTTCCCCGCGTAAAGGGCATCCCCCTTATGCAGAGGCCTTCAAAACCGAAGGCGGCAAAAAAATCCTGGCAGGCTATGTGTTCCTGTCCACCGATATCGTCGACATTCCCGGCTATTCGGGCAAACCGATCGTCACGCTGATCGGCATGGACACCCGGGGCATCATCACCGGCGTCAAGGTATTGAAGCACAGCGAACCCATATTACTGGTCGGCATTCCCGAACCTGAACTGGCCCGTTTCATCCACCAGTATTTTGGCAAGTTTGCCGGAGACAAGATCGAAGTCGGACAGGCACGCGAGGGCGTCATCGGCATCGATGCCATCAGCGGGGCCACCGTCACCGTCATTGCCGAAAACCAGCTGATCCAGAATTGCGTGTATGAAATCGCCAAACAGGTCGGCATCCTCAAGCCTATCATTCGGCCGCAAGCCAGATTCACGCCTCAGGACAAAATCCCGGACTGGCAAACCCTGCTTGGCAACGGCGGCGTTCAGCATCTGCTGATCAAACCGGAAGATCTCGGCCAGGCTGCCACGGGACGTCCCTACATCGACCTGTATTTCGGCTATCTGAATGCGCCCGCCGTGGGCGAGGCCATCTTAGGCCGCGACAATTATCACCGGCTGATGGGCGACCTTGCGCCCGACGATCACGCGATCTTCATCATCGCCAACGGCAGCGCTTCATTCAAGGGTTCAGGCTTCGTACGCGGCGGCATATACGACCGCATTCAGGTCTCGCAGGACATGGCTTCCCACACCTTCCGCGATACCGATTACCGCAATCTCTACGGCATTCAAGCGGCCGGCGCCCCGTCATACAGCGAGTCCGGCATCTTCATCCTGCACAGCAAGGAATTCAGCGCCGCCTACCCCTGGAATCTGGTGCTGCTGGCCAACAAGGAAGACAAGGAAACCCGCACCAAGACCTTCACCAATTTCAGCCGGGAATACTGGCTGCCCGGCGCATATCTGCAAGGCGGCAGGCCTTATTTTGAGCGTCCCGAGCCCACCTGGCTGCATATCTGGAAAAGCCGGCGCTATCAAATTGCCGCTTTTGTGGTCTTGCTGATTGGCACCGCCGTCATCTACGCGCTGCGCGACAAACTGGTGCGCCGCGCCACACGCCGCGACAAGCGCTGGGTCAGCATCCCGAAATACCTCATCTGTGGCGTGAGCACGGGCTTTGTCGGTTTCTATCTGATGGCGCAACCCAGCATCACGCAAATTCTCGCCTGGTTTCACTCCCTGCTCTACCACTGGCAATGGGAGCTGTTCCTGTCCGACCCGTTCATCTTCATATTCTGGTGGTTCATCATCATCACGGTCTTCATCTGGGGACGCGGACTGTTCTGCGGCTGGCTGTGCCCGTACGGCGCGCTGTCCGAGATGGCTTTCAAGTTCGGCAGACTGATCGGCCTGCGCCGCTTCCAGTTCCTGTTGCCCCGGGCGCTGCACGACAAGCTCAAATGGCTCAAATACGGGATCTTCGCAGTCTTGCTGGCCACCTCCTTTTACTCCATGGGCCTGGCGGAGAAACTCGCGGAAGTCGAACCCTTCAAGACCACCTTTCTGGTCGGCGTAGGGCACAGGGCCTGGCCGTACGTGCTGTTCTGGAGCATCCTGTTTGGACTCTCGATATTCACCGAGCGCCCGTTCTGCAAGTATCTCTGCCCGCTGGGCGCAGGACTTGCGATCCCCTCGACCTTTCGTTTTTTTGGTCTGAAGCGCAAGTCCGAATGCAGCACCTGCACGGCCTGCGCGGCCGGTTGCGGTTCACAGGCCATCGACAAACAGGGGGCCATCGACCAGCGCGAATGTATGCTCTGCCTGGACTGCATGGTCCTGTATTATGATGTGCACAGCTGCCCGCCCCTGTCGCAGGAGCGCAAGCGGCGCGAAAAAACCGGCCAGGCGCTGACGCCGATTTCAGCAAAGGGATACTATATCCCGATCAAGGTACAGGAAAAATAGCCATGTCCGCACCAGATGATGCTCCAATACCCGACCAAAACCAGCCGTTGTGGGGCGAAATAAAATACCACCTGTTACCCTGGGGGCCGGGATTTCTGGCCCAGAAACCGGCCATGATCGCCGCGAGTATCGGCCTTTGTATCGCGGTCACTGTCGCGTGGATACTGGCGGCGGCAGGTCAGCTGGCGCCCGCCGTGGTGATCGCCTGGTGGACCGGATGGAGCGTGTACGAAATCCTCTGCCGCCTGCGTTGCAAACCCTGGGTCAAGGAAGGCCCCTGGTGGAGGCGATCATATCGGCGCGCCAGCGTGCCGGACATGATTTTTTATGTGGCGACCAAAAATCTGCTGATCGGCGCGGGTCTGTTCTGGATATTGCATCTGCTGGGCATGTTACCGGGCGCCGCCGTCTGATGCTTCGCCACATCCCTTTCCTGCTTTGCTCATTGCTGCTGGCGCAGACCTCCGTCGCCCGCGAATGGCAGGTGGCGCCAGGCAGCTCTGTCGCCCAAGCAGTCCAGTCCGCCGCATCAAATGACACCGTGATCGTGGCGCGCGGCTATTATCACGAGCACATCGTCATCGACAAACCGCTCACCCTGAAGGGGATAGCTCGTCCAACCTTAAGCGGCGACAATCAGGGCGATGTCATCCGCATCAAGTCGCCCGACGTGACCATCGAGGGGTTCATCGTGCGGGATAGCGGCGGCGACCTGACGGCGCAGAATGCCGGCATCTATATCCAGCATGGCGCGGATCGCGCCGTCGTGCAGGGCAATGCCATCGTTTATTCCTTGTTCGGCCTGTGGATCGAGGGCGTCAAGAATGTCCTGATCGCAAACAACAACATCACCGGCAAACGCGATTTCGACTCGCCCAACCGGGGGAACGGCATCCAGCTCTACAATACCGACGGCGCACAGATCATCGGCAACGAGATCAGTTTCGCCCGCGACGGCATTTATGTCGATGTATCAAACCATGCCATCTTCCGGGGCAACAAGATACACAACGTGCGCTACGGCACGCACTACATGAATTCAAACCATAACCTGTGGGAAAACAACGAATCGTATTTTAATCGCGGGGGTCTCGCGCTGATGATGGTTAAGGACAATACGGTGCGCGGCAACAAGGTGTGGGGCAATTCCGATCATGGCATCATGTTACGCACCATGCAGGATTCGCTTGTCGAAAATAATATCGTATCTGGCAACAGCAGGGGATTTTTTATCTACGACGCCGAGTTTAATGTGCTTCGCAACAATCTGGTCATCGGCAACCACGTAGGCATCCATCTTTGGGCAGGTTCCGTGAACAATCAGGTGTATGGCAACGACTTCATCGGCAACCGCGAACAGATCCGCTATGTGGCCGCAAAAGACGAAAACTGGGGCGGCAAGATCGGCAATTACTGGAGCAATTATCTGGGCTGGGATCGCGACGGCGACGGCATCGGCGATATTCCCTATGAGGCCAGCGACGTAGTAGACCGCCTGACCTGGCGCACCCCGATGACGAAACTGCTGCTCAATAGCCCGGCGGTACAGACCCTGCGCATGGTCGCCCGGCAATTTCCGTTATTCCGCACACCCAGCATCGTTGACGCACACCCGCACATGCAACCCTTTTTCAAGGACTGGAGAAACTGGCTTGATAAACAACGTCATTGAAGTGGTGCACATCAAAAAAGCGTTCGGCGAGATACGGGCCCTGAATGATGTCAGCCTGTCCGTCACGCGCGGCGAGGTTTTCGGGCTGATCGGCCACAACGGGGCAGGCAAAAGCACCCTGTTCAAAGCGATGCTCGGCCTGATCAAACCCGATGCCGGAGAGATCCTGATCAACGGCACCCCGCTGCACGGCGAAGCGTTTCGCCGGGTACGCCGTCATATCGGTTACCTGCCTGAAAACATTGTGTTTTATGACAACCTGAGCGGCCTTGAGACGCTGCACTTTTTTGCCGATTTGAAGGGAGTAGCCAAAACAGAATGTCAGGCAGTGCTTGCGACGGTGGGGCTGGATCACGCAGCAACTCGCCGGGTGCGCGGCTACTCCAAGGGCATGCGCCAGCGCCTGGGATTCGCGCAGGCCCTGCTGGGGCAACCGGACATTCTTTTTCTCGATGAACCGACTACCGGACTGGACCCTGTCGGCATCCGCGAATTTTACGGTATCGTCAACGATCTCAAGCAGCGCGGCGCGACCATCATTCTGACCTCGCATATTCTGGCCGAAATACAGGAGCGTGTAGACCGTCTGGCGCTGATGAGCTCGGGACAGATACAGGCCACCGGCTCCGTGCACCAGTTGCGCGAAAATCTCGGCCTGCCCATGAATATTGAACTGTTCCCTGCTGCCGGGATATTGCCGCTGGCCCTTGCCGCGCTGCAAACCGGCGGCTTTTCGCATGCCATGCACAGCGAAATCGGGATTACGGTGACTTGCCCGCGCGAGCAAAAAATCCCGCTGTTCACGCTGCTTGCGCCGTACATGGCCGAAATGATCGACATCCGCATCAGCGAGACCTCACTGGAAGACGTGTTTCACGGCTATGCCAGTCCCAAATTGAACGGCCCGGAGAAAAATTCATGATCGGCATCGAACTATCGCAAATCCGCGTCATCGCAGCCAAGGAATTCTGGGATCGCATCCGCAACCGCTGGGTCGTCGCCATCGCCATCGTGTTCGCGGTATTCGCGCTGCTCATCGCCTACTTCGGCTCCGCACAGCAAGGTTCGGTGGGATTCAAAGGCATCGAGCTCACCATCGCCAGCCTGGTCAGTCTGGTCATCTATCTGGTGCCGCTGATCGCGCTGATCCTGGGCTATGACGCCATCGTCGGCGAACGGGAACGAGGCTCGCTGGATTTATTGCTGTCGATGCCGATCACCCGCCTGGAACTGCTGCTGGGCAAGTTTTTCGGCCTGTCCGCAGCCCTTGCCTTCTCGACGCTGGCAGGCTTCGGTCTGGCCGGCGTGCTGCTCGCCCCCGAGATCGACCTGAACTCGCTCTACCACTATGCAGGTTTCGTTATCAGCGCCATCCTGATGGGCATGGCCTTTCTGAGCATGGGCGTGATGGTATCGGTACTCGCGCAGGATCGTACCCGCGCCAGCGGCGCAGCCATCGCACTGTGGTTCTTTTACGTGCTGGTCTTTGATCTGCTGCTGCTCGGTGCGCTGGTGTTCAGCGGCGGACAGATCGGCGGTGATTTCTTCCCCTATCTGCTGCTGCTCAATCCGGCGGATATCTTCCGCATCCTCAATATTTTCAGCATGAGCGAAGTCAAAAACCTGTACGGACTGGCGACGGTTTTCCCCGAATCCCTGTCCGACCCTAAACTGCTCGGCGCCATCATGATCCTGTGGATCGTTGCACCGCTGGGCATCGCCGCATGGAGAATCGAATGAATATCCTGAAAAAATCCGCCAGACTGCTCGCCATGCTGGGACTTTTCGCGCTGCTGCCCGCCTGCAGCAAGGCGCCCGCCCCGCTTGTCGCCATTGAGCCTGCCAAGACCGCGACCTGCGCACTGGACGGCATGTTGCTGATGGATTACCCCGGCCCCAAGGGCCAGATACAGTACGATAAGGGCAATACGGATTTTTTCTGCGATACGGTTGAAATGGTGTCGACGTACCTTGCTCCCGAACAGCAAAAACGCGTCATGGGCGTTTTCACCCAGGATATGGGCAAGGCGGATTGGAAGCAGCCCGCAGGTCACTGGATCGATGCCAGGTCGGCCTATTATGTGCTGGGCAGCAAGCGTACCGGCAGCATGGGTCCCACTCTGGCCACGTTTGCGCAGGTTGCCGATGCCGAGGCTTTTGCAAAACAATACGGCGGAAAAGTGCTCAGCTTCAAGGCACTCACCCCCGAGATGGTCACGCTGGATGGCGGGGTTGTAAACGATAAACCGATGTAACGGAGGTAAGCATGGCAGATTTTTATGAAAACATTCCGGTGGAACAGGCGGATCAGATCGAAGCCATTTCCCGGTTGCGGTTCGAATTGCGCGAAAACCACGCCGCCCTGTTGAAGAAATACGCGGCCCGTGATATCCAGCAGTTAAAACAGGGCATTGAACAGGGCACGATTGCAGAACATCCTGCCTATGAGGATTATCTGGCTGCCGCCATCACGGCGCAGACGCAGGAAACCCTGCGCGAAGAACTGAAGGCTTATCTGGCGACACTGCGATGAACTTACATCTTGAGCTGAAAGACAAAATCGAAGCGGCCTATGGCAACGGGCCGCTGGTATCCCTCACATTGAAACAGGATGCGCTGCTGGTCGAACTGGATTCCGGCGTATTTGTCGAATTGCGCTACCTGAACCCGCACGAATACTCGCTCGGCTGGATCTGGGGGGAGGCCGAATTCAGAATCGACACGGCTCCGCTGCACCCGCACCTGAACACCTATCCTAACCACCTGCACGATGACAGCGGCAATATCCTGAGCGATCCGCTGACCTCAGTGGAAAACGAGCCCTGGGACAACGTGCAAGTTCTGCTCGACGCCATCATCAGGAACCCCCTGATGACGGACATCTGAAGCGGATCAATGCACTTCGCTTACCATGTAGTCAACGGCTGCCTTTACATCGTCATCAGACAGTGAAGTATTCGCTCCTTTGGCCGGCATCGCGCCCTTGCTGCCCTTGAAGCCTTCCAGCGCATGTTTGTACAACACATCCTTGCCCTGAGCGATGCGTGGCTCCCAGTCCGCCTTGTTGCCCTTGATCGGCGCGCCGCCGGCGCCGGTCTGGTGGCACATCGCACAGGTGCCCTTGAACACGTGTTCGCCCTTTTCATGATGCTCGTCTGTGGCCGCCATCGCTTCTGGCTTGGCAGCTTCGACCGGTTTTACGGCTTCAGCAGGCGGAGTCGTCACGGCCGCTGATGAACTTGCGGTCTGAGATTCTTTGCCGCAGGCTGTCAGCGCCAGCGCGATAAAAAGAACGGTGACAAGCTTAGTGCTATTCATGATATCAATTCCTTAAAGTGGCTAAACGAGACTGGAGTATAGCAGGGCTATGTTACATCTCATTGACCAGCATCAAGAAACAGACCGTGCTCGACTCTTCGTCGGCCGTCAGGACTCAAGGATCGTAGCCGCGCAGCAGCGCGACATCGCGGATGGTCACATCCCGGCCCTCTACCGCAATCAGTCCCTGACTGCTCAGGTTATTCAAAATCCGCGAAAAGGTTTCCGGCGTGAGATTCAGCCGAGAGGCAATCACCGTTTTGCTGGTCGGCAGACTGACGGTCGCCGTGCCGTTTTTCTCGTGGAGATCATTCATCAGATAGCCGATCAACCGCTGGGTGGAGGAACGCAGCGTGTAGGCCTCCACGTCCTGCACCAGTCCGTGCAGACGCATACTCAGGCCCGCCAGCATTTTGCGGCAAAAACCGGCGTCGCGGCCGATTTCATCGAACACCGCCGCCCGATCAATGTGCAGCAGCAGGGAATCACTCAACGCCTGCGCATAAACCGGATAAGGCTTTTCCATGAACATCATGGCTTCGCCAAAGCTTCTGCCTGCGTTCATGATTTCGACTACTTTCTCAGTGCCGTTGGCAGCAGGCAGCGCCAGCTTCACCTGTCCGTGCACCACCAGATAGAAACCGTTGGACGGGTCGTCCTTCTGAAAAATAATTTCACCCTTGTTGACCTGGCGTTCGTGCGTGTGTCGGACGATGCGCGCCAGCTCCTCGTTCGTCATGGTATTGAACAAGGGGAGATGAGACAGAATGGCCTGTATGTTTGGCGTCGTACTCATGGTCTTTCACAGTGGAGCCCAAGGAACTCATAACGCCGGTAACGCAGCGCGCAACAAATTATGCCACAAAGCCAATGCGCTTGCGCCGAACAGGATCGCTGCCGGATACACCAGCGGCGGCCAAAGCACCGCAGCCAGCAGCGTCAGCAAAGACGCCAGATACAGCCGGAACTGCCGCCGCGCCCATACTTCCGGCAATAATTCCTTCATGTTCAGCACTTTGCCGGACATACGCGCCTGCAAATGAAACCAGCCCAGAAACGGCACGATCTTGTACAGCATGCCGTTAATTGCGCCCAGCGCGAAGCCGGCTATCATCAGCATGCCTGCGGCAAGTTCAAATTTAGCCTGCCCGTTGTCCGGCAACCCATGCGCCGCCGCCCGCAACACCACCGCGCCGATCAGGCTTGTCATCGAGACGCGCCAGAACAGCAGCGTGGTATCGATCTGGCGTCTACGACGGCGGCGATGCAGCGTCAGCGTTGTCAGCGCGAAAGCGGAGAAAACCAATGCCAGAATGGCTTCGAGCGCGTATGCCGCATCAGTCGACACAAATGACAAACACACCAGCAAGCCAAACAGCACAGGCGCCAGCCAGCGCGTCAGGCGCGCCGGATAATTCGGCGTCAACTGGAACATCGGCACCACCTGATAGGCCACGCCGATCAGCAACAGCCCGACCCAGCCCGCCAGACCCCAGAGCGGATGCAGCACGGGCGCATACAAACCCGTGGCATAGCCGCTCCAGTACAGCGCCAGACCGATGCCAAGTACGACGGTGACCAGCAAGGCAACTACGGCAAGCGTTATTGCAAGCGTAGTCGAATTGCGCAATGCGACCCGCAATAGGCCTGCGCTTACCGCCACAAAAAAAACGCCGAAGCCCAAAGCGAGACAAATCGAGGCGGCAAGAAATGCCGGCTTCCATCCCCGCAAAAATCCGCCTGCCAGCAACAGGCTCCCTGCGCAGAGGTTCAGATGCACCAGCGTTGCGACCCGCCGCGGATGACGAATCGAGACCCCGGCCACCACCGGCAGCAGTTGCATCAACGCGCCGCACATGGCCATCGACAGCACGCCCAGTGTCAGCAGGTGGACGATGGCCAGCGTTGCAGGGTTATGACGTTCCAGCAGCGCCGACGGGCCTGCCCACAGCAACAACACGGATGCCGCAAGCATAAAAAAGGGGATGGTCAGAAAAAAGCGGAACGGCACCGAAATCGGCGGCGCCTGATCGAAGGAAAGCCCGGAAGTCTGCATGACAGCGGCTAGTCCCGCCAGATCAACACCGAGCAACCTTCCTCGGCGCTGAACTCACTCTCGTACTGGTAGTTTTCGCGCTGCAAAATGCCGTACAGCGGATAGGGTTCGCGCCGCAGCAATACCCGCAGCCGTTGCCCCACTCCCAGTACAGACAGCGCTTCCAGCGTACGCGTCAAGGGTTCAGGTGGATCAAGCTCGCGCACATCCAGCAAAATCACCTCCATATCATGCTCCCAGCGCGCGCATCGCGGCGAGCACTGCGGCCCCTCGCTCGCCCGCCAGCACCTGATCGGTCATGCGGTACAGCATCTGTTCTTCTTTCAGGTTGTGCTGCTGCATCAGCATCAGCAGGGTCTCGGATGCGCCCAGAAATGCGTCCCGGTCGCGCAGGCGGAGCGCGTCCGCCATCTCGGCGAACACCCCGCGCATCTGGCGATGCTCCATGCGCATCACTTCGGTCGGCCCCATCGCCATCCCGGTCGCACTTTCAAAGGCCGGAAACATGATTTCCTCTTCCGCGCTGAAATGCCGCAGAGTCTCCTGTTCGAAAACCGCAAAATGGCCCGTAGCGGCCGCCCAGTCACCGTCCACGACCGCGTTCTCCGCGTCGGCAAACAGCGTGTCGCAGTGATGGTGAACCTGTGTCATAAATGCGCTGATCGTGTCCAATTTAAACCCCTGAATGACTAACAGGCGGCCATGATAGCGCGATGGCACTGTGCAGCGCCTTGACCCATATCAACCAATCACGACGCAAGATTGTCAGCCCAGCTGCCTGTCGACGATCTCGAAGACATCCCGTGAGAGCCCCGCGTGATTGCGCAGCGTATCGAGGGCGGCGCGGGCATGCGTCTGACGGGTCGCATCGAAGCGCTTCCAGCGATCAAAACAGCGCGCCAGACGGGCCGCGACCTGCGGGTTAATGGCGTCGAGCAGACAGGTCTGTTCCGCGAGAAACTGGTAACCACTACCATCGGCGGCGTGAAAGTGCACATGGTTGCTGCCGAACGCGCGCAGCAACGCATACACCTTGTTCGGATTGCGCATATCGAATGCCGGATGTTTCACCAACCGTTCGACTTCCAGAAGCGTACCGGGCCTGCGACTGGTCGCCTGAACCTGCAGCCACTTGTCGACCACCAGCGGCTCGTTCTGCCATCGTTCATAGAAGGCGGCCATCACTTCTTCACGCTCACAGCCTTCGCACTGCGCCAATACGCTTAAACTCGCGAACTGATCGGTCATGTTGTCGGCTTCATAAAACTGCTGACGCGCCAGTTCAATGCCGCTGTCCAACTCGCACAGATAGCCGAGACTAAGATTGCGCAAGGCGCGGCGAGCGACGTTTTGTGCATCGAAGCGATACGTGTCCCGAGACGCCAGCCGCTCATAGCAGGCTTTAAATTCCGCCCCCAGATGCTCGGCCAAAAAGCGGCGCAGTCCGTTGCGGGCGGCGTGCAGCGCATCCGGATCGACGACATCAAGCTGTTCGGCCAGCGTCGCCTCTCCGGGCAACGACAAGGCTTCCGCTGCAAAGGCCGCATCCACATCGGCCAGCACGCGTGATGCCGCCTGCGCAAAGCTTGCCGGCCAAACGGGCGTGCTGCCCGCACTGATGGTGTGCGTTGCCGCAAGTATCAGACGGCAGGCAAAGCGCTGCCCTGCTTCCCAGCGATTGAACGGATCGCTGTCGTGCGCCAGCAAATGAGCCAGATCGGCGTCACTATAGGCAAAATCGAGTACGACCGGCGCCGAAAAATCCCGCAGCAGCGACGGCACGGGTTCCGTTGCAACGGCTTCGAAGACAAATTCATCTGTTGCGCTGCGCAGCGACACCGTGCGCTCACCCGCCAGCGTCTCGCCATCCGCGCCGATCAGCGCGACATTGATGGGAATGTGAAAAGGCGGGACATCCTGGCCTGGCAGCGTCTGGGTAAAATTCAGCGTATAGCGTTTATGGGCCGCGTCATAGCTGCCCGCAGCACTGACGTGAGGCGTACCCGCCTGCTCATACCAGCGCATGAACTGCGCAAAATCCGCGCCGGAAGCATCGCGCATCGCAGCCACGAAATCATCGCAGGTCACCGCCTGCCCGTCGTGCCGTGCAAAATACAGATCCATGCCGCGGCGGAATGCCTGCTTACCGATCAGGGTGTGGATCATGCGCACCACCTCAGCGCCTTTCTGATACACGGTGGCTGTGTAGAAATTATTGATCTCGATATAGGAGGCAGGACGCACCGGATGTGCCATCGGCCCCGCATCCTCGGGAAACTGGGCGGCGCGCAGGCCGCGCACCTCATGGATCCTGGCGACCGACCGGTTATGCACGTCCGCGCCGAATTCCTGATCGCGGAACACTGTCAGTCCCTCTTTCAACGAGAGCTGAAACCAGTCGCGGCAGGTCACCCGGTTGCCGGTCCAGTTATGGAAATACTCATGCGCCACCACCCTGTCGATGTTCTCGAAATCAACATCGGTCGCCACATCGGGACGGGCAAGGACAAACTTGGTGTTGAAGATATTCAGGCCCTTGTTTTCCATCGCCCCCATGTTGAAGTCGCTCACCGCGACGATCATGTAATGGTCAAGATCGCATTCCAGTCCGAAAGTTTCCTCATCCCACTGCATCGATTTTTTAAGCGAGCTCATCGCAAAGTCGCACTGATCGATTTTACCGGGCTCGACGTAGATCGCCAGCTGAACTTCCCGCCCGGACATGGTGCGGTACGTGTCATGCAGCACGTCGAGGCGGGCGGCAACCATCGCAAACAGATAGCAGGGTTTCGGATGCGGATCCTGCCAGCGCGCCCAGTGCCGCCCGCCCGCTTCATCGCCGCCCTCAACCGGATTGCCGTTGGACAACAGCTGCGGCAGGCTGGCCTTATCGGCATGCAGCGTAACGGTATAGCGCGACATCACATCAGGACGATCTAAAAACCAGGTGATATAGCGAAAACCCTGCGCCTCGCACTGGGTAAAATAGCCATCAGCGGAGCGGTACAGACCGGATAACCGGGTATTTTTATCGGGATGGATGCGACTGACCGTCTCCAGCACAAAACGATCCGGCACACCGGCAAGCGTCAACTGACTGGCGCTCACCGCATAGCGACTCTCAGGCAGCTTGACGCCATCGAGGGATACGCTCAGCAACTCCAGCTCCTCGCCATCCAGCACCAGTGTATTCGCAGCAGTATTGCGGCGCATCGCCAGCCGTGCGGACACCAGCACTTCGCCATTCAGAAAGTTGACATCCAGATCAACCGTGTCGATCAGAAAAGGCGGCGGCGTATAGTCAGCCAGGCGTATGGTTTGCGGCGTATTCTGTGTCATGAGTGTCATCGCGAAAAAAGCGTAGTGTGACACAAATCAGCAGATGCAAAAACGCTGTCAGGCCGAAAACCCTGCCCGCACAGGCTTTCAGGTTTTCTTCAGCAAGCCACCCAATGCTGCGAAGGGGTTATGCGTCGCGACAGGCGGCTCCCCGGCGGGCCCGCGTTTTTGCTGCTGTTCTTCCAGCACGCGCGCATGCTCGTTGTCGTGGCAATACAGACAGAGCAACTCCCAGTTACTGCCGTCCGGCGGATTATTGTCGTGGTTGTGATCCTTGTGATGCACCGTCAACTCTGAAAGCCGCACGCCGGAAAATTCCCGCGCACAGCGCCCGCAGATCCAGGGATACAGCTTGAGTGCGCGCTCGCGATAACCGTCTTCACGCAGTTCGCGCTGTTTCCGTGCTTCTATGACGATGCGGTCGAGTCGTGCGTGGTCGGGGGCTTTGCTCATGATGGAGGACGGACTGTGAGAATGACACCGGCATTTTACACCTGTGCTGTCATCAGAAACTCGCGTTCACTCCAACGTGTACCAAATATCTCGCCTGTGATCCAGGCACATCCACCGTCAGTTGCTTGGCGACATCCAGCCGCGCTGAAATCTGGTATGGCATAGCGAGGCGCATACCCAGGCCGATGGAACTCAGCCGGTTGATTTTCGCTTCACCAGAAAGACGATGTACATTACTCAGCCATGCCGCATCGTAAAACAAAATCCCCGTCAGGTTAGTCCGTGCGCCCAGTGGCTTGGCTGGAGCTTGTAACTCTGAGCGCAAAACACATCCCTCATCACCAAATACAATCGCTTCAGCAAAGCCACGCACTGAATTCACCCCGCCGCCAGAAAGTTGCTCCGAACCCAGCAGGTTGCTATCAGCAAACTGTAAATTACTTTTAATTTTCCAATTCCAGCCCCGTGGCAAATGGGTGATACGTTCAAGGCCGAGTTGCCAGTAATTATAATCAGCCGTGGCTCCGGAACGCGATGCATTAAATGCAACATTCGTGTTTCCGTCACCAAAATTGCCCGGGGAATGCACCCAGTTGGCGTTCATGGTGGTTTGCCCCAAACGGTCTTGCAGACTGCCGCTGTAGCCAAGGTTAAACTGATAAATCTTGGTCAGCGTATTGGTCACGGGCGTCTGGCTGAACAAAAGGTTGTTATCCGAACGCTTGTAATCAAATCCGACATTGGCCTCGTGCGTATAAGCGCCGACTTTTTTGAGCAGTACGTCATAACGCGCGCTGAAGCCCGATGAAGTACCATGCTGGCTAAATAACGAGGGGAGCTCCGGGTGAACATGCGAGGCATTGGCCGAAAAGCTCAGCAGATGATGCCAGGGCAGTGGGATGACGTAATTCAGGGTGTGCGACAGGTATTTGTTGAAGTTCTGGTTGGCATTCAGCGTGTAGCTCAACTGCTGATCCAGCCCGAATACATTACCCCAGCCTGCCGTGAATGTGAAGCGATCGCGTCCGGTAACGCGGGTGCCGTTGTTGTCGTAGCCCACTGAAAAACCATAGGGGCGGCGATCCGTTACCAAAAGCTCCAGATCGGTCTGCCCGATCTGCTTACCCGGCTGGGTCATCACCTGCGCGTTGCGATACGGGTTGGAACGGTTGATCCAGTCTATCTCTTCATCCAGAGTATCGTTCACCAGCACGTCGCCGGGCTTGATGCGTAGTAGTGAGCGATAGCGGTCATCAGAAAAGGCACCCTCTCCTGAATTTTTGACGCTGATTTCGCCCACCCTGGCTCGGGTGATGAGTACCTTCAGCCGCCCCGTGCTGATGTCTTGTTCCGGCAGGCTGGCGACACTGAATTGCTCGCCAGAAGCGGCAATTTGTGCGTTAACCACCGCCAGCAAGTATTGGAGAGACTCGCGCGTAATTGGTTTTCCGATGAGGTGGTTGAGCTCGGCAATCATCTTTGGACGATTCAGAGATGGCACACCATCAATAATAATTCCCTGAATATTTGATGGTGTTTGATCGGAAGCGGAAACAGTGATGGCGTTTAAAATAATGGGGGACAACTCGGCTGAACTGGTGTTTTCGGCAAAACACGTTGGGATTGATATTAACAACAGACAATTAATCAGAATAAACGCAGTTAATTTTTTCATGATTCTCAAGGACTGAATTTAATTGGACTTATTCATAATCAGAAAGATGCAGCAAGAAGTTGTACCAGCCCAAGTCGGCCATTTTCACTCTCCATCTGGGTTTTGATGTCATAAGGCGTGTTTTTCGCTTTATCAAGCGCGGCGTGCAGGGCAGGCCCTTGGTCGTTGCCTACTGCCGCCTCACCTGCCACGCTTGCAATTGCCGTGGCGACACCAAGGACAACGTCGACAACCAGTCCGGCCTTGGAGACAAGTTGTCCGGCTGCCTTGGCAGCTACCTTCCCACCTGCCTCTTCAGCGCTTTTCCCCACTAGTTTGGCGGCATCATTAGCCACTTGCAGCTCCTGTCTGAGCGACTTGACTGTGTCCTGAGTGGCATTGACGGCCGAGCGAACATTGGTCACATCTTCAGCCTGTGCAGCCGTTTTCGCGAGTGAGCCAATCTCGGCTCCACGGTCAACTTGGGAGGGTTTGACACCATTGACCCACTTGTTTGTCTGTTTGACCAAGTCATCAACCTTGCCTTCCGCCTCATTCAGTAGGTGCTGCAAGTTGTCAACATTGGCTTGGGCTTCGGGTAAGCCGGCAGCGATCTTCGCGGCGGTTTTTGCACGTTGCGCGGTGAATGGCATCACTTTTTCTACCGCTTTTGCCGCAGTACTGCTTGAACCGGCAATGGTTCCCGTAATGCCAAGGGTAAGCGCCGAACTTACGGCTGCCGCTGCGGATGAACCGATACCCACACCTGTTTGTTTCTGTGCAAGAAATTCAAAATTGGGGGGCATGTCTCCGACATCCAGCAACGTGTAGAGATTGGTGCCCATATGCTGGCTGACCCGCTTGGCATCACTTTCTGCCTTCCATTTGTCAAATGCATCGGCCTGAACTTGCGCCGTTTGGACGAGCTTCGCTTGCGCGCGAGAAGCAACTTCGTCAAGCAACGCCTGCTCTTGGGGCGTGTAGGGGCCAGGGTGCGACAAAATTTCTGATACTTTCGCGACCATGATAAAAGCCACCTGTGCTTTTTGCTGCGTGCCATCAATCGTTGCTTTTTGCATGGAAAGTGCGGCCAACTTCGCTTTCTGTTCATTTAGGTCTGCGTCTTCAGAAAGCTGAGTAATCCAACCACCCAAGCCCATGGAGAGAGCATCCGTGCGAGCGACGTCATACTTGATTTTGATTTCCCTGTCCAAAATTGTCTGAGTAAGACTGTCAATCTCAGCCTGCAAACGATCTATCTCGGACTGGGGGCCGGGAATCTCGCTATACGCCGCATAAATCGCATCGCGCCGTTTTTCCCATTCCGCCTTGTTTGATACTATTTGTTGTTCCGCCTGCTTTAGTCGGTCACGCTCCCCGGGAAGAAACTCTTCTATCGTTTTGCGAAACTCAGGCGTGATGTCACCATTTTGGAGAACACTCTCCCAGTAAGCGATGGATTTGCGCAGGTTGTTTACCGTCTCACCTGCAGACTCCGGGTCGAATGGCGGCACACCCAAGTCAGCATCTATCATCTCGCGCGCCTGTGGGTCAATGGAGGAAAAGAAATTAAAGTGCTCAAATAGATTAATAGTAGTACCTGGATTTTCAATTGTGATAACGCCAATCGTCCCATTAGTACTGCTTTTCTGGACTTGACCTGGCGTCAGGTTGGTTCCCGGTGTTTGTGTGTTGGTTCCCGGTGTTTGTGTATTGTTGCCCGAACTGCCATTGGCGCTTTTGTAATAAATCCCCTGGGCGCTGGTGCCTGCGTCGCTCACCCATTTGCCCACAGTGGTCGAACCGCCAATCGTGGTACTGCTGGACAAAGTGAGTTGCGCCTGCGTCGGCACGAACAGGCGGATGTTGTCGCCGGAGAGCACCACGCCATTGGCAATCGTCATAGTACTCGTACCGTTCCCACTATTAGCAGCATCAGCTATCAAGGTTAGATTATTGGCCAGGATGCCTACGTCACCATTACCACCCGTCGGATTATTGATGACAAGGTTACGCCCGGCCTGGAGTGTGATGCCCGAATTGCCCGGCGAATTGTTAAAGACTACCAGCGAGTGGTTGACGGTGATGTCGCGCTCGGCTTGCAAGGTCAGGGTATTGTTTATGCCGGTAAAAACATAGGCCGTCGGATTGGTATCCGCAGCAACGGTAATGTCGCCATTTCCCGCACCGCCGGACGTGGTACTCAGTATCACATTACCACTGCCCAACGCGCTTCCCAGGTCGGTATCGGTGATGGTTGAGGTATTGCCGCTGACAGTCAACCCGCTCCCTGCACCGGCATGGACGATGGTGATATCGGTCGGGTCAAGCAACAGCGTACCGTTCTTTCCCTGCGGAGCGCGCATATCCACAGTGCCACGATAATCAAGCCGTTGCTTGCCAGAAACCTCGACAAACCCGCCATCGCCGCCATTGATACCGCCGCGAACACTGGCGTGGCCCCGATAGGAGGTGTCGCCATCCGCCCATAGCGTGATCTGCCCGCCGTTGCCTTTATCCAGCGCATCGGCATTTAGCGCGGCGCCTTGGGCAACAGTGGTCGTTTCAGCGTTTTGCAGGCTGGCATCCTTGCCCTGATAGCCGCCGCCCACGGCAATCCGTCCACCGCCGTTTTTCCCGCTGGCGTTCAGACTGGCCGTTTCAGTAAGCGCAACATGCTGGCCGGTGGCGATGATTTCGCCGCCCTGCTCGCCATTGTTTGCAGTCAAATCACCTGAAACCTGCGTGATGCCGGACCGGGCATTGAGCACGATGCGCCCGCCCACGTTATCCAGACTGATGGCGCTGATGCTGCCGCCCACATTGACCGCCAGCGCATAAGGGTTTCCGCCTGCCGCCTTGAGTTCCGCTTGCGCGGCTGAAATCAAGCCTTCATTGCTGACGTTGCCGCCATCCTTGATGGCGGTAGCTTTTATCACTACACGGTCATTGGCGGCAGGGGCATAAAGCAGTTCCGTTCCGCTAGCAAAGGAAACACTGCCCGCCGGGGCGGTTATCGTGCCTGCATTGTCGACCTGATAAGCCAGCAGCACTACGTCCCCTTGCCCGGCGCTGATCGTGCCCAGGTTGGTAATCGCAGCATTGGAATTGCCGAAAAAATCAAGGTTACCTCCATTCATGAACTGCTGGTCGTTCACGTCACGGGTGGAGGCAACAAATGCGCCGGTGTTGATGACTGCGCCATTGCCAACCAGCACGCCATTGGGATTGATCAGATAAACCTGTCCGTTGCTGTTGAGCGTTCCCAGAAGCCGGGATGGATTAGCCGTCACTACACGATTCAATATTGCGGCGCTTGCAGATGGCAGATTGAAGTTCGTCGTCTCGCCGTGATCAATGGAAAACGATTGCCAATTCACAATAGCCCGCTGACTGCCTTGCGTTACCGCCAGTGTGTTTCCAATACTGTTAACATTGACGTTGCCGGATACAATCGCTGCGCCTTGTGGATTAGCTGATACGGTCAATGAGCAGCAAGCGAGTGCAACGGCTACGGATAATCGCTTAAGTGGCATAAACTGTCTGGTCATGAAAACTCTCACAGATTGAATTGCCGTGAAGTTTACGTAACCCTATGTTTCGCCACAATACTGCATTTGCAGTAGAAGCCAACGAACATTAGTCTCGCAGGCAATCGATCCCTGAGGTAAGCTGTTTTTTGAGAGAGCTTGTCGAAGGGTGGCCGCAACAAATTGAATTATAATAATCTAATCCACTCATGGTTCGACAGGCTCTGATGAAGCCACTCAGTATTGACTAAGCACGATGAAACATGTGCCAAGTCATTACTTAACCACGAACGGATTAAATCAGTGTTTCCTTAGGATAAAGCAGGCCTATTCAGAAGAATTCTGATTGCACCCTGTGTGGCGGGGGGGGGCTTATCTTATCGGATGATAAGTCTGCGAATGGCCCAGGCAACCAGTTGCGCCGCATTGTGCAGATCAAGCTTATCCATTATATTCTGGCGATGGGTACGTACCGTATGCGTACTCAGGGACAGAATATCCGCGATGTTCTTGTTGGATTTACCGTATGCCAGGTAGGCGACGATCTCCAACTCGCGCGCTGTGAGTGTCTTTGCGCGCTCCGTCAACTCCGGCCCGCTATTCGTCATAGCAGCCACGCGTGGACTGACGAAGCATTCTCCGGCGAGCACTGAGTCAATAGCGCGCAAAAGTTCGCTGCTGCCCTCGTGCTTGACCACATAGCCATCAGCGCCAGCAGCCAATCCTTCCTGAATGTTGTGCTGGCTCTGACTCCCCGTCAATATCAACACCTTTACATGCGAAAAATCTCGTTTGATGTGGGTCATGATGTCAATCCCATGCCGACCTGGCAAATCAAGATCGAGCAAGACCAAATCCGGATACGTCGTGCTCACCAGGCTTTCGGCCTCTACGCCATCGCCAGTTTCACCTACTACGGCAAGAAAAGACTGATTCGCTATCAACATACACAAGCCTTCCCGTACCAGTGTGTGGTCTTCGACAATCAGAACGCGGGTAGGCGTGTTCATGCTGGCTCCTTGTTTTTTTCGATCTTGCTAATCAACATTTTATGCAGTTCCCGTGCAGAAAGCGGCTTTAATAAAACCGATACACCCAATGCCTCCGCTTCTGTTTCATATGCGCGCGTCATGTCGCAAGTAACCAAAATGGCAGGAATCAATGCATTAAATATGGCGCGCAAGCGCAGGATCGCCACAAGCCCATTTTCGCCGGGACCGAGATGATAGTCACTGATGATTATATTTGGTGGTTTTGAAATTTCATTGAGTCTAGTGACGCAATCCTCCCAGGAAGATGCGCCCCATGTCTCACACCCCAAAACGGTAAGTATTGTCTGTAAGCCTGCCCGGAACGACGCTTCGTCATCAATTACGACGACGAACAAATTCAGTGGTGCCAACTGGATATCTTCGAGACATTTGTGCACCGGTAATTTCTCCCCCAACCGCACTTCCACCGAGAATACCGATCCTGTTCCAGGCAAAGAGCGCAGCTCCAAAGGATGATCCAATGTCGTCGCTAATCGTTTCACAATCGCAAGACCTAGCCCCATACCTGTTACCGGCGCATCTGACCGATTGTTCAGACGGGTAAATTCCCGGAATATTTCTTTCTGGCGATCAGTGGGAATGCCAGGACCGGTATCGTGAACTTCTATGCACAGGCTGGCTGACCGCCGGCGGCAACCGATGAGAATACGACCGCTCTCGCAATACTTCATCGCATTCGTAAGGAAGTTGCGCAAAATTCGTTCCAGCAGCAACGGATCGCTGTAAACAACGGCAGAACTCGTCACGTGTTCAAATCTTAGCCCCTTGTTGTGTGCCATCGGCAGGAACTCTTCATGCAAGCGCGCTATCAGTTCTGCTATGGGAAAATTCTCCCGTTTGGGCTGAAGAATATGTGCATCTAGCATGGAAACATCCATGAGACCATCGAGCAGTTCGCTCATGCTTCCTACCAGTTGTCGCATACCTCCGACAATTTGCGTTGTCATTTTTGGAAGCTCGTACTGGCTTAGCGCATCAACGAACAGGTTTAATGCGTACACTGGTTGACGAAGATCATGGCTAGCCGTGGCAATAAACCGCTGCTTTTCTTCATTTGCCCGTTCAGCCATTTCCTTCATTCGCTGTGTTTCAGTCATCTGTACCAGCAGCTTGTTATTCATGCGGGTGATATAAACAATAACCGCCAAAGCCACGGCTACAGCACCGGCAGTGATCGCGAACCCCCATAGCAGCCAGGTGTAGTCCTTGTGCGGATTGGGTTCGTATAGAAACTCCTCTAAAAATTCTTCCTTGTGAAAGTTTTCAGGTAACATGCCAAGTCTGGCATAAACCTCCGCAATGTGACGCCAGCGTCCGGCGTTCATATAGCCCACCTCAATCAAATCGCGTTCCATGACTTTTCCCAGTTCCTGTGCCTCAAACCGGAGTGCATCAGGCGCTCTTCCGGGAGCATATTTGGCGTGAATCAAGTCAACCATCTCGTCTACGTGCGCCATAGCGTATGACCATCCACGCAACGTGGCCTGACGAAATGCCTTAACGCGTTCCGGGTGCTCCACGATCTGCTGCTCGGTCGTATAGAGGTTGTCACCATAAAAATCCACGCCACCATCGCGCGGAAAAAACTCGCGATAAGGAATACCTGCCTTCTTTAATGTGTAGGGTTCATTGGTCGAGAAACTGGAAAGCGCCGCCACTTTGCCCGAAATAAGATCATTGAGATCAAACGACTGCCGCACAATGCGGATCTTGTCCAATACACCTTCAGCACGAAGGTAGCCAAGATTTGCTGCGGCATTGGGCTCAATCATTATTGTTTTGCCAATGAGGTCATGAATGGTGTCGATACCCGTATCACGCAATGCAAGCAAAATCGAAGGAGAGTGCTGAAATATCACAGCCAACACCACTACTGGTTTGCCTTGTGCGCGTAACAAGAGGATGCTGCTCGACCCAACGCCGAAATCAACCGCTCCGGATAACACCTGATCTTCCGTGTTCAATCCGGGCTGCGCCTCGACCAACGACACGTCGAGTCCCGCTTCCCGGTAGAATCCCTTTTCCAGCGCCGCATAATATCCGGCGAACTGAAACTGGTGAACCCACTTTAACTGCACCCTTACAGGATCAAGCTTAGTGGGAAGATTAGCCGGTGCAGCCCAAATACTCCAAGGAATTACGCAAAAGAACAGCAAAGTCACATAACGTGCCAACCGCCATTCCATTACACCCGAAGAAACACCTCTAAACATAATCCCAATTTTTTGTTCTTGAACTGCGTTCGATTGGTAATCCCACCGTTTGTGCCCCCATTTTTAGTCTTCCAAGCAGTGGGTTCATGCTACCAGTTTCTCCTTCTGCTGAGCAATAAGCCCGCCATCCAGAAACTGAATCGGTGACTTGTAGCCCAGTATTGAGTGCTGTCGTTTTCAGTTGTACAGCACCTCGATGTATGCAAAGCCAGGTCATGCGAAATGCGCGGCGGTGCTGGTGATTGCAAAGGCAGAACTGAGGGTGGCTGAATTGAAAGTGATCGATCTGTCACGCGGGAAGGTGAATCCATGTATGGATCGCCTGATGAAACTATAGGCCAAGGCGCATAGGCCGGATTGCACAGGATAGGGAATAAAGGCCGCTTGAACTGGTGACAGACAGGCGGCTTTTGTGCCCGCTTCAATCCTAATGCTTACTTTTTGCTTACTTTTTTCTGAGCGCTTATACTCGAAAGTGGAACGTTTGCAAGTCTTTGATGATTTGGTGCCCGGGACCGGAATCGAACCGGTACAGCCTTTTCAAGCCGACGGATTTTAAGTCCGTTGCTTGACCTATAAGAAACAATCACTTAGAATGCATTTTCTAATTAATGGTCGGATTATGGTCGGGAGCGTGAATTATGGCAACAATTAAAAAACGTGGCGATTACCAGTGGCGAGCTCGGATCGAAAAGAAAAACGCAGCTACCGGGCAGGTTCATTGCGAGTCGAAAACGTTCCTGACAAAAGAGGAGGCCGAGTCCTGGTCGCGTGTTGTTGAAGAGGCGTTGGCGCGCGGAAAATATAACGACACGAAGCAAGCGGACGAAACACCTTTAAGCGACCTGATCGAGAAATACATCAAGGAGGTGTCGCCGGGTAAGCTGGGCGCGGCACAAGAAAAAACGCGCTTGAAGGCATGGTTGAAAAATCCGCTGGCTGATCGTTTCTTGTCCAAAATCACACCGAAAGATTTTGCGGATTTTATCGCCATGCGTCGGAAAGACGTGAGCAAGCGCGGCGGCAAGGTTGCCGAGCAGACAATCAAGCATCAGATCATTTGTATATCAAACGTTTTTGAGAGTGCTCGCAAGGATTGGGGCTACGATATACCCAACCCCATCAAGCAAATCAGCAAGCCAAAGGGCAGCCAGGCGCGCGACGTGCGGATACTGCCGGAGGATTGGCTCAAGCTTGCTGATGAGCTTAAAAAGTGTCGGAACCCTCTATATATAGTCATCGCAGAATTCGCTATCGAAACCGGCATGCGGCAAGACGAGATTTTCCGCATGACCTGGATGGATATCGACCATATCAAAAAGACGGTGTTGATTTACGGAAAGGACACGGCGCACGCAGGCCAGCGCAAACCGCGCACTGTGCCGCTATCTGCTCGCGCGACGGAGCTTATCGCCGCCCTACCCCGCCACATCGACAGTTCACAACCCGTATTTAACGGCGTGCGCACGACCAGCGCCGACGGGTTGTCGCGTGCCTTTACAGCTGCATGCAACACCATCGGACTGACTGGCGGCTGTTTTCATTCGACCCGGCATGAGGCAGCAAGTCGAATGGCACCGCATTTTCCTATGCTCACGCTTATGGCTATATTCGGCTGGTCCACCCCGAGCATGGCTAGCCGTTACTATCATGCGACGGCCGATGAACTGCATGCGGGGCTTGAGCGGATGCAAGCCGCCAGATCATAAATCGTAACTCATTGATTTTGCTTGTCATATAAAAACGAGGGATGCTCGCGGCACCAACAAGACGCCGGTATTTTTCCGGCGTTTTGTTGGTTAGTGAATCTGCCATGACACCCACTCAAAATATAAAAGGTATTACTGTTTGTTTAAACAATAATACCTTTTATCGCCCTAAAACACCCTGCCCCTCCGAACAGCCCCGCGCCGTAGGCTTTCAGCGTTTTATCCAATAAATCAACCGCCAAGAGTACCGTTCATCGGCTAATAACCGTATATCTCGTTTCGCCTGTTCGCGCCTGTTAGTTGGTCACTTGGTTTTTTATTTATCAGCGATGACCGCTTATCGGGAAGGCTAAAAAAGACGTTGTGTTATTTATCAGCACTGATAATATACACACATCGAAACAGCAAACGCGAAGGAAAAAAGATGGAAACAGTAATACTGAATAGAGAGCAGGTCAAAAAGCTGGAAAAGATGGGATATGAAGTTTGGGATTTTGACGACGGAAAGTTTTTGGTAAGTCGCAAGTAATTTTTAAAAACATTTAAAATCAAGGAGTTGTTAAAATGAAACTGTTTATTTTGGTATTTACAATGATGTTTATTGCCCGTCACGGTTTTGCTGCACCACTGCAAATCCATACAGATCAACAACAACAAAAGATTGTAAGAAATAGTTAAAAAAGTTGCAAAAAGTATTGAACTATTTATAATCGCTGGTATCATAGTTACAACTGTTAGCAATAGTGCGAAACAGAAAATTTTAGGAGAATCAAAATGAAAATTAAAGGGAATTATATACTTGACTCCCTGATTTAATTATGTTCTAATAGCGTCACTGGTTCACAAGAACCGACCGACACCAGCCGGAAGCTGGCTCTCCAAGGAGATTCAAAATGAAACTTTCAAGCCAACAATTCCACGATACGATGCGCGCCCTGCATGAATTCAGTGACTCTCACCCAGACTTCAATGATCGCGCAGGCTACATTGACGGCACCTCAGAAGCTGCGATCAGCCACGCTATTTGGGTGCTCAACGAATGCTTTTGTGAACCGAATCACATTACGCCACGCCAGCGCTGCGACGCGATGAACTTGCTGGCCGCTGTGCCGCCAACCGTCACGCCGGAATACCTGGCCGACCTTAACGCAAAGCGTGTTGTCGAAGCTCAAGCGCGCCGCGACGCTCAACGCCAAGCCGAACGTGAAGAACGCGCTGCACGTCAAGCCGTCATGCCAAAGGTAGGTGTGCTGGGAAGTAAAGCCAAAAAAGCAGCCGAACGTGCGGCACGTTATGAGTCTGATCCGGTCTTTCGCGCTCACTGCGATAGTTTCGGCACTCGGCCTGTTGTAAAAGCATGACCAACAAGCATTTCAATTGGCACAAGCGCTGGACGGTAGACGTTGAAGCCGCCAGCGCTTCACACGATAGCGGCCTAGTCGTTCGATTCTTGGCTTTGCCTTTGTCCGAAGCTCAAATACAAGAGCATAACAGCGACGCGGCCATCGGCAAATGCTGGACAACTGACGGTCGTGAGTGGGGAGTGATAACAACTCCCGCTCTATGGGAATCCACATTTGAAAATTTAAAATTCAAGAACGGCGTGCATAACGCACAGTCAATGCTTGCGCGGCTTGCCCGCGAAGCTGGCGAGGTCTGGGCTTGGAACAAGAATAAGGAGCACTAAAATGGATGACAAAATAACCGTTAGCACCTTCCAATTTCTAAAACGTTTTCCAAATGCCGAAGCTGCACGCTCCTATCTCGAAGCACGGCGCTGGCCTAAAGGTGCGATTTGCCCGGCTTGCGGATGTATTGAGCGCATTCAGACACGCACAGTGCTGGGATATTTCCGTTGCCTGAACTGCAAAACGGATTTCACCGTGCGCACCGGAACCATCTTTGAGCGTTCCCATGTGCCACTCGATAAGTGGCTCTATGCCATGTACCTCATGGCAACGGCTCGTAAAGGCATTTCCTCGCTCCAACTATCGAAAGAGCTTGGGGTGACACAGAAAACGGCGTGGTTCATGCTCCAGCGGCTCCGTGAAGCCTGCTGCAACGATAAAGATGATGACGATAGCAACGGATTTTTGCAGGGCATTGTTGAAGCCGATGAAACCTACCTTGGAGGTAAAGAGGCCAACAAGCACGAACACAAGAAGCTTAATGCCGGACGTGGCGCAGTCGGCAAGACTGGCGTGCTCGGAATGCGTGAGCGCAATGGCTACGTCAAGGCCGTGGTGCTGAACGGCACAACCGCACCGGAAATACTCGGACACATCTTCGCCAATGTGTTGCCAGGCTCAACGCTTATGACCGACGAACACGCTTCTTATCAAGGCTTGCCGCCGCTCGGCCTGTTTACTGATATTCCAGCTTATGACCATCAATCGGTTAATTATAGCGCTAAAGAATTCGTGAACGGCATGGCGCACACAAACGGAATCGAAAGCGTCTGGGCGCTGCTCAAGCGCGGATTCTACGGGACATATCACCAGTTCAGCCGGAAGCACACGCAACGCTACGTTGATGAAGTCTCGTTCCGGTTGAATGAAGGGAATTGCAGAGTCAGAACCATGACCAGAATTGATGCTCTATTCTCGAAGTCTATTGGGATTCGGTTGACCTACAGGGACTTATGTATATAGTTCCCAAATTAAACGGGAAACACGTATCGTTACAAGCTCGCGGCTTAAAAGGATAAAAAGATGAAAAAAATAAACATAACTCAGCCGCCTACCACCACAGCGGAAGACATGACAGCACAACAACGCTACCAGGCAAAATTAAAGCTGGACGCCGATAAGGCCGAACGGAACCGCGTCAATCGTGCGAAAGCCCAGGCGGCGTATAAAGCACGGAAAGCGCAACAAGGAGAAAAACTGTTCAGCGTCATGCTCGAAGAGAGGCTGCATAAGCCGGCTCACATACTGATCGATCAACTTAAAAAGGAAAAATAATCATGTGCTTAAATTCCAAAATGGCGAATTTCGCTATGCGCGCCGGACATATGCAAATAGCCGCCGAATCATGGGAACGCGCAGAAGTTGCCTTGTACGCAGACATAAAAGCTGGGAAATGGGCGAATCAACCAATAGATCGTGACGATCTTCGGCTAATGCGAAAAGAAGATGAGTTATTGTTCAAAAATGTGGAATGGCTACAAAACGCACTGTTTCAACGGTAATTTAACATTTATTTTTCCATCTTCGATTTATCATTAAAAAGATATGATATAATTAAAAGTTTTGCGAAAATATGCTTGTTTTTGTCAACCGACACTATAATATAGGCGTTGTACCTGTTGTAAGCGAGATAATTATCCTTAATCTGACTCGTTAAAAAAGAAAAAGGGAGTGGACAACACTACTAAAAAATGTGTCAAAGTAGATTTGCGTTTCAACTTCTAAAATAGTGTGTAAATGCCGGACAACCCGCCAGCATTTGCCAGCAAACTACAAAGAAAAGCTCAGCCAGCTTCGTTTTATCTGGTGAAAGTCGATGGGTAGTAAATCGCTTCAGAGGATTTATTACCATGGAAACGACTACCGCACCTTCACTTTTTTTAAGTGATGCGAAGCTAATCACTCATTGCCGCAACGCCGGCACCCCGCTCCCCTTTGGCTTGTCCAGTCTTCAAAAAGACCGCATCGATGCGCGCCTGGGTGGCGTTCCATTTCGGCGCATCGGCGGAAAGGCTGTTTACTTTCCGCCCGAAGTCTTTGCATTTTTAGCAGGCCAACCGATCATTCAAGCTGTCCGGTCTGATATCAATATCAAACCGAGACCGCGCCCAGGCCGCCCGACAAAGGCTTCACAAGTTGCCAAAGCACGTTCCACCTCTTCAAGCGCAGTGGGGGTGTAATCATGGCGGCCAAAACATTAATTTTCAATGCAGACGCTGCCACTGATTTTTTCAACAGCAACGACAAGCTTATTAATTATCTTGTCGGAAAATATGGCGAAGACGCCAGATCGTCCGCATGGCTAGCCGCTGGGGTCGCCGGGTCTTCAACAACAAAAAAAAGCTTGTCGAAATACATCTGTAACGCGGTTCAGTCTGACTGTAAAGCTGGCACGGCACTACTTAATTATTCTGTAGACAATATTAAAGTGAATGCGGATGGAGATGAAGAATCTGATGAAGAATACGATTCGATTTCATCAAGCAGCTTGTATCAGCGCGACCCGCTCGACTTAATGATATTTAATGAGACGGCGCGACATATTTTGAATAAATACGGTAAATACGTTCAAAAAGCCTGGGAAATTGAAGACGCTGAACGCTTTTCTGAAAATGTGTGCGCGCGCGACAGGTTTGAGGTGAAGCGCTCAGGACAAGCAAAGCTCAGGACTTTGCGCGTCAAGCTAGAAAAAGAAATGGCGGGTGCGAAATGAGCTTGCCTAAAATCTGGTTGTCGTGCCCGAAGTGTGGCACGACGAGTGACAAGCAACACATCACTATTTCACCACACGATTCCGGCGGCGGTTTCCATATTCGCGCTCGGTGTACGCAATGCGGCAATCACTTGAAATTCTTGTCAAAATCACTGTTTACAAGCGCACAGATCAAGAATCTTCGCGCCGAAGGCGGTGTTGTGCTTAAACAAATTGGAGATGACCATGCAAACTCAAGTAATTAATAATAATAATACCGTTGCTGCTCCTGTTGTTTCCGCCGCCACATCAAATAAATCCACCGCAACCGCAACCGCTGCCGGATTGCCCCAGATTTCAAATGCTGCTACTGCGAAAGCTACGGCTATCTTTTTAACAAAACAGAACCGTTTGGAAGTAAATACAAAATCGGGATTGGAAAACATGGTGTCCCACGCGATCCGCGAAATGGCATCAACGGGTGTTGTGTTTGCACGCTCAGACAAGCTTGTCGGCGTTGATTTTAACGGAAAACTGCATACCTTCAACTCAAAAACGATTCGATTAGCTTTGTGTGGTCTAGTGCAGTACGTCAGGACGGATTCAAAAACGGGATCTGAAAAGCCTACAGATTGCCCCCGCGATGTGGGCGAAACTATTGCGGCGATGAGCGCATGGCAGGGCATGCCGACAGTTGCCGGGCTATCTGACCACCCCGTTTTAACTGTTGATAACCGCTTAACTGAGCCGGGATTCGATACTGAAACAGAAATTTATTCAACTTTTGATAAATCTCGTTTTACTGTCCCGGACAATTGTTCAATTGAAGATGCTTCCAGCGCATTAACAAACCTCATGCGGCTTCTGCAAACGTTTGACTTTGAACATGCAGGCGATGCAGCTTGCGCGTTATCTGCCATCTTTACAGCAACTAGCCGCGTCATTTTACCGGCCGCGCTGCAGTATTTAATCGATGCCACCGAATCGGGTTCTGGAAAGGGTTATTTTGCGCAAATAGCGTCTCGTTTTGCTAAAAATGAAGAACCACCAGCACAGCAGCTGAAAGCAGACAACGACGAAATGAGCAAAGTAATTCTGTCAGTGCTTAAGGCGGCATTGCCTGTATGTTTTTTTGACGAACTCGGTATGGCATCAATAAATCTCCTGTCTTTGCGGACATTCGGAAGTGCGCCGCTCTACGGCGGCAGAACGTTGGGCTTGACCGAAACTGTGCAATATATCAACCGCGTTTTTGTAATCGCCACTGGTAACAACGTCTCGGCAGATGAAGATATGTGCCGCCGAATGGCACCACTACGCCTTAACCCGGGTTGTGAGAATCCTTCCGGACGAACATTTGTATATGAGTGCGACGGCCTTAAAAACGATAAGGGAAATATTATAAAAACAGCGAAAGAGGACGTTGTATTCAATCGTGACTTTTTTATAAATAAAGTCCTGATTATTCAGCGCGCATTTCTGCAGGCACAAAAACGCGGCGAAATTGATTTGTCGGAAATTACCGGAGGGTACACCCCAGGCGGTTACGAAGACTGGGAAACGCTGTGCCGCCTGCCGGTTGCCTGGTTAACCGGATCCGATCCGTGCGAGCGTATGCGTGAAGTGTTGAAAAATCAGCCATCAAAAGGCTCTATTAAAACCATTATGGCAGCCTGGCTCAAAGCTTTTGCTCACAACCCGACAAAAATCAAAGATGCGTTGAATGAAGATGATTTTATGGAAGTATGCGAAGACAATTTATTGCGCAAGCCTGGATCAAAAGTTGATGCAGTGACCCTCGGTCGTTGGCTTATTAAGCATAAAGGGCAACTTGCAGGCGGGTTGCTTTTTGAAATGGCCGGCGAGGATTCGCACACTCGACAAAAATTCTGGAGATTGACGCAAAGTGCCTAAAGGGGTTTTGCGTAGGTTGCGTAGGACTGCGTAGCGTTTTTGCCATTCTACGCAACTTATTTTCACCGGTAAAAAGTAACCATGTTTAAAGTAAGGTTGCGTAGGTTGCGTAGGACTGCGTA
Organism: uncultured Gallionella sp.; assembly: GCA_947084955.1. GTDB lineage: Bacteria > Pseudomonadota > Gammaproteobacteria > Burkholderiales > Gallionellaceae > Gallionella. Next base: position 158,242 of record CAMTUO010000021.1, read on the forward strand.
GCGGTTGGCGGCGTTGCAAACAAATAGAAATACGTGAAAATAAAAATTGGTAGCTCCGGTTGGACATACGCAGTCCTACGCAACCTACGCACATTTACAACTACTACGCTTACAACTACTACGCTAAAAAAGCTACTACCATTTAAGAATCAAAGGTTTGTAAGGTTTTTGAAGGTTTTTAAGGTTTTTAAAGATTTTTGGTATTTTAGAGATTTAAGGATTTTTAGAGATTTAAGGATTTTTTAGCCATCAAGGATTTTTTAAGCTTAAAAATATTTTTAGGCAATTAGCAAGGCAACAAACCACCGGCGGCGCGGCGCGCCGGAAGAACAAAAAACAAAACAAGGAGCGGAGCATTGATATGGACAATAGAAAAGTTAAGCAAGATGCTGTAGAAAAGCAGGTAGATGCCCTGGGGTGTGATCTTTTCAGGATTACACTAAAAGGCCGCCGCGATGGTCTCCACGATCAAAACTTCGGAAATAAATTTTCGACCGTTGCATCAAGAAAAAAAAGCGGCCAACAGGAAAAATTATGGACAAAATCCGAATTAATGTCCAAAAAAATAATTGAGCAGCTAACAATAAAAAATTTGCAAGGGTACGAAATTTACATTACTCCGGTCTCTGGCATCCACCATTTTATTATTGTTGACGATCTAACCTCAGAAAAACTTGCGGAATTTTTAAGTGCCGGGTATGCGCCATGCCTAACTCAAAAAAGCAGTGCCGGCAACGTGCAAGCCATATTAAAAGTGCCGAAAGCTGAAACATCAAAAAATGAACAGAGTATCGCTAACCGTGTCGTGATTGATATAAATAAGCGCTACGGTGATGAAAAATTGGAAGGGGTGGCTCATCCATTTCGGACGGCGGGATATTGCAACAAAAAAGAAGGCAGGAACGATCATCCCACAATAATTTTAACCACAGCACCCAACCATATTTGCAAAATGGCAAGTAAACAAATCGACGAGATGAGAAGGGTTTTTGCAGTTCCGGTACGCGCGCGCGCGGCCGCCGGTGGTTTGTTGCCTTCGGAATCCCCGGCGAAAATTACCAGTCCCAATGAGATAACCACAAAAGAAATAGACCCCCTGGCTGATAATTTTTTCATAACTAAATTCACCAGCCGGAAGCGTGACGCTGAAAGCCGAGGATGGGCTGTCGACCTCGACAAGATTGATTTCAGGGTTGCCGAATCGATGTTGCGCGCCGGATTTAATTTGGAAGATACCACATGTGAACGGTTATTAAGAACCGCGTAAATTTGGCCGCAAAGCCAAATTTTGACCAGGCGCCTGCCGGTCACAGTTTTTATGGATTGTGTTGGGTATGTCAGATCGTTCCGCACAATGATGTGCTGGCAAGGATG
>CAMTUO010000022.1:0-131800 GCA_947084955.1 uncultured Gallionella sp.
ACGACTGGGGCTTGCGCACTGGCTGTACTGGCCGGTGTTCTTCAAGTTTCAATCCTCGCCCGCCCCGGAGGGCGGGCGCTACCCTTCGCGTCAGCTACCGTGGCATAAGATTTAAACGTTTCAATCCTCGCCCGCCCCGGAGGGCGGGCGCTACGTTCGGGCCAACGCCGATAGTAAGGCCGTCGGTGTTTCAATCCTCGCCCGCCCCGGAGGGCGGGCGCTACTGCAGCGCCAGATAGCAATGGGCCTAGTATGTTAGTTTCAATCCTCGCCCGCCCCGGAGGGCGGGCACTACATTAAGCGTTACGCCAGTAGCGCGGCTTGTAATCTGTTTCAATCCTCGCCCGCCCCGGAGGGCGGGCGCTACTACTCGCAAATGGTATCGTCAATAACCTGCGTGTGTTTCAATCCTCGCCCGCCCCGGAGGGCGGGCGCTACCTCGATGCGGCAGGGATCACAAGAGATTTATCATAGTTTCAATCCTCGCCCGCCCCGGAGGGCGGGCGCTACAGTTCGCTTACAACGTCATGAATATCAACGTTAAAAAACGAACTTTGCGCGAACTCCCGGTTAACCTGCATCCGGGCGCTCACACAATCAAACGACGAAATAGAAAAATCCTTATTCGTCAATATATTAGCCAAAGCGCGAACCTGCCGCGTTTCGGTCGTAGCTTCTGGTTCGCGCGTCATATTACCAGTGCTCCTTCAAAATCGATGGCACGAAATTTACCATATTCCTTGATGTGCAGGTCAACGGGTTCATTCAGGCGGTACAGGCGCAGGCTGTCTTCTTTTTCGTCAATCTCATCCAGCAGTCTTCGTTCCAATGCTTCAAGCTGCATCTGATCGACCTTGCATTCAAAAACCGAGTGCTGCACGCGCTGGCCGATGCTTTCGCAAACCTTCGCGACGCGGCGCAGGCGTTTGCGTCCGGCGGCGGTTATGGTCGAGACATCGTAAGTGATGATAATCAGCATGGCATTTAGCGGTAAAGGAACGGCAGGTAACCTTCCATATCGCCGCGCAGCGTGCGTGCCATGAAACGCGCTTGCAGTATCGGCAACAGGCCTATCGGCACTTTGGTTTCAAGCAGCGGGTGCATGATTTCTTCCTGCTTGCGCTCCTGATAGGCGACCACCACAGTGCGGCGTGCATCGCCTTCTAGCAGCACAGCACCGCCTTCATGCTCAGTAAAGTCGTTTGCGCCAATCTGCCCACGGTTAATCAGGGTAAGCGCCAGACGGTCGGCGAAAATAGCGCGAAATTCTTCCATCAAATCCAGCGCGAGTGCGGCTCGCCCGGGACGCACGGCATGCAGGAAACCGAGTTGCGGATCGAGTCCCGCCGCCTCCAGTGCCGAGCGACAGTCGTTCATCAGCATGGAATAGAGAAATGAAAGCAATGCATTAAAACGGTCGCGCGGCGGACGCCGGGTGCGCCCGTCCATCGTGAATTTGTCGCGCGCTTCGCGCTTGACCAGCAAAGGCAACGCGGCAAAATAATTCTTCGCGGCGTCGCCTTCGATGCCGCGCAGCACATCCAGATCAGCTGCAAATGGCAGATTGCGCAGCGAATTGGAAAGCATCTCGGCGGCGGCAGTCAGGACGATGCCATCCTGTTCATCCGCTGCTTCGCGCGCACCGCGCAAGAGGACTTGACGGCTATTGCGCAGCTTTCCGGCAATCGCGCTTTGAGCCACACCCAGCGCAAATTTTTCATCCAGCGCCAGCTTATGCTGTGCCTGGCGCAACAGAATATTTCCGGAAACCGGGCCTTCCAGACGCGCCTTGAAACGCCCGTTTCCATCCAGTAATACCAGCGCAATTCCATCGCCCGCACAGCGGTGCATCAGCGCCGGTGACAACATGATGTTCCCCAGACATACCACACTGCCCAGATGATGCAATGGCACCTGCAGCTTTTTTTGCCACTTGCTGCGCGCGTTCTCGCCTTCGGCTCGCGAAACTTCGCCATGCTCGTTTTCACATCCTACATCCACACGCAGCGTGTCGTTCTCCAGATGGAGGTAGGAATTTTGCGTCATCACATAAAGTGTATTTTGAATCTGGCGAGCCATAATTATATTGCCTCAGGATCGAACAAAGTTTCCAGCTGCTGCGCCGCACGTTCGGCGACGGCCTGTGGCTGGCAGATTTCATTCAGCGAACATTCCTTGCAGCGCGCGTCATTGGCGGGCGGCGGCAACTTGCCGGAATTCAGCATGGCGCGAATGGCGTTCACGGTAACGATCACCATCTCGCGAAGATCCTGAGTAATCGCCACCTCACGACGGCGCCGCGAACCGTGGTGGTAAATCGCCCCATGCGTAATGACCTTGCCGGTCATCTCTTCCAGACACATCGCCTGCGCGGCAAGCTGAATGTCGTCGTGAGTTTTTTCACGCTTCTTGCCATGTTTGTATTCGACCGGATAAATGCGCCCATCCGGATGAAACTCAACCACGTCGCATTTGCCGATCAATCCCAGACGATCCGACCATACCGGCAAAGCCCGTTCGGCACGCACGCCCTCGAACGTTTCATAACCCGGCTCGTCCACACGCTCATGCGCCGCATTACCCCGCATGGTGTGAACGTTTTCATCGAATGCCTGCTCAAGATGAATCAGCCCGCACTGGCGCGGACAGTAACTCCAGTGCTGGAGCGCGGAAAGCATGATGAGATTTTCGTCAGACAAGGGATTTGGGGACCATTAGTTTTTCAACGTGCATCAGTAAGGTTGATACATTCCGAATCTCAGCAGCACGGTCAATAGGCTCATCCATATCTGCCACACCTTCTTCGTAGCGAGCCTGAACCGCAAACATGGTGTACTGAACAAGCGACCAGAACGGCTCTAGCTCCGCGCCCTGGTTTTCCAGCAAAGCAAACAATCTTGCCAGTTCGTGCGTCATGGGATAACCACCGTCGCCGCAGATACAGAGCCATGCCTTCAATGCCTTTTCCACCGCCTGCTGAACATGAAATCCGAATATTTCATCAGCAAATAAGGAATTCCCCTGCATGCCGACCAGTGCATTGAAATCCTTATGCGCCATGCGCAACAATGAACTGGCATGTTCAAGATCGGCCATGTAGCACTCTCCCCTCACGGTGCGCACGGCCTACGACATGATTCAAGGAATCTTTCCAATGCTCAAATTCCTCCCGGCTGTACAAGAGAATATCCTTCGAAACACCCAAGTTCCTTAACGCCATGTACAAGCGTGCAACCTCCTTGCGACGGCTGCGTTGAGGCGAAAATGGATCGGTTTCCACTACCAGCAAATCAACGTCGGAATCAGGTCGCGCATCTCCTCGCGCACGAGAGCCAAAGAGAATAATCGTCTCCGGCGCGACCTCACTGACGATGGTTTTCACCATTTGGCGCAACAACGATTCTTCATCACTGTTAGAATCAATATGCCAGTCCATTTCAATACGCCTTTCAAGCAATCGGTTTCAGATTCAATCCACTTTTCGCAACAATGATACGCCAGCCGGAATATTAGCCTCGTCCACGGAAACCGTATAGTCCGAGAAATCTCGGGCAGGTTCTTCAGTGTTTTTCTTTGCCTGAACCAACTCAAACAACTTGTGCGCCGGAGCATTCCCCAATTCGCTGTCGTGTTTGAACACATACAGCCCGCGCGTGGACATCTCGCCTCTGGCGGCGGAACGGTCATGCTCGAACATCTGCGCCAGTGCCTGCCAGAGCAATTCCAAGTCTCCTTCATCGAAGCCGGTTTGCTTGGCGAGGAATGATGACACAAAGCCGTGGGCGGCGTACAGCCCGTAAGGCACGGTGAACTTCCGCCCCATCGTGCGGTTATCGCCGGATTGTTTTTCAGCTTCAGCTTCGGTGGCAACGGCCATGCGCGTAATTGAATGCTCCAACGCCACGATGGGATCAATGGAGCGCGCGAATGTCAGTTGGATCGGGCCGCGAACTTGACCGCAATTGATGCCGGTGGACATGACTGCGCCGAATGCTCGCACATCGTAGAAATTGCGGCACATCCATTGCCTTGCTTCATCCACGGCATCGCCGCCTTTACGCTTTTTGTCGTCGCCTTCAAGCAATTCTGCTTTGCCGATGCCAACATAAGCGCGCTTGTGCTGATTGTTGAGAACGGCTTTTTCTTTGACGTAAATTTCGAATGGCGGCTGTTCGCCTTTTACCAGCCCGACGAAGTTGCGCACCTTGCGTTTGATGCAAACGTCTGTCACCAAGCCGCGCCCGGTTTCCGCATCCACGCGCGGCAAATTACCCGCATCCGGGTCGCCATTTGGATTGCCGTCTTTTACGTCGAACAGTAAAACGAAATCGTAACGATTAGTCAGTGCCATGATGATTATTCTCCCTTGGTTGTGGATTCGGATTTGGTAAAAAAGGCTTGCCGCTGGTGGTAATAGCCGATGGCGAAACGCCCCTGGTCGGCAAGGCACAGATGCGCCGGAAAGTCGTTGATGTCGGCCATGATCTGGCCGATGAGTTTTTCAAAATAGCGTTTGCGGCCTTCCTCCATTTTCGATAAGTGATGATTTTTCAATTTCATCAGATTGGCGAATACGGTGACGGGCGTGCTGGAGGCCGCGCCGTAAAAACGGTCGCGGATCGTGGCGCTGGGATTAACCGCCTCTTCCTGTATTTTTTCCAGCGCGGCAAAAAGGCGACCGATGCGGTAACCGGGGTTGGTGTTGGAATCATCGAGTGACACAGCAATCTCCTTTTCTTGGGACGGTGAATATCGTGCTTGCCGGTTGAGGCAGGCTTTGATGAGGGCAGCGCGGGGATAATTCACTTCACGCTCCGCGCGGATGCGGCGCACTGCGGCTTGCAACAGCGTTTGCGGGTAGGGCAGACCGGCAAGAATTGCGCGCACGAATTCGCCCGCCAGATTGGGCGGGATATTTTTCGATTCACCTTGCGATGCTGTGGCAACCAACAAGCGGAACAGCGAGAGATACGGTTTTTCAAAACCGGCGTGAATCATTTCCAAGTCGGCAAAATGCTGGCGTATCCGCGCCGACATTTCTGCCACTGTGCCGACCTGCCAGAAACGCACGCTGATGCGCGCAGCATTAGGCGCGAGGCCAAGCACGTAGAAACGTGTGTTGTCGCCTTCGTCGCCAAGCACCCCTGTTTGCGGCGCTTTGAACAAGGCCTCTATAGCGCGTGTTTGTTTGGCTGGATCATCCTTGGGCGGCTCGTCGAACAGATCCGCAAACGTGTCTTCCAGCTCCGTATGCTTTTCAGACCAGAACACGGTGGAGGCATCGCCGACTTGGATGCGTTGCGAGCTTTCCTTGCTCAACAGGTAATTGAGCGCGGTGGTGTAAGCGAAGGCGGAGCGTTTGCCAACGGGCGCATTGGCACCTTGTTCTTTTCCAAAAGAATTAAACGCATCTTTGTTGAACGAGACGATATTTGCCCCGCTGGTTTGTGCGCCCCATACGCCTTTGATTGAAGTGTGCAGTCGTTCAAATCCATCTGCTTCACCGCTGACCAGACAAGTTATTTCTTCCGTTTTGGTGTCGGCAGTTCCCAGCACAGCCCTTATAGCCGGTCGCTGGCAAACCAGTTCGAGATCGCCATTCAGGCGAAAAGTCATTACCGGATTCACTTCCAAAATTTCCGGCCACAATGGATCGCCTTCCAATCGTGCTTTGTCTGACGCTTGCAAAAAGGTGCGGACGGCTTGTAATCCGGCATCGTCGGTTTTTTCGGCCAACGCAACCAGCTTTGCGGTGAATGTCGCATGCTGTTCCTGAACCCGATCCAGTTTACCTGTGCTGGTGATGCCCAGCACATACTCAGCGTTATCCCACAGCAGATTGGCGGCAACGCCTGAGGTCTTTTTTGTCCCCTGCGGCACCAGAAAATTGCGCGCAATTTTCTTCTTCCCCTCGATGGTTCGCGTGTCTTCAATCTGCACCAATTGCCCGGCAGCGTTGATTTCGATCACAAACGGAATGGCCTTGGTTTCAAATCCAAGCCGAGGCAAGTCTGGCTTGCGTTCGTAGTAATCGCATAGCGCCTGAAGAATCATCCCCGTACCTCCACATTGTTCAAGTCCAGCACGCCGTTTTTTAGCTCGGCGCGGAAGAAGCGCGGGCTGGGGCTAATAATGTTGCTGTAGTCCATGTCGTGCAGCATCCAGCCTAAATCCATTGAAGCGGCTAGCGGCGCGGGTTCGGCGGCGATGTCTTTGACCAAACGAAAATTGGCGGCGAACTCGCGGCAGCCCAGATAAGGTTGGTTCACGCATTGGCCTTTACCGGCGCGGCGTTCAAACATGTTCAGGAATTTGGCGGGCGAGTTTGCTTCGTCGGCAGCGCGTTGCTCGTCGGCATCGTTGATGCGGTATTTGGCGAGATGCGGAAAGTTGGGTTTGTGCTTGGCCGCATCTTGCATTTCAAAGCCCGCGTGGATGCGGTAGGCGACATCGCGCAGGAACAATCCCGCGCGTTGTTGGCGTTCGTCTTCGATGTAAAGCCCGAGGTCGCCGCTGCCGCTGTTCATGGCGGACTGCACATTGCGCGACGACACGACCGCGCCCACCTCGTTGCGCCGCAGGGTGATCCACTTGATCGGCTTCAGCACCTCGATCTTGGTCACCTGCCAGCGGATGGCGGGCTTCCACAAGATGGACTCGAACACGGCGCGCGCGGCGGAAGGTGTCATCACGTCATAACTGACGCGCTCCACCTTCATTTCAGGCCGGGTGAAGCAGGCAAAATCACCAGTTACTTCCAAGCAAAATGTTTTCATACTTTCCTTCCATAAACCCAATAGAACCGAACCTAAAACCATTTTGTCGTTCCCGTAAAAACGGGAACCCAGTTAACTAAAGCGCTGGATTCCCGTCTTCACGGGAATGACGGCCTTTTTTCTACACTACTAAATCATCGGGTGCGATGTTGCCATCAATCATTACCCCAAGCATCATGTCGTAAAGCGTGTCGCCAACTTGAATAAACATCCCGGGCAATCGTTTGCTTTCCCGCACATCACCTTGCTTTTCAAGTTGCATGAATACTCGTTTGGGGATATTCACCGAATAGCGTTGCAGTTTACGCATCAACTTTCGATGCGGCCCTTCTATTTCTAATCTGCGCAGCAATTCATTTCCATCGCCATAGCGCACCAGAATAGTTTGGTAGGCGCTGTCATCTATCAGCTTGAATTTTTCCGCTACGGTGCGGAATTGAATCTGGCATTCGCGTGCATCTTGTGTGAGTAATTTGTGGATGCCGTGTTTGTCGAGTGACGGCGCATCCGAAAAGAATTTTTCGAAAAATCTTTTGGAAAGATTGCGCTCCAGAATCTCACCCTTATATCCAGACAGCAAGCTCTTTGCCGCTTGTGCTGCAAGTAATAACGATCCAGATGGCGCAGGTATCGGTGGCACAAAAACCACGACGCGCCCCATTCCATCCAGTTTCCCTTCGCGATTGCAGCGTCCCGCCGCCTGTGCAATTGAATCCAGCCCGGCCAAAGTGCGATACACCACAGGAAAATCAACATCTACCCCAGCTTCCACCAGTTGAGTGCTGATGACGCGCACCGGTTCATTGCACATCAATTTTGCTTTGATGTCGGCGATGACTTCGCTGCGGTGTTCGCCACACATCAGCGCGGAAAGATGCAATGTATCTTTTCCTTTTTCTGAAGCAGTCATCAGGCGATGCAGTTCTCGCGCATCGTCGCGGCGACTGACGATGCACAAAACAGATGGATACTGGACCAGTTCGTCAGCGATGCTTTGCCAATCGCGCGGTGTTTGCAAATCGGTTGGTACGCTGACTTCTACGCGCTTCAATCGCTGATACAAGACATCGGGGGCATCCATAATTTCGCGCACGTTATCCAGTCCGCGAAATGGTTTGCTGCCGAAAGCCTGGAAAGAACCGAGTGCGGGCTGGGTGGCGGTGGAAAGCACGAACGTTACGCCGTATTGATTCACGAGCAGGTTCATCACATCGGCTATGGGTTGCAGGAATTCCGGCGGCAACAACTGCGCCTCATCCAGCACCACCACGCTATGAACGATGTTGTGCAGCTTGCGGCAACGGCTGGTGCGCGCGGCAAACAGCGATTCAAAAAATTGCACATTGGTGGTGACGATGATGGGCGCATCCCAATTCTCGGTTGCCAAACGTGAGCGTGCATCCTCTTTGTCCGGGTCAAGGTTCGCATGATGCTCGACCACGTTATCGCCAAATATCTCACGGAAGATACCAGCCGTCTGTTCGATGATGCTGGTGTAAGGAATGACGTAAATGATGCGTTGTTTGTTGTGTTGCACGGCATGCTGTAAAGCAAAAGCCATGCCGGACAAGGTTTTCCCGCCACCTGTTGGCACGGTAAGCGAGTACAAACCCGGACTCAATACGGCTTTCTCGCGGCACTGGCGCAGGATGTCGGCACGGATGAGGTTGACTGGAGTTGCTTCTGCGGCGGCGGACTTTTTTTCCATGTACGAATCGAAATCAGCTAATAGATCGCTCAATTTGCGATAGCCTTTGCGGGAATCCGCCTTGTCACCATCCATAAAGGCTTCGGTATCCAGAAAATCCGCGTCCACTAAACAGGAAAACAGCATTCGCAACCACAGGTGCAAGCCTTCTGCACCGCCGCGTGGCTTAGTTATTGGCTTGGGCTGAGTAAGGATTTCTTGTGGAATGATTTGTGCTGGTATGCGATCAAGCAAGTGGTTTTGCTCCGTTCCCAATCGGATGAAAAGTGCCTTGCCTCCCGTTTCTGCCGGGTGCCAATCGGGCAGACCGGCATGATGACCCGCAATCATATAAGCCAGAATTCGTCCATGTTTATCGAATTGTCGAATCGCGTGTATTGCGCCAGCTGTGGAATGATCCACGCGACCGGGCGCACCACCTTCAATATTGGCATTTTCCCTGTCGTAACCACTGACTGATTTGATGTATTGCTGAAATTCAGTACTGTACTTACCCAAATCGTGCCACAAGCCAGCGAGACTTGCCCAGTCCTCGCTGTCAAAATGCTTGGCAAACTTGCCCGCAAGGTTAGCTACCTCGCGCAAGTGTTCATCCAGCAGATGTTCGTACCACACGCCACTTTTATCTTGGCGTACATGTGCAAGTGCTTTGATATTTTCGGGGTGATAGTTCATGGCAGACATGCTAACACCCCCGGTGTCTCAAAATCTGAGCCGGTGAAATCTTTATTTTTGATAATTGTTCATTGCTGCCAGCAGGCGAGTTTTTACTTCCTGCCGCAATTCGTCAGGGCCGATCACCTCAACGTCTGGCCCAAATTTGAGAATGTCCATCACCAGCTCGCGCGGGTCTGAATAGGGAATATGCAATTCGTAGCTGCTATCCGCAAGCATGTTGCCTTGCTGCTCTGGATGCCAGTGTTCATCGGCTACCCAGCGGGCGCGTTCGGGGGTGAAACGCAACAGGGCGATGTGTTCCGGTTCTCCTGCGAAGATGCCGTAGGAACTCGCATAATGCGCATCGAGTTGTATGTCCGGGATATCAAGGCAACGCTGCGGCAATAGTTTGGCGGCAGTGATGCGTTCGACGGCAAAGCTGCGCAGCGCATTTTTTTCATGGCAATACGCATCGAGATACCAGTTGTGGCTCGGCCTAATATGTGCTTTTCGTCTACGCCGAAAAACTGCATATGCAGACAGCATACGCAGTCTTTTCTCTGTAATGAATAAGCCGTTGCGGGGAGATTTCGCGCTGACTATACTCATCGTTGCCGCGCCCGTGGTAGGTGATGTGCAAGCTATTTCTTTGCAGCAGTGCGCCTGCCACGGTCTGAAAACATTCCAGCGCAACATTGCGTCCGCTCATGCGCAGGATATGCACCCGACTGGCAATTTCCTGGCTGCCAAGATGACGGGTTTCGAGAATTTTTTCCGCCCTCACCCTAACCCTCTCCCGTAAACGGTAGAGGGGACAAACGAGAAAAACATTTCTTCTTCTGCGCGACCGTACAGGTTTGAGTTGTGCGTCGAGCAGTCCGGGCTGGACTTGCGCCAACAGTTGCTGGGTGGTCAGCAGGGCGTAAATTTCAGTTGAGCTGAACCAGAGGCCGGGCAACTCAAAAGCTTGACCTTCGCCCGGCGCGTAGCGGTAGCCGTTATGCGGACGGTCATATTCGATCGGCGCATTGAAATACAGGCGCATTTCCTGAATGATACGCTTGACCGTGGCGCGCGAGCAGCCGAGTTCATCCTGCAAGGTCTGACAGGATACGGGGTGGCGGCGCGAGGAAATGGCCTGATGCAGCCTGTAAATCCGTTGCATGCTGTCCATGGTTCAACATCCTTAATTCTGTGCAGACAAAACTTGCAGTTGAGATGCAGTGTATACCCACGGATGGTTCAAAACCTGAGCCAGTGGTTCATGCCTTTGCCAGACAGCACTTCTTGTATTTTTTGCCGCTGCCGCAGGGACAGGGATCGTTGCGGCCGACCTTGGGTTCGGGGCGGACGTAAGGTTCCTGAAAGTCATACGGGTCATAAAAATTACCCGAAAATCTCTCATCCGCGCTCAGGCCGGGAAAATCATCTTCCAGCTCGTCATTTTCCATCTCTTCATCGCGCCAGCGTATCTGACGCCTGGCGATGGCATCCGGCTCATAGAATTCCCACGGGTCCGTGAACCTTTCCCATTCGGGCGCATAATATTTCCCGGTGTAGGCACGCTCTATGCTCCGCATGTCAAAACGCCTGTCAAAGTCATCCTGCTTCGGCACAAGCTCTTCCAGCAATTGCCGGTATTGGGGACGCGGAAAATACAGCAGCATGTGGGCGGCTGTCAGACAGACGTCCCATTCTTCGTCTTCCTCCCCGGCAATTTTCGCAAGCCATTCAAGCGTCTGTTCGAGCATTTCACCACCCTGCCTTGAGGCATCAGCTGCGACGGCTTCAATCGCATTGGCACGCACGAACCAATCCATACCCCCCTCTTCGCTCAATATGCGTAAAGCAGCGTTCACGTTTCCCGGTTTGCCTGAAAGCAGCGCCGACCAGTAACCTGCCAGCCAATCCTGCATATCTTCGTCTTCTTCCAGCGACAAGCGGCGTATGAATTCCACCAGCAGCAAACCCGCCTCTTCACTCGGGATCAATCCTAGAATCATCGCCGCGTGCAACCGCAGCCACCACACGCCATCGCTATGCTCCGGATCCCAGAGAAAACCAACCTGATGCAGCATGCCCAGATACGCCGTCATTTCGTCGCCGCGCCTTGCGCATTCGTCGATGACATTGCGCGGCACGCGGTCATCATTTTCGATCACGGTATCAATCAATTCTGCCGGGCTGAGTCCGGCAAGCTCTTCACCGGTATAGATTGGCAGTTCTATAGCGTCGTTCATATCATCCCCCTGTTCTGATTGTTCAGTGGAAATTTTACCGGTTTTCTGCTGCAAAATGCGCTGTTGTCGTCAGGTTGTGGCAAACTGTCGTCCGTTTCATAACAAGACCCACTTATCTTGCAACCTTACGAACTGTTCATCGGCCTGCGCTACACGCGCGCCAAGCGGCGCAATCATTTTATCTCCTTCATTTCGCTGATCTCCATGCTAGGGATGGGACTGGGCGTCATGGCGCTGATCGTCGTGCTGTCGGTGATGAACGGCTTCCAGAAGGAAATCCGCGCACGCATGCTGGGCGCCTCCCCGCATCTGGAAGTGGTCGCCGACGGCGGACGCATGGACGACTGGCAACCGATACTGGACACCGTCGCGAACAACCCGCAGGTGCTGGCTTCCGCCCCTTATGTTTCCGGCCAAGGCATGCTCTCCTACGGACAGAGCGTACAGGGCGTAATGGTGCGCGGCATCGACCCTGCAAAAGAAACAGCCATCACCGAGCTTGCCAACAAGGTCAAAGTGGGCAAACTGGCCGATTTACGCAGCACCGAGTTCGGCATCGTGTTGGGTTCGGATCTGGCGCGCGCACTGGGTGTGCACATGGGCGAGAAAGTCATGCTGATCGCACCGCAAGGCTCGATCACCCCGGCCGGCATGATGCCGCGTTTAAAGCAGTTCCGCGTGGTGGGTATTTTCGAGATCGGCATGGCGCCTTATGACAACTCTCTTGCGCTGATCAACATCAATGATGCGCAAAAACTGTTTCAGCTGAATGACGCGGTCACCGGCATCAGCACCAAACTGCGCGATATCGACAAGGCTCCCGATGTCGCAAGTGATTTGCAACACCAGTTACCGGCGGGTTTGTATGCCAACGACTGGACACATCAGAACAGCAACTATTTCAAAGCGGTCAAGATGGAAAAGAGGATGATGATGATCATTCTGTCGCTGATTGTTGCAGTCGCCGCCTTCAATATCGTCTCCACCCTGGTGATGACGGTCACCGACAAACAGGCTGATATCGCGATTTTAAGAACGTTGGGCGCCTCCCCTGCCAGCATCATGAAAATCTTCATCGTGCAGGGCGTGGTGATCGGCTTGATCGGCACGCTGGCCGGCAGCGTCTGCGGCATTTTACTGGCGCTGAATCTCAATGTGGTGGTGCCGTTCATCGAACACCTGTTCGGCGTGCAGTTTCTGACAAAGGACGTGTATACCATCAGCGAACTGCCGTCCGATCTGCGTTATCACGAGGTGATGATGGTGTCCGGCATCTCGTTCGTCATCAGCCTGCTGGCAACCCTCTATCCGAGTTACCGGGCCTCAAAGACACAACCGGCAGAGGCACTGCGCTATGAGTGAACAAATTCAGGATCGAGGATTGAGGATTGAGGAACGAGACCGCAAGGGTCTTCCCCGCACAACTAAGGGGCTAGACCCCAAGTTGTTGCGTGAAGGATTGAGGATTGAGGATTCGAAAAGCAGGACGCAGGATACAGGATGCGTGATTTCCTGTCGGGAGTTGAGCAAAACCTTCACGCTGGGCAAGCTTCAGGTGCCCGTACTCAAAGGGGTCAGTCTGGAAGTCGGGCGCGGCGAGCGCATCGCCATCGTGGGCGCCTCCGGTTCCGGCAAGAGCACCCTCTTGCATCTGCTGGGAGGGCTGGACAATGCCAGCGCTGGCAGCGTGCAGATACTCGGTCAGGAAGTGCAGCAAATGAACGAGACCCAGCGCGGCGTCATCCGCAACCAGTCGTTAGGCTTCGTATACCAGTTTCATCATCTGTTGCCTGAATTCACCGCACTTGAGAACGTCGCGATGCCGCTCCTGATACGCGGCATGAAACGTATTGACGCCGAACCGGTCGCAGCCGCAATGCTTGAAAAAGTGGGGCTGGCGCATCGCGTCCATCATTTACCCGCCGAACTGTCAGGCGGTGAACGCCAGCGCACCGCCGTTGCCCGCGCGCTGGTGACCCAACCTGCCTGCGTGCTGGCGGACGAACCGACCGGCAATCTCGACCGCAAGAGCGCGGAAGATTTATTCGATCTGATGCAACAGCTCAACGAACAACTGGGCACCAGCTTCATCGTCGTCACCCACGATCTGGGACTTGCCAAACGCATGCAACGCAGCCTGCGACTGGTGGACGGCGTGCTCGGCACCGAAACGGACTGAATAAGTATTATTCAAACAAATCAATAGACTGCAATTTTACATCAGACAAATTGCGGATACGCGCTCGCGCATGATCCGCCCTGCCATCACGATTCAGCCGCGCACTTCGACAATCTCACCGGTTTTATTGGCCACGTTCTGCCACATGGCAAGGCAGGCTTCAATCGCTTCGGTCGCCGTACGAAAAAATACGTCAGGCGCAATATCAACGGTATTGACCTCGATAAACCGTTCACTCAGAACACCCAATAAAGCGTTGACCCGCTGCATCGCCTGGGTCTGCTCCGTCATGGCGGCACGAATATCCTGCTGACATTCGCGAATGTGCTGAGCCAAAAAACTCATGCGTATGCGGCCAACTGCACCGCACTGTCCTTTTGCGGCATAGCCTGAACCCAGCGCACGCGCCTGTCCAATGCTCTCCATCAGCAGCGGCAGTTTGAGCAACAGCGTGTTGGCTAACAGCGCGAACGGCGTCCCTTCCCCGTCCAGCAAACCAAGATGTTCCCCCATGTCACCCAGCAAGTGGATGACCTTCCTGATCAGTGCGGTATGTTGCGCAAAACTTTGCTCGGGCAACAGATTGGCGATACCATGACTCATCCGCTCCCAGTCATTTTGAAGCGCTCGCAGACTGTCGACATCGGAACGTAAGGCTGGCGTTGCCATCAACAACGGCTCCAGCTGCATGAATACCCGCTCAACCTCATTTTTCTTGACTGTCTGGCGTGCCGCGAAAGACCGGTCGCCGTTGAGCAGTGCAGCAGAAATACCGCGATGCTGCTGAACTTGCGTCAACAACTCCAAGCCATTGCGTAGCAGACTCAAGCCATACAGCTGGCTTTCGCGCTTGCGTTGCCGCTTGTTTTTTTCCGCGATATGCAGAATAACGTAGAGCATAATCAGAATCACACCGCAAATCATCACCGTTAACATGTGCGTATCCCCTTATACATTGAAGCGCTGAAGTGATTGTCTAAGGCCGCAAGCCAGGCTTTCCAGATGTTGCGCGACTGCGGCGGCTTCGCTGCTCGCAGCATTGTTTTCATGAGATTTCCCGGATATTTGATCCATGCCGCTGACCGCCTGCAAACTGTTGCGTAATTGCTGCTCGGTGGCAGCGGCAATGTTACGCACACAATCCATGGTGCTGCGCGCACCGCTGCGTATGGATTCAAGCGCCTGCTCGGCTTCACGGGCAAGTTGCAATCCGGTTTTCGCCTGGCGGCGGCCGTTTTCCATACCGTTCACCGCCGCTTCGATTTCCTGCAAGATACCGGCAATCATGACGCTGATTTCACCTGTCGCCCCGGCGGTACGTTCAGCCAACTTGCGCACTTCATCAGCCACCACCGCAAATCCTCGCCCCTGTTCACCGGCACGCGCGGCTTCAATGGCGGCATTGAGCGCCAGCAGATTAGTCTGATCGGCAATTCCCTTGATCACGCTGACGATGCCGCCGATCTGATCCGAGCGCTGCCCCATGGAAGAGACCAGCGTGGCCAGATTGCTGATGGAAGCGTCAATTCTGTCCATTTCTTCACCGGCAGCATGGACGATGGCCGCACCGTTCTCAGAGAGTCGCTCTGACTCTTCGGCTATCCCACGGGATAATCTGGCGGCTTCTGCAACATGCTCCACGCTGGCCTGCATTTCTTCCATCGCCCTGGTCGACGAAGCCGCCAGCGCGCTCTGCGCATCCGCTCCCGCCACCACGCGGGCTGCAGCAACCGTCAGTTCCGTCGCGGCGCTGGCCACCTCCTCGGTCGCACCGTCAACATCCTTGATCAGGCGGCCGGTTTCCCGCGCCATATCATTCAGACTGTATGCCACCTGACCAAAACCATCCTGACTGTCCAGCACACTGCGTATCGTCAGATCACCCGCAACAACGGCGCGTATCGTCATAAGCAGCGAATCCAGCGATGCTCGCATGGAAACGTAAAGTGCATACTGTAGATAAATTGCCAGCAAGGCACAAAAACCTGCCAGCAACAAAAATGTTTGCGCTGACGCAGGCCAGAATCGGCTCACAGTAAGCAACAATCCGGGTAGCAACAGGAAGGTCGTAGAAAGGAGAAATTTCCCCGCGATATCCATGCGGTGCAGCAATCCCACGGCAGGTCGAATCAATGAATTCATCAGGCACATTTCCCAGTTCTGTTATATCCGGCAGACATGCTGCAACTTAAGGCAGCCGCTTAATCAGCATGTAAGCAAGTTACATGCCAAATATAATTCAGCATAAAAACAACAGAACAGGGAATTTCTTAGCAGGACAACAGGCAGCGTCTGGTGCACTCCGTAAAATCGCGCACCATTGAGGTGCATGCGAATCTTCATGAGCGCCTAACAGGTGCAGATCACAGGCAAAAAACATATATAGGTATTTGATTTATCAGTAAAACAAATAAAATCAAACAGGCCGCCGCCTTCTGGCGCGCCATTTCAGAATCACCACCACACGCCAGAAGAGGCGCACCGCAACATACCCGGCAACCGCAATACATATTGCCAGCAACGGCAGACCCATCATCAACGGTTTGCCCAACCCTGCCAGCCAGCTCCACAAGCCATCCGCATGTAAACTTGGAAATGCCCGCGGTACGCCCGAGATCGCTGCGCCGCTCACCCAGAGCCCGATCCGGTAGGCCAGCAGGTATAAAGGCACGATGGTAAAGGGGTTGGTGTACAGCGTGGCAAACAGTGCAACCGGCAAATTGACGCGGAACAGCAAAGCCAACAAGGTAGCGGCCAGCATCTGCAACGGCCCCGGTATCAGACCACAAAACAGTCCCACCGCGACCCCTCCCGCCACCGAGCGGCGATGCAGATGCCACAGTGCGGGCCGTTGTAACCATTTGCCAAATGGCCTGAGCCAGCGATTGTTCTGCACCGACTCGTGGTTTGGCAGCAGCGTGTCTAAAAATTTTCTCATTGCGCCATTCTAACAGCCTGCCGGACTTGTTTTTCGTACAACCTTTACTATTCTCTCGCCCATATGCTGCGCGAGAGCTTAGGCGCGGCGCGTCCGGGATTACGGATTTACGCAGCACGTGAGAATGCGTAAACATTTCTTGACACTCTGTTTTACAGAGCTATATACTCTGCAAAACAGAGTTAAGTCAGGAGAGGCCATGTCGCAACAAGCAGCGCAACAACTCAACGCGATTCACTCAATGTTATCCGCCGGGCACCGCAACCTGCGCATCGAGCGCCACAGCCTGATATTGTGGGGTATCGCTTTCGGCGGGCTGATTTTCTTCAGCAACCGCATTTTGACGATAGAACAGTTTCCCGATCTCACCCGACACGCCATCGCCTGGCTGATCCTGCTGACGATTGTGGTCACAGGCGTCAGCCTGCTCGACTGGCAGCTCACCCGCAGCGCAAAACAGGCGCGCGACGAAGCCTGGTCATTCATCCACCGGCAGGTGCTGAAAGTATGGTGGCTGCTGATGTCGCTGGGCGTGCTGATGACCTTCGCGATGTTTTTCTATGGCGGCGGCTACATGATTTTTTCGGTCTGGCTGGTGCTCGCCGGTCTGGGCCTGTATGTGCACGGTCTGTTTTCCGAAGAACTGCTGGAATGGACAGGCGCCCTCATCATCGCCATAGGCATCAGCATGCTGGCCTTTCGCCTCGATTATCTGGCCATACAATATGTCGCCGCATCAACGCTGGGCCTGGGCTTGCCCTTGCTTGCCGCCATGCTGGATCGCGGGCGCGAACGCACGTTTTTACTGCGCCTTTTACAATCGACGGGCTGGCTGCTGTTCGTACTGATCCCGCCGCTGCTCGCGCAAAGCCATGCCAGCGAATTGCCCAATACGCCCGTTGTTTCGCTTGATGAATTCAATCAGCAGCCCTTATCCCGGCAGATCGTCATGCTGCCTGAAGGCAGCACCGTCCCGCTCAGGATCGATATTTCAGGCGATGTGTTTCGCGCAAACCCGAATGCCACACTGCCGCTGATATTGAACGAGCCGCTGGAAATCATGATGAATAACGGCGAGCCTACCGGAGACTGGCGCTTTCCCGGCGGCAACTGGGCGCTTGCGCGCGATTCAAAGTGGATACGTATTCCCTTTATCAAGGCTGAAATCAACCCACGATCCGGCCCACAGATCAACACGCACCTGATCGTCGAAACCATGCATCAACCCGTCCGTTAACCCAATCCAAAGGAGAACACCATGAAACGCATGATACTCACAGCCCTTGTTGCCACCACCCTCACCGCCTGCGCCGGCATGCCGCCCAGCGCATCCGACATCGCCCAGGCGCCTAAAATCAACTTCGGCCAAGCGTTGCCGGAAGGTCACAATTACGTGCTGCATTATCCGGCCGGCACGCCGCTGCCGGTCACGGCCCTTGTGGACGGCAGCCTGTTTGAGCGCGCGGAATCCGCCACCTTTCACGTCACGCTCAAACACGACATCTATGTGTTCAAGAAGTTCGCCAGCCTCGACGGTCAGAACTGGCAGCCCGGCTACAAGCTGATACAGACGCATCTGGAGCTGCAGATTCCGCAAAAAGACGGCAGCAATGCCGGTTTGCTGCATATCAAAATGGATCAGAAATAAATATGGAAATGCTCGACCCGCTGTTACACCAGCCCTTGCGCACCCAGCTCGCCGCTTTTCTGGCGGGCGCGGGTGAGGCCACTTTTTCGGAGCTCAAACGACAGCTGGCAGTCTCGGACGGCAATCTGGACTCTCATTTAAAAAAGCTGATCGCCGCCGGTTACGTGACGGTGCGCAAGGATGACAGTGCCAATCGCACCCAGACTTGTTATACCCTGAGTCCTGCCGGACGCACGGCGTTACAGAGCTATATTCTGGCGCTGCAAAAACTTCTGTCGCTCGACGCACCGGCCGACTCGGCCGAACAGCAGGGACTGAACATGGCCTAACGGGCATGACAATTAGCTAACTTTGGAGGATGAAACTTGTCATCCCCGTCCCCCTCACCCAAACCCTCTCCCAGAGGTAGAGGGGACAAACGAATCGCTATGCGAATTTCACTTTAACAAATATGCAAACCGCGTATCCTGATGCACGACACCTCGCGCCATTCATTGTATGGGCACTGTCGCTGCATGCAGCGCTGTTGTTTTTCTTTCATCCGCCAACCCAGCAGCATTCTCCATCGCATCCGATGGAGGTTTTTCTGTCGACTCGAAGCGCTCCCGCCACGCTAACCGCCGCTCCCGCATCATCCAAAAAACATGCCGATATCCCCTCGTTCCCGCGCGCTGCGCGGGAACGTCATTCAAGCGCGCCGCGCCAAAACGGCGCTCCCGCGCAGCGCGTGGAAGCAAGAACACAGCCCGTAATGCCTGAAGCGCACGCTTCCCCACCTGTCGATGCACTGATGGAATCGGCCAGAAGCATGGCGCGCGATGACGCCAGAAAGTCCGAACAACGCGTACTGGCTCAGGAGAAGAGGAATCTCAGCACCCCCGCAGGCGCGCTGACGCAAGCACTGCGGCAACCGCAAAAGGAAATACGCATGGCAAACGGGATGCTGAAAATCATCACCGCTGCGGGCGCCGTGTGCTTTCAGCCTCCGCCGTTATTTGCGCATGATCAACCGGGACTGTACGGCATACCCAGAAACTGCCCCTGAATATCCGCTTCAGAAAACGCCCTCTCGCACTCCCGTGCTGCGTGTGAGCTTTGCCGCGGCGCGTCTGGATTGCGCTCCCACGCAGCGCGTGGGAACGAGAAAACACCTCCTTTGACTGATTCAGCGGTAAGCTACACAGCATGGTGCTCTTCACGCTATTTTTCACTTTGGGCGTATGGCTGTTGCAACAGCAGGCTGTACTGCCGAATCTTGCCCGGGGATGGCTGCTTGCAGGATTTCCGCTGGCGCTGCTGATTCTGCTCCAATTTACCAGACCCGTTCGGGTTGGGCCTGTCGAAGCCTTTACCAACATTCAAAAACAGCGCATTTCGACAAGCTCAATGCGAACGGATTTAATCAACATTTCTCTGGCACTACGTATCGTCCGCGCGCTGCTGATCGCAGCCTTTGCCTGCGGTGCTGGCTTTTACGGATCAGCCTGGCAGGCTCAGCAGCGCCTGTCCGTCAGCCTGCCCGATGACTGGCAGCGGCGCGATATTGTCGTTGTCGGTGTGATTGCCGAATTGCCGCACCTTGCAGAACATGGGCAGCGCTTCAAATATACCGTCGAAAAAACGCTCACCCCTAACACCTCCCTCTCCCCAACCCTCTCCCGCACTGCGGGCGAGGGGGCGAACGAATCGCTGCGCGAACTTCCCGTTGACGTACCCAAACACATCTACCTCTCCACCTATACGGACGCAAAAAATCCGTTGCCGAGCGTACATGCCGGCGAGCGCTGGCAATTCACCGTGCGTCTGAAACAACCGCATGGCAGCAGCAATCCACACGGGTTCGATTTTGAACTGTGGGCGCTGGAAAACAATGTGCGCGCCATTGGTTATGTCAATAACAGAGCCGACAACCTCAAGTTGGATGCCAGGGCTGATGGCTGGTCGTACCGCATCGAATCGTGGCGCGAAGCGGTGCGTGACAAATTTACAAACACGCTGGGCGGCGCGCCCTATACCGGCGTACTGACGGCGCTCGCCGTAGGCGATCAGGACAGCATCTCGCAATCGCAATGGCAGTTGTTCAGACGCACCGGCGTGATCCACCTGATGAGCATCTCAGGGTTACACATCACCATGCTCTCCGGCCTCGGATTTATGCTGACCTACTGGCTGTGGCGGCGCAGTTCCAGACTCACCCTGTGGCTGCCGGCACGAAAAGCCGCCGCAATCGCAGCCCTGATCACGGCCCTGTTGTATGCCCTGCTGGCAGGTTACGGCGTGCCCGCACAACGCACCGTGTATATGGTGGCGGCTGTCGCCTGCGCGCTGTGGATGAATCGCAATTTCTCGCTCGGTCAGATACTCAGCATCGCGCTGCTGGGTGTACTGATTCCCGACCCGTGGGCCGTACTTTCGCCGGGTTTCTGGCTGTCATTCGGCGCGGTTGTCCTTATCCTCTACACCACGTCCCACCGCATCGGACGCGGGGCGGAGAGCGAGCCTGATCCGGTCAATCCGCCTGCACGCTCCGCATTACAGCTGCTGCGCGAGTATGCCGCCGTGCAATGGGCAGTGACGCTGGGCCTGATTCCGATGCTGCTGGCGCTGTTCGGGCAGCTTTCGCTGGTCTCACCCATCAGCAATGCCTTCGCCATCCCGCTGATCAGCCTGATCGTCGTGCCGCTCACCTTATTGGGCGTTGTACTGCCGTTCGAGGCGCCGCTGTGGCTGGCACATATCGTACTGGACTGGACCCTGATTCCGCTGCAATATCTGGGCAACATGCCGGTGTGGACACAGCACGCACCCACCCCATGGAGCATCGTTGCCGGCATGCTGGGTGTGACCTGGATGCTGGCGCCCAAAGGTTTTCCGGCACGCTGGCTCGGCGCGCTGATGCTACTGCCGATGTTTTTGAATTCGCCCGCGCCGCCAGAACCGGGCAACCTGCGTCTGATTATCTTCGATGTCGGACAGGGTTTGTCAGTTGCAGCCCAGACCCGGCATCACGCGCTGCTGTATGACACCGGGCCTGCTTACTCAGGGGAGTCCGACAGCGGCAACCGCATACTGGTGCCCAGCCTGCGCGGCATGGGCATCGCTACGCTGGACGGACTGATTTTAAGCCATGACGACAGCGACCATACGGGTGGTACGGCTTCCGTTTTGCAATCCATACCCGTTGACTGGATACTGTCTACCCAGCCTGTCAGCGGACTAACAGCCCCCATGCCGGTTAAGCGCTGCCGCGACGGCATGAGTTGGAACTGGGATGGCGTGCAGTTCGATATCCTGCATCCCGATCAGGAAAGCACGCGTCCTCATGACAACAACCAGAGCTGTGTATTGCGTATCAGCACAGGCAACGAACATATCCTGCTCACCGGAGACATCGAGAAGCGCGCCGAACAACGCCTGCTCATCAGCCATCCCGACGACTTATCCGCCAGCCTGCTGGTGGTACCGCATCACGGCAGTGCCAGCTCATCGGATGTGGATTTTATCGCCGCCGTGCTGCCCGACTACGCGGTATTCACCTCGGGTTATCTCAACCGTTTCGGCCATCCCAGGCAAGAAATCCAGCAGCGCTATCTCGACAGCGGCGCCGCCTTGCTGCGCTCGGACCGGGATGGCGCAATTCAGGTCAATATGAATGCGCAAAAACTGGATATCGAGTCTTATCGCAAAACCCATCGCCGCTACTGGACACACCAGACACGATCTGACTAGGCCGAATTGCCTAGATATTCTGGCATATTGTTCTCACCCCATGAAAGTGCAAGACTGCACGCGCGTAAACCTGCGCAAGTCCTCACGATTGCACGGCACAGAAACACAAACGGGAAATCGCCGGACGGATCTTTCCGGTTCCGCATCAAAGACAGATTTCAAAAAGTGAGGACAATATGAACATCCCGTCCAGCAATTCGAAATTTTTTGGCATTTCAAACAGCCTGCTCACCATATTGATCATGACCCTCGCCTTGGTCGCGATGGAATGGCTGAACTTCAATCTTGTGCTGATCTTCTGGTTTTTTGTACTGCTGTCGCTGACGGTGTTTACCATCGCATGCGGACGCAGCGTCACCGGTCGCTGGCTGGGGGCGCTGATCGACGAGCGCAACGTCATTTCACTGGCGCGGTTGCAAATTATTTTATGGACGCTGCTGGTACTGTCAGGCTTTTTGACTGCCGCGCTATACAACATTTTTATGGGGCAGGCCGAGCCACTTAAAATCGTCATTCAACAGGAACTGTGGTGGCTGATGGGGATCAGCACGACTTCCTTGATCGCATCCCCGCTGATCCTGAATACCAAAACGAATAAAACAACCAATGCGTCTGAAGTCAGTAATACCTTCGCCTTGCTGGAGCAACAGGGCGATGAGGCGCACACGCTTTCCACCAAGGGGGCCATCGTTGTCAACACCGATCTGGCCAGTGCACGCTGGTCAGATATTTTTACCGGCGAGGAAGTCGGTAACGCCGCCCAGCTTGATGTGGCGCGCTTGCAGATGTTCATTTTCACCCTGATCGCCGTGCTCGCCTACGCGGTGGCGCTGGGCAGCCTGTTTTCCAGCAACCTGCATCAGGTGATTACCGGTCTGCCTGAACTGGATAAGAGTCTGCTCGCACTGATCGCGATCAGCCATACCGGCTATCTGGCGGCCAAAGCCGTGCCGCACAGCCAGACTGCAACAGAATCTCCCCCGTTGCAGATCGATGCAGCGATCGATGCCACTGATGATCATCCAGCCGTGGGGTAACATCATGACCTTCCAGCAAAAATACACCATCACACCGCAGTACCTGAGCAAGCCTTCCAAACGGCGTTCGGGTCTGTTCATATCGCCAGGCGTCAAATTCGTCGTGGCCCACGACACCGGCAATCCGGGCTCTACGGCAGCCGCCAACGTTGGCTACTATGAACGTTCGCGTAATGCTGAAAGTGCATCCGCCCATCTTTTTGTCGACGACAAACAAATCCTCGAATGCATACCCGCACTCACGGCGCCACCCGAAAAGGCATGGCACGTGCTGTACCGCGTGGATACCGACAATCGTCTGTATGGCTATAACGCCAACGATGCGGCCATCGGAGTGGAATACTGTTACGGCGCCCATATTGATGCCGACGAGGCTTACCGGAAATACCTGTGGACCATCGCCTTCATCTGCCATCAATTCGGGCTAGACCCGGCCGTCTCAGTGGTGGGTCACGCCTTTCTCGATCCCACCCGCAAGACCGATCCCGGCAGCGGGCTTGCTTACAGCCGGCGCAGCTATGAACAATTGTTGCGCGACATTCCGGCTGAATATCAGGCCTGCCTTGGCACAGCGGATGATTCAAGTACCTCGCAAATTCGCCAGGACGGGAACGTACAAGTCACCGTCAAGCTCAACCTGCGAAAAGGACGCCCTTCGCGCCTCGCTGACATCGCGCAAGTTGTCGTGCCCGGCACAAAACTGCCTTATGCCGGATGGACGCTGGATGGCGAACCGGTCAACGGCAACGCAAAATGGTTTTTCGATAGCAACGGAAACTATTTCTGGAGCGGCGCCACGGTGACGGTCACCTGACAGGAGATTGACCCATGAATAATTATCTCGCCAGCCAAAATTTCCCCGCGCTCACCACGCAAGCCGCAAAGGCGCTGGGCGAAAAACTGAACGCGTTGCTCAAAAGCGATTACAGCGGCGATTTCTATGCCTTATTTGCCAGTTACCAGCGGATACTGGCCGACAACCTGCGACGCAGCGAATGGTCCGCCATCAACGATAAGTTACGCACGCTGTTCATGTGCGGCAAGGCCGTCCCGCTCGAAGGCCCGATGATCGGCATCCCGGTCTCCATTCGGGACAGCGATTTTTTCCGTAACATTGCGGCAAGCTTCGGTCATGAGCGGTCTATGGCAGCCAGCCTGGAAATTCTGGCAACCGCCTGGAATGCCACCTTTGCCGATACGGGCCTGTGGATGGGTAAGACGTTCGAGCCGGTCACGCGTGACACGCTTAGCCAGAAATGTGACAACGATCCCGATGTCTTGGCGGCCTACAATGAACAACGCACGCGCATCGGCCGCAATTTTTTTCGGGCTCCTGCCAACCCGAACCTGTTTCAGGCGCTGGGTTTGCCGACCATCACCCATCTGTGGCGGCTGAAAGACCGGCCTGCCTCGACAGACGAATCAGGGTTTGACGGAACGCTGCTGCAAAGCAATCTGGACGGGGAAAAATATATCCCCTACAGCAAGACCGGCGGCATCTATCTTGCCGACATGGCGACCTCGGTGCTGACGGATATGCAGGGCAAGCCGGTATACGCGCTCAATTACCGCTGGCCGAAACTGCACCCCGCCTTCCCGATGAGCTGTCTGATCGATGAAATCGTACAGGTGGCGGAAGGCATCTATCTGGGGCAGCTGATTTATGCGACACGGCATTTCAGCCTTGGCACCTTTGATCTGCCCTTTTTCCCCGGCGTCATCGAACCTGGCGAACCTTATGCGCCGCACAGGCCAGTCAAAAAGACCTCCCCTGATAATGCAACCGAGATTTCTCACTTCCCTCTCCCTAACCCTCTCCCGCAAGCGGGCGATGGGACAAACGCATCGCTGCGCGAGCTTAACGTTACCTGCCCCGATTACGGTTATCAGAACAACGGTTATTTCCTGATGATGGATCCGGCCTGTGCCAGACAAGTCTATGCGGCATTTCCCCAGCTGCGTCCCCGTGCAGGCGAAATCGGCTACAGGGAACTGGGCTACGATCACGAGGTAAAAACACCCACACAATCGGATGGCGGTAACGGATGGCGCAACGATGCAACCTTACAGCAAAAATTCACCACGCTGATCACCCTGCCCGATGCAGACGACGTTAGCGAATTGTTGCATCAAGACGAATCCGTATTGCAGATGTTGCAACGCATCAGCAATAACATTTCCGCCCAGAGCAATCCGGACGACAATCTCAAACAATTCGAACCCCTGCACCGTCTGTTTCGTGCCGGCGTCGCACCGGGCGTGAAAAACGGCCTGTTCCAGGGCGCAGGCATTCAGGGTTACAACGTCAGGCTGGATGGGCAGGCGCGTCGTGACGGCTATGGCGACCCAGACGTTGCCCGCGGTTTTGATTATTACCACGGCGCCACGCTGAACCTGCACTGCGGCTTTACCGACAATTTCAAGCCAGACCCCAAGGCCACCATAGCCGAAGCCCTGCTGCTGCCCGGCATCCTGTCCGGCCTGCTCACCGGCATCCATTCTTCTGTCCCCAATATCCTGAATATCGTCTGGCACAGCATAGGCAAACACATCTTCCCGTGGGCCGGAAAATCGTTCGAAAAAATTTCGCCGCGCACGCTTTCCATGCTGCTCGATGAAAGCGCCGATCTGGCCTTGCGTTATCCGGGCCGTGTGGCGGAGCTCAAATCCCATCCGGCCAGTGCACCCCACTACGCCGCGCTGAAAAAGGATGCCGTGATGACGATACCCGGACGTTATGCCGCACATCTTGAACAACCCTGGGATGGCGGCATGCGCGTTGAGGATCGCGAATTCTGGCAACAGGAGGCGGATACACGCTATGTGATGGGCTACAACCTGCAGGACAAGCGCATCCTGAGCGTGGAGACCCTGATGACAATCAATGACATGAACTACCGCATACCCGATGCCGTATTACAGCAGGCATCAGAATCCTCCGGTTCTCCTTTTGCAAGACAGGGTTATGCCTTTTTAGGCGCCGCCGATCAGATATCCATTTTGCCGATGAACGAAAAGCGCCAGGTATTCCAGTTCAATTATCGCTATCCGCTGATCGGCGGGCCCGCGCCGATCGGTTTCTGTCTGGACGAACTGGTGGAAATTGCCGACGGGCTGTTTTTAGGGCAGCTCATCTATTCCACCGCCCTGATGCTGCCTTTTCACTCCGGCATCGATCCTGCCGATTACGACTACCAGCTGTTCGGCTATTTTTTACTGCTGGATGATGCGTGGGAGAGACACCGCCAGGCCATCGGGCTGGATACATTGCTTAAGGGATAAGTAAAAAACAATAAGGCATAAGGAGGAGTTCATGAACTAAGCAACGCGCATCAACCCAACAACCTGACCCAAGTTCGATAAAGGAGAATCATCATGACCAAGAAAAAAGACACCATCCCAGAAGCAAATCGCATATGCAATGTGGTCCCCTCACGCGATACTGAACGGGACTGGAACATCGAGCAAGCCTTTGCAGCCAATGCCATCGCCGCTCCGGCCCCGACATTGCCCGCAAGCGTGGATTTGCGCGCGCCGTGGTGGGATATCGGCGACCAGGGTCCAACCGGCTCATGCGTTGGCTGGGGCTCCACCGACAGCGTGGCCCGTTACCATTTTACCCAGGCCGGCAGGATGGCCAAAACCGACCATCTGTCAGTGCGCCTCTCCTGGATGGGGTCCAAGGAGTTAGACACGGATCCCAAACCGAACACGTTCATCGAGGAAGCCGGCACCTCCCTCAAGGGGGCACTGGATATTCTGCGCAAGTACGGTGCGGTACCCGATACCCTGCTGCCGTTCCATATCACGACCTACATGTACTCGGGCCAGGAAAATACTTTTTACGCCACTGCCGCGACGCGCCGTATTGCCTCTTATTTCAACCTGGTCAAAAAACTTGCCAGCTGGCGCACCTGGCTCGCCACCCACGGCCCGATCCTGGCTGCGCTGAATGTGGACGCAACCTGGGATAATGCCACCGCAACCCATGGCAAGCTGGATACCTTTCAGCCTGATACCGTTCGCGGCGGTCACGCCATCGCCATTGTTGGCTATACTGCGGACAAACGCTTCATCGTACGCAACAGCTGGGGCACGGCCTGGGGTGACCAGGGTTACGGCTATGCCAGCGAGGCCTATATCAAAGCCGCATTTTTCAATGAGAGCTATGGCGTGACGCTCTGAATCGGGTTCAGATGAAAAGGAGAAGCAAATCGCGATACTTTTTAGTACAAATAATTGCGCTGATGGCGGCAGCGCTCCTGTACGCCGCCAGCGCAGTTTCCTGTACGGATAGTGAAGCGGTTTCCAAAACGATGCTGCTGACTGAAACGGATAATGATCGAACGGTGGATATTCACCCGGGTGATACGGTCCGGATAACCCTGCCGGAGAACGCGACAACAGGATATCGCTGGGCGATTGATCGCTATGATGAAGACTTCATCGAAGCGCTTGGTAGCGAGCCGCGCTATACGGAAAAAGCCATCGGCAGCGGTGGCGAGGTCGCTTTCATTTTTCGGGGAAAAAAAACAGGTCTGGGAGAGATCGTGCTTAAACACGGGCGCCACTGGGAAGGGGATGCATCGGTCACCCGCCGTTTTCGCATCCGGTTCCATGTGCAGCCCTGACCGACCAGACGCAAGCGCCCCCATGAGCATGAAACACTGACAGAGCGCTGTTTAAACTAAGGAAGCGCTGAATAAATCAGCCGTTCATGGTTAAGTAATGACTTGGCACATGTTTTATCGTGCTTAGTCAATACTTAGTAGCTTCATCAGAGGTATCGAACCATGACAAACTTATGATTAATAATAAATTTGTTATATATTTCGTCCTTCGATACCTCTCAAGAAACAGCTTTTAATTACTTAATAATCAATATATTGAAAAACTATAAAAATGGTCAAACAGCAAACCATAGTCAAGATAATACAGTTTCCTGCTCACGCCTTGCCACGCGAATGCGGGGCTTACTTGGCTCAGTACGATCGGAGATTAAGCTCCTCCCTAAAAAACAGTGCAGCATTCCGAATAACACTGAGCGATGGGCATCAGTTGCCCGCTCAGCTTCAAAGGAGTAATGATCATGCAAATCGACTTTCATCATGCCACCACCTATGTCGTCGCCAGAGATGCGGGATTCAATCATCATGATGCCGACATCATCGCCTATGCCTCGCAATATGTGGACGATGCCACCAGCTGCGGCACCGTTTATTTCGACAATCGCGCCGTTTACAACCGCATCAGTTCTGCCCACAAAATGCTGGATCACCGCAACACCGACGAACTGGCCAACCATTGCGTCTGGATGCCCTTCCACTTTCTGCCCGGCAACGGCGGTCTCCCCGCCGGACAAAGTCCCAGCTCCAGTTTCATCGACAAAATTGTTTGTACGCCGGACAGCCCCATCGCCCAGGAAATGGTGCGCGATGCCATTCTGGAAAAGGGACGCGCTTATGGATTGGAGCGACTGGGCGTAACCCTGCATGTGTATGCAGACACCTGGGCGCATCAGGGATTTGCCGGCGTATTGCACAATGTGAACGAGGTTGAACACGCTATAGAAACGGATAACTGCGGTGTTTTTTCGGGAGGGCTTGCCAGCATACTATGGAATATACTCGACGATACGGTGCCGCCTCTGGGTCATGCCAGAGCCCAGGTCTTTCCCGACATGCCCTTTCTCAATTGGCAGTACACCGATGGTCGTGGTCAATTGAAAAAACGCGACAACCCCGCCGATTTTCTGGCCGCCTGTGAACAGATGTGCAAGGTGATGCGGCGATATCAGTTGGGCGATCCTGACGCCAGCGTTCAGGGACTGAGCGATGCTACCCGGGAACAGATAAAAAACCTGTTTGCCACCACCCTTTTCGAAGAGGGCGAAAAACGCCATCAAGTCTGGCTGGCGGCGATCCGAAGCGGCGACTTCACCGTATGCGGGCAGGCAGATATCAACGACTATTTCTCCCGAGGCAACGACTCCTGGAAGGCGGACGCGCTCGGCACCAGTTTTGATGTCCCGGTGTATACCTACAAGGATGATTTTCTGAACAGCCATTGGAAGCTTTTTCACGACGCGGTTCAGGCGCATCGCTTCAATGTGGTTTACAACATTTTGCCCAAATACGGCATCTGTGCAGCCTAGCTATAGAACAACAATAATCATTAAAAAGGAGCTGAGATGAAAGAAATTAGTCGCTCTGTTTTTCTGGGGGTACTGCTGTCAATGCCCATCCTGTTTTTTCTTAACGACCCGGATCAAGAAGTAAACAAAGGTGAGGTCGCATTTGTATTATTTTTAACCATAGGCGTCGTTCAACTGGCAAGTGGTCTGTTCGCGAAAAAGGGAGAAAAAAATGTCAAGGATTAACTGGATTACAGTTTATATCACGCTGACTATGCTGACAGCTTGTGCAACAAAAAATCATTCCGACGAAACTGCCAAGGAAGCTCCGGCACCAGTCGCGTCAGTCCCGGCACCCGTTGTTGCCATGCCTGCCCCCTCTCCCACTCCTAAATACAAATCCCGCATACCCATTGGGGCCGGTGGCGGCATAGTCAAGCCGCTCATTCCGGCCCGCTCATTTTGCACAAGAGATAGAGAATGCGGCCAGCATTACGGTGCTTTCGGCTATATCATTTTCACCAAACGCCCCACAACTGATGCAATAAGACAGCGCTACCTGTCCATCTGCAGGACATTTATCGCAAATCTGGAGGATGTCAGCGGGTATGCACATATTGCCCGTTCGCAAATCGCTACAACCTTCTGGCTTCTGGTTTCAAAACCAAGTGATGAAAACTCCTGCGAGCAACTCGTCGCTTCATACGACTATGCGCGCGCAACAGGGATAGCAGCTTCGATTCATAAACTAAAATCTGCAGGGCCAATTCTGGTGGCATCCGGACAGCCGGACGTTGCTCAAACGGAAACACAGCAACTACTGATCATCGATCTGGGAAAGTTTACTCCAAGCGACATGGATCGTGCATTTGGCATATGGAAAGACAAAATATCGCAAGACAGTAAGTATTGGGGGGACGTTTTCAACCTCGATTTGATCATGGCTGAATTCGGCAGTTTTATCAGAAAATATGGTGGCACAATCGTACAAACCGTCAAGCCTGGCTGAGTTAAGTACGATTACGGCGAATTGCCTTCGGCGAATTGTCGCGCACAGTCCGCGAGTTGTTCAGGCGACATGAAGCCGCAAGTCAGCGCCGGCTGCCTGCCAAGCTTGATAGCTTTGTCCTGCCACAACGGGTTATAGGGGAGCAGCGTCACATCCTGAATATCGTGTTGGCGCAGAAACGTGCCGATAGCTGCCAGGTTTTGTTCAGTGGCAGTCATCTCAGCCACCAGCGGGACACGCACAGACAGCAGTATCGAAGCCTCACATTTGAGCCGCGCCAGATTTGCCAGAATGGGGCGATTGGACTGACCGGTCAGACGCCGGTGTTCGTTATCACTGATGATCTTAAGATCAAAGTAAATACGATTCAGGTATGGCAACACGAGCTTTTCAAAACTGGCATAATGAAAAAAACCACATGTCTCCATGGCGGTATCGATACCCGCTTGTTGTAGTCGTTGCAAAAAAGCACCTGCAAAGCGCATCTGACAGGTCGGTTCGCCCCCGGAAAGCGTGACCCCGCCGCCCGTGGAAACAAAAAACGGCCGGTCAATCAGCACGCGATCAAGCAATTCCTCCAGCGCATACCAGCGCCCCGCCCCATGCTCATCGGGACTCAACCCCGCATCCTGCCCTTCCGGATTCTGGCACCAGATGCAGCGCAGCGGACAGCCCTGAAAAAACACCGTGGTGCGTATGCCGGGCCCGTCCTCGCTGCAATCGCGTTTGATGTCGAATATCAGTGCACGCATGTTGTCATCAACCGCTGCACATCGGCGCCGATCGCCCCCAGCTTGAACAGATGCCCGACATTGCCGGTCAGTTGCACCAGGTTTTGCAGCAACAGCCCGACGATATCCACATTGGGCTGACCGATCAGACCGAGCAGCGCCTCGGCATCCTTGAAACGGATCACCAGATCCACCTTGCGCTCCAGACTGTCTGCCTCATCCTCATCCATCACGCGCGTCTGCACCACCGCGAAAGAATCCAGACTCTGCCCCCAGGGCTTGGCAAGATAGAGTTTTTCGGGATCAGGACAGAATGCCAGCAGCACGTTCATGTCATCGCCTGCGCGGCGGGTGCGGATCAGAAAACGTCCCTGGTAATAGCGCATGCCGCCCGGCGCCAGCGGGTCGGTGATTTCAAAATTGTCTGCAAAAAAAGCACGTGCGCTACGCGACTGATCCGCATCGAGCAGGCCGCGGCTCACAATCAGACCGAACCCCAGCCGTAACGCCAGCGCCAGCCCTTCGGCGACCAGATGCCCGCCACTATTCGCAAGCAGTCCTTTGAGTTCATCGTCGCCCTGCATGCCCGCGTTCAGGGTATGCCACAGCGCGGGGGTTACCTGGGGAAATCCGGCATGCATGATCGTCTCCAAAATATTGTAAAGTTCGTAAAGCGAATCGTTTGTCCCCTCTCCCTCCGGGAGAGGGTTTGGGTGAGGGAGCACAACTTTTTATAGCCCATGCACTCCATGTTGCTCCGTGCCGTCTTTGAGCGAAAAATTGGCGCGTGCGATGATTTCACGGCGCATCTGCGGACTCAAGGTCACAAAATAAGCCGAATAACCCGCCACCCTGATCATCATGTCCCGGTACGGATTGAGCGCCGCCTGCTCTGTTTCTCCTCCGCCCATCGCCGCCGTTGCCGCCTTGTCCGCCGCCACCAGATCGCTGATGGACGAGACGCACATCTGCACCAGCACCCCGTTGTTGTCGGTGAACGCCTTCATGTAACGCGCAAACAGCTCGGTATCGGCTTCACGCAACTCAGGTCCGCGCGTAGTCAGACTCAGGTTATAGGTATAGCCGTTTTTCACCGCAGCGCTGTCGACTTGCGCGACCGAGAGCATATGATCGAGACAGGACACGGGTGAGCCGTCGCGTTTGACGATACCGGCACAGGGCGTGATACCGGATGCAAATGCTGCGCCCCCCTTTCGGTGGTTGGGCGTCGCCTGCGTCAGCATGCCGAAACCCGCATGATTAGTCATCGACCAGTAGCCGGACAGATAGCGCCCGCCGCGATGCGTGCGGTAACGATAGAACACCTCGTGGATCATGCGCGTCAACAGCCTTGAATATTTGACCGCCAGTGCATTATCCAGAACGCCACTCATCGCCACCCCTGCGCCGTAATGCGCGGTGTGCGCAATCGCGGCAACGATCTCGGTCAGACGCTTTTCATTGAGCACCGGCAAACTTGCCGCATCGTCCGGATGAAACCAGTGGCGCATCTTGATCAGCAGCTCCTGCCAGTTATGGTGCACGCCATCCACCCTGACAGCCGAAAAATCCGCCTGCATCGCGGACAGCAATTCAGCAGCGCTCACCTTGCCGCCGAATACCAGTTCATCGAGGATGCAGAAACTGTCGATCACGTCAGCCAGACCGATGATGGCAACGCCTGCCGAATTGTATTTCGCGCCGCCCAGCGATACATCACGGAATTTTGCCCCGCTGTTCCCCGGCAGATTGGTGGGCCCCGTGTACAGACCGGACAAAAAAGGCGAGGACCGGTCGCGCGCCATGAAACGCCCCAGATAATTGTTGTTCTGCACGGCATGCATGGCCATTTGATCCAGCTGATAACGAAAGGCGGCGATAAATTCGTCCATGCTCTTCATGCGGATCAGCGGCGTGCTGGTGTACGCAGCCTTGCCGTTGAACAGATCAGGCGCAGCTTCGCTTACCCCGTCGGCGCGGTGCTTACCGCCGAACAGGGCAAGTTCCAGCACGGCCGGCAACACCAGCAAGGTGGAGCCTGAATTGCCGTAGTGCTTGCCCTGCGCATTCTGTTCGATACAACCGATGGACGCATAATCGCAGGCGTCCGCCAGCGCTTCTGCCGCGCTGACCCCCTCGTGCTCGGCGTAATAAGCCGCCATGCTCTTGATGACCGGAATATCGCCATGCAGCGCGGGCGTTGCACGGGTGGCGATGTTCACCTGACAGATGCGCTTGAGATAGGCGTCCATCACTTCATTCGGCAAGGGATTACCGTCGTTGTCGCGATGATGTATGTCGGCGTGATAGCGGGCATGTACATTGGGATCACGGATGCCCAGGATTTCCGTGGCTTTCAGGATGATATAAGTCATGTCATTGACGGCATCGACCACCTGACCGTTTTCATATTTCGTGCCGCCCACGGTCAGCGCCTGATTCGAGCCACTGCCGGCAAACAAGGTCTCCGACCCTGAGGTGGACAGCGGCACATGGTCAGAACAACGTAAAAAAAAGTGACAGACCAGCTCCACCGCGCGCCTGCTATAAGCTTCTCGTTCTTCATCGCTGTTAAACGCCAGCCAGTCTTTCAGGTAATAGGGATTGAGCAGCTGATCGAGGCGGCCTATCGACAGACCGAAATTGGTGTTTTCCTGCAACAGCAGGTGATAGCAGATCCAGATCGCGGACAAGGCTTCCTGCAAGGTCTCGGCGGGAAACGCGGGCACTTTTCGGCACACGGCGGCAAGCGCGGCATTGCCCGCCGCCTCGGAGGCTGCTGCCAGATGTTCCGCATACACTACTGCGCCCTCAAATACCGCGATGACCCCCAGCAGAAACGCTTTTTCGGATGCATCAGCCGTTGTCAGATCAAGCCGCATTTGATCGGCGAGCGCATTCAAGCCATATTTCAGCATGCGTTCCCAGTCAGGCACGGTGTGCGACACACAGGTGGATTTATCGGACAGGTAAAATGCCACCCGCTCCATCAGTTCTTGGCACTTGGGTGTCTCGCCCGCCTGTTTGGCCAGCGGCGGATCCACCGAATCACCTTTAACCCGGTCAAAACTTAAAAAGTTGCGCGTGTCGTAATCTGCCGCACGGGCCGCCTCCTGCACCGGCAACTGCTTGTCCAGCCAGTACGGAAAAATTTCCTTATTCAGGCGTTCAGCGACCTCAGATTTAATCTGAAAAGGATTCTGCAAGCGGCTGGCAACCGTTTTCAATTCCGGCCAGATGCAGTAACCGATGGTATCCATGTAGACCACAGGCCCGACAAAACTGGTGGTGGTGCGCCCCGGCATCAGGTCGGTGCTACACACTGTCGGCGTCTTGTTTTCAAACACATGGCGCACGGCCTGCGCACGGCGCACAGCGGGTGGGAGGTTTTCATGGGTGCGAAAATACTCGGTCAACAGGCGCGGCAACTCGTCGCAGATTTCAGGCGCCTCTTCAAACAGTTTTTCCCGCCACGCCCTGACCACCGGGAAGTCCTCCAGTTTTAGCGTACTCATCGACAGATCGCTGAGTGTCCTAACCCTGGAAAAGTCGGAATTGGTGATGGAGAACAGGCCGACAGCGCTGTCCGTCGCACCCATCTGCACCCGTATCTGCGTATTCATCTGCGCCTCCTCAGGCATGCAACTTGCATGTGCGCGAACCCTATCACCTGCCAGCCTGCCGATCAATATGCCAAAATGCATAGATAATCCGGCCTATGAGCGCTTATGAATCACCCCCTTCTGTGTTACGCTAACGATCATGGCAAGAAAGCCACCCTTGAAAATGAAACCCACCATGATCGCTCCCTCACCCCCGTCCCCCTCTCCCGAAGAGCGAGGAGTACAGTTCGTCGCCACGCGAAATTAACATTAATGCCCATGAAAAACATTTTCCATCATATCGCTTCCGTTGCCGTCACCGCCTGGGTCGGCAGTCTGTGGGCCATCGGTTATCTCGCCGTTCCGGTGCTTTTTTACGGCCAACCCGACCGGCAACTGGCGGGTCTGCTGGCAGGAAAAATATTTGTCAGTGCGGGCTATGTCAGTCTGATGTGCGGGGCGTTCCTGATCGCCTATTTCATCAACCTTTGGGGGCGCGCGGTGCTGCGTCAGCCCCTGTTCTGGACGGTTGCATCCATGCTGTTGATTACACTGATCATACAGCTTGGCATTCAACCCGCCATGAACGCGCTCAAGGCTCATGCCTTGCCGCTGGACGTGATGCAAAGCGTCGATGCCGGCCGCTTCAAAATGCTGCATGGCATCTCCAGCATGGCCTATCTGATCGAAAGCCTGCTGGGCGTGTTTCTGGTGATCAAAAGCCGGCGCGCCTGAGTCTGCATTCAGCGCCATCGATACTGCGATCGCGCTTTCTGACTATCCAATCACCCTCCGTACCCCGGGAGCCTGTTGGATTTCTTCCGTGAGCGCGAAAAAATCCGTCATGCTCCAGGCCTCAAAAAAATAAAGGCCGTGCGCGGCATCTGATTATAAACATATATTTAATATAGACTAATATTCCGCTTGCACTAAAGATATTACCGTATACACTATTAATTATCGTAGGGTTTACGATATGTCTTAAATGGAGGATTTACCATGGATCAGTCTTTTTCACACGGCTTGCTCTATTCGGTGGCGCCGGAAAATTTTTCCGAACTTCATTTGCAGGACGAGACGAAAGAAAACGAGTTCGAGTGGGAGGAACAGGAATCAGCGGTGCATGCGTTGATTCAGATGGCGCTCACTTTATTCAAAAAACCCGTTGACTAGCAGTTCATTGTCGCCGCCGTCAGTTCATCGACGGCGGCAGCAATGATCGCAGCGCTTATCTGTCTTACGCCTTCTCAGTCAACTTCAGCAGTCCCTAACTGCGCTTCAAACTGTTCAACCGGAACCGGCTGACCGAACAAATAACCCTGATAAAACAGACAGCCGTTATCCTCAAGAAAACTGCGCTGGGCCTCCGTTTCAACCCCTTCGGCAATCACTTCCATCCCGAGATTATTGGCCATGCCGATGATGGTCTGAATAATAGTTGCATCCGTGCCCTGAATACCAATGTTGTGCACAAACGACTGATCGATCTTGAGTTGCTTGAGCGGCAAGCGCGTCAGATAGGCCAGCGAGGAATAGCCGGTTCCAAAATCATCCATGGAGAAACTCACACCCAGTTTCCTCAATGCCTGCATTTTGGCAATCGTATCGTCGACATCATCGAGCACAATACTTTCCGTCATTTCAAGCTTCAGGCGACGCGGATTAATACCCGTCAGCTCAAGCACTTCACACACTTGTGAAACAAAATCCGCCTGACGGAACTGCCTGACACTGACGTTCACGGCCAACTGCAAATCACGGGTATGCGGCGCGGCTTCCCACTTTTTGAGTTGGCGGCAGGCACTCTCCAGTACCCACGCACCTATCGGTACAATCAGTCCGGTTTCTTCCGCCAGCGGAATGAAGTGCAGCGGCGAAATGATGCCTTTGCCAGGAGAAATCCAGCGCAGCAATACTTCCGCACCCAGGACATGGCCACGCTGATCGACCTGAGTCTGATAATAAATATGAAATTCTCTATTTTTCAATGCGTTACGCAACCCTATTTCCAGATGCACACGTTTTTCCAGCTCCTCCTGCATCAAGGGATCAAAGAAGCGCAAGGTATTGCGCCCGGCCTTTTTCGCCTCATACATCGCCGTGTCGGCCTGTTTTAACAACTCGTCCAGCTTCTCGGCGTAATTGAAGAACAGGGTGACACCCACACTGGAAGAGCTGTGAAATTCACTTCCATCCAGCAGGTAAATCTGGCTGAGCACGTCCAGCACTTTCTCGCCCACTTCCAGCGCCTGCATAGCCGCGTGCGAACGATCTTCACTCAACCCTTCCAGCAACAGCACAAACTCATCTCCGCCAAATCGAGACAATGTATCCCCGTCGCGCACACAGGCTCGCAAGCGCTTTGCCACTTCAATCAGCATCATGTCGCCGACACCATGTCCACGGGTATCATTCAGATTCTTGAAATTATCCAGATCGATGAACAACAGCGCGCCACCGGAGTGATTACGCGCACCATTGGCAACCGCCTGACGCAGACGATCCAGCAGCAAGCGCCGGTTGGGCAACTGGCTTAACGGGTCGTAATAGGCCAGCAGATGAATTTCATTTTCAGCCCGTTTTCGATCCGTAAAATCAACAAAAGCGGCAACATAATTCATCACCTTGCCGTCTTTACCGATGACCGCGGTAATGCTCAGCCACTCCAGATAAACTTCCCCGTTCTTGCGCCGGTTCCAGATTTCGCCCTGCCAGCTGTTTTTCTGATGCAACGACGCCCACATCGATTGATAAAACGCCGCATCCTGACGGTCGGACGCCAGCATCGACGGATTCCTGCCGATGGTTTCCTCAGCGCGATAGCCGGTTAACCGGGTAAATGCCTGATTCACGCGGATTATCCTCGCCTGTGCATCGGTCACCATCATGCCTTCATCAGTTTCAAACGCAATTGCCGCAATACGCAAGGACGCTTCACGCTCATCCTGCACCGTCATCATGCTGTTGAACGCATACGCCATGGCCGCGATATCCTTCGCGGCTCCCGGCGTCGCGCGCACCTGCGATTCCCCTTTTTGTGCGCGCCCCATGCTGAACGCCAGATGATCGAGCTGCCGGGTCATGTTGCGGGTCAGAATACGCATAAAAAACAGGATCATGACCGCAAAGGACATCGAGATGGTCAAATTGGTCATGAAAATATCGGTCGTCATGCGTTTGAGCGTTGCCTTGCTCATCACCACCGACACATTGCCGAGAAACTCGGGCTTGGTCTCTTCGCTGAAAGGCGTCGCTGCCGTTGGCTGGGAGTACACAGGCGATGCAAAACGCCATGCGTCGGTGTTTTCCGAATCCAGCACCGCCGCCGCCTGCAACCCCGATTCATGCGCTTTATCGGGACGAATGAATTGCGCAATATTGTAATCGCCCCGTGTCAACAGCACCTGTCCGTTAGCCTGACGGATCTCCACACCGACCACGCCGGGGAAAGCCATGGTGGCATTGACCGACTCGGCGACGTTATCCGCCGACGCATAAATCAGCGCCAGCGCACTCTGACGCGCCAGACTCTCGGTGATATGCTGCCCCTGCTCGATCAGATCGTGACGCACGCGCTGATTACCCTGCCATGAACCCACCCCCGACGAAAACAGGGCCAGGCAGAAAATACCCAGCGTGACCATAATATCGAGCTGACGCTGAAAGGTAAGCTTTTGAAAATAAGCGCTGAATTTATTTGGCATCATCTGCACGCCTATTGCTCGGGGAAAGCAATGTCGAAACCTTGCTGTCTGCTGGTATTGATATCGAGGTGACGGGCCGTACGCAAGTTGACCGCCATCAACACTTCGCGCAAGGGATACATACCTGCGTTTTTATTCCCGCCCGAATTCAGATAGCCCAGCGCCGAATCCGCAAGATGACGGCCCAGTTCAATATTATTGGGGTACAGAGAAAACAGCACACCGCGTTTAACGTGCGCAAAGCTGCTGGAGAAGACCACCAGATTGCGTTCCCAGGATTCTTTCAGCACCAGCGGAAGCACCGAACCGTCTTCCACCGTGGTGCTATCCTGAGGCAGCCACAAGGCATCCTGATTACCGTCTGCGGAAGACAATATTTCCTGATAGGCCTGCATTGCACTGCGCAAATCCAGCGCTTCACGCGCCACCAGTTCCAGCCCCTGAGCACGCGCGGCTTCTTTAGCGAAGCGCATCATCCAGGCATTCTGGCGCGGGTCATACACCGTAAAAATTCGCTTTATCCCGGGTCGCATATGTTTGAGGCGTGCAAACAATAACGCCGGATCCGGCGCGAGGCTGTTCACCTGATAATCACGCACTTC
This sequence comes from uncultured Gallionella sp., assembly GCA_947084955.1. Classification (GTDB taxonomy): domain Bacteria; phylum Pseudomonadota; class Gammaproteobacteria; order Burkholderiales; family Gallionellaceae; genus Gallionella. Next base: position 38,694 of record CAMTUO010000022.1, read on the forward strand.
ATTTTCCGGCGCGGATACGATGCCCCCCACCACCACACCAATACGACTGTCCAGCCCTGCAACGGCCCTCACCCCCTGTCGCCCGAGCGCGATCACCACCCTTGCATCCTGACGATGCAAGGCATTGTTCAATTCGCCCATATTGACATTCGAGCCCACCGCAATATGGGTCGCACGTCCCTGCGTCTTTTCCGCTATACCATCGATTATCTGCGAGAAAACGCTGCGATACGGCTCGCCAATATCCGGGTAGATCACGACAATATTGCCCTGCGCTTCAGCGAGTTGATTGGCATGATTCGCGCGTATCATGGCAACCACCGGGCCCGCCACCCAAATGGAAAAAACGGCCACATCGGGATGCGCCTCTACTGCAAGCAGCATATCGGCGAAATTATCCTCGGATTTTTCCTTGGCAGACGACGGAAAAGACAGACCGTCTATCGCTTGCTGTGTCGTAAACTGCCCCGTCTGCACTGCGACCTCCTTGCCGGATAGCGCATCGCCCCGCGTCGCCCACGCCGCTGCACTCAACAGCGAGGCAAACAGCCAGACAGCCAGACACCGGCACAAAAACGAGCCGGTCAATTGCGTCGACTTACTCATTAATATTGTTGCCATTCAGACAAGACAGATTGCAAAAAAGCCCCCTCACTAAATCTCGTTGTATCATGCCATTTACACAAAAAACTTCATATCGTTTATTAAAAAATTCGCGTGTACGAACCTGCAGCAATGCCATGCCCGTATGAATAATATCAGGGTTTTTTATCTCATTAAATTTTTATGCGTAAAAACTATTTTATATGGAAACAACGTATCATATTCAATTGCAAAAATGCAGGCACGCGGATGTATGTCGGCGGACGATAATATAAGGATATATTTTTGAAATTACGGGAGAATGACACATGGATGCCGGTATTTCGCATGTCAACACGCCTGCTGAGCATATCGAAACAAATGCTAACGTTGCTCCGGCGCTGACAGTCGCCGATTTACTGGTCGCCTACCTCGAACAAATCGGTGTCGGCTATGTGTTCGGCGTGCCGGGTGGCGCGATCGAACCCCTCTACAACGCCATGGCACGCAGCCAACGACGCGGCGGATTACGATCCGTCGTCGCGCGCCACGAAGCGGGTGCCGCGTTCATGGCAGACGGCTATGCAAGGGAGACCGGACGCCTCGGCGTATGCTGCGCCACTTCCGGTCCCGGCTCGACCAACTTGATCACCGGCGTGGCTTGCGCGCACGACAACAACGTCCCCTTGCTGGCCATCAGCGGCCTGCCCGCGCTGCCTTCTTTCGGCAGAGGCGCCTTGCAGGAATCGTCCAGCACCGGCGTCAACGCGTTTGCCATGTTCCAGCACTGCACCCGTTACAATACCATGGTGACCCATCCCAAACAGTTCGAACGCAAGCTGGTCAACGCCCTGATGACGGCGCACCAATCCCCGGGCGGCCCGGCGCACATGGCGATCCCGCTGGACATCCTGCGCGGTGCCTCGCCAAATGCCTTCCCCACCTACAATCTGGCCGCCTTGTTCCAGCAGGAAGCGGTATTGATCGACGAACGCGCCATACAACGGCTCAAAAACGAACTGCGACTATCGTCTCGCGCTGTTTTCGTGATCGGCGCGTCCTGCATCGATGCCATTGAATCCATCATGGAGCTCACCAACCTGGTCGGTGCATTATTCGTGACCACGCCCGACGCCAAAGGCTTCGTCAACCCCCGACATCCGGCTTATTTCGGTGTGTTTGGCATGGGCGGACACGCCAGCGCAGCCGAATTACTGGGCAGCACACCGGACATCGTACTGGCGTTCGGCACCGGCTTCAGCGAGTTTGTCAGCGGCGGCTGGTGCCATTCGTTGCTCAACAATCGCCTGATCCACATCGACAATTCAGAGGACAACCTGATGCGCTCGCCGATGGCCATGTTCCATGTGCGCGGTAACATCCGTGCCGTGTGTGTACGCCTGAACGAACTGCTCAAAGCGGAACAGTCCCTGACCCCCGAAGCAGACCAGCGATGTCTGCCGGAATATTGCCACCCCAGAGCGAATTTCCAGTCGCCCGAATGTTACCTGTCAGACGCCACCCCGATCAAACCGCAGCGCCTGATGAAAACCCTGTCCGAGCGTTGCCCGCCCAGCACCCGCTTCGTTGCCGATTCAGGCAACAGCATGGTGTGGACCGTGCATTATCTGCAACCGCTCAACCGACGAATTGAACGTCACCCACGTGCGGATCACAGCAGTCTCGAACAACGCTCGGGCACGGCGAACTGGTTGCGCGTGATGATGGATTTCTGTCCGATGGGCTGGGCGATCGGCGCGGCGGTCGGCATCGCGCGCGGCAATCCGGATTGTCCGGTCGTCTGCATTACCGGGGACGGCGCTTATCTGATGAGCGGACAGGAAATCACCGTGGCCGCGATGGAACAGCTCTCCGTCGTGTTCATCGTACTCAACGACAGCGCGCTGGGGATGGTCATGCACGGACAACGACTGGCGGGCGCCGAAGCCATCGGCTTTCAATTACCCAGGGTCGATTTTTGCCAGATGGCGGCTGCCATGGGTATCGCCGGACACGTCATCGATACACCGCAACAACTGGACGAGCTCGATTTCGACGCCCTGCTGCATCGTAAAGGCCCGACGCTGCTCGATGTGCGCATCGACCCCGAGGAGGTGCCGCCCATGCTGTTGCGCATGAAGACACTGGGCACAGTTAACGTATGATATCGGCTTCTCGCGCCTTACGCCGCGCGGAAATGAAACAATATTATAAAATCAATGGCTATGTCACAGTTAATTGTTGAACATCGGGTAGGGTGGATAAAGCGCAAGCGCGTATCCACCACGCACCATTGCTTTTCGGTGGAAACGCTACGCTTTTTCCACCCTACAAATAATACATAAATTCATGATGTTACGTAATACCAATAAGTAACTGTGACATAGCCAAATCAAATAATGACTAATTTACAGGGGATAACGATGGACAGACTCAAGGGAAAGACGGCACTGATTACGGGCGGCACCAGCGGCATTGGCCTTGCAACCGCCAGACTGTTCCGTGCCGAGGGCGCACAACTGGCCGTCACCGGACGCGATCCGCAAAGGCTGGCAGCCACGCAGGAAGAACTAAGCGTTGATGCGCTGGTGATACAAAGCGAAGCGGGCAGTCTGGCCGAAATAGAGGCTTTGATGGAACAGGTGAAAAACCGTTTCGGTCAACTGGACATCCTGTTCTTGAACGCCGCTATGGCTGCGCCCGCACCGCTGGAAATGGTATCGGAAGCGCAGTTCGACGAAATCATGAACGTCAATTTCAAGGGCGTGTTTTTCACCATCCAGAAGGCGCTGCCGCTGCTCAGCCGGAACGCCTCCATTATCGTCACCACCTCCATTACCAATCAGCTGGGATCGCCCAATTTCAGTGTTTATGCTGCAAGCAAGGCCGCCTTGCGCTCTTTCGTAAAATCAATGGGGCTGGAACTCATCGGTCGCGGAATACGCATCAACGCAATCAGCCCGGGTCCGATTGACACCCCTATTTTTGATCGCTTCGGACTACCTTCTGAAGCCGTCAAGGCCATCAAAGGCGAAATTGAGCATAAATCACCCATCAAACGTTTCGGCACACCGGAAGAAATTGCAAAGGTCGCCCTATTTCTTGCATCGAACGAATCTGCCTACATCGTTGGCGAGGAAATCGTCGTGGATGGCGGCATCAGCCTGCTGTGATGAACAATTAAGGACGTTACATGAGCAAAAACCCCAATAGCATACGCACCCGCATCTGGCGCGAAGAACCCGAGCCTGACAACGCCTTTGCCACCCGCGCCGCCTACTGCCGCGGTTACGATGTGTACGGCGAAATGCTGGGCAATGCACGCTGGGTGGAGATGCTCTGGCTGTTGTTCCGTGACGAAGCGCCAAGTGCCGCTCAGGCCGACTTGCTCGAAGCGCTGGCCGTCGCCCTGGCCAATCCCGGCCCGCGCGATGCGTCCGTGCATGCCGCCATGTGCGGCGGGGTCGGCGGCTCAACGGCGGCCTCCATGCTGATGGCGGCGCTGGCTGTCGGCGCGGGGCAGCTCTCGGGAGGCCGTGAAGTATTTCTGGCGATGGAAGGGTGGGCGTTATGCAGCACGAATCTTGCCGCCTGGCAAACACACCTCGCCGATTTGCCTGACATTGCCGGCAGTATCTGGCCAAAACCCGAGCACCCGCCCGGCTTCGATCCTCACGGCGTAACCACATCCACCCCGGTCAAACAAACCCTCGCCTGCCTCGCCAGCTTGAGCGCCGGTCCCCGCCTGCCCTGGTTGCTGCAAAACCTGAATGAGATGGAAGCGGTAGCCCGCTGTCCGCTTGCGCTGTCCGGGGTTGCGGCCGCCGCGTTCAGCGATCTGGGCTTCACCCCGGAACAGGGCGAGATGCTGCATTTATTGCTGCGCCTGCCCGGCGCGGCGGCACATGCCCTGGAACAGCGGGCTTCGGGATACAAGAATTTCCCGTTTGGCGCCCTGGAGCTTGAGAACGAATGATCGTAGGGTGCATTCCATGCACCGTTACTATAGGTGCATTAAATGCACCCTACATTTGTTGAAAAAAGGAATGAAATGAACGCAAATACCCCAGGCCCAAATTCGCTTCTTAAAAACGTCGGCCTGATCAATAGCCGCATGGGCAAGTTTTACCCCGGCAGCCACGTGATTTTTCGCGGTTGCGATTTGCACACCGAACTGAAGGAGATGGACTGGCTCGAACTCTACCTGTTTGGCATCACCGGACGCCGTTTTGACAAGGCGCAGTTGCGCCTGCTGCATTCCATCTGGACCTACACCAGCTATCCGGATGCCCGCATCTGGAACAACCGCGTGGCGGCGCTGGCGGGCGCGTCCCGCAGCACGGGCGCCCTGGGCATGGCGGCAGCCCTCGCCGTATCGGAGGCCACGATCTATGGCGGAGGTATTCTTACGCGCGCCATCGATTTTTTCATACGCACGCACCATCAACTTGCCGAAGGGGCCGACCTTACCGATTGCATCCGGCAGGAGCTGGATTTGCATCGCAGCATCGCAGGGTACGGGCGACCGCTCATCAACGGCGATGAGCGCAACGCACACATGCTGGCGCTGGCCAGGGAACTGGGGCTGGATCAGGGGGACTACTTGCACCTTGCGCTGGAGATAGAGCAAACCCTGCTTGCCGGCAGGTGGCGCATGAAAATGAATTACGGCGGACTGGTCGCCGCGCTGGGTGCGGATGTCGGGCTGTCTACCCGCGAATTTTATTTGTTTATGTTCCCCGTATTTATGGCTGGAATGCCGCCCTGTTTCATCGAAGCATCCGACAAGCCGGAAGGAACTGTATATCCGACCCCGTGCAGCGATATCCTGTACGAAGGACAAACACCGCGCAGCTGGGGTAAGATACGTAAGCCGTCAGAATAATTAAAGGGGGGAAGTATTCGATGCAACTATTCAACCGCCGCGTCATCTGTATCATGCTCGCTTTGGCCTGGTCAGCCACCGCTGCCGCGCAGTCTTCCGAAGAGGAAGACCTTGCGCTGTCCTACGGCGACAATGCCACGGTGAGTCTTGCCACCGGCAGCCGCCAAGCTATCAGCCGCGCACCATCGACTGCGACCGTCATCACCGCCCAGGACATCCGGGCGATGGGCGCGACCGATCTGGATCAGGCGCTCGAATCCGTGCCGGGCCTGCATGTCTCCATGTCCGGTGTTGCCTCAAGGCCAATCTATAGCTTCCGCGGCATCCAGACCGGCGCCAACCCGCAGGTTTTGATGCTGGTCAACGGACTGCCGATCACCAATGTGTATGCCGGCGATCGCAGCCAAGTCTGGGGCGGCATGCCGCTTGAAAATGTGGCGCGCATCGAGGTGATCCGCGGGCCGGGCTCGGCGCTGTATGGCGCGGACGCTTTCTCGGGGGTGATCAACGTCATCACCAAAACTGCTACCGATCTTCAGGGCACCGAATACGGCCTGCGCGCGGGCAGCTACAACACCCGCGATGTCTGGATACAGCATGGCGGCAAACTGGGTGTACTGGATGCGGCCTTCTATCTGAACGCCGGTGATACCGACGGACAGAAAGGCATCATTCAGAAGGACGCCGCGTCCCGCGCAGGCCCCGTCAAAACGCAAAACAGGTCGCTCGATGCGCATGCCGACCTGTCCTATGAATCATGGAGACTGCGTTCGACCTATCAGCAGCGCGAACTGGGCACCGGTGCTGGCCTTGCCGGCGCGCTGGATCCCGCTGCGCGTATTCCCGAATCCCGCTTTTATCTGGACACCAGCTACGAGAAGATCGACTGGGCGCGCAACTGGGACGTATCCGCGGTTGCGGGCTATTACAATATTAAAGAAAGTCCCGCCACCCCCTACTTCACCCTGTTTCCGGCTGGCGTCATTCCGGGCTTTCCAAACGGCATGATCGGCAATCCCGGACATGCCGAACAACACCAGAATGTCAGCCTATCCGCCTTTTACAAGGGTTTCGAGCAACATCAGCTGCGCTTCGGTGCAGGCTATCGCGTGGATGATCTGTATTCCGTTCAGGAAATCAAGAATTTCGGCCCGACCTTCGCGCCGCTGGGTGCGCTGGTGAATGCGACCGGCAATCCGGCGCTGGTCTATTTATTGCCGCACAAACGCAACGTCAGTTTTGCCTTCATACAGGACGAGTGGCGGCTGGCGCAGGACTGGACGCTGACCGCGGGCGTGCGGCACGACACCTATTCGGACTTCGGCGGCACCACCAATCCGCGTCTGGCGCTGGTGTGGGATGCGGCCTACAACGTCGTGGTCAAGGCGATGCACGCCACGGCTTTCCGCGCTCCCTCTTTCACCGAATTGTACGCCATCAACAATCCCGTGGCCGTCGGCACACCTACCCTGCAACCGGAAACCATCACCACCAATGAACTGGGATTTTCCTGGCAGCCTGTTGAGAAGCTTAAAACCAGACTGAATTTGTTCCAGTACCACATGCATAACAACATTTTGCCGGTGGGCACTGCCTACCAGAACAGCGGCGGGCAGACCGGACGCGGCTTTGAATTCGAGGCGACTTTTGAAGCCGCTCAAAACCTGCACCTGACCGGCAATGTCTCCGTACAGCATGCAAAGATTGACGCCACGGGCCTCGACCCCGGCATGGCGCCACACCAGCACCTTTTCGCCCGCGCCGACTGGCGCTTCATGCCGCTGTGGCAGCTGGGCACGACGCTCAACAGCGTCAAGGGGCGCATGCGCGAACCGGGTGACACCCGCCCGCAAATTCCGGACTACACCACGGTGGATTTGAATCTGCGCCGCGAAAAACTGTCCAGCGGCTGGGAAATCAGCGGCAAGGTGATGAATTTGTTCAATCGCGCCGCCTTCGAGCCGACCTTCAAGGCGGTCGGCATGGTTTCAGACTTGCCGTTACCCGGACGCACGTTTTACGTTCAGCTCCAGCACAGCCTTTGACACTCCTATTTCTCGTTCCCGCGCGCTGCGTGGGAACGCAAATGCATGCGCGCTGCGCCGACGCTCCCACGCAGCGCGTGGGAGCGAGAAAGCCACTAAAAGCGGCTCTTTCATCACTGCATCTGTAGAACAGGCGTCAATCCGCTTTCAGCGCCACCAAAACTTCGTCCAGCATCTTCTTGGCATCGCCGAACAGCATGCGGTTGTTTTCCTTGTAGAACAGCGGATTGTCCACGCCCGCATAGCCGGCCGCCATGCTGCGTTTCATCATGATGGAGGTCTTGGCGCGCCAGACTTCCAGCACCGGCATACCGGCGATGGGGCTGTCAGGGTCTTCCTGCGCGGCCGGGTTCACGATATCGTTGGCGCCGATCACCATGGCCACATCGGTATCCGGAAAGTCCGCATTGACTTCATCCATTTCCATCACGATGTCGTAGGGCACACGCGCTTCGGCCAGCAATACGTTCATGTGACCCGGCATGCGTCCTGCCACCGGATGGATGCCGAAGCGCACGTTAACCCCTCTCTCGCGCAGCAACTTGGTGATCTCAAAGACCGTGTGCTGTGCCTGCGCCACGGCCATGCCGTAGCCGGGCACGATGATCACGCTCTTGGCATCTTTAAGCAGTTCTGCCGTCTCTACTGCACTGATGGATACCACTTCCCCGGCAGGCATAGCATCACCGTCAGCCTTCTTGGCTGATTTACCGGCACTCGTACCGAATCCGCCTGCAATCACGCTGATAAAATTGCGGTTCATCGCACGGCACATGATGTAGGAAAGAATGGCGCCGCTGGAACCTACCAAGGCGCCGGTGACAATCAACAGGTCGTTGTTCAACATGAAGCCGGTTGCCGCTGCCGCCCAGCCGGAGTAACTATTCAGCATGGACACCACCACCGGCATGTCCGCGCCGCCGATGGCCATCACCATATGTATGCCGAACAGCAGCGAGATGACCGTCATAACAGTCAGCGCCAGCATGCCTGAACTGACCGATTCAGCATGCATGAATTGCCAGCCGAACGCAACAATCACTAACAGCCCGGCCAGATTCAGGAAATGACGTCCCGGCAGCAACAGCGGCTTGCCGCCGATCTTGCCAGACAGCTTGCCGAAGGCAATGAGGGAGCCTGCGAAAGTCACCGCCCCGATCAAGATACCCAGATAGATTTCAAACTCGTGGATCGCTTTTTCAGCACTGGATAAATTCAGTGCGGCCAACGGATCGATGTAATTGGCAAAACCGACCAGGCAGGCCGCCAAGCCCACCAGACTATGCATCAACGCCACCAGCTCAGGCATCTGCGTCATTTTTACCTTGCGTGCGGCGTACAGCCCGACGCTGCCCCCCACCAGCATCGCGGCGATGATCCAGGGCAGACCTGCCATCGTGACGCGCGGGCCGAACACCGTAGCCAGCACGGCGATCGTCATGCCGATCATACCGTAAAGATTACCGCGGCGCGACGACTCGGGGTTGGACAGACCGCCCAGACTCAAGATGAAAAGAATGATTGCGCCAATATATGAAACGGATGCCAAGCTTGCAGACATAATTTTTTACCTTATTTTTGAAACATCGACAGCATGCGCCGGGTGACAGCAAAGCCGCCGAACATATTGACCGCAGTGAGTGCGATACCCGCCACCGCTAAACCGCGTATCCACATATCCGGACGCGCCACCCCGAACATCATGGGCGGTGCGATCTGCACCAGCGCACCGATGGCGATGATGCTGGAAATCGCATTGGTGACGCTCATCAGGGGCGTGTGCAAGGCAGGCGTGACATTCCACACCACCATGTAGCCGATGAAACAGGCGAGCACGAACACGGTGAAGTGTCCTAAGAACGCTGCGGGTGCGTAAGCGCCGATCAACAGAAACAGCAACGCCGCCGCAATGAACAACACCGCCGTTTTGCCAGCCGAGGCGGGTTTTCCACTGCTGCCATGTCCATGCGCAGCAGGTGCAGGTTTTGCGGCCACTGCCGGTTTGGCAGCAGGCATTTTCAGCGCGGGCGCAGGCCAGGTGATTTCGCCGTCCTTGATGACCGTAAGACCCCGAATCGCATCGTCTTCCATGTTGACATTGATGATGCCATCTTTGGTCTTGCACAATTCCTCGGTCAGACGGAACAGATTGGTTGCATACAGCGTGGAAGACTGGCGGGCCAGGCGACTATTCAGATCGGTATAACCGACGATGGTCACGCCATGCGCTACCACCGCCTGCCCTGGCACGGTCAGTTCGCAATTTCCCCCGCGCTCGGCTGCCATATCAACGATGACACTGCCAGGTTTCATTGACTGCACCATGTCGGCGGTGATCAGCCGCGGCGCAGGCTTACCGGGGATCAATGCAGTGGTGATGATGATATCCACCTCTCTTGCCTGCTTTGCGTACATCTCGCGCTGCGCCAGCTGGAAGCCCTCGGACATCACGCGGGCATAACCGCCGCTGCCACCGCCTTCTTCCGCATATTCGACCGCCACGAACTCGCCGCCCAGCGATTTAACCTGGTCGGCCACTTCAGCACGGGTGTCGTTGGCGCGCACGATGGCGCCAAGGCCCGCAGCCGTGCCGATCGCAGCCAACCCTGCCACGCCGGCGCCGGCGATAAAGATTTTGGCGGGCGGCACCTTACCCGCTGCCGTGATCTGTCCGTTGAAAAAACGTCCAAAGACGTTAGCGGCCTCGATGACGGCCCGATAGCCCGCCACCCCGGCCTGCGAGGTCAGCGCGTCCATCTTCTGGGCGCGGGAAAGCTGGCGCGGCAGACAGTCGATGGCCAGCACGGTCACGCGTCGGGCAGCGAGTTGCTGCATCAGTTCGGGATTTTGCGCAGGCCAGATGAAGCCGATCAGGGTGCTGCCAGCCGTCATCAAGTCAACCTCAGCGCTGGACGGGACGGTTACCTTGAACACGATGTCGGATTGGGCCCACAGGCTTGCCGCGTCGGTCGCGATTTCTGCGCCTGCGGTGCGATAAGCGTCGTCAGTGAAATTCGCCGCTTCCCCTGCACCCGATTCGACTGCAACGCCAAACCCGAGTTTGATGAGTTTCTCTACGACATCCGGTACCGTTGCGACGCGCTTCTCGCCCGCACACGTTTCCGCAGGTATGCCTATCCGCATGAATTTCTCCTTCGTATATTGTGTGGCGCAACCGGAGTACCGGACGCCTTATTCGATCAGGGCGCGATTATACCGATTCTCGCTGAACATAAAACCCTACTATAATCGCGCCTCATTGTTATCCTGCGCCATTTGTCCTCATGACCTCATCCATTAGGCTGCTGCCTGAACTCCTGATCAACCAGATTGCCGCCGGCGAAGTGATCGAGCGCCCCGCCGCCGCGCTGAAAGAGCTGCTGGAAAATAGTCTGGATGCGAATGCTACCGAGATTTCGGTGCAACTGGATAACGGCGGCATCAAACGGCTGCGGGTCACGGACAACGGTCGCGGCATTGCCAAAAATGAACTGCCGCTGGCGCTGATGCGCCACGCCACCAGTAAAATTGCCTCCCTTGATGATTTGCAGTCGGTGGCCAGCATGGGGTTTCGCGGCGAAGCGCTGGCCAGCATGGCCGCGGTGGCGCAACTGACACTTTCCAGCCGCACCAAGGACGACGCGCACGGCTGGCAGGTCGAGGCCATCGACGGCCGGATCAGCGAACCCGCACCGGCAAGCGGTCCTGTCGGCACGACCATTGAAATCCGCGAGCTGTATTTCAACACGCCTGCAAGACGCAAATTCCTCAAGACCGAGGCCACCGAATTCGCCCATTGCGAAGAAGCCTTCAAGCGCATCGCCCTTTCCCGCCCCGATGTCGGCTTTTCCTTGCAACATAATGGCCGCACTGTATGGCAACTGGCTACGCCGCCGCAACTGCTGGAAGACTGGCAGCGGGATGCGGCATTAAAACGTGTTGCCGCCCTGCTGGGCGAGGAATTCGGCCGTGCCGCCGTCGGCGTATCCCGTAGTGCCGCCAATCTCACGCTGCACGGTCTGGCCGCCTTGCCCGCCTATTCGCGGGGAAATCGCGACGCGCAATATTTTTTCGTCAACGGCCGTTTTGTGCGCGACAAGATTGCCAGCCATGCGTTACGGCAAGCCTATCAGGACATATTGCACCACCAGCGTCATCCGGCCTTCGTGCTGTTTCTCGAACTCCCGCCCGAACAGGTGGACGTGAACGTGCATCCGGCCAAGTCTGAGGTGCGTTTTCGCGAAAGTCAGGGGATACACCAGTTCATTTTTCACACCCTGCAACAAGCGCTGGCAACCCCCGACCAGCCCGCCACTCCCGCCGTGCAGCCTGCCACGTCGACCACACCGTTCACAAGACCGGCTCAGCTGCCCCTCAGCGCAGCCCAGTTAAATGCGAGTTATCAGGTGTGGGGAATGCAGACCCAGGATGCAGGATTGAGGATTGAGGAGGTAGCAAGAGGCAACCCTGAACCTCACGACGCCGCTCAATCCCCAATCCCCAGTCCTCAATCCTCCCACGAACATCCTCTGGGCTACGCGCTGGCCCAGCTCTCGGGCGTCTACATACTGGCGCAGAACACACGGGGACTGATCGTGGTGGACATGCACGCCGCGCACGAGCGCATCGTCTATGAAAAACTCAAGACGTCCATGGATGAGGAGCGCATCGCCACGCAGCCTTTGCTGATCCCGGTCACTTTTCACACCGATGCTATCGATGTCGCCACAGTGGAAGCGGAGCAGGAAGCGCTAGTCAAACTCGGCTTCGACATCGCGCCGCTCTCGCCCACCACGCTTGCGATACGCGCGATGCCGGTACTCTTAAAACAAGCCGAAGCGGAAGCCGCCGCGCGCGAGGTGTTGCACGAATTGCGCACATTCGGCGCCAGCCGCGTGCTGACCGAACGGCGCAACGAACTGCTGGCAAGTCTGGCGTGCCACGGCGCGGTACGCGCCAATCGAATCTTAAGCACGACCGAAATGAACGCGCTGCTGCGCGAAATGGAACAGACGGAACGTTCGGGACAATGCAATCACGGGCGGCCTACCTGGTTCCAGCTATCCATGAATGAACTGGACAAGATGTTCATGAGAGGGCAATAAGGCAGGATTGAGGATTGAGGAGCGAGGATTCAAGTCACCGGTTAATTCAATTCAACCATTTGTTTTTAAACATAAATTATAAAGTATAACTTTCAGCTTTAACAAACAACAAAATATGAACGAACCGTTGAAACACACCCTCAATCCTCAATCCTCGATCCACGATCCTGTCGCTCCATCCTCGATCCTGAATCCTTCACGCAACAACTTGGGGCTTCGCCCCTTAGTTGTGCGGGGAAGACCCCTGCGGTCTGAATCCGGATCTACTATCCGCATCGCCTTTGCCAGTTTCATCGGCACGGCCATCGAATTTTACGATTTCTACATCTACGGTCTGGCCGTGGCGATGGTGATCGGCCCGGTATTTTTCCCGAACAGCGACCCGGCTGTTCAGGCGCTCAATGCGTTTTTAACCTTCGGCATCGCCTTTGTGGCACGCCCCATCGGCGCCCTGCTGTTCGGCCATTTCGGTGACAAAATCGGCCGGAAAACGACGCTGGCGATTTCCTTGATGGTGATGGGTGCGTCCACCACGCTGATCGGCGTGTTGCCGGGCTATGCGCTGATCGGCTGGAGCGCACCCGCCCTTCTGTGTCTGTTGCGTTTCGGCCAGGGTATCGGACTGGGCGGTGAATGGGGAGGCGCGGCACTACTGGCCGCAGAATATGCACCTGAAGGGCGCCGCGGCTGGTTCGGCATGTTCCCGCAACTGGGCCCGCCGGTCGGTTTTTTGCTGGCAGTCGGCAGCTTTTTGCTGTTGTCACAAATTTTAAGCGATGAACAATTTCGCGCATGGGGCTGGCGCATCCCGTTTCTGGCAAGCTCGGTACTGGTTATCATCGGTCTGTACGTGCGCCTGAAATTGTCCGAGACACCGGTATTCGCAAAAGCGCTCAAAGCCCACCAGCAGGTTAAACTGCCGGTCGCCGAACTGTTCGCCCGCCATAGCAAACCGCTGATTCTGGGCGCACTGGTGATGGTGGTGTGTTATGCGCTGTTCTATATTTCCACCGTGTTTTGCTTGAGCTACGGCACCAGCAAGCTCAATATTCCCCGCCCGCAATTTCTCGAAATGCTGTGTGTGGCCGTGGTCTTCATGGCGGCCGCCACGCCCGTTTCAGCATTGGCAGGCGACCGCTACGGCCGCCGTCCGGTGTTGATCGTGGCGGGTCTTGCCGCCTTGTTGTCCGGATTTTTGCTCGAACCCATGTTATCCAGCGGTTCATTTTTGCAAATCACCGCATATCTGTGCCTCGAACTGTTCTTGATGGGCGCGACCTTCGCACCGATAGGTGCGTTACTGCCTGAACTGTTTCCAACCAACGTGCGCTATACGGGCGCGGGCGCGGCCTATAACCTGGGCGGCATACTGGGCGCATCGCTCGCCCCCTATATCGCACAGCAACTGGTGCTTTTAGGCGGGCTCTCCTGGGTGGGCGGCTATATCTCCGTCGCCGCCGCGATCAGCGTGACCGCTGCGTTTTTTTTGCGCGAAACCTGCCACACGGAACTGACATGAAAACGCCTGAATCCGCAATCCACAATCCTTCACGCGACAACTTGGGGCAGAGCCCCTTAGTTGTACGGGGAAGACCCTTGCGGTCTCAATCAATGCCCCCCGCCATTTTTCTGATGGGACCGACCGCCAGCGGCAAGACGGGCGTCGCGGTAGAGCTGGTGCAAACGCTGCCGGTGGAGATCATCAGTGTGGACTCGGCGCTGGTGTATCGTGACATGGACATCGGCACGGCCAAACCCGATCTGGCCACGCTGGCACGCGCGCCGCACCAGCTGATCGACATCATCAATCCGACAGAAGCCTATTCCGCCGCGGCCTTCCGTCACGATGCACTGCGATTGATGGCCGACATCACCGCGCGCGGCAAAATCCCGCTGCTGGTCGGCGGCACCATGCTGTATTTCAAGGCGTTAAAGGAAGGGCTGAACGATCTGCCGGTCGCCGATCCTGAGGTGCGTCTGGCGCTTGATGAACTGATCGCCCTGCACGGCGTGCCTTACCTGCACGGTTTGCTGGCAAAAATCGATCCGTTAACCGCCGCCCGCCTCTCGCCCAATGACAGCCAGCGCATACAGCGTGCGATGGAAATTTACCGCATCACCGGGCAGCCGATGTCCGAACTAATTAAAAAGCCCCTCTCCCTCCGGGAGAGGGGTGGGGGTGAGGGAGCCGACACTTCTGCACTGCCCTATAGCATCCAGTCGGTCGCCCTCATTCCGAACGACCGCAGCGTCTTGCACCAGCGCATCGCCACGCGCTTCAAACAGATGCTGGAGGGCGGACTGATCGCAGAACTGGCATCGCTGAGGAAGAAATACGCCTTATACCCGGAACTGCCGTCCATGCGCTGCGTGGGCTACCGGCAGGCCTGGCAATATATGGAGGGCGAAATCTCGGAAGCCCAGTTGCTGGAAACCGGCATCATCGCCACCCGGCAGCTTGCCAAACGGCAACTCACCTGGCTGCGTTCCATGCCTGAAAATGTAGAAATTGACTGTTTGTCTGACAACCTGACACAGCGAGTACAGAGCGCACTCAATCTATAATGAAGCCCTTAACGCAAAACGGCAGCTAAAGCTGCCGTTAAAGTCACTGATTGAGCTGTCAACTAACTGGTTTTAGGGTGTAACTTCCAGATAGCCTGATTTTTCAAGATCAACAATCGCACCCATACCGGATGCAACAACGCGCGCGAAGGGAAGCAGATCGGTATTTTCATAACCCTGCATCTTCATCGCCACCGCGCATTCGTACATTTTTACACCGTCTTTTTGCATCGCTTCGATCATCGCTTTATTCGGATTACCTTTTGGATGCTGACCTTTTGCCTTTTCATCGTAGGCATCGTCATTCAGCAAAAACTGAGAACCGGCCGCCCGAAACACCATGACGATTTCATAATCCTTGCCGGATTTCATGCCAAGCGACGCATACTGGTCGTGCAACATTTTGGCGCCCATCACCTGTTTGCTGACGCCATTCATCGGAATGACACCCGCGTCATTGACCTGGATCACCACTTTGATTCCTGTCTTGTTGACAATCTGCAGCGGCGGCAGGGTATTTTCATTCACGGCAGTTTCTGCCCAGGCTGCACCCTGTAATGACAATGACGCCACAATCGCCAAAGCCACAAACCCCATTTTTTTATTCATATTCCGCACCCCAAAGTTATGTAAGCCATTCAGAAAAAACGCAGACATCGCACATCGATATCCCTGATCATGACGGAAAAACGAGTTGATTTATTCCATTCAATTTCCGGGTCAAACGCATTACTCTCCGCGGCGAGCAGGAATAAACGATCATCAATCCGGCCGTTTTTTACCGGACGAAAAAGAAATCCATCCGTGCCGTTTACTGCTTGACGACAGCTTGCTGCATGAACAGACCGTCAAAAAACCTATCGGGACGCGCTGTACTCAGCGTACGACGGCGCAACGGTATCTGGCGGCGTTCTGAGAAAATTTTCTCCCGCCAGGCTCGGCATCGCTGTGCGCGAACCCTTCAGAAACAGCGTTTCAGCTTCGATACCCAGCTTTTCAGCCATCAGGATATAGTCGATTTCTTCAGGCTGTGTCAGGTAATGTCCCATGATATTTCCTTTCCATAAAAAAGCTTCAAGGCAGCAAATAAATCATCTGGAAACTTGCAAAAGAGGCATCTTGATCTTCAAATCCAGCGCATGGGTCAAACGGCCGATAAATTCCTCCGGTGAGCGCGATATGACTTCGGCGGGCACACCGAACTTCTGCATCAGACGAACATTATCTTCAAAACCATAAGACACCACAAAAGGATGCATTCCGGTATTGACCGCGGCAAGATAGTCGCTGTATTCGTCCCCGCATACGTAGCCACGCGCGGGATTGATGGCAAAAGACTCACGGGCGCGTCTCAGATGCGCCGTTTTATTTTCTCTTAAAGGAATACAGGCCAGAAAATCGAATTCACCAAGATCGATGCCATGGCGATAAAAAAGCCGCTTCAGCGTTTCCTCGGGCGCGTTCGTCACATTGCGGGTCACCAGCCCCACCCTGATATTCGGGGCGTCCAGCAGCACACGCAACAACTGTGCGATGCCCGGATACAGACTGGCCTCCTGCCGGTAAACCTCGGTCAAGGTCTCCAGCAGCCGCTTTCGGCTCTGTTTGCCAAACTGCTGGCGCAAATTTGCAGGAAACTCACGCAATCCGCCGAGAAACTTGAACAATTTACGGCGTTTCTGAAAACGATCGATGTCGCCGATATCCATCCCATGTTGCATAAACGCCATTTCGATGGCATGAAATGCATCGATGGTCGTTCCATCGGCGTCAAAAATCACCAAACGTTCCGTGTTTTCATAGCGGGTCATGTTCGCAATCGTAATTGAGCTATGTGACAGAAACATGAAGGACTGACCAAACAACCTGCGGGCGCTGCACGGGAACACTTTTCAGACCTGCAATTTGACTTGTCATTTCCGCGTCATCCGCACACTATAGTATCGAGCTCATCCCGGCTGCCTTTTGACGAATGGGTACAAAATGGAACACGGCGAAAAATTCAATACCTGGACCCATCTGATCGGCTCATTGCTTGCCCTGACCGGCGGTGTGATTCTGATCGTGCGGGGCGCAGGCGACGTCTGGAAAGTGGTCAGTTTTTCGATTTATGCAGCCACCCTGCTGCTGATGTACAGCTCGTCCACGCTGTACCACAATGCCCGTCAGGGCAAAGCCAAGGATATTCTGCGCATGCTGGATCACAATGCCATCTATCTGCTGATCGCCGGCACCTACACCCCGTTTGTACTCGTCAGCCTGCACGGCGCATGGGGTTGGTCTTTATTCGGTGTGGTATGGGCGCTGGCGCTGATCGGGATATTGCAGGAAATCTGGATAAAAAAGAAAACCCGAACGGCATCACTGTTTATCTATATCGTGATGGGCTGGATCGTCGTAATCGCCATCGTGCCGCTCGCACACACCCTGTCCTGGACAGGGGTTGCATGGATTGCTTCAGGCGGCATCGCCTACACCATCGGCACTGTTTTCTATCTTTATGACCATAGGTTCGCGCACTGGCATGGCATCTGGCACCTTTTTGTCATCGCCGGCAGCACACTGCATTACTTCGCCATCCTGATGTATGTAGCCTGAGCGTTTTAACAGCCGGGTTTTCGACCTGTTCTGTCTGCGGGAGATAGTTAATCGCGACGCGAACCGCCTGATGGGGATAACAGCTCATAGCCTGCGATCACATCAAACAATTCCTCGTCGATACTGGTCTGTCGCTGGCGATGAAAGTCCTGATTCAGTTCACCTAGCAACTCGTCGATGTTTTTTTCTGCACGCCGCATCGCGACCAGACGCGCCTCATTTTCACTGGCAAGCGCCTCGGCACAGGCGCGAAACAAGGAAATAAACAGATATTCGCGTATCAGGGCTTGCAGCGTGGCGTCATTATTTCCGATGGTTTGCGGCAGATTGTTGGTCGGCCAAACCAGATGTTTCAAGCCCTCCCGCCATTTCTGATCCAGCGGCAGCAGGCGTTGCATCACGGGTTCATAGACAGCCCCTGATTTCGGACGATTATGGAACAGGTATACCTCTTCAACCTCGCCGCGCAGCGCTTCGAGTTCGGTGAGAATGCGGCCCGTAAGCGTCGTGATTGCAGCGATGGAGTTGGGCACGGGAAAATTTGCCTGCAGCGATGCCTCATCCAGATAGCCCCGAATGCGCTCGCCCACCACCAGTATGCGTTTGCTGCCCGGCACGCCGGCCAGTTCACCGGCCACAAAATCCGCCAGCACCTCGTTATATTGACCGACCAACCCCTGATCTGAGCCGAACACCACCGCAGCTGCCGAGCCCTGCTTTGCGCGACGCATTCCGTTTGCAGGTGCCATGCCCTGACGCAGGCAGGCAACCAGCCCCAGCTCCACGGTTCGATAATACTCATCCAGCGAAATTACCGCGCGCTCGTATTGCGCGATGCTGGAAGCGGCCAGCGCCTTCATGGTGCGCACCACGGAGCCCAGCTCGCCTGCTCCCTCGATCTTGTGACGCAAGCCTTCCAGCGTTTCGCTCATATGCTTTTAAATGGTGCAAGTGCGGCAGCGGCGATCTGCAATATCGTTTCGCGATCGGCATCGCTCAGTTTATCGGAAGTCGTAAAGCGCTGCACCACATCGGCCGGGAATGCCACACGGCTCAAAGCAGATTCCGCGTCCTTCATTTTTGCGACCGGCACATCGTCAAACAGCCCGCCGGTCAACGCCAGCAATATCGCGATTTGTCCTGACACCGTCACAGGGGAAAATTCAGGCTGTTTGAGGCAACTGCGGATGCGCTGCCCGTGCTCGATGATCTTGCGCGTGCTCTCGTCGAGCTTGGTGCCGAAACGGGCAAAGGTTTCCAGCTCCTCGAACTGCGCATAGGCCAGCTTCAAATCCCCCGCCACCGCGCGATAAGCTGCAAGCTGCGCCTTGCCGCCGACCCGCGAGACCGATTTTCCGACATCAACCGCAGGCAGCACACCCAGTTCGAAAAGTTTGGGAGACAAATAGATTTGCCCGTCGGTGATGGAAATCAGATTGGTCGGAATATAGGCGGCGATATTCTGCGCCTCGGTCTCGATAATCGGCAAGGCGGTCAACGAGCCGCCGCCCAGTTCATCCAAGAGATGCGTTGCGCGTTCAAGCAATCTGGAATGGATGTAGAAAATATCGCCGGGATAGGCTTCGCGGCCCGGCGGACGGCGCAACAGCAGGGACAATTCACGATAGGCACGCGCATGATGCGTCAGATCGTCATACACGATCAGCACGTCACGCCCTGCTTCCATGAAATATTCCGCGATGCTGGTCGCGGCATAAGGCGCGATATAGGTCAATCCCGGCGGATCGTTACCCTCGGTCACCACCACCACGGTGTATTCCATCGCGCCGTTCTCGCGCAAGGCGGCCACCGTCTGCGCAACGGTCGAGGCACGCTGACCGATGGCGCAATACACGCACAACACATCGCGCTGGTTCAGTATCGTGTCGATGGCAATCGCCGTCTTGCCGGTCTGCCGGTCCCCCAGGATCAGTTCCCGCTGACCGCGCCCGATGGGCACCAGCGCATCGATTACCTTGATGCCGGTTTGCAACGGCACCGTGACCGGCGCACGATCCATGATGTGCGGCGCAGGGCGTTCGATCGGCAGGCGTTTTTCAAAGATGACCGGCCCCTTGTCATCAAGCGGCCTGCCCAGCGGGTTGATCACGCGCCCGATCAGGCCGTTCCCCACCGGCACATCCATCACATGACCGCGGCGTTCGACTTCGGCGCCCGCGTTCAGCTGCCAATAATCGCCCAGCAGTACGGCCCCGATCTCGTCTTCATCGACATTGAAGGCGATGCCGTACAAATCGCCGGGAAATTTCAGCACCTCCTCAAACCCCGCGCCGGGCAGCCCGGAAACCCGGGCAATTCCCGTTGAGAGGCTGGTGACCGTGCCGATTTCGCGGGATTTCAATTGCGGCGCATGCGCTTCCCGCGCCTGCCTCAACGCTTCAAAAGTGCGGTCAAAAACTTCCTGTAGGCTGTTTGTATCGCTAGCGGATTGCATCAGTGCGTCCTTTTCAAGCCTAATTTACTCGCTCCCGCACGCATTTACGCTTACTCGCTCCCACGCGCTGCGTTGGGAGCGTAGTTCCGGCGCGCCGCGCATGCTTTGCATTCCCACGCAGTGCGTGGGAATGAGGCAAGCCTATTGCAGAGCTGGCTGCGCCAGCGCCGTCTTTTCAAGCTGTGACAGATAGTCCGCGATACTCCACGCAAACTTGTGCCCCTCTGCAACCAGCTCGATGCCGGCAATCAGCTCAGGCACGACCTCATAGTCGATCACCGCTTTAGACAGTTTTCCAATCGCCTCCTCAATATCGGCGCGCTCATTCAGTTCAAACGCGCTGCGCACCTGTACATGCGTCGCTGCAGCCAGTTGTTGCTGAGCTTCCCCATCCAGCGCGCTCAGGCGCTGAACGAACACCGCTGCGATATGCGCCTCAAGGCTGACGCCGGCAAGATCCGTCAACATTTTTTTCGCAATGGCATACACTTCGGCACGCGTCCTTTTGGCAATCTCATCGCCCATCAGCCGATATTCATTTTGCAGTTGTTCCAGCTGACGACTGCGCAGCGCTTCCGCATCGCCTCTGGCTTTGTCCAGCAATCGCTGGCGCTCAGTTGCCGCTTCATCGCTTGCCTGCTTCAGCAAGCCGGCCCGTTGCGCCTCCAGTTCAGCGTATTTCCTGGCATATTCATCCATCGAACCATCGGCCTCGGTCTGTTTCGCAGCGGCATCGGCAAGCTCAGCCGCGATGCGTTTTTCACGCGCATCGATGGCGTTCAGAATGGGCGCGTACAAAAACCGCTTCAACAACCACACCAGAATGAGGAAGTTGATGGCCTGTGCGGCAACGGTGAACCAATCTATCAGCATTGTGAACCTCTAAAATTCATTTTTCCGGCGAATTGCGGCGTCGCGTGCTCGCTCATTTCTGAGCGTAGCGGTCGCAGTATTTCTGCGGGAACCGCACGGCCTACTCCTTGCGGGTACGCCTCTTGATATGTGGCTACGTCATACATTTATAACTCAGTCTCCGCCGAAACCAGCAGTTTAAAAAACTGCTGGTTTTCTCGTCATTCGCTGATTAAACAACTAGCCATTCGACTAAGCCTGCAAGCAGGCAAGTCGCTGGTTATGTGCGGCTCCTTGTACTTCATCCAGAAACTCTGAATTTTAATAGGTTCACCCAGTTATTTGCTGGCTGCCTGTGCAATGACGTGATTCCAGAACGGATTGGCGAACAGTAAAATCATCGATACCACAAAACAATAAATCGCCATCGATTCGATCATCGCAAGCCCGACGAACAGGGTACGCGTAATGGTGGAAGATGCATCCGGTTGCTGCGCCAGAGCCACCAGGGCCGAGGCGACCGCGCGCCCCTGCCCCATTCCCGGACCCAGAACGCCAAGGCCGATGGTAAGTCCCGCGGTGACAATGGAAGCTGCTGCAATGATGGTTGTGTTATCCATGGTGATCCCCTGTTGTGGTGTCTGGTGTACCGCTGGCGGCGGCGATGAAAACCGTGGCCAGCACGCTGAAAATATAAGCCTGAACCATTCCGGTCAAGAGACCCAGCACATTCATCAGCATCGGAAAAATGAAGGGCGTCACGATCAGCAGGATGGCCAGTATCATGGTCCCGCTCATCATATTGCCGAACAGGCGCACCGCGAGGGCGAGCGTATGCGACAGTTCACTGATGATATTGAAGGGCAGCATGACGAGTGTCGGCTCGGCGAAAGTTTTGAGGTAGCCCAACAGGCCTCGCTCCCTGATGGCATAGAACGGAACGGCTACAAACACCAGCAGGGCCAGCGCCGTGGTCGTTGAAAGCGAACCCGTGGGCGGCTCATAGACCGGGAACACGGTAAACAGATTCGCTGTCGCAATAAACAGAAACAGCGTCCCGACAAAGCCGAGATAGTTTTCCGGCCGCCTCAAGCCCACCTCGCCGATCTGGTTGCGGATGCTGATCACGATGATTTCGAGCAGACTTTGCCAGCGCGAAACCTGGATCTCATTGGCGATATTCCGGGTGATATATTTCGCGCCCGCCGCCAGTATGAACATCAGCCCCCAGGTCGTTGCAATGGTCGCGTTGAGCTTGAAGAAGCCGTGCTGCCACAGGATGATTTCGTCGGTGCTAAGGTGCATGGCGCACCTCCTGCATCCCGGTCAGCCTGATGACGATGGCGCGCGCCACAATAAATCCCAGCAGACACGCCAGCAGTTTTTTCCAGTCGCCTCCCGCCACGAAATAAAATCCGGACAGCGCAAGTCCTAGCCGTAACAACAGGCTGACGATAAACCAGCGTGCAGGACTTTTGGCGCCAACGGCTTTTTTAACTGTCCACCACAGCCCGCCGAAATACAGCGCGCCCAGCAGCATACCGAAAGGGAAAATCACGATCGCATCACTCATCTTTTTCCTCAAGCTCATCCCGAATTTTCCGGCCTTCCTTTTCTATCCAGTACCAGGCGTTCAGACAGCCCACAGATAACCCAACAACAAGCAAAGTCAGCGTCCAGGAATGGATGCCCGGATAGCGTTTATCCAGCCAGATTCCCAGCGCCGTGCCCAGCAAGGTCGGCACTGCCACCGCCCAGCCGACCAGACCCATCATGCCAAAGCCCATCCAGACGGTTTGGTTGACACGGCGCTGCGCTTTGAGCTTGCGCTGCTCCTGTTCACCGACCTTACGCATGAAACGCGCTTCGGATTCAGCCACGATGATACTCCGCAAAACGGCGCAAAAAACCGCTTTCCAGTTTTGCCAGCACGGCGCGCACCTGCTTTTCGCCTTCGTCAATGTTGACGAATTCCCGCTCCACCGCGGAGCGGAGTTCACCTAATGACAGGCCGCCGATGGCATTGCGCACCGAGACCCGCACCTCGCCCCCCGCCTTGACCAGTATCCCTTCATCGACAGCCAGATACACTTCACCCTCCGTTTCGGTTTCATACGTCAGGATGCCAGCCGAAAGCGCCGCCACGCAATCGAGCCGATGCGGCAACAGCCCGAATGCGCCCTGCGGCGTCTGCGCCACAATGCGCTTCACGCCCTCCACCTCGGCGAAAATCTGATACGGCAGCAGCACTTTCAGCTTCATTTAGAGTGCACCTCAATGGTCCGGCGCGGCGCGCCGAAACTGTGTTCCCACGCAGCGCGTGGGAACAAGAAAAACAACGCTCCCGAACATCGCTCCACGCAGCGCGCGGGAACAAGAATCTCCCTCTCGTTACCCTCTTCCTCGTTCCCACGCGCTGCGTGGGAACGGAAAAACCGGCGCGCTGCGCCCTACAACCATTCTATATAAACCGGAAGCAACCCTGCCACACCGGCGTAATTTCTGGCACTTGAATACCGCCAGTGTTCAGCCTCATCTACATAACCCCGCCTGAGCGGATTATGATGTATATATTCCAGCTTTTGCCGCAGCACTTCTTCATTTTCTATCCGTTGCGGGTGCGAGCCTTCCTCCCACAACTGATATTCCCGATCCTGTTTATGCTGCTTGCGGAAAAACGCCAATTGCCACAGAAAATGATCAATATGATTTTCCGTCAAATAATCAATCAGCTTGCGCGCCGTGAAAGACTTGAATCGCGGCAATTCCGCTGACAGATGTTCACTCTGAACGATCAGGTGCATATGATTTTCCATAATGACGTAACCATACACCTTCCACCCGTCTTGCGCCTGACGGTAGCGCAATGCTTCAAGAATGATGTCCGACGTTTGCGGACGCGTGAACAAGGGTATCCAGTTTAATACGGTACAAGTCAGAAAGTGCGGCGCCTTTTCATCGTAAACCCGGTAGCGACTGCGTCCCATATCGTATTCCTTCTGTTATCCGGCGCAGCGCGCCGAAACTGTGTTCCCACGCAGCGCGTGGGAACAAGAAAAACAACGCTCCCGAACATCGCTCCACGCAGCGCGCGGGAACGAGGACATATCCTCTGCACTCTTGCTCCCACGCACTCCCACCCGGCTCACCTTCTTGTTCCCACGCGCTGCGTGGGAACAAAAAACCGGCGCGCTGCGCCGCTATGACGCGTGAGCCTCGGTTATCGCCCCTATCATATACAACGCGCTCTCGGGCACGTCCGCGAATTCATCATTCAGAATACGCTCGCAACCATCGAGGGCATCCGCAAGGCTAACCAGTTTGCCCTTGATGCCGGAAAACTGTTCGGTGGTAAAAAAGGGCTGCGTCAGAAAACGTTCAAGGCGGCGCGCACGGGCGACAATCGCCCGGTCAGTTGCGGACAACTGCTCCAGCCCCAGCATCGCGATAATATCTTTGAGATCCGCATATTGTGCGAGCGTGCTGCGAATCTGTTGCGCCAACTGATAGTGACGCTCGCCGACGATGCCGGGTGTGGCCATCTTGGAATTCGATTGCAGCGGGTCGATCGCTGGATACAGACCCTCACTGGCTTTTTTCCTCGACAGTACGATGGAGGCGGAGAGATGAGAAAAGGTGTGTACGGCGGCAGGATCGGTGAAATCATCCGCCGGCACATACACCGCCTGAATCGAGGTGATCGCGCCGGTGTCGGTATTGGCGATGCGCTCCTCAAGGCCCGACAGCTCGGTCCCCATGGTCGGCTGATAGCCCAGGCGCGAGGGCATCTGTCCCATCAGCCCGGAAATCTCGGAACCCGCCTGGATGAAGCGGAAAATATTGTCGATCAACAGCAGCACATCGCGATGTTCGTCATCGCGGAAATATTCGGCCATGGTCAGTGCCGCGTGCCCGACGCGAAAACGGCTGCCCGGTGGTTCGTTCATCTGCCCGAACACCATCACCATATTCGGCAGCACGCCCGCCTGCTTCATATCGCGGTAGAGCTCCTCCCCTTCCCGGCAGCGCTCACCGATACCGCAGAAGATGCTCACCCCTTCGTGGTGCCCAACCATGTTGTGGATCATTTCGGTGAGCAGCACCGTCTTGCCCACCCCGGCCCCGCCGAACAGGCCCGCCTTGCCGCCGCGTTCCAGCGGCGAGAGCACATCAATCACCTTGATACCGGTTTCAAATATTTCGGATTGGGTGGAACGGCGCGACAAGGGAGGCGGCGCACGATGCACGCTGCGCCATTCGATATCGGTGGGTACCGGCAGCCGGTCGATGGCATTGCCGAACACATCGAACATGCGCGAGAGCGTTGCACGGCCTACCGGCGCCATCAACGGGCCGCCTGAGTCCAGCACCGTCATGCCGCGAGAAAGACCTTGAGTCGGCGTCAACGCGATGCCGCGCACCCGGTGCGCATCCAGCTGGGTCAGCACCTCAATGGCGATCGAATCGCCCTCCCCCGCATGCAGCAGCGTATAGATCGGCGGCAGATAACCTTCGAAACGGATATCCACCACACTGCCGCGTACCGAGACGACCTTGCCGGAATTCAGAGAGTCTGCTTTCATCGTTGTCCCTTTTGCAACGTTCAACAGCTTACACCCTAACCGCGCTTAACAGTAAGAATGTCAGAGTCCGGCCAGCCAGAGCCTGAAGCGCAGCCCGATACCGCTGGTTAAACCCACCTCGACAAAATGTATCTTGCCGTCCGGCGAGATAATAAAACTGGCTGGCACCGCATTCACCCCCCACGCATGGGAGATGCTGCCGTCGCGATCGTTCAGCGCCGGGAAGCTGAGTTTCTGCTCATGCATGAAGCGGGTCACCTCGATCGCACTGCCGCTCTGCATCGCAACCGTAATGGTCTCAGGATGATCGTGCGCGATGGCATCGATAGCCCCCTGCTCGGTGCGACAGATCGGACACCAGGTCGCCCAGAAGTGCACCAGCACCGGCTTATCGGGATGCGCAGGCAGTTTATAGGGAAGACCTGCAAGCGTTGTGCCCTGCAACGGGGGTGCCACGCCGCTGACCATGTCGCGCTGCTGCCAGGCGCGGATGCCTGCCACCACAATCACGAACACCAGAATTTCGATGGCCCATTTTTTTAGACGGGGCTTAACGGGCATGAACAATTATCAACTCAAAGAATGGAGATATTCCTCTCAGAAAGGATGAAATATGAGTATCAATTTGAAAACCTGCCATGCCCGTTTCCCTCACCTCAATCCTCTCCCGGAGGGAGAGGATGCAATCGCTATATTCGGTTCTTATGACTCACCCTGTTTGAACTGCTCGATCTGACGGCGATCGCGTTTGGTAGGACGGCCCCTGAAGGCGGGACGGTCAACCCGCAACTGCTCGGCCAACAGGGCGCGCCGCTCGCGGCTTTCATCGCTCTCGCAATAGAGCTTTTGCGCCTGCGGCGCCGGTCCGCGTTTTTCGGATAATGCCAGCACGACAAGGTTGAACTGATAGGCCCCGACACGAATATCCACGCGGTCACCCACACCGATCGCCTTGGCGGGTTTCACGCGCGTGTCGTTGACCAATACCTTGCCAACCTCGATTGCATCGACGGCCAGCCCGCGCGTCTTATAAAAACGCGAGGCCCACAGCCATTTGTCGATGCGCATTTTAACGGGTTCTTCGCTCATATCAGAACTCTCACTGAATACCAGGCCAGATTATAAACCCTGCAACTTCATCAATGATGATGTGCAACTTCCGGATGCAGGGTGCAGGCATGGTCGGTCGTACCCTGCTCCACCTGCAAGGTGCTGTGCTGGACTGAAAAACGCGCTTTGAGCGTATGCGTAATCTCATCCATGAACACATCGCCCGGATAGCCTTCCGGCATCACCAGATGAACGGTCAGTGCCGTCTCGGTCGTGCTCATGCCCCAGATATGCAGATCGTGAACGTCTGCAACCCCCTGACACTGGCGCAAATAGGCTTCCACTTCCGCTAATTCGACGTTTCCCGGTACCGCGCTCAGCGCCAGATGCACCGACTCGCGCAGCAACCCCCACGTGCCCATCACCACCACGGCCACGATCACCAGACTGACCGCCGGATCAAGCCAGTACCAGCCGGTAAACAGCATGATGGCGCCGGCAATCACCACGCCCAGAGACACGGCCGCATCGGCCGCCATGTGCAGATAGGCGCCACGTATATTGATATCATCATGACTTCCCCGCATAAACAGCCAGGCTGACAGCCCGTTGATGGCGATGCCGATTCCCGCCACCACCATCACCAGGGTGCCCGCCACCGCTGGCGGCTGGGAAAATCGTAGCACCGCTTCCCAGGCAATGGCGCCGCACGCCACCAGCAGAAACATCGCGTTTGCCAAAGCGGCGAGTATGGACGTGCTGCGCAATCCGTAGGTGTAACGCCCGGAAGGTCGCCGGCGTGCGAGAATCGCCGCGCCCCCCGCCATCAGGAGACCCATCACGTCAGCCAGATTGTGTCCGGCATCGGCCATCAGCGCGGTCGAATTAGCGATGAAGCCATACGCGAATTCGACGACGACATAAAGTGTGTTCAAGGCAATCGCGATGCCAAAAGCCCGACTGTTCGGATCGCCGTGATGATGATGCCCGTGTTCGCAATGTGCCATTTTTTGCCTGCTGGATAGGTAATTGGCGTAAGTATACTGCCTGACGAATGCAAAAAAGCCCGTAATTAAACGGGCTTTTTCTGATCTGGCGTCCCCAACGAGATTCGAACTCGTGTTACCGCCGTGAAAGGGCGATGTCCTAGGCCTCTAGACGATAGGGACGTGGTGCAAATTACCTTCTTTGGTGGAGATAAGCAGGATCGAACTGCTGACCTCTTGCATGCCATGCAAGCGCTCTCCCAGCTGAGCTATACCCCCCTTACCTCGAAAGAGCGCGCATTATAGGGAGGTGATCCCGGCTTGTAAAGTCATATTGCGAAAAAATTACAGATATTTTCGCATGCGTGCAATGACGGTCTCGCGACCGAACAGTACCAGCACCGCATCGACCGACGGAGTATGGGTCTGGCCTACCAGCATCACGCGCAGCGGCATCGCCAGCTTAGGCATTTTAAGCGCATGTTTCGTCAGCAATTCCTTGATCAGCGCAGCCAGATGCGGCGTCTCCCACGCAACATCCGCGAAGCGTTCCGCCAGCTCGCGCAGCGCGGGCAACACGTCCGGCAGCAGATGCTCGGCCAACAATGCCGGATCGGGATGAACTTCAACATAGAACACCTCAGCCTCATCCGCCAGTTCGACCAGCGTCGCCACCCGCCCCTTATACAAGGCAATCACATCCTCCAGCGCAGGCGTTTCATTCAGCGCCACGCCGCGCGCCAGCAAATGTCCGCCTGTCAGTTCCGCCAGACGCGCATTGTCCGCCAGCTTGATGTAGTGCTGATTGAGCCAGCGCAACTTGTCGGTATTGAATTGCGCCGCAGACGAGGTAATGTGATCGAGATCGAACCACAGGCAGAGCTGTTCAGCAGAGAACACTTCCTCATCGCCGTGCGACCAGCCCAGACGCGCCAGATAATTGATCACCGCTTCCGGCAAAAAGCCATCCTCGGCGTATTGCATCACGCTCACCGCACCATGGCGCTTGGAAAGTTTGGTCCCGTCATCGCCCAGTATCATCGACAAATGCGCATACTGCGGCACCGTGGCACCCAGCGCTTTCAAAATATTGATCTGGCGCGGGGTATTGTTGACATGATCGTCGCCGCGTATCACATGTGTGATCTTCATATCCCAGTCATCCACCACCACGCAGAAGTTGTACGTCGGTGTGCCGTCCGAGCGCGCAATGATCAGATCATCCAGCTCACTGTTTTCGAACACGATGCGTCCCTTGACCAGATCGTCCCACGCCGCCACGCCATTAAGCGGATTCTTGAAACGCACGACCGGCGCAACGCCCTCAGGAGGAACAGGCAACACCTTGCCGGATTCCGGTCGCCAGCAGCCGTCATAACGCGGCTTCTCACCGCGCGCGCGCATCGCTTCGCGCATCGCTTCCAGCTCATCGGGCGTCGTATAACAGTAATAGGCATGACCTTCGGCGAGCATTTTGGCCAGCACCTCCTTGTAACGATCCATGCGCTGCATCTGATAGAAGGGGCCTTCGTCGTAGCCCAGATTCAGCCAGGACATACCGTCCAGTATCGCCTGCACCGCCTCCGGTGTAGAACGCGCCACATCGGTGTCCTCAATGCGCAGAATGAACGCGCCGCCCATCTTTCTGGCATAGGCCCACGAAAACAGCGCGGTGCGTGCGCCGCCTATATGCAAGAAACCGGTCGGACTGGGGGCAAAACGGGTGCGTATCGTCATAATTTAAGCTGAAAAGAACAAAAGGACATTTTACGGATTTTGCAGTTCTTCCGCATAAATAAATTGACGCCGGCTTGAGCGATATGCTTAAATTTCAGGTATCGCATGGGGCGGTTAGCTCAGTGGTAGAGCACTGCCTTCACACGGCAGGGGTCACTGGTTCGAACCCAGTACCGCCCACCAATAGAATCAAATAGTTACATCGCCCGAACTTGCCAGCCATACCGCGCAGGTATGGCGCAAATCATGACCGGTAGATTATGCTTTTTTCAGGTCAGACCTATACGCCTTTGTACGGTAACGAACAGTCATCTGCCGTACGTACATTTATCTTTAGGCTATGTCACAGTTACTTATTGGTGTTACGTAACATCATGAATTTATGCGTTATTTGTAGAGTGTAAAAAGCGTAGCGTTTCCACCGAAAAGCAATGGTGCGTGGTGGATACGCGCTTGCGCTTTATCCACCCTACCCGATGTTCAACAATTAACTGTGACATAGCCTATCTTTATGCCACAAATAAGGCCCCTCAAATACCCTCTGAGCGAAAAGGAATTTCACAATGAAAAACTCATTCAAATTTTCAGTAGCAGCGATTTTAATACTGATGACATTACTGTCAGGCTGCATGTATCCCGGTGAAAGATGGGAACATGACGGCGGTCACGACCGCGGAGGGGATCACCGTGGCGACCGTGGTGACCGTGGCGACCGTGGCGACCGTGGCGGTGACTACCGTTAACGAGAAACCACCCCTGACGTTCGTTTACCCTTTTCCTCGCTTGCGGGGGTAAATTATAAAAGAGGTAAACGGCCATGGTGAGTTTGCGAGTTATCGCCCACTGGGCGATATCCCTGCGAAAACCGTTTCATCATCAGGGGTAGCATAATCCCTATACCTGTTAGCGTGGGTGCGCTATTTTGTAAGGCGCCCAGCGGGCAGACAACTGCCGCTGCATTGAAAATAGTCTCAAGACCGGCGTAAAACAAACGAAGGCATCGCCTGCCTGAGCACACATACAGCCTGACAAAAAATTCAGCCATGAATAGCAGACGACAAACCGATTGTCGCCTATAATTCTATGTAATCAGCAGGTTTTTCAATACTTGCCGGGCGTTTTAAAAAACACTCGAACATCCGCTCATCACAAATCAGGCAAAAATAAAACCCAAGAAAAACGAGGTTCTGGTGCGTTTCCGTATCGACGGGGTGTTGACCGACCGCCTGTTCCTGCCCGCCGTGATGGGTTTGCCGCTCGCGTCGCGCTACAAGATATGCGCAAACATGGACATCACCGAACGCCGCAAGCCGCAGGACGGCAGACTCGCCTTCGAACTGCCGACCAAAAATCTCGATCTGCGTGTCTCCTGCCTGCCCGTGACACATGGCGAAAAAATCGTCATGCGTATACTCGGCTCGTTGTATGCGACGGCCGCGCCGAATCTCGACAAGATGGATTTTTCGGAAGATGTGTTGCGCCCTTTCAAGGTCACCCTCAAGCAGCCGCAGGGGCTCATCTTTGTGACCGGCCCGACAGGCTCAGGCAAAAGCACAACCTTGTATGCCGCGCTCGATTTCATCAACAGCCGCGACATCAACATCATCACCATAGAGGACCCGGTCGAATACGATGTATCCACGCTCAACCAGGTGATGGTCAACAACAAGGCGGGGCGCGGATTTCAGGAGGTGTTGCGCGCGGTATTGCGTCAGGATCCGGACGCCATTCTGGTGGGTGAAACTCGGGATACCGAGACGGCGAATATCGCAGCGCAGGCCGCATTGACCGGGCATCTGGTGCTGAGCACCCTGCACACCAATGATGCGGTTCAGGCCACCACGCGTTTGCTGGAAATGGGCGTGGAAAGCTATGTTGTAGCGCCCGCCCTGCTCGGTGTGCTGGGTCAGCGTCTGGTGCGCAGACTGTGCGAATACTGCAAGACCGAATATCACCCCGATCCCGCAGAATTACGCCAGTATTTCTTTTGGCGCGCAGAGGCCGCCATCCCCTTGTTCTACAAGAGCACCGGCTGCGACCATTGTGGCGGAAGCGGCTTTTCAGGACGCGTGGGGATACACGAATTTCTCAAGGTAACCACGCAAATCCGTGAGGCCATACAGCGTGGCGCCGATTACGAGGAGCTGTTGGCAATTGCAGTTGCACAGGGTTTTCACAACCTGCGCTATGACGGATTCAAAAAGGCATTACGCGGACTGACATCGCTCGACGAAGTTATCCGGGCCACCGCCTCACTCGAAGATTGAGTGCATACACAGTGATAAGCGAATAGCCAGCTGTCTTACTCATCGCATCCCGTCATTAGAGAAAAAACAATCACCTGTCGCACGCGCCGCTGCACAAACGATGCAAAACTAGCTAATTTTAACAATATAAACAGATAGTTATTATTTTTATTCGGCCAGCATATAAACCATAATGCGCTGATCACAGCGCTTGATCCGCTGCGCCACAATTGCCACCCTCAAACCACGCAACTAAGCACGGCCAACGCTGCCGAGCATCGGCAAGGAAGCGACCAAATCCGCAAAACGCTGTCCCTGCACCACCACATGGGCGCGCAGGCGTTCGGCTGAAAGCTCACCCTGTTCAGCAAGTATGGCCTCCAGAATACCGGCATGCTCTGCAAAAGATGTGCTCATCCGGTCACGAACGCGAAGTTGCAGCCGCCGATAGGGTCTCAGTCTTCTGTGCAGGGCAACCGTTTGCTCTTCCAGAAACACATTATGGCTTGCCGCATAGATCAGATGATGGAACTGCTCATTGAGCCGATAGTAGTTATCCGCATCATTGGCATCCCGTGCTGCCGAACACGCTTCGTGTGCAACCGTCAGCGCCTGTTGTTCGGCTTCCGTGATACGCCGCGCAGCCAGTCTTCCGCACATCGCTTCGAGTTCGGCCATTACTTCAAACATCTCACAGAGCTGCTGCGGCCCGATATCCGCAACAATCGCACCGCGCCGTGGCCGTATCTCAACCAGTCCGGCCGAAGACAACTGAATCAGTGCTTCGCGTATCGGTGTACGCGACACTCCTAAATCAGCCGCCAGCTCCGTCTCGTCCAGACGCATACCGGGCGGATACACCCCTGTGACAATTCGCTCTTCGATCAGATCGCTCATTTGCTCTGAGCGCCGAATCAAACGCGGTTTGCTTGCCATAATTCTCCCAAATCAATTTGCCTGATCAAGTCATTATCATACAACGATATTGACAACAGATACACAGGCAGTCAATATTGCATACATTGCATATTTTTTTGTATGCAATTTTCACGCACACCAGAGTTTCGCACCTACATATCAGGGAGATTGCAGAATGAATATTACTCGTCGCCGTATTTTGACAGGTTTAGCCGCCGCATCAACCATTGCACTGTTTGGCAGTCCCGCTTTTGCGGCAGAACCGGTTACGCTGAAAATCTCCCACCAGTTTCCCGGGGGCACTATCAATGAAGGTGATTTCCGCGACCGCTTGTGCCGCCGTTTCGCCGCAGAAGTTGAAAAACGCACCGGCGGCGCGCTCAAAGGATCCGTCTACGCCGGTTCATCCCTGATGAAAACCAACGCCCAGTTCAGCGCCATGCGTAAAGGCGCGCTGGACATGTCGTTGGTGCCCTTATCCTACGCAGGCGGCGAAGTGCCTGAAACCAATATCGGCCTGATGCCCGGCATAGTAACGTCCTATGAGCAGGCAACCACCTGGAAGAATGCAGAAGTCGGCCGTGCACTGTCCAAAGTGCTGGCAGACAAAGGGGTCATCATCGTCAGCTGGATCTGGCAGGCAGGCGGCGTCGCCAGTCGCGCTAAACCGATTATCGATCCGGAGGATGCCAAAGGGCTGAAAGTTCGCGGTGGCAGCCGTGAAGTGGATATGGTGTTGAAAGCCGCAGGCGCAGCGGTACTCACCCTGCCCTCCAATGAAATTTATGCTGCGATGCAAACCGGCGCACTCGATGCTGCAATGACCTCCTCGACCAGCCTGATCTCATTCCGCCTTGAAGAAGTGGCCAAGCAACTAACTACCGGCCGGGGCAAAGCCTACTGGTTTATGCTGGAACCGCTGATGATTTCCAAGTCCGTTTTTGATCAGCTTCCCAAAGCACAGCAGGATGTGATCATGTCGGTCGGCGCCGAGATGGAGAAATTTGCGCTGGAACAGGCCAAAGCGGACGATCAGGCAGTGGCCGCGGTCTACCAGAAGGCGGGCGGAAAAGCCTATGACATGTCGGATGCAACCGTCAAAAAATGGCAGACCATCGCCCGCGAAACAGCCTGGAAGGATTTTGCCGCGAAAAATGACAGTTGCGCAAATATCCTCAAGCTGGCCGAGAAAACCCTGTGAGTTCAAGTTTCAAACTTGAAGAGCAGAACCCGTCAATACCGCAAACCGGCGGTATTGTCGGGAAGATCGTCAGTTTACAGACGAGTTTGAACAGCGGTGTGCTGCTGCTGTCCATGCTGGCCCTGCTCGCTGCCTGCTGCATACTCACGGGCAGCGTTTTTCTGCGTTATTTCCTCAAGGTTCCCACCGACTGGCAGGATGAAATGTCGGTCTTCCTGCTGGTTGGCGCCGTCTTTATGTGCGGCGCGTATGTTCAGTCACAACGCGGCCACATCGGCATTGAAGCGCTGGCGGGATTTTTCTCGCCCGGAGTCAATCGCATTCGTCTGTTGTTTTGCGATATCGCTTCATTCGCCTTCTGTGCATTTTTTACCTGGAAATCCTGGAGCATGCTCCACGAAGCGTTTGTGGAAGGCCAGACGACGTCGTCTTCCTGGGCCCCGCCGCTGTGGATTCCCTATGGACTCATGTCGACAGGCATGACGTTGCTGTCACTGCAGATACTATTACAGATCATGGTCGCTTTAAAAGGGGTACGCAAGTGAGCGTCGGTGTTATCGGAATACTGTATGGCATAGGCACGCTGGTTCTGATGTTCTCAGGCATGCCGATTGCATTTGCGCTGGGCGGCATCGCCGTCATCTTCATGTATTTTTTCATGCCGGGCGCATCCCTCGACACGGTCACGCTGAATGTGTACGAGGAAATGGCCAACATCACGCTGCTGTCCATCCCGCTCTTCATACTCAAAGGAGCTGCGATTGGAAAGTCGCGCGCGGGCGCCGATCTGTATCTGGCAATTCATGCCTGGATGCACAAGATACCGGGCGGCCTTGGCATCGCCAATATTCTGGCCAGTGCGATCTTTGCGGCGATGTCGGGCTCCAGCCCCGCCACCTGTTCGGCCATCGGCAGTGCAGGCATCCCGGAAATGCGCGCGCGCGGTTATTCAGCGCGCTTCGCAGCGGGCATCATTGCAGCGGGCGGCACGCTGGGCATTCTGCTGCCGCCCTCCATTGTCATGATCTTGTTCGCGGTTGCCGCCGAGCAGTCACTGGGCCGGCTGTTTCTTGCCGGAATAGGC
Organism: uncultured Gallionella sp.; assembly: GCA_947084955.1. Taxonomy (GTDB): domain Bacteria; phylum Pseudomonadota; class Gammaproteobacteria; order Burkholderiales; family Gallionellaceae; genus Gallionella. The sequence goes on from CAMTUO010000022.1 coordinate 73,586, forward strand.
CCCGGTATCCTGCTGGTCTCGCTGTTCTCGCTGTATGCTGCATTCCGCTACAAGAAGGAATACAAGGCCGCAGAAGACACCTGGAATCAGGGCGGTGCGAAATCAGCCTATCTTGATGCGATGGAGCTCTCGCTGTATGACAAGACCCGCTTGTTGCCCCGTGTGATTCCCTTTGTCACGCTGCTGGTCGGCGTGATGGTCGCGCTTTATGGCGGTTATGCCACGCCGTCTGAAACCGCGGGACTGGGAGGCTTGCTGGCTTTGTTGCTGATCGCTGTCATCTACAAAGTCTGGCGCCCGTCACAGATATCCCCCATCCTGACCAGCGCGCTCAAGGAATCGACCATGCTGATGTTCATCATCGGTATGTCGCTGCTCTATTCCTACGTGATGAGCTATTTGCACATCAGCCAGTCTGCGGCTGAAGCCATCGTCGCGCTCAGCCTGTCAAAATGGGCGCTGCTGAGCGTAATTCTGCTGCTGGTTGTCATGCTCGGCTTCTTTCTGCCCCCGGTCTCCATCATCCTGATGACCGCGCCCATCATTCTGCCGCCCCTTCGCGCCGCCGGCTTTGATTTGATCTGGTTCGGCGTGGTGATGACCATCGTGATGGAAATGGGTCTGATCCACCCGCCTGTCGGCCTCAATATCTTCATCATCAAAAACATCGCACCCGATATTCCGCTCAAAGACATCATCTGGGGGGTAATCCCTTTTGTCGGCCTGATGGTGCTGGCGGTGCTGCTGATCTGCTTTTTCCCCGGCATCGCCACCTTGCTGCCTGACGCAGTGTTTGGCGCCAAATGACCGCCTCCTCCTCTGGGCGCTGGGACACCTTGGCACGCAACCGTGCCGTGCGTCTTGAACGCGCGGCTAGTCTGGCGAGCGGGCGCGTTGTATCTGCTGATCAGATCGTACAACTGCTCGAAGCCGTTATTGAGCCTGGCGACCGGGTCTGCATCGAAGGCAACAATCAGAAGCAGGCGGATTTTCTGGCGCGCAGCCTGATCAAAACCGATCCTGCGCGCATATGCAACCTGCATTTGGTGCAATCGGTGCTGGCGCTGCCCGAACACATCGACCTGATCGAGCGCGGACAGGTCAGCCTCATCGACTTTTCCTTTTCCGGTCCGCAGGCCGCGCGCCTTGCGCGTCTGGTTGAAAACCGGAAAATCACCATCGGCGCGATCCACACCTATCTTGAATTGTTCGCGCGCTATTTTGTCGACCTGACACCCCGCGTCGCGCTCATTGCAGCGCAGGCAGCCGATCGCGAAGGCAATCTGTATACCGGCCCCAACACCGAAGACACGCCGGCCATCGTCGAAGCGACCGCCTTCAAGGGCGGGATTGTGATTGCCCAGGTCAATGAAATCGTGGATAAATTGCCGCGCGTAGATATCCCCGCTGACTGGGTGAATTTTGTCGTCGAGGCGCCCACACCGCATTACATCGAACCGCTGTTCACGCGCGATCCCGCGCTGATTACCGAAATTCAGGTGCTGATGGGGATGATCGCCATCAAGGGCCTGTATGCGGAATACGGCATTACCCGCCTGAACCACGGCATCGGGTTCGATACGGCGGCGATCGAATTGCTGCTGCCCACTTATGCGGCCGATCTGGGTCTGAAAGGCAAAATCTGTACCCACTGGGCGCTCAACCCGCACCCGACCCTGATTCCGGCAATCGAGGCCGGTTTCGTTGAATCGGTACACTGTTTTGGCTCCGAAGTTGGCATGGAACGTTACACGGCGGCGCGCCCTGATATTTTTTTCATAGGCCAGGATGGTTCGATGCGTTCAAACCGCGCATTTTGTCAGGCCGCGGGTCATTACGCCTGCGATCTGTTCATCGGCTCGACCCTGCAAATCGATCTGCAGGGCAACAGTTCGACCGCGACGAAAGACCGCATCTCAGGTTTTGGCGGCGCACCCAACATGGGCGCGGATGCGCGCGGACGCCGCCATGCATCGGGCCCCTGGCTGCGTGCAGGACGCGAAGGACGCGGGGATATTGCGATGCCGCGCGGTCAGAAACTGGTTGTACAGATCGTCGAAACATTCCGCGAACATATGCAGCCTACCTTCGTCGATCGCCTCGACGCCTGGGAACTGGCGGCAACCGCTAACATGGAGCTGCCACCGGTAATGATCTACGGGGAAGACATGACGCATATCATTACCGAGGAAGGCATCGCCAATCTGTTGCTGTGCAGAACACCGGAAGAACGCGAGCAGGCGATACGCGGGGTGTCAGGCTACACGCCAGTCGGTATGGCACGCGATGTGCAGATGGTGGAAAATCTGCGTGACCGCGGCATTATCCGCCGCCCTGAAGATATGGGGATCAGGAAACGTGACGCAACGCGCGATCTGTTAGCCGCGCGCAGCGTCAAGGAACTGGTGCATTTATCCGGCGGCCTGTATGACCCGCCCCGGCAATTCCGTAACTGGTAGACCAACATGGAACAATTTACCCTCGCTTTGATGTCGCAGCCTCGATTAGAGGCACAGGCTCTCACAACGATTTGTGGCGTGGTCTCCTCAGGCAACCTTGAAGTGCTGGTTGAACCCGCCACAAGCTGCGATGTCTGCGAGATCACAATCAACACCTCTGCGCACGGTTTTCGCGATATCTGGGAAGCCGTCCTGAGCGATTTCGCCCGGCGCAATACCGCCGGCGGACTGAAACTTTCCATCAATGATGCGGGTGCCACGCCGGCCGTCGTCAGTCTGCGCCTCGATCAGGCATTTGAGATGGTGACGCGTCATGAGTAGCCTCAGTTATTTTGAAGCATCGGCCCGCATGCGTTTGAGCAGCCTGGTCGATGCGGATACGTTCAGCGAATTTTGCCCGCCCCAGATGAGGCGCACCAGTCCGCATCTGGCGCGTCTGGATGCACCGACCGCCTTCGATGATGGCATTATTGTCGGGCGTGCAAAGCTTGCTGGTCACAAAATTTTGATCGCCGCCCAGGAAGGGCGTTTTAATGGCGGCGCGGTCGGCGAAGTTCACGGCGCGAAGTTGCGCGGCCTGCTCGACAAAGCCCTTACAGAACAGCCCGCGGCTGTGCTGCTGCTGGTAGATTCGGGCGGGGTACGACTGCATGAAGCCAACGCCGGACTGATCGCGATTTCAGAAATCATGCGCGCCGTCTTGCGCGTTCAGGCGGCAGGCATCCCGGTTTTCGCGCTGGTCGGCGGTTCCTGCGGAGCATTTGGCGGGATGGGCATCGTCACCCGGTTATGCAGCGAGGTCGTTATGTCCGAACAGGGCAGGCTCAGTCTGTCAGGTCCCGAGGTGATCGAAACCGTCAAGGGTGTGGAGGAATTCGACTCACGCGATCGCGCGCTGGTCTGGCGGATTACCGGCGGCAAATTGCGCCGCACCCTGGGGGACGCCACTAGACTGGTAGACGATCATATCCCGGCCTTTCGCAGTGCCGCAATCGAGCTGATCAAACGCTACCAGTCAGAGCCGCTTGTACCTGCGACACTGGCAACCCTGCTTGCAGCACAGGCGAAACTGACTGAGCGCAGTGCAGTATTTTCAGCGGCACGGGACGGACGGGAAATCTGGCAGGCACGTTTCGCCAATGCATCGATCATTCCCGAGTTGACCGTCGATGAATTCAACCGCCAGCTTGAGGTATCGACATGAACGTGCTTTTCAACCGGCTGTTTCAGGCACATGATATTGCAACCGAGGGCCTGTTCCTTAAAGGGCATGCGAACACAGGCAATCAGGATGTGGCTGTGATCGGCACGATTGACCATGCGGCAATCGATATACAGCTCGCATTGAAAATTGCTGATGCGATTCTCGATGTGGTACGCACCGATGTTGGCAACCCGCCCCGCCAGATCATCTTCATCGCCGACACGCAAGGACAGGCGCTGACGCGGCACGATGAGCTGCTGGGTCTTAACAGCTATTTCGCGCATATTGCGCAAAGTGTCGATCTGGCACGCAGACAAGGTCACCTTCTGCTGACCCTGATCAATGGCGAGGCGGTCAGCGGCGGCTTTCTCGCCTATGGCATGCTCGCCGATCGCATCTGCGCACTGCCCGATGCAGAGGTACGCGTGATGGATCTGCGCGCGATGTCGCGCATCACCAAAATCAGCCTGGAAAAACTGGAAGCCCTCGCAGCAGATTCTCCGGTATTCGCACCCGGCGCCGAAAATTACTGGCGTATGGGCGGTATCCACGAAATCTGGTCCAGGACAGATAACTGGGCGGTACGACTGAGCGCTGCGCTTGACAATATTGCGGACACGGATAGCCGCGCGGACATCGGTCTGACACGTGAAGGACGCATGCTTGCCGCGCCGATTGCGCAACTGGTTGCCGGCTCATGAACGCACCGCGTCGCCACGATCTGGTCTGGCTGAATCCCGATGCGGATGCCGGCTCCTTTGTTGCCGCGACTGACAATGCCTGGTTTGCCCGCAACTGGGTGAAGCAGGGACGCCCGCTGGTCATGGCCCGACAAAGCGCAGATCAATCAGATGATACGGTCGCACTGGGCTTCACACAGCCACCGATGCGCACGCGCATCTTGCTGCAAGTCCCTCGCAGCGCCATCATTCGCCACACCCGCCCTTTGCTGCTGACGGATACGATCGCATATGCACCGCAGCGCTGGCGAGAAGGTATGCACCAACTGCAAAAAGTGTTCGAGCAACATCACGCTGTCGCGCGCGTGTACGGTTCGCTGTCATTTCAGGCTGCAAGCTGCGTGAATTTCCTGGATGCAGCGAGCGATCTCGACCTGCTCATCGAATGCAATCCGCACACACAGCTGGGTGCACTGCTGGCGGCATTGGAAGCGTATCCCCTGCAAACACCGCGCATCGACGGGGAAGTGTTGATGCCGGATGGCTGGGCGACTGCCTGGCGGGAACTGGCATCGGCGGTACGCACCGGAGGCCATCTTCGTGTGCTTGCCAAGTCGGACTGTGAAGCCCGCCTCATTCCCGTCGATCATTTCTTCGCTTGCGCCTGAAATGCAAGTCATCGCAAAACCTGCCACCTGTTCCCCTGCGTATTACGCAGACCTTGAGCACATTTGTCTCGATGCACTCAGGTTTGAAGCAATGGCCTGGCCCAAGCCGGGCCTCGTGACACCGGTGGATTCCGGCAGCCATCGAGACATGCATATCGGCACTTTTCTATCCAGCATCGAAGCGCTGCAAGGCAGTTTCGCCGCGCTGGCCCGTGCCGGCGCGCTCGGACAGTCATTCACAGACCTTCAGACGCTCGGCGTCAGCGCCGAGCAGAAAATGCTGCGCGCAACCTGCGGGGTGAATACCCATCGCGGCGCCATATTCAATCTCGGCCTGCTGGTTGCCGCCGCAGCCCTGCGACAGACGGACAAAATACTGGCAAATCTCGACTGCGGCACCGTGGTTGCCGGGACATGGGGATGCGAGATTGCAGCCAGTCGCCGCCAGTCGCCCGCTTCTCACGGCAATATTGCATTCCGGCAGTTTGCAGCAGGCGGGGCGAGGGAAGAGGCTGCGGCGGGCTTTCCGACTGTCTATCACATCGGCCTGCCTGCCCTGCGCCGGCATCTTGCAGCCGGGCACAATATCGAAACAGCACAGATTGGTACGTTGCTGGTTCTGATGGAATATCTGACGGACACCAATTTGCTGTGGCGAAAAGGGGTGCACGGGCTGGCTTTTGTACAGGCATCTGCCGCAACGTTTAACCGCGCCGGTGGTGTGGATGCACCAGACTGGCAGCACCGTCTGCTCGCGCTGCATCGTGAATTCGTTAACCGGAATCTGAGCCCGGGCGGCAGTGCCGATCTGCTCGCTGCGAGCTGGACGGCACATCAGATCGAGCCTGCCTGACATGCGGCTCGCAATCCTTTGCTCAGGTCAGTCAGGACAGCGCCGCGAGATGCTGGATGAGCTGCTTATCGCACCCGAATGCAGGGAAATACGCGATGCTGCAAGCGAAGTATTGGGGCAGGATGTGGCAACGTGGTGGCATGCGCTTGATGAAGCGGCGATTTTTCAGAACGCCAATGCACAATTTGCCATCGCTTATTATCAGATAGCGACCTGGACGCGCATCAAAGCGCTGTTGCCCGGCATCAGTCTGGTCGCGGGCTACTCACTGGGTGAATTGCTTGCCTACTTTATCGCAGGCTCTCTGGATGTTCTCGATACTTTCAGACTGGTGAAGTGTCGTGCACGTCTGATGGACGAAGCATCAGTGGGCCTCAAAGGCGGTTGCATGGTGTTGTGGCGGGGACGTGTCTCACCTGCCACATTGGCCGCCCGCAATCGTGCGATTGCACACTATGGCCTCGATGTTGTCATCATCAGGCGCACCGGCGAAGAAGTGCTGGCAGGACCCTTTGACGCAATTGCGTGTTTTGTCGCCGATTTTCAGGCAATAAATCCGAATCTTGTACGTTTACCCGTCAGCATTCCTGCTCATAGCCACTATCTCGCGGCAGCTAGCGCATCCTTCCAGACTATTCTGCGGGAAAGTTCAATAACTGCGCCACAAGTCACCGTGCTCGGCTCGGTTAATGCGCTGCCGGTCAAATCCCGCGAGGACGCCATCAGCACCCTGTCACAGCAGATATCCTCGACCATCCGGTGGAATGACTGCATGGCTGCGCTGGCTGAATCCGGCATTGATACGGCGATCGAAATCGGTCCGGGTAACGATCTGGCAAGACTGATCGAGGCAGCACATCCGCAAATCAGGGCTCGTGCGGTAGGCGACTTTGTGCACTATCAGGCCTTGGCTGACTGGTTAGCGTAGCGATGCGACAAACCGCCCCATCTAACCCGCACACAGGAACATATTCATGACAGACTGGGAATTCATCGTGCTTTATCTTGTTGCAGGCAGCATCGCCGGATTTCTGGCAGGCCTGTTGGGCGTGGGCGGCGGTGTCGTGATCGTGCCTATCCTGATGTTTATCTTCACCGCCCAGCATTTTTCGGCAGACCATTTGATGCACATCGCGATCGGCACCTCACTTGCCAGCATCATGTTTACCTCGATATCCAGCCTGCGTGCACACCATGCCCACCACGCCGTCAACTGGAGCATCGTCAAACGCATCACGCCCGGCATTCTGACAGGCACGCTGGCCGGCACCTTTCTGGCAGCCAGGCTGCCTGCAAATCTGCTCAAGGATGTCTTTATCGTATTTATCTTCTACGTGTCAACCCAGCTTTTGTTCAATTTCAGACCCAAACCGACGCGCCAGCTACCGGGTGCACCCGGCATGTTCCTCGCAGGCGGCATCATTGGCATCGTATCCAGCTTTGTCGGCATCGGCGGCGGCGCTTTATCCGTGCCCTTTATGACGTCGAACAATATCAGGATGCATCATGCCATCGGCACCTCAGCCGCGATCGGATTTCCCATTGCCGTCGCCGGAACGTTAGGCTATGTATTTAATGGTTTTCCGGTCAAGAGCCTGCCGAATTGGAGCCTGGGGTTCATCCACCTTCCTTCTTTAGCCTGCATGGTGATTGCCAGCATGTTAATCGCCCCTTACGGCGCACGGGCGGCGCACAAACTCCCAGTGGCCACACTCAAAAAAATCTTTGCCTTATTTCTCTATATTATCGGTACCAAACTGCTGCTGGATTCAATCTGACCCAGTCGTCTGTCCCAGCGCTTGCGCCAGGATACGCTGATCGCAGCTTCTGATTCTTTGCGCCATCACGCGCATCACGTCGATTGCAAAGCTCGGCGCTTCGTCCACCAGAAAATGGAAGCGTTTTTTGTCAACCACCACAAACTTGCAGTCCGTCAATGCCGTCACGGTCGCGTAGCGCGGAGTACCGTCAATCACAGCCAACTCGCCCATAAACGTGCCCGGCACGCATTTTTCAAAAAGCACGCCGGATATGGTGATTTCCGCCTCACCTTCGATCAGGATATACATCGCCTCGCCGACGTCCCCTTCCCGAAACAGCACCTCACCGGCTGCAATTTCAATGTACTCGGGATCGTGTCGAAACATGTCAAAAAAAAGCATAGCCACCTCAAAATAAGGAAACGCTGCGATTATGAGCGATTGCTGATGAATTTACAAATACGCAAGATACATCATTTATCCGTTCGCTCAAGAAGCCTCGTATTGGCAGCACGCCTGCCCGCGCGAAAATAATCGGTATTATCGTAATACGCCGCGTGTTCGTTGTCAGCGGCCCAGCCCGGCACACCCAGCAGCGGCACCGGCGACAGTTCGCGTGTACTGCTGCAATGCTCAGGATCAGCCAGATAGTCTGCCAGCAGCATATCCAGATGCGCCGACTGCTGTTTCACTGGCCAGCTGAAGAATTCCTGTTCCACCGCCAGCAGCGTCCCCTGCCCGGTCATACCGATGTAAGGGTTTATAGCCTTTTCATACAGACCGTGACCAAACACAAAAAAACCCATACGGGATTTTAGCTGTTCACGCCGCGTCCAGAACAATTCACGCCACTGAAAATTGCGCAGCAAGCCGGCCAGCTCATCATCGGCATAGGCCACGATTACGCCCGATTCATCCAGCAACGTATTCGTGTCGCGCGCCGCGCCACGCTGACTAGCAGGCTGCTGCAAAACTATTACGCTTGCCGATACCGCGTCAAAAAGTGGCTCTAAATGCTCATTTACTCTGTGTAAATTCCGCTTTCTCGCCCCTTTTTTCCTTGTCTCGGCTTCGCTCATCACGTTTTTCAGCAGCCTACTGGAATTTTCCGGTGAGGCAGCCTCCATCAGCGCCCGGTAATGACGCGCATTGATCGCCGCCTTGGCTTTGGGAAAGGTGAGCCACACCAGCGCATTCAACAAATCATGCCAGTTTTCCGCACGGGTCTGCACCTCACCGGTGAGATAACAGCGCGGCTCGTACTGCGCCTCGAACGCCAGACGTCCCTGCCCCTGTTCCACGAAGCGCAGCGCCTTGCCGTTTTGCACCACGGGCTGGCGCGCTGAAAGCTGTGCGTTCAATTCTTCGAGCGTGGGAAAACCTTCAACGTTGATATTGGCGATAACCGGATGCAGCGGCGCGAACAGCGGCGATTGCAACAATGAATCCCGGTTAAAATTCATGCTGATCCGATACCCGAAAACTACGCGCTGACTTTAACGGGCAAACCGAGGCCGGCAATGCGGTCAGCAAAAGCCTGTAGCGTCGCAGCAGATAAGGCGGACAGGCGCATCGCCTCCGCTTGCTGTGACGGACGTGCGAGTCCGTAGAGTAAAACTCCGCGCAAGGGATGACCTTCGCGCAGAATTTCTGACAACAGGTTCAGATAATCGTCTTCGTCCTGTGTGGCGGGCGGCGCACCATCCAGCGCGAACCAGCAGGTTTGCAGCCAGACAGGACAGCAGCTGATCGCGGCGATAAGGTTGCTGCGCACCTGAGTCATGCGCGCGCGGGTATCGTTGATTTGCAGCATACCGGCCTCGCTTGCGCGATCCAGCTTGAACCATACTTCGCCGCTGATTTTCGCCATCGCGCGCAGGCCCTGTTGAACGTCAGGGCGATGCAGCAGACTGCCATTGGTGATCAACACGGTTTTCACGGTTTCCGGTATAGCCAGCTCAAGGCGTACACGGCCGATCAGTTCGATGACCTGCGAAAATTCGGCCGCGCTGGTGGGTTCTCCGTTACCGGACAGCGCGATATCGTTGATGCGCCGCGCACCTTCAGGGACGCGTGTCTGCATGAAGTCGCCGTGCAGCAATTCAGTTAAGAAACTGCGCAGCTCGATTTCCAGCAACACCATATCTACAGGCGGCGCAGTGCCCAGCGTCAAATCCGGCACCTGACAGTAAAGGCAGCGCCAGTTACAGGCATTATTCGTGTTGAGATTGATGCCGACCGACACCCCCCCTGCGCGGCGTGAGACCACCGGATACACGTAACGCAAGGCCGCGCTGTTGCGGTCATGGTCGACGACCGTCAGGAGGCTATCACGCATCAGCGGTAGGCACGCACTTCTTCCAGTTCAGCCAGCGCATCTTCCCTGATATCCGCCATATCGTCGTCATTGAGTCCCAGATAGTCCTGAGCATGCTGACCGGAAAGATGCCATTCCGCATCGTCCTCCTTACCTAAAAAAGCCGCGACGATGTGCTCGGCCACCAGCTGGATGGCCACCAGCGTACAGGCCGCGGGCGGAATGCGATCACTGCGGTGGGTGAAAATGGTGTGATCGTGATGCACCAGTATCGCCTGGCAGATGATTTCAGGCAGGCACCAGTTGCGCGCCAGCATATTGCCGACGATGGCATGGTTGGTCGCATAATGCTGATCTTCGATGTGAATGATGAGCGCAGCGCTCTTGTTGGAGACGGCCAGTTTTTCCTTGTAATCCGCAAATTTCGCCATCAGGATGGGGATACCGCAGTCATGAAACAGGCCGTAGGTGTACGCCTCTTCGCGGGAAATTCCTTCTACATGGTTCGCCATGTGAGAGCAAACCACCGCCGTGAAATTGGAACGCTCCCAGAAACGCTCCATGTGGACTTTTTCGCCCCCCAGCGCATTTTGCAGCGCGGATCCTCTGACGATCTGGATCAGATTCTTGATACCCAATACCGATACCGCCTGTTGTACCGAATTTGCCTTGTTACGCAGCGCAAAAAACGGAGAATTGGCCGTTTTCAGCATGGAGGCGGCCAGCCCCACGTCACCGCTGATGAGCTTGACCAGCTTTGCAAAATCCACATCGTCCTGACGCGCTTCTTCCATCAGCGCCATGACCACCTCGGGACAGGGCGGAATGCGTATGGTTTTTAAAATATCCTCAGCCACCTGAGTATCGATTTGTGTTTGATTTCCCATTCAATATTTCCGTAATGTTTGTACTATAAAATTTTGCAGCAGCGTTTTCAGCGTAGGCCCGACAAGCCCGTCTCACACTTCCCGCATAGACCGGATTCAGGGTTTGGAGAGCGGCAAATAGTTCGCCGGATCCACCGGTTTACCCAGACGACGCACCTCGAAATGCAACTTGACCTGATCGCTGTCGGAATTGCCCATTTCGGCAATTTTCTGCCCGCGGATCACCGTATCGCCTTCTTTAACCAGCAATTTGTCATTATGCGCATAGGCGCTCAAGTATGTTTTATTATGCTTTATAATCAATAATTTACCGTAACCACGCAAGCCGTTTCCACTGTACACCACCTTACCCGGTGCGCTGGCATAAATCGGCTGATCGAGACGGCCGGCGATGTCGATACCCTTGCGATTATCGGATTCTGAAAAACCCCCGATCAGCTTGCCCTGTGTCGGCATGCTCCATTCCAGCGCATCTTCGCCGCCAGCTGGCGGCCCCTCGGCTTCAGGTTTGGCTGCAACGCGCGCGTCGGGTTTAGCTTCAACCTTGGATTCAGTTTTAGGCTCAGGTTTAGACTCAGGCTTCGCGTCGCCTTTGACGACGGCGCGTTCACTTTCCCCCTGCACCGCCTCCGCTTTTGCAACGGCCGCTGCACTATAGGGATATTTCACCAGCTTGGGTTGTTCTTTCACCAGCGACGTGGCAGCGCGGTTTGCCGCCACGGGTGCGGCTGGCGTCACCGGGGCCACAGCCGCTTCAGGGAATAGTTTAATCTGCTGCCCGATCTGAATCAGGTTCGGGTCCTTGATACCGTTCAGTTCGGCCAGTTCACGCGGATCCAGGCCATAATTAAAGGCGATGGCAAACAGTGTATCTCCCTTTTGCACCACATGCACACGGGGTCGCCAGTCTTTTTCAGACGCAGCGAATTTCTCGACATTTTTCCCGGTTATCCCTCCCCGCTCAACCACCGGTGCACGATGACCACTGGAGGCACATCCGGCCAGCAAAGCCCCGACAAGCAGCGCTGCAAAAATCCTTTTCATGCTTTTCCCATCAACAGAGGTACAAATTTCACCATTTCAAGCCGCGATTCGCAAAAGCCTCGCGCTTCACGCTCAACCAGATACAGCCACTGTTCCTGACGCCCCACCGGCAGCACCATACGGCCGCCGACGGCCAGCTGCGCCCGCAACGTCTCCGACATCACCGGGGCGGCCGCCGCCATGATAATTCCGTCAAAGGGCGCGGCCTCCGGCAAGCCGGCACTGCCATCCGCATAACGCACGTCGACGTTGGTAATATTCAAATCAGCCAGATTTTTCCGGGCGCGCTCATACAACGGGGCAATGCGTTCCATGCTGTAGACTTCGGGAAACACATGCGCCAGAACGGCCGCCTGATAACCACACCCCGTGCCCACCTCCAGCACCCGTCTGATCGGCCGTCCGGCCGATGCGCGCAACACCTCAATCATGCGCGCCACGATATAGGGCTGCGAGATGGTTTGCTCATAATTGATCGGCAGCGAGACGTCATCATAGGCGCGGCTCGCCAGCGCCTCATCGACAAATAAATGCCGCGGCACTTCATACATCGCGGCCAGCACCGCCTCGTCTTTGATACCCTGATCCCGCAAGCGTTCTATCATGCGCTGCCGGGTACGCGCAGAGGTCATGCCGATGCCGTTCACGCGCTGGTTCATTGCGGACCCAGCCATAAGCCTATCGCTTCCATCTGGCCGTATTGGGTCAGGTCGATCTGCAACGGCGTGAGCGACACGCGCTGCTGACTCAGCGCATAAAAATCCGTGCCCTCACCCGCATCCTGCGCTTTACCGGCCGCCCCCACCCAATACACCGTCTCACCGGTAGGGCTTTGCGCCTTGATCACCGGTTCCGCCTTATGCCGTTTGCCCAGACGCGTGACTTCGATCCCCTGAAGTTCTTCGTAGGGAATATCCGGCACATTCACATTCAGCAACCAGGGCTGCGCATGCGTCTGGCAGGCGAAGCGCTGCACCAGATCCACTGCGACGCGTGCCGCCGTCTCGTAATAGCGCAATTCCCGACCTACCAGCGAAATGCCGATCGCCGGGATACCCAGCAGATAGCCTTCGGTCGCCGCCGCCACAGTGCCGGAATAAATCGTATCGTCGCCCATGTTGGCGCCGGCATTGATGCCGGAGACCACCATATCGGGCTGGTAATCGAGCATGCCGGTCACCGCCAGATGCACACAATCGGTTGGCGTGCCATTGACGTAATGAAAACCGCTGGCGGCACGTTTTAATTTGAGCGGGCGATCCAGCGTCAATGAGTTGCTGGCGCCACTGCGGTCGCGTTCGGGCGCCACCACTACCACCTCGGCGATTTTGGACAGGTGCTCGGCGAGGCACACCAGGCCGGGCGCGAAATAGCCATCGTCGTTGCTGATCAGGATGCGCATGGGCTAAGGAGAAAACAATTAAGCATGGGATTTTTCCGGCAGGGTTGCATCAATTCAACTCATTCATTTTAGGGGAAGTACGACACCAATTCGATTCGGACACCAGCCTGCGCAACGCGTATCCGATTCCAGTCCTTGCATGATAACAAATTGGCGCAAAAAACTCTAAACTGAAACAGCAGGACAGGTACACAGCGCGCAACAGGCCGGATGAATTACAATATGGCCCTGATTTTGCTTGTCAGCTGATAACGTTATTTCACCAAAGGATAGAAAATGTATACCGCCATTTTACGCATGAGCACATTATTGTTCGGCCTGATGTGTGTAAACGCTTTTGCCGGAGAAGTCAGTGTCGCAACCGCCGCCAATTTCACGGCGCCCATGCAACAGATCGCCGCACTGTTTCAGAAAGAGAGCGGAAATACTGTCAAACTCAGTTTCGGGTCGACCGGCAAGTTCTATGCGCAGATCAAACAGGGCGCGCCCTTCGACGTGTTTCTTTCCGCCGATGAAAAAACCCCTGCGCGCCTGGAACAGGAAGGATTGGGTGTAGCAGGTTCGCGCTTCGTTTATGCGCTGGGCAAACTGGCGCTGTGGAGCGCGCAGCCAGGCCTCATCGACGCCAGGGGCGCGATATTGTGCCGCAACGCATACAAGAGACTGGCAATCGCCGACCCGAAACTGGCGCCTTATGGTCTGGCAGCCCAGGAAACACTTCAAAAACTGGGTTGCTGGGATGACGCGCAAAGCAAGCTCGTAACTGGAGAGAGCATCGGTCAAACCTATCAGTTTGCCGCCACGGGCAATGCCGATCTGGCCTTTGTTGCCCTGTCGCAAATCACACACGATGGCAAGATCAGCGCAGGATCCTGGTGGCAGGTTCCTGACAATTTATACAGCCCGATCCGTCAAAGCGCGGTACTGTTATCATCGGCAAAGGACAAGGCCGCCGCACAGGCGTTTTTGAATTTTCTGAAGGGCGAGCAGGCCGCCCAAGTGATACGCAGCTTCGGCTACGCGCTGCCCTAAAAGGGCCAAACACCCGTCACTGGTAGCTGATAGCACCAAACCGTATGTAAAAAATCATGATTACACTGTCATCTGAAGATATGCAGTCTGTCTGGCTGACGCTAAAACTGGCGAGCACCACCACCTGTCTGCTGCTGCTGATCGCCACCCCGCTGGCGTGGTGGCTGGCGATGAGCCACAAGTGGTACAAAAACCTCATCGCGGCGATGGTCGCCCTGCCGCTGGTGGTGCCGCCCACCGTGCTGGGGTTTTATCTGCTGCTGCTGATGGGACCGCAAGGCGTCGTGGGCGAGTTGACCCGCGCCCTGCACCTGGGCACACTGCCGTTCACCTTTTCAGGACTGGTCATCGGTTCCGTGCTGTTTTCCCTGCCTTTTGCCGTGCAACCGATTCAGAACGCCTTTGAATCCATGGGGCCTCGCCCGCTGGAAGTGGCGGCCACCTTGCGTGCCGGCGCCTGGGATCGTTTTGCAAGCGTTGCGCTGCCGCTGGCGCGTCCCGGATTCTTTACCGCGATCATCCTGACTTTTGCGCACACGGTCGGCGAGTTCGGCGTGGTGCTGATGCTGGGCGGCAACATTCCGGGCGAGACCCGCGTGCTTTCGGTTGCCATTTACAACCATGTCGAGGCGATGGAATACGGCGCGGCGCAATGGCTCTCAGGCGGCATGGTGGCATTCTCCTTCATGGTACTGCTGGCGCTCTATCTTTCAGGCAGTGCAAGGATCGTCCGATGAGCGGCATACACGCACACTTCACCCTGCAACGCGAAGATTTTGCGCTGGATGCCGCGTTCAGCGCGCCCGCAACCGGGGTGACGGCGCTGTTCGGCCCGTCAGGTTCCGGCAAAACCACGCTGTTGCACTGCATCGCCGGCCTAGAACGTGCAACGGGCTCTTTGCGGGTGAACGGGGATGTCTGGCAGGACGACAAAACCTGGATAAAAACCCATCAGCGGCCGCTGGGATTCGTATTTCAGGAGGCCAGCCTGTTCCCGCATCTGACGGTGCGCGCCAATCTGGAATATGGTTACCAGCGCATCCGGCCTGCCGACAGGCAGGTACAAGTGGCGCAGGTAGTGGAATGGCTGGGATTGTCCCGCCTGATCGATCGAAAAAACCCGGCCAGCCTGTCCGGCGGAGAGCGCCAGCGCGTCGGCATCGGTCGCGCACTGCTTGTCAGCCCCGCAATTCTGCTGATGGATGAGCCACTCGCCGCACTCGACAACACCAGCCGTCTGGAGATTCTGCCCTATCTGGAACGATTGCATCGCGAACTTGAAATACCCGTGCTCTATGTCAGTCATGCGCTGGATGAAGTGGTGCGACTGGCCGATCACCTGGTGCTGCTGCAACAGGGGCGCGTGATCGCCAGCGGTGCGTTGAATGAGACCTTGTCGCGGCTCGATCTGCCGACCGCGCATCTGGATGATGCAGGCGCAATGATCGAGGCCGTCGTAGCTGTGCATGACGAGGCTTATGCACTGACGCGGCTGGATTTTTCAGGCGGCAGCCTGTGGGTGGGACGGGTGGCGCAACCCCTGGGCGCTACGGTGCGCGCCCGCGTGCTGGCGCGCGATGTGAGCATCGCCCTGCAGCATCCGAGCGCATCGAGCATCAGCAATATACTTGAGGCCCGCATCACTGAGCTGCGCGACGAAGGTCCGGACAAGGTCGTGGCAAGGATGAGCGTGGGCGACGATCACATGCTGCTGTCGCGCATCACGCGTCGTTCGCGCGACCTGCTCGATCTGAAAATCGGTATGCACGTCTTTGCACAGGTCAAAAGCGTGGCGCTGATGGCGTAACCCTGCCTGCCCGCGTGCCCGGCTGACTGCCTCACCCATCCACTTCCGCGTATCGCTACTGCGGACCCAGCACGCGCAACAACTCCTCCAACGTGGTCACGCCTTGAATCACCTTGCTGCGCCCATCTTCCAGCAGGGTTGAGGTACCCATTTCCCGTGCATAACTGGTAATCTCCATGATCGTGGCATCGCTGTTGATCAGATGACGCATCTTGTCGTTTAAGGTCAGCACTTCATACAAACCGATACGTCCCTTGTAGCCGCTGCCGTTGCAGCGATCGCAGCCCCTTCCTTTAAAGGCCGTCATGCTGGATTGCGAGAATAACGGCCCCAGCCTTGCCAATAATTCAGGCTCAGGGGAAACCGGCTCACGACAATGTTCACAGATTTTCCGGGTCAGACGCTGCGCAACGATGCCCTCCAATGCGGTGGCGACCACGTAAGGTTTCAGCCCCAGATCAAACAATCGTGAGAGGGTTGCCACGGCCGAATTGGTGTGCAACGTCGAAAACACCAGATGCCCCGTCAGCGCCGCATGAAACGCGACTTCCGCCGTCTCGAAATCGCGTATCTCGCCCAGCAATATCACATCCGGATCCTGACGCAGAATGGTGCGCAGCACCACCGGAAAGGTCAGGCCGATCTTCTCCTTGATCAATACCTGGCCTGCCTGATCCATGTAGTACTCCACCGGATCCTCGATAGTGACGTAATTCTTGGTAGGCGAGGCGTTGTGTTGTAACAGTGCGTAGAGTGTCGTTGTTTTGCCGCTGCCGGTAGGGCCGGTGGTCAGTACAAGTCCCTGCGGCTTGTCCACCATATTGAGTATTTTTTGGAGATCGCCTGGTGAGAAACCCAGTCCGTCCAGACCGACGATAGCCGAATTGCGATCCAGAATGCGCATCACCACCTTTTCCCCGTTGATGGTGGGCAAGGTGGAAATACGCAGATCGACGATGCGCAACGGTGTCTTGACGGTGATGCGTCCATCCTGCGGACGCCGCCGTTCGCTGATATCCATCTCCGCCATCACCTTCAGACGCGACACCAGCGATTGCAGCAAGGAATTCGGTATCTGTATCTTGTCCACCAGCACCCCGTCGATGCGGTAGCGCACCATCACACTCTTGGTGCGCGGCTGGATATGTATATCGCTGGCACCTAGTCTCACGGCTTCAAGAATCACGGCGTTCACCAGACGGATCGCTGGCGGCTCGTTGGTGTCGCGCAGCAAGTCTTCCAGCGACTGGTTATCTTCCTCCTCGATGACGACTTCGATCCCCTCGTAGGGGTCGGGACCGGAAACCAGTGTTTCAAGGTCCTTGAAATCGATCTCGCTGCCGTACATTTCCGCAAGCTTGGCCCGGATGCTTGCCACACTGGAGATGACCGGCTGAATCTCAAGGCCCGATACAAAGCGCAAGTCATCGAGCAGCCCGACATCCAACGGGTCAGCCAATGCCAGCAGCAGGCGTTTTCCTTCCAGGCGCAACGGCACGACCAGCTGGCGCTCGCAGAAACTGCGCGGAATCAGTGCAGCAACCGCGACATCGATCTGAAATTCAGCAAGCGAGACTTCCTCGATCAGTAACTCTTTGCGCAGGATGTCGTGGATGGTTTTTTCAGAGACCCAGTCGCGTTCCAGCAGCAGCTTGATCAGGGGTTCTTTTTTCTGCTGTTGCAGCCGGTACAGCTCCTGCACCTGCTGACTGTTCAACAGGTTTTTCTTGTTCAACATGATCGCCAGCTGACTGCGGTTGCTGACTGTCAGTTTGGCAAGCGCGCTGATCTCTTTGGATTTCTGTGCATTGTCCTGTTGCAGCGTTTTATTTTTCTGAATCAGATCATATTGTTCCAGCGCAAGGGCGACCGTCACCCGCAAGTCATCGTCGTTCCACGGTTTCAGGATAAACTTGTACACCGCACCTTCGTTAATGGCCCCCATCACCGCCCCGGTATCAGCATGCCCTGTCAGCATGATACGGATGACTTCCGGTTTGATCGCCTTGACCTGCCTGAGCAGTTCGGCACCGGTCATGCCGGGCATCATGTAGTCCGAAATCATCAGGTGAAATGGCTCACGGCGCAGCAAGTCCAGCGCCGCCTGACCGCTGGTCACCATCTCCACCACATAATTTTCCTGCCGGAACACACGCTGCAACGCCTTGAGCACGTTAATCTCATCGTCCACCAGCAGAATGCGGTAGCTGGCCGGGTGCTCAGCGGCTTTCTCGGTCGGTGCGGCACCGGTAAACAGGGATGCGTAACCGGCCATATTAAGTATTCCTTCGATCGATGGGTAAATGGATGGTAAAGGTTGATCCCTGATCAGGTTCGCTGCTCACGTCTATGCTGCCGCCATGCGCCACGATGATGTCGCGGCTCACGGTCAAGCCCAGCCCCGTGCCTGCGCCCACATCATTAGTGGTAAAAAACGGATCGAAAATACGCGCCAGAATCTCAGGCGGAATACCGCATCCGGTATCTATAAAACGTATGACAATCTGACCGTTTTCAACACCGCTCTGAATGTGTATTTCGCCGCGCTGTTTCATCGCATGCGCTGCATTGAGCAACAGATTGAGAAACACCTGACTCAAGTGCCCGGCTTTGCAGCGCAACCGCGGCAATTCGCCCAGGCTCAATTTCAGTTCGGCACGACTGTTGATCTGGCTGGCCGCCACATTGCAGGCTGAACGGATATTGTCGTTGAGATCAACGATCTCTTCT
The DNA here is from genome assembly GCA_947084955.1 of uncultured Gallionella sp. Taxonomy (GTDB): domain Bacteria; phylum Pseudomonadota; class Gammaproteobacteria; order Burkholderiales; family Gallionellaceae; genus Gallionella. Next base: position 92,429 of record CAMTUO010000022.1, read on the forward strand.
TCGGCCTGATCCACGCTGGAAAAACTCTTGAGATCACTGACGATGCGTGCCACGCGATCGGCGCCGCTCACGCTCTCCTGCAGCAACGATGGAAAATCTTCCAGCACAAAGTCGAGATCAGCGTTCTTCCATGCGCCCAGCAATGCGAGATCACTGCTGGACTTAATTTGTTCTGCCAGAAGCTGGAATTTCTGCACATAGGACTGCGCCGTACTCAGGTTACTGCGAATAAAACCGATCGGATTGTTGATCTCGTGCGCCACCCCTGCCGCCAACTGGCCGACCGAGGCCAGTTTCTCGGTCTGATATAGCTGACGGCGGGCAGACTCGATGGTGTTCACCTGCTCCTTGACGCGTTCTTCCAGATGCGCTGACAGCGCCTTGTAGCGCGCTTCGGATTCGGCCAGCGCAATATGTCGGCGCTGCAATTCTTCGTAGTCTGCCGTCACCACTTCGAGGTGCATCTCGGACGCCATAAAGTAGCGCGCACCCGCGCGCATCAAGGCCTCCAGAATACTCACAACAGCACGAATACGGGCCTCATCTTGCGCCGTGGTTTCAAGAAATCCTGCGGCTTCCAGATCGTGAATCAGTGGCAGCCGACGCGCGGTTTCAGGCAGACACGCTGCGTTACTCATCACCCATGCGCCATCGGCGGACACAACCCGTGCCGGCGCACCCAGCAATCCAGTCAAAGCAGCAGACAGCTTATCGGGCACAACACCGGACAGCAATTCTTGCAGACTCAATACGCTGTCATATCCTCTAGTCTGAATTTGCAAACGCCTCTCCTGTCACAGCGTGAATAAAGGCATGCCTGTCTACCCCCAGGGTCTCATACAGGGAAAAACGCGGGTCCAGTGCAGCATAGACTGACTCCAGCAAGCTTGCGAAGGTTTCTTTGACACCCATACCTGTCAGCGCGGACGCCATCATCAGCGGCCAGGGTGCAGCTGACCAGCGTGCCTGTATCTCTTCTTCAGTCAGCACATTGGGCAGGTCGCGTTTATTAAACTGCACCACCAGGGGCAAGGTCTCAAAATCCAGACCGACGCGCCGTACGTTCTCTTCAAGATTCTGAAATGACTCGGCATTATTGACCCCTTGCGAAGACTGTGAATCCGCTACAAACACCACGCCATCGGCCCGCGACAAAACGGCCTTGCGCGTCGCATCATGCGCCACCTGCCCGGGAACCGTGTAGAGTTTGAATTTGACCAGCCAGTCGGAGGGTGTGCGAAAACCCAGCGGCAACAAGTCGAAGAACAGCGTCCTGTCGTTCTGCGTTTCCAGCGTCATGATCTCGCCCTTCAAATCAGGTGACAACAGATTATGCAGCGCAATCAGGTTGCTGGTTTTACCGCTCATAGCCGGTCCATAGTAGACCAGTTTGATGGTCAGTTTGCGTGCAGCTTCGTCCAGTTCAGCCATATTGATTTCACGCCCGTATTCCACCGATGTTATGTGCCAGACAGGCCTTTTATAATGGCTGTTTTGCTGGCAGGCTCACTCTTAAAGTCGTACCCTTGCCCACGATGCTCTGCACCTCGATTCTGCCGTGATGCTTCTGAATAATTCCGTAGGACAGCGACAGTCCCAACCCGGCTCCCTTACCGATGGGCTTGGTGGTAAAAAACGGATCGAAAATTCTTTTCAGATTTTCCACGGGAATGCCCACGCCGGTATCGCCAATTTCAACCCACACCTCTTCACCCTGTTGCCCGGTGCGTATCGTGATCGTACCGCGCGTCTCAATGGCATAGGCTGCATTTTCCAGCAGACTCATGAACACCTGATTAAGCTGTGCAGGCAGACACTCAACCTCGGGCAATTCACCGTACTCCCTGACTACTTCCGCTTTAACCGTGAGGTCGTTGTCGATGATATTCAACGTATTTTCCAATTCGCGATGCAGATCAGTGCAACACCAGTCATCAAGGTTATCCACGTGCGAAAAATCCTTCAGGTTCTGCACGATAGTCTTGACCCGCACAATCCCTGTTCTGGACTCATCGATCAAGGCACGCATATCTTCCTTGAGATATGCAATATCCAGCTTGTCTCTGGCCTCATGCAGCTTTTCATGCACCCCCGCATCACTAATCGCTGATTCCGTCTGTTCGTACAGATCGAGCATGCTGAAGGTAGCCTGAACATATTTTTCCAGCGCGCCCAGATTGGAATAGACATAACCGATCGGCGTATTGATCTCGTGCGCCACGCCCGCCGCCAAGCGGCCTATCGTGGCCAGCTTTTCTGCTTGTTGCAATTTCCCTCTCATTTCGACAATTCGCACCAGCGCCTTCATTTTCGCGCGCAGCACACCCTCAGATAAGTTCTTGGGCAAAAAATCATCACCGCCGGCATCAATCGCCAAGACCATATTTTCCGAGGTATCAGACCCGGTCAGGAATATCACCGGTGTCCATGGCCACTGCTGTGCGGCCTCAAAGGCGCGGATTTTTCTGGTTGCCTCATAACCGTTCATGATCGGCATCTCAATGTCCATCAAGATCAGATCGGGCGGCGATACACAGAATTTGTCATAAGCCAATTGGCCATTTGTAAAAACACTCACATCATGACCCAACGTCGTCAAACGCGGCACCATCACCACCGCAACGGTACGAGAATCATCAACGAGGAATATCTTCATATCTTTCCCGTGTCGCGTGGCCTTACTCGCCGTAACCGTGTTTCAACCAGCATAAATATTGATGACGAGTGCATGCCCGTCCATGCGCTCGAAGCCTCGGATCTGCTCGATTATTTTTTCATCCAGCACATGCTCTTTCGCCAGCAAAATATCGCCATTTTGTGTCACCAGATCACGCGACAACACCATACCCGGTTTTGTCTGCGTTGAACGCAACACCAGCTCAGTTTTACTATCCGCCACGGTGCTGACCCGACTCACTTCACCTATAAAGGCATCCAGCACCGCAGGATCATACCGTGTCGTTTTACCGTCCTGTATCAGAAGCATAGCCTGTGCCTGTTTCATCGGCTTGGCATAACTGTTCCCCATCAATACGGTGTCAAAGTCCTCAGCAACGGCCAGTATGCGCGCGCCCAGCGGAATGGACAGCCCGGACAAATGATCAGGAAACCCGGCCCCGTCAAAGCGCTCGCGATGACTACGGATCAGCTTCGCAGCGCCTTGCAGCTGTTCCAGCGCCATCAGCGCCATTTCACCCTTGACCGGATATTTGACAACTTCGCTCCGCTCATCAAACGTCAGCGTAGCAAACGGTTTGTCCAGCAATCGGTCCGGTAGTCCGATCTTGCCCACGTCAAGCAGCAGTCCGGCAATAAAGGTATCCTGCACTTCGGCTGCATTCATACCCATATTTTGAGCCATATTCCGTGCCAGATCGGCGACCCGCCTTGAATGGCCCGCCTTGCTCGGATTGCGCATCTCGATCAGATTAGAGAAAACGCGCACTGAGGTAATAAAACTTTTCTTCAGCTTTTCATGGGCGGCATCCAGAGACTGCATGGTCTCGCTCAGCGCCCTGGTGCGCGCCAGCACCTTTTCTTCCAGATGGGCGTTCAAATCCTTCAGTTCTTCATTCTGTTTGAGCGTCAAGGCTTCCAGACGCTGCTTTTCGCGCTCCAGCATCTTCTGCTGCAGGGCATGTTTGACCGTCAGCGTAATGTCATTATCTTCCCAGGGCTTGGACACGTAACGATATATTTGCCCCTTGTTAATGGCATCGATGGTTGCACCGATCTCGGCATATCCCGTGAGCAGGATACGCACCGTCTCGGGCCACTGTTCGCGGACTTTCTCAAGAAATTGTGCGCCATTCATTTCCGGCATGCGCATATCGGAAACCACCAGATCGACAGGCTCGCGAGCCAGTATTTCCAGGCCTTGCGCACCGCCCTCCGCCGTAAATATCCGGTAGCCAAATGGCCGAAACAGTCGTTTCAACGAAGACAGGATGTTCGCCTCATCATCAACAAACAGTATTGTTGCAGTTGTTTCAGTCTCGCTCATATCCATCCTTTCAAATCGCAGTCTTCATCGCTCCGTTTCATGCCGGTTCATCCTGCGGCTGCTTCACCGGCAAACACACTCGAAAAGTCGTACCACGGCCCACGATGCTTTGCACTTCTATCCTGCCATGGTGTTTCTGGACAATGCCGTAGGACAATGACAGCCCCAATCCCGTGCCCTTGCCGACGGGTTTGGTGGTGAAAAACGGATCGAAAATCTTTTTCATATGCTCCGGGGCAATCCCCTTTCCGGTATCGGCGACTTCTACCCACACCTCCTCACCCTGTTGCCCGGTGCGGATGGTGATGGTGCCCTGTTCCTCAATGGCATGACCTGCATTGACCAGCAGATTCATGAACACCTGATTGAGCTGTGAGGAGAGGCACTCGACTTCAGGCAGCTCGCCGTATTCCTTGAGCACCTCCGCCTTGTACTTGATTTCGTTACTGACAATATTCAGCGTACTCTCCAACCCGCTGTGCAGGTCAGCATAGTGCCACTCATCGGTGGCATCCACATGAGAAAAGTCCTTCAGATTCTGTACGATCTTCTTGACCCGTGTGATGCCGTCTTTGGACTCGCTCATCAGATCGCGCAGGTCTTCCTTAAGAAACGCAATATCCAGCCTGTCTCGTGCCGCCTTAAGTCTGCCTCGAACCTCAGGATCACTGATTGCATCTTCCGCCTGCTCATATTGGTCGAGCAGACCGAACGTATCCTGCACGTATTTTTCCAGCGTGCCCAGATTGGAGTAGACATAACCAATCGGGTTGTTGATTTCGTGCGCCACACCCGCCGCCAGCTGGCCGATCGAGGCCATCTTCTCCGATTGCAGCAAATGACTTTGCGCCTCCTCCAGCTTCTGATTGAGTTGCTGCAACTCATGCAGCCGTTGCCGCTGTTCGATGTGCAACTGGATGTTACTCAAGGCCAGGCTGACCATACTCAGCAGTGCCGACCCCATTTCCAGCTCAGCTTGTGTGAACGGCAGCACGCTGCGACTCAGTTCAACTGTCTCATCCACAGAGCGATTCAGTGAAATCCCGCCGATGGAGCGTCCTTCAACTTGTAACGGCCAGCACATCGCAGACGTCATAGCGGCGCTACTGCGCCTTTGCCGATTCAACTGGAAACGCGGGTCGCTCGAAGCATCCCCGTTCAGCAACAACGGCGTGCTCTCCTTTACCACCCAGCCTAGCACCCCTTCTCCCAGTGCGATTTGCAGACCAACGACGCCCGTCGGCAAATCGATTCCGGCAACGATAGTCAAATACTTTCCGTCTTTGTCCAGCAAGGCCAGCGAACCGCTTTCGGCCTCGAAGCCATCGACGATATGCTGCAGAATCCGCTGGTAAACAGAGGAACTATCTTCCGTATCAACTGACGCCTGCCCCAGACGATTCAGATCATATATCCAGCTCAGTTGTTTCAGTTTATCCAGAGACACCATTCACTCCTGGTTAACGTAAAATTCGCGAAGCGATTCGTTTGTTCGGCTTCGCCCCCCTCGCTGCGCTCTCCCCTCCGGGATAACCAGCGACTTGCCCGTTTATGGGCTTAGTCGACTGGCTAGTTGTTTCACCAGAGGGTTTGGGTGAGGGAGCTGACCGGCGCAAGCCATGTTCAGGGGTGGATGCGCCATGTCGGCTAGCCTGCCAAACCGGCTGCGGCTTCAAGTTGATCAACATGAGGCATACACGTTTCGATGCGTTCCCATGACACAGACATCGCCTCACACCACGCCCTTGGCAATTTTGCCATCAAGTCTGCTCCGCTTATCCCTTCCTCCAGCAATACCGCGAGATGCACGATATTGATCAATGAATCCGTATGCAATTCAGGCTGCGGCCAATAGCGCACGACCCGCTCGATCTCAGGCGGAAAATTCCATAAGCTGATTAATTCCGCACCGACCTCCAGATGATCAAAACCCAGCGTGCTTTGTTCTATTTCGATTAAGCTCACGCCTGAAGCGGCCTGCTGTTGCAACAGTGCGGAAAACTGTTGCGGAATACACAAATCCATCACCAGTTGCCCGATGTCATAGAACATACCTGCGATGAATGCCAGCGGCTCCCCTGCACGCAGACCCTGAGTCAGCGCATTGGACATGACGGCGACGCGAAAACTGCGCTGCCAGTAAGCTTGTCGGTCAAACAAGCTGCCGGATGAATCTGGAAAGTTATGTCGCATGCCTGCCGATAGCGCCATCGACCGGACCGCGTCGAATCCCAACACGACAAGCGCATCCTGAATGGAACCAACCTTGCGCGGCAACCCGTAAAACGAGGAGTTCGCCACCCGCAATATCCTGGCACTCAAACCCTGATCCTGCTCTATCTTTTTCGCAAGCACAACGCCATCCAGATTAGGATCGCTGAAGCTGGCAATCACGTCCTGCAATGCCACTGGCAACGAGGGCAGCGTGTGTAATTGCGCGACGAGAGTTTTTTTACTGATTATTTCAGACATTTTTCTCTCACGTATCCTGCTTCGTATAGGGGTCAATTTGCAGACCCGCTGCCACAACCAGCAAGACACCACTCGACAAGGAATACGTCCCCATTGAACGACACCAGAACCCGACTTCATGACCACTGAGTACCAGCGTTTGTGCTTTTGCAGGTGGATATTGCTCCGCCGACGACTTCTGGCGCAACATTTCTGCTGGAATCACATCATGTGCGTCTTCTCCCAGCAACGAGAAATTAGCGCCTTTCGCGAATAAATGATGCGCCAGTTTATTGGCAATGGCAATCAGACCGTCATCCCCGATGCCGATCACCGCGACGGGCAGGTTTTCAAGCATCTCCTGCGAAACACGCAATACATTCAGGTTAAGCATGGTCTCGCGTGTTTTAAGCTCAACACGTTGCCCAAGTTCCTGATTGATTTGCCGCAACTCATCGTTCGCCTGCTGAAGCTCACGCGTCAATCGCGCATTCTCGATCTTCATTTCGTACCGCTGAAAGGCTTCCGCCACATTTTCCCGCAACAAATCATCTTCCCACGGCTTGGTGAGAAACTTATAAACCGCACCCCGGTTGATGGCCTCCGTCACCGAATTGAGTTCGGTATAGCCGCTTAACACGATGCGCACCGTGTCCGGATAACGCTCTTTGACTCGGGTCAAAAATTCCGTCCCCGTCATACCCGGCATGCGCTGATCGGAAATGATCACGCCGACTCGGTTGCTTGATAACAACTCCAACCCCGCTAGACCGCTGTTTGCGCGCAGTATGTGGTAACCGTCGCGGCGCAGCAGGCGGGTCAGCGCAGAGGTAATATTTTCTTCATCATCAACCAGCAAAAGTACTCTATCCATCAAGCCTCCCAAGGCAGCGTCAAACCAACCCCGCTTTGCAACAGACGCGTCATTTCATCACCGCGTACCGGACGGCTGAACAGATAGCCCTGAATCTCATCGCATTGCATGATGCGCAGAGAGCCCAGTTGTTCGACGGTCTCCACACCCTCCGCGATCACCTTCAATCCCAGACTATGTCCCAGGGCAATAATGGCTCTAACAATCTGCGCATCATCACCCATTTTTGAAACATCACACACAAAGGACTGGTCGATTTTGAGCATGCTGATCGGAAAGCGTTTCAAATAACTTAAACTCGAATAACCGGTACCAAAATCATCGATGGAAAACCGAATGCCAAATTCATGCAACTGATTCAACGTGGCCGCCGTTCTGTCCGTGTTTTTCATCAACAAACTCTCGGTCAACTCCAACTCCAGAATACCCAGACTCGGATCAAGGTCGTTATTTTTAAAAATAGCCTCAATCACATCGGCAAGATCAGGCTGGCCGAACTGCACTGCCGAAAGATTGACAGCGACCCGAATATCTGGAAGGCCAAGCTGCTGCCATACGCGCGCCTGTCTGCATGCCTCACGCAGCACCCACTCTCCCACGGACACAATCAATCCGGTTTCTTCCAGCAAAGGAATAAACTCGCCCGGCGCGACCAGTCCCCGTTCCGGACTTTGCCAACGCAACAGCGCTTCCATCCCGATAATTTTTCCACTGAGCAAATCGACTTTTGGTTGATAGTGCAGCACGAACTCCTCGCGGCTCAGTGCGCGGTGCAGCTCCGTTTCCATCGTCAGCCGCAAACGCGCACTCGCGTTCATCTGGTTTGTGTAATACTGAAAGTTTCCGCTCCCTTCCTTTTTGGCATGATGCAGCGCGGCATTGGCATTTTGTATCAGCATGTTCGCATCCACTCCATCCAGGGGATAGAGGCTGATGCCCGCGCAAATGCTGACGAACAACTCATGTTCGCCAACCAACAGGGGTTCATGTACAAACAAATCGATCAGCTTTTGCGCAAAATCGGCGGAACTCTGTGCGCTCTCCATACCGGGCAACACAAAACCGAATTCATCCCCGCCCAGATGCGCGATGGTGTCGCCCGCTCTGGCCTGCGTTTTTAATCGTTCCGCAACGCATTGAAGCACATCATCGCCCAGCAGATGACCCAGCGTATCGTTGATCTGTTTAAAGCGATCCAGATTGAGAAGCATGATCACCACCAGCCGGTTGTCACGCTGCGCATGCGCCAGATCCTGCTCCAGCCGATCAAGAAATAACTGGCGGTTAGGCAAATCGGTCAGCGGGTGGTAATGGGAGATGCGCTCAATCTGACGATCCCTGTGCGCTACCGCGGCCTGCCATTCCAGATTGACCTGCGCCAGCATGTCGTTAGCAGTCTGGATTTCCTTGACAAGACGTGCTTTTTCCAGAATCAACTCGTGATGCCGGAATGCCTCCAGCACTTCCGCACGCAGCGTTTCGTTGTCCCACGGTTTGGTGAAGAATTTGTAGATAGCACCGCAATTGATGGCATTCATCACGGCGTCAATATCGGCATATCCGCTCAGCACGATGCGCATCGCGTGAGGATAAAGTTCTTTGACTTGCGACAGAAATTCCACGCCGGTCAATCCAGGCATACGCTGATCGGAAATAACGACGCCGACATCGTTATCGGCCAGCAAGGACATGCCTTCCGCTGCACTTTTCGCGCGCAGTACCCGGTAAGCATCGCGCCGCAGCAGGCGCGCAAGGGACGAACCTATGTCTTCCTCATCATCGACCAGCAGTATGGTACGCACCATAAGCTCTCCTCACTCCATTTCAGAACACATCCCGGCCAGCCCGCAGCAACCATGAATCAAGCTTGCAATACTCTAGCTGAGTTAACTTACTAACCCGCAGAATAATACCTCATACCAGGATTTCAGCCACTATACTTTGCGCTGGAAATTGCTAAATTATATGCAACCACACAAAAAACGCAGACCGGCCCATTTGAAACAAGAGGATATTCAGCGCAGTCAAGCTCAGAACATCTGCTGCGTAGCTGTTGCAAATAAAAATGGCTTGCAACGATTAAGTCACAAGCCATTGATTTTACTGGTCAGCGTGAGAAGATTCGAACTTCCGACCCCTACCACCCCAAGGTAGTGCGCTACCAGGCTGCGCTACACGCTGAAGCCCGGCATTATAACAGAGCGAACTGCAAAACGGCGGATATTTACACGTTTAACAAGGCAATGATGTCACGTATTTCACGTTTCAATGAAGCGACATCGAGCCCCGACACGGCTGACCCTGACGGCACCTCTTGCACGCGCGAATTCACCGCTTCGCGCACACCATCGAGCTTATTGCGTGCGCCGCTGATGGTAAACCCCTGTTCATACAACAGCTCACGGATGCGCCGTATCAACACCACTTCATGGTGCTGATAATATCGGCGGTTACCGCTGCGTTTGACCGGATTAAGCTGGGTAAACTCCTGCTCCCAATAGCGCAACACGTGCGCCTTCACCCCGCACAACTCACTGACCTCACCGATGGTGAAATAGCGTTTTGCGGGGATCGCCGGAAGCTCGGAATCAGGCTTGTGGGGTTCCATGATAGGACTTTTCCACCATTGTCTTCAGTTTCTGACTGGGGTGGAAGGTGACAACACGACGTGCGGAAATCGGAATTTCTTCGCCGGTTTTGGGATTACGCCCGGGACGTTGCGGCTTGTCGCGCAATTGAAAATTACCAAAACCGGACAGCTTGACGCTCTCGCCCAATTCCAGTTGCACACGAATTTCTTCAAAAAAGGCTTCCACCATATCCTTGGCTTCGCGTTTGTTCAGACCCACCTTGGCAAACAATAAATCGGCCAGTTCTGCTTTTGTTAATGTTGTTACCATTATTCCCCCCGTTACATGCGCAACTGCGCACCCATCTTGTTTAAAACTTCCACCAATAACGCGATACTCGGTTCAATCTCCGCATCGCTCAGCGTTTTTTGAGTATCTTGTAACGACACGCGGAAAGCAAGGCTTTTTTTACCTTGTTCCACACCCTGACCCCGATATACATCAAACAAAACAACTTCCTGCACATGCGGCGCACAAACGTCCAGCATGGCATCAAGCAAACTTTGCACCGTAACCTGTTCTGCGACCAGCACGGCCAGATCGCGGCGCACCGGCAAGAATTTCGCAATTTCCGTCATGTGCGGCAGTGGCACCTGCATCAGTGCATCCAGCTCCACCTCGAACCATACCGCTGCCAGACCATGCTGCGGATGCAACTCACCCAACCAGCCTATCATTCTATCACCACACAGTATTTGTGCGCAGCGCCCCGGATGCAAAGCGGGGTGAAGCGCCGCCACAAAACGCAGTTCATGCTGTGCAAACAGGGCTTCGACATCCGCCTTCACATCGTAAAAATCGACCGCTGCCGACTTGGCGCCCCATTGCTCCGGCAGACGATCGCCACAGGCAATCGCGGACAGGCGCTGGGTTTGTATGTACTGATCGCCCGAGCGTGCAAAACACGCCCCCACTTCAAACAAACGCACGCGCGACTGACGACGATTGAGATTGAAACGCAACGCCCCGACCAGCCCGCCGATCAGAGAACTGCGCATCACCGCCAGGTTGCTGGCTATCGGATTTTGCAAGGCTACCGGATTATCATTCCCGCACAGATCACGCTCGATCTGCTCTTCCACAAAGGCGTAACTGACGATCTCCTGATAGTCGCGATCGACCAGCATTTGCTGAATTTTTGCCAGCGGTCGCTCTGTCTCGCTGTACGGCAACAGGGTCAGTGCAGCATGAGGCGCGAGCGCCGGAATCGCATCATAGCCATACAGACGCGCAACTTCCTCGACCAGATCGGCTTCGATCACCAGATCGAAACGAAAACTGGGGGGTATGACCGTAAATTCTTCGCCCGCAAGTACAAATTCAAGCTGTAAACGTTTGAGCAGACCGGCAATTTGATCGGTTTCAATGGCAATCCCCAACACCCGCGCCACGCGGGAGACGCGCAAGATTATTGCAGAACGCGCTGGCAATACGCCGCGAACTTCAGTTATCTCTCCCGATACGCCGCCGCAAATGGCCAGCAGCAATTGGGTTGCGCGCTCCAGTGCCTGGCGGGTCGAGGCAAAATCCACCCCGCGCTCGAAACGGAAGGATGAATCTGTTGCAAGGGAAAAGCGCCGCGCACGACCAGCAATGGCGTCAGGATGGAAAAAAGCCGCTTCCAGAAATACGTCCTTGGTACTCGTTTCGACGCCACTGCCCGAGCCTCCCATGATACCGGCCAGCGCCAGCGCTTTTTCATCATCGGCGATCACCAGCACGTCTTCATCCAGAACCACCGTCTGATCGTTCAACAGCGTCAGCGCCTCCTGTTTTTTCGCGCGACGCACCGTGATACCGCCAGCAAGGCGATCCGCATCAAAGGCATGCATGGGCTGCCCCAGCTCCATCATCACATAATTGGTGATATCCACCACCACGTTGATACTGCGTAAGCCGCTGCGTTCAAGACGACGCTGTATCCAGACAGGCGTTGCGACATCCGCCTTGACGCCGCGCACAAGTCGACCGCAATACAGCGGACAGGCTGTTACATCTTCGACCGTAACCTGCAACTGCGCCGACAAACCGGCCGGCTGCTCGACGATTGCAAGGGGCGTATAGGCACTGCCGGTCAGCGCCGCGACTTCACGGGCCAGGCCCGCTATGCCGGAACAATCGCTGCGATTCGGCGTAAGCTTTAAGGTATACAGTTTATCGTCCAGCTCCAGATAGTCTCGCATCGACAGTCCGACAGGGGCATCAACAGACAACACCCACAGACCGTCGCTCTCCGTTGCCAATCCCAACTCGACAGCCGAACACAGCATGCCGAACGACGCAACGCCGCGAACCTTGGCCTGTTTGATCTTGAAATCGCCGGGCAGCACCGCGCCGATGCGCGCACAGGGCACCTTTAAACCGGCCGCCACATTGGCCGCACCGCACACAATGGTCAGGGGTTCGGTTTCCCCCACGTTCACCTGACAGACATTCAGCCTGTCCGCATCGGGATGTTTTTCAACCGACAACACTTCGGCGACCACCACGTTATTGAATGCAGGCGCCACAGCCGCCAGATCCTCGACTTCGAGTCCCGCCATCGTCAGGACGTGGCTCAGCTCATCGCTCGTCAGTTCGGGATTGACCCAGGTTCTTAACCAGTATTCTGAAAATTTCATAGTTTGTAGTTCCTAAAAATTAAAATTTCTAAGCCAGGCAAGGCGAGAGCAAAAAATTACGCCGCCGCATATATGGCATATGCAAGAAGTAATTTTTTGTGAGCAACGCAGCATCGCGACGAAATTTAAATTTTTAATTGAATTGCTTAAGAAAGCGCAGATCGCTCTCATAGAACTGGCGCAAATCGTTCACACCATAACGCAGCATAGCCAGACGCTCGACCCCGAGGCCAAAGGCAAATCCCAGGTATTCCTCGCTGTCGATGTTCACGTGTTGCAACACATTGGGATGCACCATGCCGCACCCGCCGATTTCCAGCCAGCCGCCACGCCAGCTCATATCCATTTCAGCCGAAGGCTCGGTGAACGGGAAGAAGGACGGACGAAAGCGTACCTGTAAGTCATCCTGCTCAAAAAAGCGCTGCAGAAAATCCTGCACCACGCCTTTTAAATTGGCAAAACTCACGTGCTCATCGACCCACAGCCCTTCGACCTGATGGAACATCGGTGAATGTGTGGCATCGGAATCGACGCGATACACGCGCCCCGGCGAAATGATCTTCAAAGGCGGCTGATGGTTCTCCATGTAGCGCACCTGAACGGGCGAGGTGTGCGTGCGCAGCACATGTTCAGGATCGATATAAAACGTGTCATGCATCGCGCGTGCCGGATGATTTTCCGGGATATTCAACGCAGTGAAATTGTAAAAATCATGCTCGATTTCAGGGCCGGATGAGACGGCGAACCCTAAGCTGTGGAACAGCTGTTCGATGCGTTGCAGGGTGCGTGTCACCGGATGTAATCCGCCGCTGCCCATGCCGCGTCCCGGCAGGGTGACGTCCAGCGCCTCGCTGGCCAGTTTGGCATGAAGCCTGGCCTGCGCCAGCGTATCGCGACGCGCCTGCAAGGCCGCTTCGATGGCCTGCTTGACCTGATTGATGCGCGCACCGGCGGCAGGCCGCTCGTCGTTCGACAGCTTGCCCAACCCTTTGAGCAAGGCGGTCAGAGAGCCTTCACGGCCCAGATACTTTGCCTTCACCTGTTCCAGTTCGGCTTCGTCGCTGATAAGCGCAAACTGCGCCAGCGCCTGATCTAAAATTTGTTGTTCCATAAATACACCCACGAAAAAAGGGGGCGAATCGCCCCCTTTTTAATTACGCAGTCTATGACCGCGAGACTACTTATACAGCGAGGCTGGCTTTAGCTTGAACAACGAATTGCTCAAACGCTGCCTTGTCAAAAATAGCGATATCAGACAATACCTTGCGGTCGATCTGAATGTCCGCCTTTTTCAGGCCATTCATAAATACGCTGTACGGCATGCCAAACTCGCGTGCGGCTGCATTGATACGCGCAATCCACAGGGTACGGAACTGACGCTTCTTCTGACGACGATCACGGTAGGCGTATTGCCCGGCCTTCATCACCGCCTGTTTGGCGATACGGTATACATTCTTGCGGCGACCACGATAACCCTTAGCCTTGGCTAACAGTTTCTTGTGCGTTGCGCGGGCGACGACGCCACGTTTTACTCTTGGCATGGTCTACTCCTTACGCGTAAGGCAGCATGCGGCGAACCGATGCGGCATTGGTTGAATGAACTTCCGCCGTACCACGTAACTGACGTTTGCACTTGGTGGTTTTCTTGGTCAGGATGTGACGTTTGAACGCACATGCGCGCTTGATACTGCCACCAGCACGAACGACGAAGCGTTTTTTTGCTCCGCTTTTGGTTTTCATCTTAGGCATGACTACTCCTTGATTTATGATGGAAGGTGTTTTCCGACTGGAAAAACTTGTTAACCCGTACACCACTTATTTTTCGGGGATCTTTTTAAAACCTCTTTCTGATCGGCCCCTGCTATCAGAAAGAAAAACAGTTGCTAGTTGCAAGACTTTAGTCGTTAGTTAAATCAAAAACTGCGTAGCAGCAAAACCAACTAGCGTCTAACGACCAGCGTCTGCTTCTGTTATTTCTTTGCCGCTTTGGGCGACAATACCATCACCATCTGACGGCCTTCCATCTTGGGAAATTGCTCAACAATGCCAAACTCCTCCAGATCAGCTCTCACGCGTTCGATCAATCGCATGCCGATTTCCTGGTGCGCCATTTCACGGCCGCGGAAGCGCAAGGTGATCTTGGTCTTGTCTCCGTCATTCAGGAATTTGATCAGATTGCGCAACTTGATGTTGTAATCGCCATCATCCGTACCCGGACGAAACTTGATTTCCTTGATCTGCACCTGTTTCTGTTTCAGTTTGGCTTCGTGCTGCTTCTTGCTTTCGGCATATTTAAACTTGCCGAAATCCATGATGCGGCATACAGGCGGGTCGGCCATCGGTGAAATTTCCACCAGATCCAGCTCCGCTTCACCAGCCAGACGCAAGGCTTCTGCGCTGGACACAATCCCTAAGGGTTCTTTATCTGCGCCAATGAGTCGCACCTGAGGTGCGGTGATCATTTCATTGAGGCGTTGTAGTTTATTCTGTGCTATTGGAATGTCTCCGTATTGGAAAAAATTAAACCGTGCTGCCCGATTTGATCTCCGACGCAAAATGCCCGATTAAGGCTTCCAGCGTCATTTGTCCAAGATCTTCACCACTACGGGTACGCACGGCAATCAATCTTCCAGATACTTCCTTATCACCGACAATCAGCTGATAAGGCAGTTTCTGCAAGCTATGTTCGCGGATTTTATAGGTAATCTTCTCATTACGCAAATCCAATTGCACGCGTATGCCCGAATCGAGCAACAATTGGTTCACTTCACGCGCATATTCTTCCTGCGCCTGCGAAATATTCAGCAATACGCACTGTACCGGCGCCAGCCACAACGGCAAGGCACCTGCATGATTTTCCACTAATATACCGATGAACCTTTCAAGCGAACCCAGGATCGCGCGATGCAGCATCACCGGCACTTTGCGGGTATTGTCCTCATCGACGAATTCAGCCCCCAGGCGGCCCGGCATCGAGAAATCCACCTGTATCGTGCCGCACTGCCAGGAACGCCCTATGGCATCCTTGATGTGAAATTCGATTTTCGGGCCGTAGAAAGCCCCTTCGCCGGGCAATTCTTCCCATTCAAGTCCCGACGCCTTCAACGCGGAACGCAAGGCCTGTTCAGACTTGTCCCATATCTCATCGGATCCGACGCGGCTTTCCGGGCGCAGCGCCAGCTTCACCGACACCTTGTCGAAACCGAAATCGCGGTAGACCTTCAGCACCAGCGCATTGAACGCAGTGACTTCCGCCTCGATCTGGTTCTCGGTACAGAAGATGTGGCCGTCATCCTGCACGAAGCCGCGCACTCGCATCAGACCATGCAGGCCGCCGGACGGCTCGTTGCGATGACACGAACCAAACTCGCCATAGCGCAGCGGCAGTTCGCGATAGGAGCGCAGATCGGAATTGAAAACCTGGATATGCCCGGGACAGTTCATCGGTTTGATCGCAAACTCATGCTTTTCCGATTCCGTGGTGAACATACCGGCCTTGAAATGCTCCCAGTGACCGGATTTCTCCCACAACACACGGTCAATGATCTGCGGGCAGCGTATCTCCTGATAGCCGTTATCGCGGTACACGCGGCGCATGTATTGTTCGATCACCTGCCACAGCGCCCAGCCCTTGGGATGCCAGAACACCATACCCGGCGCCTCATCCTGCATGTGAAATAAATCAAGCTGTTTACCCAGCTTGCGGTGGTCACGCTTTTCGGCTTCTTCAAGACGATGCAGATAGTCTTCCAGTTCTTCCTTCTTTGCCCACGCCGTGCCGTAAATACGCTGCAGCATCTCGTTCTTCGAATCGCCGCGCCAGTAGGCGCCAGCCAGTTTCATCAGCTTGAAGACCTTGAGTTTACCGGTGGACGGCACATGCGGGCCGCGGCACAGGTCGGTGAACTCGCCTTCGGTGTACAGCGATACATCCTGATCCGACGGTATCGATTCGATGATCTCCGCCTTGTAATGCTCGTTGATGTCCTTGAAATACTGGACCGCTTCATCGCGCGGCAGCACACGACGGGTCACCGGCATGTCGCTTTTTACGAGCTCACTCATGCGTTTTTCGATCGCCGCGAGATCCTCAGGGGTGAACGGACGATGGTAGGAAAAGTCATAGAAAAAACCTTCTTCGATGACCGGACCGATGGTCACTTGTGCATCAGGAAACAGTTGCTTGACTGCATGTGCCAGCAGATGCGCGGTGGAATGGCGGATGATTGTAACCCCTGCCGCATCCTTGTCGGTAATGATGGAAAGCTTTACATCGTGTTCGATCAAATGCGACGCATCCACTTCCCGTCCATCCACGCGACCTGCAAGCGTGGCACGCGCAAGACCCGCGCCGATGCTCTGCGCAACACCGGCGACCGTTACTGGCGCATCGAAACTGCGCTGCGAGCCGTCAGGCAAAGTAATAATAGGCATTCTTTTCTTCCACTAAACTAAAACAAAACCCGATTCTATCGGACAGCCGCGAATTGTCCCACAGTCGCTGCATAAACGGCAAGAAGAAGCCTCAGGGCTGAGTAAAAACGTCGCGTCGTCTTTTCACCACTCAGCGCTCCCTGCCCGCTTCCTGGAATGCTCCCACCACAGGCGACAGCAAATATTCAAGAATGCTGCGTGTGCCCAGATGTATCTCCGCTGTCACTTGCATACCGGGGGTGAGAGTGTGACGCACACCATCGACGATCAGCTCTTGTGCTTTAAGGTCAATCAGTGCGCGGTAGGTAAAAGGCTGTCCGCTGCCGGGTTTGTTGTTGGGCGTACCTGCTTGACCTGCACCTTGCTGAGGCGCATCGCTGGTATCCGCGTGATTGAGCCACATGACCTCTGTGCGCTGCCAGTTGCACGTATCTCCCGAGCAACGCTTTGAGTTAGGGAACCGCTGATTTATTCGGTTTTGTCGTTCCCGCGTAGGCGGGAACCCAGTTAAATAAAGGCACTGGTTCCCCGCTTTTGCGGGGAAGACGAATAAATCAGCGGTTCCTTAGCTTGTTTTGCCTGCTCGCAAAGCGCCTTTCGCGTCTGCAATACAACCACGTCAGCACCCTGTCACTGTGTCGGCGTGACGAACCTCAGCACCAAATAGCGGTGTTCCATGTTGTACCATCGCTCAAAATTCAGCACCCATTACTGAACCGATCCCAGCATAACAAACCCTTTCGATGGGAAG
Organism: uncultured Gallionella sp.; assembly: GCA_947084955.1. Taxonomy (GTDB): domain Bacteria; phylum Pseudomonadota; class Gammaproteobacteria; order Burkholderiales; family Gallionellaceae; genus Gallionella. Next base: position 110,193 of record CAMTUO010000022.1, read on the forward strand.
CCTGGCCGGTATTTCAGCGTGCGGAAGAAGGCTTCCGCCAGGATGTTGTGTGCGATACCGCACAGTACGGCTGTCATTTACCAAGGACAATCGCTCATCCATTGATCAAGTCTATGAAAAAAAGTGGAAAAAGCTTGCTCTAAAGCTTAACGGCGATGGCATCCGCGATGCTTGGTTGACACTTAAACCCGGATAGTTCATTAGAAAAAACTGTGTCATACCGGCGAAGGCCGCAATCCAGGTAAACGCACAATTCTTGCACATCAAGAAAAAACATGGTTTGGCCGTTTCTAGAAATTCACCGTAATGGAGTATTTGGGTTAAAAACAGGGGAAGGGGAGCATTGTGTTCAGCCTCATTTCAGGTTCAATTCGACTGTGGACAACAAACGCACACTGGAAAATCGCTCCCGAAAATAAGCGCATTTCATTGTCAGTTCTGTTGCGCTACAAATCGAAAGACAATCGAATTGCGATCAAACCGCCACGCCACTCGATTTGGTTTGAATGGCGTAAAGCGTTCTGATGAAAATCGTCCAATGATCTCCAACCACCCAAAATTAAACTTCCGCACGTGCCTGACAAGCTTGTGCGGTGGCTTGTTGCTGATCGCACCGCAAATTGGCTGGGCGGTTGGCACACCTGCCGGAACCACCATTTCCAATAATGCGACTTTAACCTATGTAATGGTCGCCGGCCTGCCGCCCACCGCAACCAGCAACACTGTCTCGTTTCTGGTGGATAAAAAGGTGAATCTGATCGTTGCCGAAGTCAGCGGATCGGCCACTTCAGTGAGTAGCGGGCAAACGGGAGCAGTGACCACTTTCTCTGTCACCAATTTGGGTAATGATCTGCAAGGCTTTAATTTGACTGCCGCATTAGCCTCAGGCAACCCCGCAACTGGCGGCACTGCACCGTTCACCACCAACAACTTCAGCGCAACTGGATTGTCAGTTTTTGCGGATGCCAATAACAATGGCATCTATGAACCTTTGATTGATACTGCCACGTCGATTTCGAGCCTGGCCTCAGGCGTTTCCCGGAAAGTATTTATCGTTGGCAACATCCCGGCAACCGCGCTCAACGGCCAGCAATCGGTGGTCAGTTTAATGGCAACAGTCGTTGCACCCACCACAATGGCGGCTCTAGTCGAAACAGCAGGAGCAAATACTGCAGGCGTCGATATCATATTTGCAGATAGCGCAGGCGTAGCAACGGGCGACATCACACACGATGCAAAGCATTCTGCATATGCCGCATACCTCGCCGGTGGCGTAAATTTGACGTTAAACAAATCAATTGCCAGCGTGCTGGATCCGAAAGGCACAGCGATACTGATGCCAGGCGCTGTGATGACTTACCAGATCGTGGCGACGCTCTCCGGTCTGGGTACCGCGACCAACCTGGTGATCACCGACCCGCTGCCCGTCAACACTACTTATGTGTCGGGCAGCATCGTGGTGAACAGCATCGCCAAAACCGATGCAGCGGATGCCGACAATGCACAGTTCATCGCCGCCACCCAAACCATTTCTGTTTCGCCGGGGAATGTTGCCGCCCCGGCGAGTATTGTCATTACCTTTCGCGCAACGATTAACTGATTAAAGGAGCCTGCCATGCGTATTTCCCGTTTATTGCTCACCGCCAACCTGCTCATCCTGCTGGGCGGGTTTTCGCTGCCTGTTCATGCTGCGGATGGCAACATCAAAGTAAAAAGCATTGCTGAGGTCGAAACTATCGTGACTGGAAAGGATGGCAAAAGGGAGATCAAGCGCAGCTCCCCCGAAAAAGCCGTTCCGGGCACCGAGGTGATTTTCACCGACACGTTCGAAAACGTCGGCAACAAAACGGCGAGCGACATCGTCATCAACAACCCGATCCCGGCCAACACCGGGTACAAGGCGGGCAGCGCATTCGGCAAGGATTGCACAATCCTATTCTCGGCGGATGGCGGCAAGACGTTTTCCGCTGCGGAAAACCTCAAAGTCAAAGGCGAAGACGGCAAGGAGCACACAGCCCTTCCCGGGCAATACACCCACATCCGCTGGACCTACCAAGGTCAATTGGCGAGTGGCAAATCCGGCGAGGTCGGTTTCCGGGCAGTGATCAAATAGCGAGCATAGACATGAACCCAGATAGCTTATTAGTACAAAGCTGCGTCATTCCCGCGCAGGCGAAAATCCAGCAAGGACAGACATCCCGCGAAGCGGACAGAACCGCGATGTTGTCCCGCTTCGCGGGAGATTTTTTAATCATCTGGATTCCCGCCTGCGCGGGAATGACGGGCTAACGGATTATTTGGAATGAATCTTTCCTATTCGAGTTATCCAGGGCGCTTTCTGATGCCCAAACCCATGACGGGTCCCCCGAGGATCCGTTCGCCAATTTCCGGGTGTAGCCCACCGATCAGGGAGAAACCCACATGAACAGAAAAACTTAACCGCTATTTTTTGCAACAATCAGTCATTTTTTAGCCACTCTTTTTTAAGGAGAATTAACATGAAAAAGCATAATACCAACAGCCCACCCAGGCTCGTTGCACTGATGAAACTTCCAGCCATTCGACTAGGCTATCAAAAGACGATAGCCAAGTCGCTGGTTATGCTGACCGGCGCGGCATTGCTGGGTTTGGTCTCACAAAGCGCGCTGGCGGTCGGCACGGCATCCGGCACCCTCATCAGCAATTCCGCCACTTTGGCTTACTCAGTGGGGGGTGTAGCACAAACCGGCATTGGCTCTTCACTAACCGGCAATACCGCGGGACCGGGAACAGCAACGACATTTTTGGTCGATAACAAAGTCAATCTGTCCGTAGTGGGCGGAGGTGTCACGACAGTGACTCCCGGGCAAGTTGGCGGCGTGAGCACGTTTGTTGTAACCAACCTGGGTAACACGGTGCAGGATTTTTTACTTACTCCGGCTAATAATACTACCGGCACCGTGTTGGGCGCCAATACCGATAACTTTGACGGAACCGGCTTAATCGCATTTGTTGATACCAATACCAACGGGGTGTTGGATGCAGGTGAGAAACAATACATCGATGAGTTGGCGCCCGGAGCCTCGGTAACTGTGACTGTGCTCTCCACTATTCCTATTGCACAAGTCAACAACGATATCTCTGTCGTCAACTTGCTCGCAACGGCGCGAGCAGGTGGTTTGGTGGGTACACAAGGTGCTGCTCTGGTCAACGCAGGTGTGAACACGGCAGGCGTGGATGTGGTATTTGCCGACACCGTAGCGGGAACGGATGATCTGGTGTTGAATGCAAATCATTCTGACCGTACTACTTACAAAGTAGTCACTGCGACACTGAGTGTCATGAAGACCGTCACCCCCATTTGCGACCCGGCCAACGGCGACGTCAATCCGAAAAATATCCCCGGTGCGGCGGTGCGTTATGCCATCACTATCGCCAACGTTGGGTCGGCACCCGCTACCCTGACATCATTGAGTGATACTCTGGATGCTGCGCTGTTGATTGATCCAAAGCTGAATAGTGGCGCCATGCCTGCCACTAGCTGCGTATCCGGCAATGTTGCGAATACACTTTCCGCTTCCGGGTTTGGCGCAGTAAGGGGTGTAGGTGTCGGTCCCGGTACGCTCGGCGTTGCGGCTGACGCAACCACTGCGGGTGCGAGTATCGCCGGACAAGTGGTCACCATCCTTTACGGCACGTTGGCCAGCACATCTTACGGTGCAGTAAACGCATCGCTGGCCGCAGGCAGCTACGTCACGGTATATTTCAACGCGTTCGTGCAATAAGCGACGAGATAAGCAATGCTTGATTGCCTGACAATCAGCCCCTCCCTGACCCGCATGGTACGCCGTACGGCAGGGGAGGTTTTAGTCAGGTTGGCCGCAAGGCCAGCCCGCCTTTTACTGAGCACTCGACGTGTGCAGCAAAAGGCGCTCGTACTCGCAACCCTGCTCTGCCTATCCGCTAGCGCCTGGTCGGCGACAGCGCCGAACAGCCCGATCACCAATATCGCCACTGCCACCTACAGTGTCGGCGCAGCCAATTTAACCGTCAACAGCACGGTAGCGGTTAACACCGCTGCATGTCTCGATATCGGCCTCAAGATCGAGTTGTTGCAATACATCCCGCCCGCTGGTGCGGCTCTAGCACCCGCCGGCACCCACACCGAGACAGTGCAGCCGACCGGATATGCGCCGGGCGGTGCGCTCGCAGGACCGTTTACCCCGCTACCCAATCCGACCCTGCTCGGCAACCCGGCACCCACGCCGCTGCCGGCCAATTTGTTGCTCGCTCCAATGAGCGATGCGGCGGGCAAGCCAATTTCCTCGTACACGCGCAATGAGCCGATCTTTGTCCGTGTGGTGAGCTTGGACTCGAACATCAATCCTGCCGTGGCCGACCAGATATCGATCACGCTTACCACCAACGGCGGCGACAGCGAAGTGCTGCAACTGACCGAGACCGGTCCGTCCACCGGCGTATTCGTAGGCTCAGTACCATCGGTGTTTGCCGCACTCGGCACGGCGCCGAACCCCAATGACGGCAAGATCACCATCTCGGCGCATAACGTGACCCTCACCCAGGTATATAACCACCCCAATTGCGCCAGCGGCGCAACTATCGCCACCTCCAGCAGCGGGCTGATCGATCCGTACGGGATCGTGTTCGATTCCAGAACCGGCGCACCGATCAATGGGGCGACGGTGAGCCTGATCAATACACTGACCGGCCTGCCGGCCACGGTGTATTGCAACGATGCGGTCACCGTGCTGCCACAACCCGTCATCTCCGGTTCACCCACGATCTGCGATGCGGTCATGGCGGCGGGCAGTTACCGCTTCCCGTATGCGGCGGCGGGCAGCTATCGATTGCTCGTCACGCCCCCGACAGGTCATTTGTATGCTTCCGCCATCGCCCCCGCCAATCTGCCTGCCACGGTCGGCACGCCGGCGACGGCTCCTTTCATTTTAGGCACACCCGGTCTGACTCCGGGCGGCTCTTACGGCGGTGTATTTTCACTTTGGGGCCCGGCGTTGAGAGCGGATATTCCGCTCGACCCCGGCAGCACTTCATTGACCATCCAGAAAACCGTCGGCAAAGCCGTGGTCGGCATCGGCGAGTTTGTACCCTATACATTGACCCTCAGCAACAGCGGCAACATGCCGGTGACCGGTGCATTGATTGCCGACCATCCTCCGCCCGGTTTCCGCTATCAAAAAGGATCGCTTCGCCTGAATGGCGCGGTCATGCCCGACCCGCTGGCAGCATTGGACGCACGCACGCTCACTTTTAAAATCAACATTGCTGCAGCCTCTACCGCCACGCTGCGTTATGTACTGGAAGTCACCCCCGGCGCGCACACCGGTATGGCGGAAAATACCGCTGCTGCCACCGGCGGCTTTAATTCCAATACGGCGCGAGCCAGTGTGCTGGTGCGCGAAGACTTGTTCCGCAACAAGGCTATCCTGATCGGCCGTGTAATCGATGGCTCGTGCGACGACAAGGTAGACCACGATGCTAAAGGCCTGGCCAATGCGCGCGTGGTATTGCAGGATGGCACCTATGTGCTGACCGACAAAGAAGGTCGCTGGCACATCGATAATCTGCGCGCCGGTACCCATGTCGTTCAACTGGATCTGGATTCTTTGCCCAAGAATTACGAGGTGGCCAGTTGCGATAAAAACAGTCGCTTTGCCGGACGCCTGTATTCACAATTCGTCAACCTGCGCGGCGGTACTTTATGGCGCGCCGACTTCCACGTACAAAAGAAAGCCCCCCTCGCAACGCAACTGACGCCTCCACTACCCGCTGAATCTGTCACATTAAACCAAGAATCCGCCGGTGCCGAAACCCCTGTCGATGCATCAGTGAAAACTACTCAGCCTGATGATGCAAAAACCCCGATGGAGGAGGATCCAACTCGCCTGGTGGAAACATTGCCCTACGACGAGGTATGGCTGTCCCATGCCAAGCCCGGTAACGAATGGCTGCATCCTCAGGAGAATTTTCACCCCAACCTGCCAGTGATCAAGGTGGCGGTGAAGCACGTCCCCCGATACAAGCCGGTATTGACCGTCAATGGCGAAGCGGTGAACCCGTTGCTGTTCGACGGCACGCAAATGAATGCAGAGCGCAGCGTGGCACTCAGCATCTGGAATGCCGTGCCGGTCAAAGAAGGCGACAACAAAGTCGAACTGGTCATCATGAGCAGGGAAAAGAAGTCAGCCGCACAGTGCGCAACATCCATTATTCATCGGCACCGGATCACGTCGAATTTGTGCCGGAACAATCGCGCCTGATCGCAGATGGCAAGACTCGCCCGATGATCGCGGTGCGCTTCCTCGACAAGAGCGGCGTTCCGGTGCGACGCGGTATCAGCGGCGAATTTCAGTTGAATGAACCGTATCGCGCCTTTGACCGCCGCATCGGCATCGACCGCGAACCACTGACCGGACAGCTCGGCGGCAAGGCACGCTATCAGGTGATGCGCGACGGTCTGGCAAAGATCGAACTGGAACCCACCACGCAATCCGGGGATGCCATCCTGAATTTTCAATTCAACGACCCACGCCGACATGAGGTGCGCGCCTGGCTTAATGCCGGGAAGCGCGACTGGATTCTGGCAGGCTTCGCCGAAGGTACGGCAGGATACAAAACCTTGTCCGGCAACCTCCAGGCACTGCAGGCCTCGGACACTGAAAAACAATTGTTTGACGGCAACAAACTGGCGTTTTACGCCAAGGGCAGCATCAGAGGCGACTACCTGTTGACCATGGCATACGACACCACGAAGCAAACTGGTAACAATTTGCTCAAACAAGCTGTCGATCCTACTCAGTATTACACGCTGTACGCCGATGCGAGTCAGGCCCGGTTCGATGCCGCCTCCGCCAGCCGCCTGTACGTCAAGCTGGAACGCAATCAGTTCTACGCGATGTTCGGCGACTACGACACGGGTCTTAGCGTCACCGAACTGTCGCGCTACAGCCGCACCCTGAACGGCGTCAAGAGCGAATACAAGGGCGAGAAAGTCGGCTACAACGCCTTTGCCACGATCACTGCACAGTCCTACATCAAGGATGAAATTCCCGGCAACGGTACTTCAGGCGTGTACAAGCTGTCGCGCAGCAACCTGATGATCAACTCCGACAAGATTCGCATAGAAACCCGCGACCGCTTCCAGTCGCAAAACATCGTTACCACGCAGAACCTTGCGCGCTATCTGGATTATGACATCGACTATGCGCTGGGAACGTTGACTTTCCACGAGCCGATTGCAACGCGCGACAGCAATTTCAACCCGACCTACATTGTGGCGGAATATGAATCGGCCGACCCTACCGACAAGGCGGCCACCTTCGGCGGACGCGGTAGCTTCAAGCCTGGCAAAGGATCTGAAATCGGCGCAACCCTGATACGTGAGGGCACGGTGGGTGCCACCGGCGACCTGCAAGGCGTGGATGCCGCCTACCAGATAGGCGCCAACACCCGGCTGCGCGCCGAAGCCGCTACCACACGCCGCAACCTCGCCGGTGTCGCCGCCGGCGGCAACGCGTGGCTTGGTGAGTTGCAACATCACGAAGCGCAATGGGATGCCAAGGCGTATGTGCGCGAACAGGCCACCGGATTCGGCGTGGGTCAGCAAGCCAGTTCCGAAACCGGCACGCGCAAGATGGGTGTAGATAGCCGGGTAAAACTATCCGACACTCTGCGGCTGCTAGGCCAGGCTTACACGCAGGAGAACCTGTCCACCCAGGCTACCAACCGTGTACTGGAAGGACGCGCGGATCAGAAACTGAGCGACAATCTCAACACCTATTACGGCGCACGCAGTTCACAAGACAAGGGCGCCGTCGGCAACATGCAGAGCAATCAGCTTATCGCAGGGGCTGCCTACACCATGCCGGACAAGAAACTCAGCTTTCACGGTGCGGCCGAAATCGGCCCTGGCACGGCGGGCAGCGTCACCATGCCGGACCGTGTAATTCTCGGTACCGATTATAAAATGACTGAACAAACCAAACTGTTCGCCGAACAGGAATTCGCGCGCGGTGAAAAAATTGCGGCCAACACCACCCGCGCCGGCGTGCGCACTCATCCCTGGACAGGCGGCGAAATATCGAGCTCAGTGGGCAACAGCACAAACAACGATGCCGAACGCTTATATACCAACTTGGGCCTGGTACAACGCTGGCAAATCAACGCGCAATGGCAAACCGACTTCAGCGTCGATCACAGCCAAACCCTGCGCAACACGGGCGTGCCGCTGAATCTCAACACGCCGCTGCCATCCGGCTCCGGCGGTGCGTCGGGCTTGCCCTCACCCGCCGGTGATTACACCGCCGCAACGGTCGGCGCGGCTTACCATGACCGCCTGTGGAGCGGCAACGGACGCATCGAAATCCGTAATTCCAGCATCGGCGGGCAAAAAAATCTGCAATTTGGCATGCAGCGCAATCTCGACGAAGGCCGTGCCATGTCGGCCGGTTTCACAATGCGTAATACCATTGGCTCGGCTGCCGGCAACACACGCTACAGCGATCTGCGTGTATCTTATGCGCACCGCCCGTACGACAGCAAGTGGGTATGGTTCAACCGTGCCGATTACATCACCCAATCCAGCCAGGTGACTGCGTCGTCGCTCAATGGTGCAAAGCTGGTGAACAATCTGAACGCAAACTACATGCCGAACCGCCGCACCCAGATCGCGTTGCAATACGGTGCAAAATACGTTCGGGATTCTATCGACGGCACCGATTACAAAGGTTATACCGATCTGATCGGCGCGGAGATCCGCTACGATCTGACGCAGGATTGGGACATCGGCGCGTTTGGTTCAATGATGCGCTCGGTGAATTCCGGGGTGCGCGACTATGGCATGGGTGCATCGATCGGCTATAACGTGATGGAAAATACCTGGCTGTCGCTGGGTTACAACGTGCGCGGCCTAAATGACCGCGACTTCACCGCCGCTGCATACCGTGCACGCGGCCTATTCCTCACGCTGCGCATTAAAGTGGATCAGGACACGTTTGGCCTGAACAAGAGAAATGAAAGATCCGCCCCATAACCGTTGAGCAGTAACACCATTATTTAATCTTCATCTTTAAAGACAGGTTGAACGACGCATTGCTCCCGCCGCTTACCCCGTTAAAAATACCGGCGGGGTTGATTCGTACCCCCGTTACTGCGGAGTCGTACCCGGTGACGGGATCAGGAACCGGCGTATAGGTGAAAGGTGCACCTCCTCCTGCAGTGCTCGAATAAGTTACAGCGCTAGCATAACTAAATGTCAGACCGCAGGCGGGCGCAACACTGCAAGAAAATACCACAGGCGGATTGCTGCATAAAGTCGAGACGCACATACTCATATTGGCCGGAATCGGGTCGGTAACCACCGTTGTATTATTGTCCGCAACGCCATAGCCGCTATTCGTCGCAGTAATGGTATATAACATCTCTGATCCCGGTATTGCCTTGGGATTGCTAGTGCCGTTTACCGGGTCGGAAGAGACCACCAGCGATTTGGCAAAAGTGAGGGCCGGGGACAGTGAAACGGTGTTGGCATCCAGCGTCACAGTGCCATTTCGCGCCAGAACTCTTCCGGACACGGTAGCGCCGGCATTCAGTGTGATGCTGGTGAGCGCGATGATATTTCCTGCGAACGTCGTGGTTGTGTCGAGCGTCGCGGAACTGGTGACCTGCCAGAACACGTTGCTATTCTGACCGCCGTTGATAATGACTACAGTTGACCCGGGTCCGGTCGTGAACGTACTGCCAACTTTGAAGACCCAGACGGCATTGGGGTTGCCCCCCGCGTCGAGCGTGAGTAATCCCGTGTTCGCCAGCGTCGACGAATAACAATAGACGCCTGATGTGAGCGTTTGTGCAGCCAGATCCGTCGCACCAACGGGGCCGGAAGTGCACGCCTGTGCTACGAGAGCATCGTACGCAGTGGTGACATCAGTCTGCGCGCTTTGCGCGGTCACATCCGCTGCGTGTATCGTTCCATTCACGGTCGGAGCAGAGCCGGTGATCGTGCCCGGCCAGACACCCAGGTCTCCATTGATGGTGGTAGCCCCGTTATTGGTCACCGTCGCGCCGCCCAGAACCGCGAAGCTGCTTGCTGCGCCCAGCGATGGCGCGGTCGCGGCCGACGCAATCTGTGGCACTAAAAACAATATCAACGCATGCAGCACGCCGATACGACACGACCTACAGACAATTTTTTTTTGCATATGCAGATGTCTCATCATTTTCACGAACCCGCCACCTTCCCTTTCCACAATTGGTGCGATCACCTAATCTGCGCAGCGGCAATATTAACACGATCACAAAGCACGCTAACGCTGTGTGATTATTTCGGTTCTACTCTGGCCGGATGCCGGGAACGCCGGGCAGAGAAGGAGAGCAGCAAACCGACAGACAGAATTGCGCCGCCAAAAAACAATATAAAGCTATTCAGTTCAACAATCATGATCTTATCCTTTTATATCTGTTTGCAAAAATCTGGCTGGACATATTCAGCCTGCCACCCGCGACACCGGCACCCTCTCCTGAATGCAGGAATTTCGCGCCGGAATCCTGTTTATCTCAGGTGTACATCGCCAAACAATCCCAGCAATCCGGCAACGATCAGATAGACCGCAACGATGTAGTTAAGCAACCGGGGTGCAATTAAAATGAGTACACCAGCCAACAGCGACACCAGAGGACCCAGACTTAAACTTGTATGCATGACCCTATCCTTTACGCAGTGAATTTGCGTTAAAGATATCTGCTTTGCATGCGAATGCACTGTGCTGTAACGCACACAACGAACATAAATTCGTGCTTCAACTACATCACTTCATTAAAACGAAATTTACTGATCGTTTAATAGGTAAAGTGGGGTATTCAGCCAATGCTGTGACTAGTTTCTCCATGAGTGCGAAGGCAAGGATTGAGGAAGGTCATAAAGCGACATGTCGGCTTTCCTGATTCCTGATTCCTGATTCCTGATTCCTGATTCCTGATTCCTGATTCCTGATTCCTGAATCCTGAATCCTGAATCCTGAATTGTTTGCCGTATGACGCGGCCTTATAGTAAGCTTAACGCTTCCTCACTCATGACCAGCCTAAGCAATGACGGGAAACGCATTAATCTTGCATGTCGAACCGGGCACGGACTCAGCTCACGAAGTGGCTGAGCGACTTTCGCCTTACCTGTCCCATGTGTTGCATCGTTCGGTAAGCGATGCAACCTCACTGGCCGCCGTGCTGGGGGAACAACCGTGGGATGCGGTTCTGTGTGAACCCTATCATGCCGGCGTCAACCTGCCACACGCGCAGATGGACCATACGCCCTATGCCTTTCTGGACAGCATGCCCGGCATGGCGTGCCAAATCTATCTGGACAAGCAGGGCGTACTGCACTTCCCCTATGTCAGCGAGGGCTGCTTTGACCTGCTCGGCATTACCGCCTCGGTACTGGAACAACAGTCTTTGATGAATTACCTGCATCCTGACGATGCGGATGATTTTCTTCAGAGCATGCAACTGTCAGCCAAACTCCTCACACCCTGGAACTGGGAAGGCCGCATCATTCTGCGTCCGAAAGGCGAAATAAAATGGGTAAACCTGCGGGCAAAACACCATAAGAGCAATACGGAAGGACTGCTCTGGCAAGGCTTTATGGTCAACATTACGCAAAATAAACTGTCAGAAATCGAAATAATTCATTCCAGGCAGCGTTTGCGTGAACTGTCAGCCCATATCGAAAGCATCAAGGAAGAAGAGCGTACCCGCATCGCACGTGAGATACACGACGAAATCGGCGTGCTGCTGACCGCGCTGAAAATGGACCTGGCCTGGGTGGCGCAGCGCCTGCCGGGAGAGAACAGTGCACTACTTGAGAAAACTCAGGGTATGGCCGCATTGCTGGATACGGCCGGGCGTGCGGCGAACAACCTGGTGCACAGCCTGCGCCCGGGCTCACTGGATTGTTTTGGCCTGGTCGCAACCATCGAAATCGAGGCACACGAATTCACCAAACGCACCGGCACACCCTGCAAAGTCATCAAATCCAGCGAGCATCTCGATATTTCCAAGGAACAGTCCATCACCCTGTTCAGAGTATTTCAGGAAACACTGAACAACATCATGAAACACGCAACCGCCAGCCATGTGCGCGTGCAAATCCTCAAAGAGGACGCCGTCTGTGCCGACAACTGCATCGAACTCATCGTATCCGATGACGGCTGCGGATTTGACGATTCGGCGCGCAACAAACCGCGCTCGTTCGGTTTGCGCGGCATACAGGAGCGCATCGGCCAACTGGGTGGCAAGGTCAAGATCAGCAGCAAACCGGGCAAGGGCACGAAGATTGCCGTGCGTCTGCCGCTCACTTCCGGCCAGTGAGTCAGCGGGCAGAACGGTACCAGGCAGCTTCTTTCTGCATCCACCCGAACCCCCAGCCCAGCAAAACCGACCAGACTTCCATGCCGTAGTGCTCAGGGTGAGCAGGCCGCAGCCACTGATTACCGTTGCGCAGATTTTCAAACACACACTGATAGCGGTCACAAAACGCCGCAAGCGCATTTTCAGTTACGCCCAATTCCCGTGCAAACTTCCCCTCCCAGGTCAGCTCCTTGCTGTCCTGATGCCGTATCGGCTTTGAAGTACGCGCGACCTCAGCGCCTTCGGCGATGTCCTGAGCGCGGATCGCGCCGATTTCCACCCAGCCCTTGCCAAAGTAAAAGGAAGGCACCCCCTGCCGGGTATCATAGAAATAGGCTACATTGTTTTCGCGATTAAATTCCACCACGTGATGATGCGCAAACTGCATGATGCAGGTATGAACATCGTGCTTTTCTTCCGGGAACTTGGCGATCAGCCCCTTTGCATGGCTGCGGAATTTGAACAGCGCCATATTGCCGGCCGCATAGGCGTCCCGTCCCAGCGCAAAATACATACCGTTCAGATCAGCGCTGTACAGCGCCCAGAAGTTCAGACGCCGCGGGTTCGCGGTGTCATCATTGGACAACAAGCCGAAAAACTCACTCAGCAACTGCCGTTTGAGCCAGCGCGCCAGCATCTCGCGCGCAGCCTCGCTGCAACGCCATTGCTGCGCCGGCAGCCACGGATTTCCCCACTGCGCATAGGCAAAATCCCTGAGCGTTGCGCACACCGGCCGCTCTGCACACAGCACATAACGATCCAGCAGCAGGGTCAATCCTGCTCCCGCATAGAGCGGATAGTCATTTAACAACAGCAACAGGGCATTGAGCTGCTCCTTGAAGCTCGCATCATCCATATGCTGCACCGCGTCCAGCGGCGCCATGACCATTTGCCGCACCAGCCATGATCCGGCATCGAGTTCCAGCTGCTCACGAATTTCGTTGAACACCGACCAGTCACCCTGCATCACGGCACCCAGCAACGACAAACCCGGGTGTTCATCCAGCAGCGCAGGATAGCGGGTCAGAAGAGACAGCCAGCCGGGTGTATAGGCATTCAGCACAAACACCTGCAGGTGTCTGGTCAGAAATCTTCGCAAGTTTTCCCGGTTGCCCCGTCCGCCCGACGCATCAGCCTCATAGGAAAAATAACTGGCCAGCAACGCCCGGTATAGCTTGCGAAAAGGACGTTGCCTGCGCTGATAGTGTTCGACATAGTCGAGCAGACGCTCAAAGGGCTCACGATTTTCAATCAGCACTTCGCCATCCAGCTGCTGGGTACAGCCGTAACACACCAGCTTGATCTGGCGCAGCCCGATCAGACTTTTGTGCTCCCGGTAGCGTCTTAATGCCTGTTCAATAGTGGCAGCCGGAATCGACTCGACCCGGGAACTGCCCTGCACCCACGCCGCTAACCGGGATCGCTCGCTGCGCATACCCAGCGCATCGCCAGGACGCAACCTGGACAAAGCGATCTCATTAATATGATTCAGGTTTTGCTGTAAATTCCGGAGCACCTCCATGTCGCGAACCTATATGCGGCAGGTGCCGAAATACCCGCGGGAAATTTCATTCAGAACAGGATGTGCTTCATCCAGCGCAAAGAATTCCAGACGCAGTTCGATACGACGGCTTTCCTCCAGTGATTTTTTTTGCGAGTTATAGGAATATCCGCCGACCAGAAAGTAATCCCTGACCAACTCCTTTTCGGGCGGTGTCAAGGTAAAACGCTGGTCAGGCGGGGGCGCCAGCAACGCGCATAACACGCGTTGACTGCGCTGCAAACTGAGATTCAGATTCAAGAGATAATCACCGCGCTCGTCGGCATAGCCTTCCGAGACAATGCGTTTGAGCCATTTATTACCCAGCTCGCCCTTTGCAATCACCAGCATTTCGGAGACAAATTCGCTCAGGTATTCTGCCTGCGTGGTGGACAGCCTGGAACTGCCTGTATCAAAACGGGCGCGATCACCAAAATCGATGACGGCCCTGTTCTTGTCTACCTGTATCCCCGGATATTTTTTGGCGGCTTGTTCGATTTTCGCCAGTAACTGATCAATTTCCTGCTCGCGTTTCGCCTTACTCTTGTCTGCTGACGACACCTCATCGGTGACGGCCAGCAACGCCACGCTCATCACCAGCAGAAACATCACCATCAGCGCCGTCATCAGGTCGGCAAACGATATCCAGAACGGCTTTTCGCCCTCATCCTTGTTGCGCCTATACGGGGGCAGAAACTTGTTGATCATGGCATTGGTTAAATACTGGTGGCCGCATCGAGCGTACTTTCAAGCTCGTGTATGCCTTCACGCAGCAGCTTCACGGAGTCCGACAGCGCCTGATGAAAGTCGCGGTTCGCCTCACCGACTGCGCGCGTCATGCCCTCGCTGAAAGACTGATGTGCCACACCGATAACATCGGAAATCTTCGACAAATACTCATCCGCATCCCTTTGCGCTGCAATCAGTTTGGCGGTAGCCGCTTCTATTCTGCCCAGCACCTCTCCCGACATCGACGCATCACGCCTCACCTGTTCGGCCAGCATTTGCAGCGTACTCATCTGAGCCAGCATGGCTTCGCGGGAGGCCTGATAATCATCAAACAGGACGCCCAGCCCGGTTGACGCCGCGGCCACCGTGTCAGCCGCCTGCACCAGCTTGTCTGCCACCCCGGACGACTTGTCCAGCGTCTCGCTGACATGCTGAGCGGCACGGGAAAATTCCTGACTTGCCTGATGCAGGGTATCCGCGCTGGTATTGAGTCCGGCCATGGCTGCGCTGGTCGTATCATGCATGACAGCAACGGCCGTCTTGATTTGCTCGACGGCCAGCCCGACCCCTGCGGCCATTGCGGCGACCTGCTCGCTGAACAGCCCGGCCATCTGCTGATTCTGCGCCTGCAATGCCTGCTGGTGATGAAGCCCCGCATCGCTAACCGCGCGCACCTGATTATCCAGTCCGTCCAGCACCTTCGCGACACGCGCAAACATTGCATCCAGCGCATTTTGCAACTGCGCCTGCCCCTCAGTCTGATTGCGATTCGTATCCTGGCGCATTTGCGCGATAAACTCATCCAGTTTTTCACGCATCAGCGCATCACGCGATGCGGCCTCCGCACTGGATTTTTCAAATTGTCCGGCCATCGACTCCATACTGCGCTGTCCGGCGTCGGCGGCCGTCGCCATCCTCTCCAACTGCGCACGGATCGCTGCAAGCGCTTCCAGCTGTTGCCCCCCCCCGTTCTGCGCGCCAAGCAGCGCCTTCATCTGCATGCCAAAGTCATCCAGCGTGGCGCGCAGTGCAGCGCCCTGATCGCTGTTTTTCAAGGCTACCGCAATCTCTGACAGTGGCGCTCTCATGCCACCTTCGATACTTTGCGCGATACGATCACCCAGCGCAACAGAACCGGCATCCGTCGCCCGCATCTGCTTTTCAAACAATTCGGCGAGTATCTGTTTTAGCTCACCCTTGAGCAGGCCGGCGGTCTGCGCAGAAGCCGCCTCCGACGCCTGCACCAGTCTTGCCAGATACTCTTCTCCTGCCCCACCCTCAAACAAGCCGTCCAGCAGCTGCACCAGCTTTTCTACTTTGGCATTCAGACGCGACACCACCAGTTTTTCGATGAAGGTGACGATCATTGCCAGCGTAATGGCCGACGCTGAAATCAAAAACGCCTCGGACACCCCGTGCAGCAATCGGGTCAGACTTTCGCGCACCACGATGGGATTTTCCGATACCACAAAGGATTTCATGCCAATCAGCAGGCCATAGAAGGTCCCGATGATACCGACGCCGGTAAACAAGCCCGGGAGATGCTTGAAAAAATCCGTATGCAGCGGAATATCGACCAGAATGTCCGGCCTGAACACGACACCGGCCGGCATAGTAGAGCGCAAACGCACTGAAATACCGCCATCCGTCTGTTTATGCAAGGAATCTGCATATTCCTGCCACAGATGTTCAAGCACACCCTTGCGCGCAAAAATCGCCGACATGCCTGCACCGGGCGCCCCGTCCAGCATTTT
The DNA here is from genome assembly GCA_947084955.1 of uncultured Gallionella sp. Classification (GTDB taxonomy): domain Bacteria; phylum Pseudomonadota; class Gammaproteobacteria; order Burkholderiales; family Gallionellaceae; genus Gallionella. Next base: position 126,633 of record CAMTUO010000022.1, read on the forward strand.
CAGCTTTTTAATGACCACACTCAGTTGTCGTGAGACGACAAAAGACGGCAGCAGGGAAAAAATCACAAAAGACAATAGCAACACCGCCAGAATGGCGGCAAAAATATAAATATGTGAAGGAAGACCGTGAAGTATGATCATTTTTCAATTAAACCTGGACATAAAGGCGCTGTTTTTCAGGCGGGCGGTGGTGTGATTATGACTCAAGTCCGGCAGCTGGCGCGAGCAATTTTCCAAACGACGTGACGTAAGCTTACTGTAAGAACAAAACTGCCCTTATAATACCTCCTGCACTCATATGGATATCATTAGTGAACGACCCCGCATCTGACCACACGCAAAAAGCCGTGCTATTCGCAGACATCAGCGGCAGTACGCGATTGTACGAAAAACTCGGCGATGAACCAGCCTTCACCGCCATCGACGGCTGCCTCACAACGCTACGCCAGGTGACTGCCGCACATACCGGTGTCGTTATCAAAACCATAGGCGACGAAATCCTTTCCGTTTTTCCTGACGCCGTCACCGCAGCGCAGGCAGCCTGTGAAATGCAGATGGCAACCAGCAGTTTACCGGCCGTCGGCGGCATCTCTATCGGTATACGCATTGGCTTTCATTTCGGGCCCCTGCTTGAAAGCGAAGGCGATGTTTTCGGCGATACCGTGAACATTGCCGCGCGCATGACGGAAATCGCCCAATACCAGCAGATCATCACGACCGGCGCAACCGTCGCCCTGCTGCCACCCATCATGCGCGCCGGTACACGCTCGTTAAGCTGTCTGTCGATCAAAGGAAAAACCGAAGACGTCGAGGTGCACGAAGTCATCTGGCAGGAAAGCGCGGACATGACCATGATGGTCAGCAATACTTTTTCGCCGAATGCGGCTGAACCCACTCTGCTGCTCACGCATCAGGGCGATCACTTCATCGTCAATTCCGCCCGTCCGTCCATCACCATCGGCCGCGATGAACAGGCTGATATCGTGATTGAAGACCGCCGCGCCTCCCGCATGCATGCCAGAATCGAACAGCGCCGCGGCAAATTCATCCTGATCGATCTGAGCACAAACGGAAGCTATGTATTTCCCAGAGGGAAAGCCGAGATTCAGTTGCGCCGCGAAGAAGTGGTGCTACATGAGAATGGCTCCATCAGCCTTGGCCACTCCTACCAGAAGGACCCTACCGAGATCATTGAATTTTCCGTACAGCAGACCAGCCCCTGACACGTTGGTGCCACCGCTGCGACAGCATCCCAAAATCTGTTTGCCTTTATTTAGACGAGGGCATCATACCCAGCAATATACCGATCAGCAGCAACACCAGAAAAATGCCGATCATCAACATCTTTTTGCTGGTCTTCTGACGCTCCTGAGCGGCACGTTCCTCCGCCTGGCGTCGCAAACGCTCGGCCTGCATCGCCTGATCTTTTGCGGCGGCAATTTCCGCATTGCGGGCAGCCGATTCGGCCGCCTCGCGTTCAAGTCTGGCCCGCGCTTCCGCTTCCGCCCGCGCTTCTGCCTGTTCCCGTGCAGACAATAATTGCATTTTTCCCTGTTTCTTACGCTGCACTTCCGCTTCCAGTCGCTGTCGCGCCGCCAGTTTCAGTTCGCGCTCGGCATTGAGCGCTGCCTCTCTTTCGGAGACAACATCGGCAAACTTGCTGACGCGCTCATTCATGGCGTCCGCCAAGGCCTGCGCCCGGCGCGCTTGTTCCGCGGCGTCCTGCTCGCGTTTGAGCGCATCAAAAACACGCGCCTCTTCCGCCTTATCCCTGATCTGGGCAAGCTTGCCAGCCCATGCCGCGCGCGCTTCCGCTTCCTGTTTTATCCGGACCTCGGCATCCAGCGGCGGCGCCATCTCCTTAAACACCGAAATATTTTGCCGATCCCGTGCGGCCTCGCCTTCCGTACGCTCGGCGGCCTTCTCCAGCGCCCGGATACGCATACGTGCCAATTCCGCAAAACCGCCATCCGGGAATGTCCGCAAATATCCGGCGAACTCCGCCTTATGCTGGCTGTGTGAAATGCGCTGCCAGGCCTCGATCTCGGCCTCGCGCCAGGTGCCGGTCGAATTTTCGCGACTGGGCAACTCCAGCGTTTGATCGCGAGGATACGTACCGTCCGCGTTGAACATCACCACGCCCGGATGCTCAACTTCATTAAACGTCTGCGCGGCGGCTTTCAAAACCTTTAAGAATTTCTTTGCACTCTGAAAACGATCTTCCGGATGTTTGGCCATCGCCATCTTCACGACCGCGTCGAGCTGGACGGTGACATCCGGATTCAGTTCAGAAGGCGCTGTCGCTTCGCGATGCACGGCCTGATGCATGATGGCAATCACACTGCCGACGAACGGACGCTCGCCTGTCAGTACCAGATATAAAATCACTCCGGCCGCATACAGATCCGCGCGATGATCGACCGCATGCCCCATAAACTGCTCCGGCGCCATATACGTGGGGGTTCCCAGTACCACGCCCACCTGAGTATTTCCCGTCGAGTCTATCTTGGCGATACCAAAATCGGCAATTTTGACATTGCCATCCTCGGTGATCATGATATTGGCCGGCTTGATATCGCGGTGCACCACACCATGCGCATGCAGATAATCCAGCGCGTCCAGCAACTGCAACACAATGCGCATGCCTTCGCCCACCGACATGCGGCGGCCTGCATCAAAATACTCGCTCAACTCCTTGCCGCGCACCAGCTCCATCACAATGTAGGCCATTTCCTCATTTTCGCCGTACTCGTAAATAGAGATGATCTTGGAATGGGTGAGGCGCCCGGCTGCACGCGCTTCGCTGCGAAAGCGTGCAAAAATATCATCCGCTTCGTTCGCGCTGACGGCTGTCTTTAGGATGGTCTTGATCGCAACAGTACGCTCGATCAGCGTATCAAAGGCCTCATAAACGATGCCCATCGCGCCGCGCCCCAACTCACTGACGATCTTGTACTTGCCCAGCATTTCTTGATTTTTCATAGGGTCAAACCGGAATCTACGTTGTACTGACTGCCTCCGACTGTTCAGGACACCTCTTCTCTGACAGTGGCCGGCCGGCGTGCATGCGACAAATTGCGATGCACGAAGCAAATCCGAAGTGCGTAATGTAGCTGGCGTGACGCCAATCCGCAATTAAGCTGACAGATGAAAATTGTTTTACCGGAAAATCCCGCTGCTGACGAATTTTTATGGCTCGCCATCTCGAAGGCACTGAATCAATGCCCTGCTTGCTGTATTATTAACCTGTATCGGTAAATACACCGGCCTGTTTGTGTTCGAATTCAACCCGTACCTTTCAAATAACCTATGATTAACATTCTTGTCGTTGACGACCATGCCTTGATCCGGAAGGGATTGAAGCTGCTGCTCGAAGACAGCCCTGACATACAAATCACGGGAGAGGCTGCCAGCGGCACCCAGGCCGCCGCCATGCTGCGTACCCAGCATTTTGATTTAATGCTGCTGGATATTAATCTGCCGGACAAACATGGCATCGAAGTGCTCAAACAATTTAAATCGGAACAGCCTGAACTCAAGATCATCGTGCTGAGCATGTATCCCGAAGACCATTACGGCGTGCGTGCGCTCAAGGCCGGCGCCATGGGCTACATCAACAAACAAAGCGCGTCCGACGTTCTCATTGAGGCGATCAGACAAGTTATCAGCGGCAAAAAATACATCAGTGAGGCACTGGCGGAACAGTTATTGAACAACCTGATCGGCGATTCTCAGGAGCTGATGCACCAAAGTCTGTCTAACCGCGAATATCAGACCTTGTGCCTGATGGCCTCGGGCAAAACATTAAGCGAGATATCGGCTATCATGACACTCAGTCCTAAAACGGTGAGTGTATACCGCAGCCGCATGCTGGCAAAAATGGGTTTTACCAATAATGCCGAAGCCATACACTATGCGATCAGCCATCATCTCGTCGATTCACAGGATTGACACGAAGCCTCATTACGATGATATTCGCACTATCCAAAATACGATTGCAACCTGATAATCACCACCGTCAATTCCACAAAGTTTGAGCCATGAAAAATCCATCAGAACTTGCGCGTGAAACCCTGAAAACGCTGGCTCAGCGTAAACTCCCGCCAACCCCGGACAACTACGCAACAATATTCACCGAAATCAGTGGCGAGCCTGTCGCCAATAACAATGGCGCAGAAAGCGTCTTGCGCAACATGGCCGAGCGCCTGTTGCAATCGGATAAATCGGCGGCTTCAGGCATCGCGCTCAAAAAAATGCTCAGCGAGGGGCAGTGGGATGCCTGCGCCAGAGAGATTGAAAAGGTACTACCCAAAACCGAAACGGCCGATACCGGACTGCAATCCTGGCCCGTTCTGATCCGCGACCTATTGCGCCAACTCGACCTGACCCACAAAGGGCTGACGATCACGCGAAAAAAAGAAGGCCTGGAGACCGTACTGACGCGATTTTCCGCTAAACCCGAGATACTCTATGACAAATTGGGCAACCTGATACGCTCGTGGTCCGAGTCCCCTGTCGCGGGCAATCTCGTCGACGCGGCCGCGCCAGACGCGACGCCCGGGACCGCTCCCGCCACCGAGCTCAGTATGCCGTCCCAGCTCGCGCCGGAAAAAACGAATAGCAATGCGGCCGAAATACTCAGCAAACTTGCCGAATTGCTGGCACAGACGCTGGAGTCCACCCTCAGCGCTCAACCGGAATTAACCGATGAAGTGCGTCGCCTGACCGCTCAAGTGCGCGAAATCAAAAGTCACGAACAGGTCACGGAACTGGCCAAACAACTGCGTCATTTCTGGCTCAAAGTCGAGCTGCGCGGCGGAGACAAAACCAAAATACAGGAAGGTCTGGTACGCCTGCTGCGACTGCTGGTCGAAAATGTCGGCGAAATGGTCGAGGACGAAGAATGGTTGCACGGCCAAATCAACACCCTGCACGAAATCATCAGCAATCCGCTGGATAAGCATGTCATCGCCGATGCGGAACGCAGCCTGCGCGAAGCCATCATCAAGCAGAGCCTGCTCAAGAAAAGTCTGGTCGACGCAAAAACCACGCTCAAGAGCCTGATGACCACCTTTATCGACCGCCTGGGCACCATCACCGTCAGCACAGGCGATTACCACCAGAAAATTGAGGGCTACAGTCAGAAAATCGCCCAGTCCAACAATCTC
>CAMTUO010000023.1:0-99590 GCA_947084955.1 uncultured Gallionella sp.
AGACAAGACAAGACAAGACAAGACAAGACAAGACAAGACAAAGGGCACTTACGTGCCCTTTGTGCTGCCTGCCGTCAAAACACTCAGGGCGCGCCAAAATTGCGCGGATTTACACGACCGGCAACAGCAATTGAAGATAACCGGCTGCGCCTCAAACAAGCGCACGTCTTCCTCATGGAAAAGTCTGTGCAGCAACGCCTCCGTAGACAATTGCATCAGCTCATCCTCATGCAAGGTATCTGCCAGTTGGGTGTAGCGCGACCAGGCGTCAGGATCATCTTCGGCCTGATCAGGCAACTTTTGCAACAGCATACCTGAGGCCGAATATTCGTCGACCGCCAGCCATAACCGGGTCTCCAATTGTTCGGAACGGGACATGTAGTTCTGCAAAATTTCTGCAACACTTTCCCCTTCCAGTTCGACGATACCCTGATAAGCCGGTTTGCCGTCCTTTTGAACCAACGTGATGACGAAGCGCCCATCCCCGACGAGCTCGGACAGGCTGCCCTCAAGTTCGCCTTCCCACTTCGCGGTCGCCCGCAGCGCAAGGTCTCCGCTACATTCAACCACCAGCAATGTGATCGCCCCGGTACCCTGTATTTGCAACAGCAGTGAGCCGTCCAGTTTGAGCGTGGCCGCCAGCAACACCGCGGCCGCAGTGAGCTCACCCATCATTTGACGCAATCGTGGCGGGTAGTCGTGGCGTTCCAGGACGCTGCGCCACGAGGTGTCCAGATGGACCCGTTCACCGCGGATCGGGGCATGTTCAAACAGGAAACGGCGTAAAGAGTCAGGCTGTGATTTCATGTCGGTAATGATAACACGCAACTGCATTCACTCAATTTTACGGATTCCGGCAATACGGGTCACGACAGTCAGGATGCTTGTTGCGTGTTATTGACCTCGACACCCTGCAATAGGCGCAAGGGGGCCAAGACACTTTTGTTCAGGCAATAATCCTGCTTGTTTGCGAAGCAGCCACCTATGACCGTATTCCTTGCATGGCATGCACCATTTTGGTGGCACGCATCACACTGATGCACGAAAAGTGTACGCATGGACACTGCCCGGTTATGTATAAAATATTTAAATTTGTTTAATAACAACAATCTAGCTTGTATGTTTATTTTATCGGCATGGATATTGCTTTTAATGCGATGCATGCACTGATATGTGCCTTGTAGAGGTGGCGCCCGTGATAATCTAGATTTGGAGAGGAAATGATATGTCGTATTTAGCACCTTCAGAGTTTGTAACAAAAATGGTGGATGCCGGTGAGTCAAAAATATTCATGTCGACCCGCGATACCCTGATCAGAGCGTATATGGCAGGCGCCATCCTCGCACTGGCTGCGGTGTTCGCGATTAGCATTTCGGTTCAGACGGGCTCGCCGCTGGTCGGCGCGATTCTTTTTCCGGTTGGTTTTTGTATGCTGTACCTGATGGGCTTCGATCTGCTGACCGGCGTGTTTGTTCTGACGCCGTTAGCCTTGCTGGATAAACGCCCGGGCGTCACAATAGGCGGCGTGCTGAGGAACTGGGGGCTGGTGTTCGTCGGCAATTTCGCAGGCGCCTTGACCGTGGCTTTCCTGATGGCGATCATTTTTACCTACGGTTTCTCCATCCCGCCCAATGAGGTCGGCCAGAAGATCGCGGGTATCGGCGTTGCGCGTACGCTGGGTTATGAAAAATACGGCGCGGCAGGCATGCTGACACTGTTTATTCGCGGCATGTTGTGCAACTGGATGGTTTCCATGGGTGTGGTCGGCGCAATGATTTCAACCTCGGTGAGCGGCAAGGTGATTGCGATGTGGATGCCGATCATGCTGTTCTTTGCGATGGCCTTCGAACACTCCGTCGTGAACATGTTCCTGTTCCCTTCGGCGATGATGATGGGCGGTAATTTCTCCATCATGGATTATCTGATCTGGAATGAGATTCCAACCGCTGCGGGCAATCTGGTGGGCGGACTCGCATTCACCGGGCTAACCCTGTACAGCACACATATCAAGACTGGCGCCAAACGCGGCTTGAATTAATCTGCGGGTATAGCGGGCATAGTGAGCCCTCGGTCTTGTTTTGCCGGGGCTCGATACGATCGTAAACACAGGAGTTCGCCATGACACGTAACGAAGTGACCGAATTAATCATCACGCAAAAGTTGCATAAGCAGCTGACCTGGCCGCAGCTGGCGGAGGCCATCGGGCGCAGCAAGGAATGGACGACGGCCGCCTTGCTGGGGCAGATGACATTGAGTGCCGAGCAGGCCGCCAAAATAGGCGCGATACTGGACTTGCCCGCGGTCGCGGTCGCACAACTGCAAGTGGTGCCCTATAAGGGGTCGCTTCCCACCACTGTTCCGACCGACCCGCTGATTTACCGTTTCTACGAACTGGTCAATGTGTATGGCACGACGTTTAAGGCGCTGATACATGAAGAGTTCGGTGATGGAATCATGAGCGCCATCGATTTCAACATGGATATTCAGCGCGAGGCTGACCCCAAGGGAGATCGTGTCAAAATCGTGATGAGCGGAAAATTTCTGCCTTACAAGAGCTACTGATTCATGCGTGACGCTGTGCCTTTGCAATGAAGTCTGATCAATTAACGATTTCCATCGGGCAGTGTTCGGATAAAGGCCGTAAGGAAATCAATCAGGATTTTCACGGGGTATCGATACCGGAAGAGCCGTATTTGTCTTCAAAAGGGATCGCCATCGCGCTGGCCGACGGTATCAGCAGCAGCGAAGTCAGCCAGATCGCCAGTGAAGCGGCGGTGAGCGGGTTTCTGGAGGACTATTTCTGTACCTCGGAGACCTGGTCGGTCAAGAAGTCGGCGCAATGCGTGCTGATGGCGACCAACTCCTGGCTGCACTCTCAGACCCGGCAAAGCCAGCACCGTTACGATAAAGACAAGGGCTATGTGTGCACCTTGAGCGCGATGGTGATCAAGTCGACGACTGCGCATATCTTCCATGTCGGCGATACGCGCATTTACCGGTTGCGCGGTGAAGCGCTGGAGCAGCTGACAGAGGATCACCGCTTCTGGGTTTCACAGGATAAGAGTTATCTGAGCCGCGCGCTGGGCATGGGTGCGCAGCTTGAAATTGATTACCAAGACCTGCAAGTGGAACCGGGCGATGTGTTTTTATTTGCGACGGATGGCGTCTATGAATATGCCGAATCGCATTTTATCGTCAATACGATTAACGCATGTAGCGATGATCTGGATCAGGCTGCAAAAGCGATTGTGGCAGAGGCCTTGCGGCGCGGCAGCACAGATAACCTGACGGCTCAGGTGATCAGGGTAGACACCTTGCCCGATCAGAATGCCGGTGAAATTTATCAGCAGCTGACCGAGCTGCCATTCCCGCCTGTGCTGGATGCGCGGATGCGCTTTGATGGTTACAAGATTGTCAGGGAACTGCATGTCAGCAGCCGCAGTCACGTGTATCTCGCCGTGGATGAGGAGACCGGCGCCCAGGTTATCCTGAAAACGCCGTCCATCGATATGAGAACTGATGCGGCTTATCTCGAACGCTTTCTGATGGAAGAGTGGATAGCGCGGCGTATCAATAATGCGCATGTGTTGAAGCCCTGTTTGCAGACCCGCAAGCGCAACTATCTGTATCTCGTCACGGAATATGTTGAAGGGCAGACACTGACGCAATGGATGATCGATCATTCTGAGCCGGATATGGAAATCGTGCGCGGCATAAGCGAGCAGATTGCCAAAGGGCTATATGCATTCCACAAGCTTGAAATGCTGCATCAGGATTTGCGGCCGGACAACATCATGATCGATAAGACCGGCACGGTGAAGATCATCGATTTTGGCTCGGCCCGCGTCGCCGGTATTCTGGAAATGACGCCATTCGCTGAACGCAATAACCTGCTGGGAACGGCGCAATATACTGCACCGGAGTACTTTCTGGGCGAGGCGGGTACGGCGCGTTCCGACCTGTTTTCGCTGGGTGTGATGACCTATCAGATGCTCACCGGAAAGCTGCCTTATGGCGCTGAGGTCGCCAGATCCAGGACGCGTTCTGCACAAAACAAATTGAAGTATGTTTCAGCGCTTAATGATGATCGCGAAATTCCGGTGTGGGTCGATGAGGTGCTCAGAAAAGCGGTACATCCCAACCCCTATAAACGCTATGATGAACTGTCGGAATTCATCTTCGATCTGCGGCACCCGAACAAGGCCTTTCTGAACAAAACCAGACCGCCCTTGCTGGAACGCAATCCTGTTGCATTCTGGCAAGGCGTTTCGCTGATCCTGACTGTGATCATCGCCGTGTTGCTGAGCCGGTGAGGCGCTGCTAATGTCTAAAGCGAAGAGGTTAAGTTTTGTCAGGGAAGCGCTGGTTTAATCGAGTTTTTGATCTTTTTGTCGGCTCTGAATAGTTTGTAATCTATTGATTAATATGTTTTTTTATAAAAATTCGCTTGTGCTAGAAACGCTATTTTAGCGTGAATGGCATTGCGCATGAACTACCGCTAGTTTGAAAACACCGTAATGATGCTGGCAATTAAAGCGTCCCATTCGACTGACGGGTTGAGCGCTTATGGAAAATTCCTAGTCGTTGCTTTAATAAATTCCTTGGCACTCATACCCCGACCACCAATCTGAGTCCAGTTAATTGTTTTAATGCCCGATATCTCGGAATTGTTGACTGCTGTAAAGGAGCATCCTGTATGCACGTCACCGCCATTAAAATAGGCACTAGTATAGGAACTCATTAATTACGAAACATAATGTCGTGCCATTTTTGTGTCGGCATCCTGCCGAGTGAACTTCCACTCGATGCCACGTTTTTCAATATTGCGACGCAATTGCCAGGCATTCACTTCGGTGATGAGCGTGGCTTGGTCCGGCAGTCGGCGATCAAGGCACTGGCGGTCAAGAATGCCAATTTCGATTTCAGCCATATTGAGCCAGCTGGCATGTTTCGGCGTATAGTGAAAAACAACTCGTCGCAGTAACGCCTTGGCTTTTTTGACGCCGAGCACTTGCTCGAAGCATTTGCGAAAATGAGTGTTGAGATTGTCCATCACAAGATGGATACGTCGCGCCGCAGCATAAACCTGCTTGAGCAAATGCTGCACGAAAGCTACGAAGTCGGTCTTGGTTCGATGATCGGTCACCATTACTGTGCGCCGTCCGCCTTTTGGTTCGACTGCTACAAACAGGTTGCAAGTACCGGCGCGGACGTACTCATAATCCTGCTTTGCGGGCGAGCCTGGCTGGATTGGCACAGTCGGGCGCGAATTCTTGAGCAGTTGCTTGCTTTTTTCGTCCAGACAAACGACTGGTTCCTTCGGGTGGAACGGGCGAGCATAAAGATCGAGCAAGTCGTACATTCGCTGCCGGTATTCTTCGGTGAGAGCGCCGATGCACCACATTACTTTGCACCATGGTTTGAGGCAGTTTTTTTTAGCAGTCGGCGAATCGTCTCACGACTGATCGAGCCGATATCCGCCTGCTTTTGTGCTGCCTGTTCCAGTAATTCCAATGTCCAGCGTTTGGCTCCTTCAGGAGGTTCCGAGCAGGCCAGAGCGGTAATTTTCGCCTCAACGTTGGTGTCGTACTCACGGGGCTTTCCCGAACGTGCAACATCACACACTGCGTAATCAACACCGCCCTCCAAATAGGCGCTTCGTGTCCGCCAAATGGCGGTTCGACCGACACCGAGAACCCCCATGATTTGGGTTTCTGCTATGCCGCGATCAAGGGCGGACAAAATGTGCGCCCGATTAACTTCCCGGGCATGATGCAAACCTTTGGCACGATATGATTCGATCAATTCATGATCCTCGTCGGTAAGATGCAGTTCGGTCTGTCGCATGGCAGGCACCTCGTCATAATGTGGGCATGCGACAGTATAATACATGTTTCGTTATTTATGTGTTTATATACTAGTGCCGTCTATTAGAATGAGATCGATAGGCTGCATCTCTTGATTCAACACTTGTCCTTTTAATACCCTGTAATCGTAAGGTATACCTGGATTGGGAACTATGTGTAAATCGCCATTAGCCTTCTCGTTAAAGATGATTCTTAGGCCGCTATTTCCGCGCTCAACGCTATCAATTGTACACAGCGCGCCTATGGCGGGCAAAGCAAAGGCTGCGATACAGGCACCGAATAACCATCGAAATATTTTCATATGCTTTCCATTATGGATGAGTGCCCAACGAATAAAAGGGACTTCCTCAGTCCCAGTGGTAAATTTGCCGCAAGCGGCATTAAAAGTGCCAAAATGAAAGGCATCGTTTTCATCTAAACCGTCAGGATATAAAGTCATGCGCATTATCACCGCAGGAATTGATCTCGCCAAGAAATTTTTGCCGTGCATGCACTCCCGAATATTGAACCGCTATGCCTGTTAGACCGGGCACAGAATCAGCAGTACCCGGTAAGGGCCGTGCGCGCCGAGCGTGACGGTCTGTTCGATGTCGGCGGTGCGCGACGGTCCCGAGATGAAGTTGACGGTTCTGGGCGGTTCTTTGAACTCCGTGCGCAGCAGCGCCCAGGCGTCTTCCATGCTCGCCACAATGCGGGCCGGATCGACGATGGCGACATGAGTTTCCGGCAGCAGACTGGTGGTGGCCGGCGTTTTTTCGCCGCCCAGCAGCAACAGCGTGCCGGTTTCTGCAATGGCGCAGAAAGCGCCGGTGACGCCGACCAGATCAAGATTCGAGGCAGGTCTTGGTTGCATTGTCAGCCCGGCTGCATCCCAGGGCAGGTCGGCAAGCTGCGGCCAGCACACGCCTGACAATGGCAGGGCTCTTTCCGCAAGGTAGGTCGCCAGCAGTCCCGGTATCTCTGTGCGTTCGGCTGCTTTCAGAACATCGCTGGATAATTTGAGGGCGCGTTCCACAAAGTGCGCGACCAAGTCGTTCGGAAGTGGTAGCAGCGGCCCGCGCGGATGCCAGGCAAGGTGCTGCTGCACTTTGATGGCGGAGGAATCGTCAGCGGGGCGGGCGTCGCGCAGTCTGCCGAGTATTTTTTCGCGTGCGTTCATCGGTGTTTCCCCTGGCGATACAGCTCTCGGAAAGTCTTGCCTTGCGGGGCCGGAAAATCCCGCCCATCGCTCCAGCCGCGCGCACCGGGCAGGTTATGCAGCAGTTTGTCATGACCGGCCGCCCGCTGCATCAGGCGCACGGCGATGCGGGTGCTCAAGGCATATATGTTCGGGTGCAGTGCCAGCCACGCCCACGCGCGCAGCATGAAGGTTTCCTGTCTGGATTTCATACCGGCATTCAGCTGCTTTTCGCGCAGTTTGCGCAGTAAATCGGGCAGCGGAATTTTGACCGGGCAGACGACCGCACACGCGCCGCACAGCGTCGAGGCGTTGGGCAGGTCGGGCGCATTTTCAAGGCCCCCCAAAAGCGGCGTGAGAATGGAGCCCATCGGGCCGGGATAGACCCAGCCGTAGGCGTGCCCGCCGATATTCTGGTAAACGGGGCAGTGGTTCATGCAGGCGCCGCAGCGTATACAGCGCAGCATCTCCTGCATCTCGCCGCCCAACAGGCTGCTGCGCCCGTTGTCCAGCAGGATGATGTGAAAATGCTCGGGGCCTTCCTGATCGTGCTCGCCACGAACCCCGGTCAGCATGGATACATAGTTGGTGATGGACTGTCCGGTGGCGGAGCGCGGCAACAGGCGCAGCAGGGTGCAGACATCTTCCAGTGTGGGGACGACTTTCTCGATGCCGGTGATGGCGACATGCACGCGCGGCAGCGTGGTCGTCAGACGGCCGTTGCCTTCGTTGGTGACGATCAGCGCGGAACCGGTTTCGGCGATCAGAAAGTTGGCCCCCGATATGCCCATGTCCGCATTCAGAAAGGCCGGACGCAGGATTTCACGCGCCTCGCGGCATAGTTCGGCGATTCCTGTCTTGCGCGGCAACTGATGAATCTTTGCGAACAGATCCGATATCTCGTCCTTGTTCTTGTGCACCACGGGAGCGACGATATGCGACGGCGCTTCATGGGCGATTTGCAGGATGTATTCGCCCAGATCGGTTTCCATTACCTTGACACCGGCGGCTTCCAGCGCCTCGTTCAGTCCGCATTCCTCGCTGACCATGGATTTGGATTTGACGGCGGTGCGCACGCCATGACTTGCGGCGATCTCGGCGACGATGCGGTTCACATCCTGACCTGTTTCGGCCCAGTGTACGATCGCGCCGCGACGGGTTGCCTGTTGTTCAAAATGCAGCAGCCAGTGTTCCAGATTGTTCAGCACCCGGTCGCGGATTTCCGCTGCCGCGTCGCGGGTATCCTGCAGGTCGTGGATTTCGCTGATGACCGCCTTGCGGCCTTCGACGAAGCGCGTTTGCAGGCGCGCCAGCGCTTCCTGTAGCCGCACATCGGCCAGTTTGATGGTGACCTGGCGGTTGAAATCGACGGAACGGTTCTGCATTATTCCTCCGAGTCTGCCAGAATTTCTGCAATATGCAGCACGCGGGTGGTCATGTCGCCATTGCGCCGCAATCGGCCTTCGATATTGAGCAGGCAGCCCAGATCGCCGCCAGCGATGGTGTCGGCACGGGTGTCGGTGAGGTGGCCGCATTTGTTGTCCGCCATGCGTGTGGACAGTTCGCCATACTTGACCGAAAAAGTACCGCCGAAGCCGCAACAGGTGGTCGACTCGACCATTTCATGCAAGACGACATCCGGCATGCTGGCGAGCAGTGCGCGCGGCTGCCGGTAGACGTCCAGTTCGCGCAGGCCGGAACAGGAATCGTGATAGGTCAGCGTGCCCTTGAAGGCGCCGGGCATGTCTTTCAGATGGGCGATGTTATGCAGGAAGTCGGTCAGCTCGAAGGTGCGTGCGCCCAGCGCGGTGAAGCTTGCCAGCTGTGCCGCATCGTCTTTGAACAGCTCGGGGTAGTGCACGCGCACCATGCCGGCGCAGGAGCCGGACGGCAATACGACATAATCGAACGATTCGAATTCGTTGAGAAATTTCAGCGCCAGCGCACGGGCAGATCGGGAGTCGCCCGAGTTGTAACCGGGTTGCCCGCAGCAGGTTTGGCTGTCGGGCACGACGACTTCGCAACCTGCCGCTTCCAGCAGTTTGATGGCCGCAAAGCCGATACTCGGGCGCATGCTATCCACCAGACAAGTGACAAATAATCCGACGCGCATCGCCATGCTCCAGGAAATTTCGATAAGCGCTAACTATACACTTGCAGGGGACGGCTAAAAATAGATCGTTGCAATTGTGGTGAATATTGGCAATGAGCAGATGTATTTTACACCTCTCTGGCTGGCAACTTACTTGCCACCCCGGCAGGATGAACCTGTCCGGCGTTTCCATTTTGTAATTTCAAAAAATTCGTTTTATTTATCACAACTATTTGATAAATATCGATATTAACTTAATTTTCAGGGCTGGCATGAAAGTTGATTGCAACTGCTATCGATAGCGGAGTGATCGTGTTGTTGGAAACAGGACTTTTAATGAAAACGATGTCGTGAGCGATAAGGGGGCAACCATGGAAATTGAAACGTTTTACGAAGTGATGCGGCGGCAGGGGATCACGCGGCGCAGTTTTATGAAATTTTGCAGTTTGACCGCGGCATCCTTAGGGCTGGCGCCGGGCTTTGCGCCGAAGATTGCGCATGCGATGGAAACCAAGCCGCGCACCCCGGTGATCTGGCTGCACGGACTGGAGTGCACCTGCTGTTCCGAATCCTTCATTCGTTCGGCGCATCCGCTGACCAAGGATGTCGTGCTGTCCATGCTCTCCCTCGATTATGACGACACGCTGATGGCGGCTGCCGGCCATCAGGCCGAGGAAATCATTGCCGACATCCGCAAAAAGTACAAAGGCAATTTTATCCTGGCGGTGGAAGGCAATCCGCCGCTCAACGAAGACGGCATGTATTGCATCCATGGCGGACGCCCGTTCGTCGAGGTGCTGAAGGAAACGGCTGCCGACGCCAAGGCGATTATTTCCTGGGGATCGTGCGCTTCGTGGGGTTGCGTACAGGCGGCCAAGCCGAATCCGACGCAGGCGACGCCGGTGCATAAAGTTATCACCGACAAGCCCATCATCAAGGTGCCGGGATGCCCGCCTATCGCGGAAGTGATGACCGCGGTGATCACGTATATGCTGACCTTCGACCGCATGCCTGAATTGGATCGTCAGGGACGCCCCAAGATGTTCTACGGTCAGCGCATCCACGACAAATGTTATCGCCGCGCCCACTTTGATGCGGGGCAGTTTGTCGAGCAGTGGGATGACGATGCCGCGCGCAAAGGCTACTGTCTGTACAAGATGGGCTGCAAGGGGCCGACCACGTACAACGCCTGCTCCACGGTGCGCTGGAACGACGGGGTGTCTTTCCCGATTCAGTCCGGGCACGGCTGCATCGGCTGCTCCGAAGACGGCTTCTGGGATAAGGGCGGGTTCTATAACCGCGTCACCGGCATCAATCAGTTCGGCATCGAAGCCAATGCCGACAAGGTGGGTGAAACGGTCGCCGGTGTGGTGGGTGTCGCCATCGCGGCACATGCCGCAGCCAGTGCGCTGAGCCGCGCACGCCACAAAGATCAGAACAAGGAGGGCAACTAATCATGACAGCGTATGAAACACAGGGCTTCAAGCTCGACAACTCTGGCCGCCGCGTGGTGGTCGATCCGGTTTGCCGCATCGAGGGTCATTTGCGCGTCGAGGTCAATCTCGATACCGATAATGTGATCCGCAACGCAGTGTCCACCGGCACCATGTGGCGCGGTCTGGAAGTGATCCTCAAGGGCCGCGACCCGCGCGACGCCTGGGCGTTCACCGAACGCATCTGCGGCGTCTGCACCGGCACCCATGCGTTAACTTCGGTGCGTGCGGTGGAGGATGCGCTGTCCATCCAGATTCCCGAGAACGCCAACACCATCCGCAACATCATGCAGCTGAATCTGTATATCCATGACCATCTGGTGCATTTCTATCACCTGCACGCGCTGGACTGGGTGGATGTGGTATCCGCCTTGAAAGCCGATCCGAAAAAAACTTCGGAGCTGGCGCAAAGCATTTCCGACTGGCCGATGTCCTCTCCCGGTTATTTCCGCGATGTGCAGAACCGCCTGAAGAAGTTTGTCGAATCCGGGCAGCTAGGTCCCTTCAGCAACGGTTACTGGGGAAGCCCTGCCTACAAACTGCCGCCTGAAGCCAACCTGATGGCGGTCACGCATTATCTGGAAGCGCTGGATTTTCAGAAGGAGATCGTCAAGGTGCATACCATCTTCGGCGGCAAGAATCCGCATCCCAACTGGCTGGTGGGCGGCGTACCCTGCGCGATCAACCTGAACGAGGTCGGGGCGGTGGGTGCGATCAACATGGAACGCCTGAATCTGGTCAAGAGCATCATCGACCGCACACGCGAGTTTGTTGAAAAAGTCTATGTGCCCGACCTGCTGGCGATTGCTTCCTTTTACAAGGACTGGACCTTCGGCGGCGGCCTGTCGTCCAAAAATATCATGTCCTACGGCGATGTGCCGGGCAAAGCGAACGACTATTCGGCCGCTAACCTGCTGTTGCCGCGCGGCGCGATCATCAACGGCGATCTTTCACATGTGCACGAAATCGACCTGCGCAACCCGGACGAGATACAGGAATTCGTATCGCATTCCTGGTACAAATATCCGGACGAGAGCAAAGGCCTGCATCCCTGGGACGGCGTCACCGAGCCCAACTATCATCCCGAAGGGCCCAATTTCAAGGGCACGCGAACCAAAATCGAACAGCTCGACGAAAGCGCCAAATATTCGTGGATCAAGGCGCCGCGCTGGAAGGGCAACGCGATGGAAGTCGGGCCCTTGTCGCGCATGGTGTTAGGCTATGTGCAACCCACACAATACCCGTTCATCAAGGACACCATAGACAGCGTGCTCAAGAAGCTCGACCTGCCGGTCACCGCCCTCTTTTCCACACTGGGACGCACCGCGGCGCGCGGCATCGAGACGCTTTATTGCGCGAAATTGCAGGAAGAGCAGTTCGACAAGCTGATCGCGAATCTGAAGGCGGGCGATTCGGCAACCGCCAATGTCGAAAAGTGGGAACCGTCCAGTTGGCCGAAAGCGGCCAAAGGCGTCGGATTCACCGAAGCGCCGCGCGGTTCACTGGGACACTGGATCAAGATCAAGGATACCAGGATCGAGAATTACCAGTGCGTGGTGCCGACCACCTGGAACGGCAGTCCGCGCGATCCCAAGGGGCAGATCGGCGCTTTTGAAGCTGCGCTGATGAATACGCCGCTGGCAAAAGCCGACCAGCCGCTGGAAATATTGCGCACCCTGCACAGTTTCGACCCGTGTCTGGCCTGCTCGACGCACGTGATGTCGCCGGACGGACAGGAACTGAGTAAGGTTACGGTACGTTAACGTCAAGGAGAATGCCATGATAGTCAAAACGATGGATGAAACGGCTGCCGGCACGACCGTGTACGTGTATGAGGCGCCGGTCAGGCTGTGGCACTGGATCAGCGCGCTGAGTATTGTGGTGCTGGCGATCACGGGATATTTTATCGCCAGTCCGTTGCCCAGCGTGCCCGGTGAGGCGAGTGAACATTTTCTGATGGGCTACATCCGCTTTACGCATTTTGCTGCGGCCTATATTTTTGCGATCGGTTTTGTGGCGCGCATCTACTGGGCGATGGTGGGCAACCGGAACGCCCGGCAGCTGTTCGTGCCGCCGCCGGTGTTTAATCTGGACTGGTGGGCGGGGATGTTTCAGGAAGTGCGCTGGTATCTGTTTCTGGAGAAGGAGCCGAGAAAATACGTAGGCCATAACCCGCTGGCGCTGCTGTTCATGTTCATCGCCATAACGCTGGGCGGATTGTTCATGATCTTCACCGGCTTCGCGCTGTATGGCGAGGGCGCGCAAGGCTGGTCGCATACGCTGTTTTCCAGCTGGCTAATCCCCTTGTTCGGCCAGAGTCAGGACGTGCACACCTGGCATCACATGGTGGCATGGGGCATCGTCTGGTTCATCATGCTGCACGTGTATGCCGCGATCCGCGAAGACATCATGTCGCCGCAGACCATGGTCAGCGCCATCATCAGCGGATACCGGTCATTTCGAAAATAGTATCAAGGGTGGATATTGCCGCGCAGGCGGCGTATCCATCTGACGCTACGCTTTTTCTACGCTACAGTTTTATGTTTGACTGAGATTTATAGCGCATCCATCATGATGGATTTTAAAGGTGTATTTTTGATAAAACAGTTTCTGTTTTCAATATGTTGAGTTAGGTTAACCGGGTTTCCCGTCTTCTGATAAGCGATTTTCTTGATGACGGATTTTCGCCTTAACAAGGCCAAACGGAGAGAGCCTTGACAGCATACGGTCGGGAACGAAAGTCTGCAAATCTGCGCACCCTTTTACCATGGGGAAAAACATGAAGCATTGTAGCGCTGTTGTGCTACAGTATATATGTATTCATTCATGGAGACCGTTATGTCCACGACGACCATACGCTTGCCTGATGACCTGAAAACCCGCGTTGCAGCGGCAGCAAAACGCGCCGGCATTAGCACGCACGGCTTCATACTCGAAGCCATTGCGGAAAAGGCAGAGCAGGTGGATTTGCATGCCGATTTCGATGCGCTTGCCGAGGATCGCTACGCCAGGATCGTTTCTTCCGGGGAAACAATTCCGTGGCAGGAAATGCGCGCTTATCTGGAAGATCGTCTTGCCGGTAAAAAGGTAGAGCGCCCGGCAGCTCGCAAACTGGCGCGCTGACATTGTCGCGCATCGAATTGGCGCCGGAGGTGGGGGATGATTTTGATCGCATCCTCGATCACTTTGCTCAATATCAGGTCATCAATCCGGCGTTGCGCATTTTGGAAATCATCGAGGCGCTCAACGTGCTGGAGCATAACCCCATGATAGATCGCCCCGCGAATAACGATAAGCGAGAACTGGTGATCGGGCGTCGTGCCCATGGCTATGTGGCTTTGTACCGATACGTTGTCGAAGTCGATACCGTTTTTGTCCTTGCAGTTCGCAGTCATAAGGAAGCCGGCTATGCGGAGCGTTGAGCCTGAATGCTGCAATCAAATATTTTTCCTTGGAGAAACGGGTTCGGGTAATGGGTAATCTCTTCCCCGCAGACCAACGCGCTTTGCGCGCAGCTATCGCACAAGTCATCGGCTAAAACAGCGGCCGGACTGACGCGACAAACAGCGGGTTGTTAAAGAAGACTTCGACAAACTGGATACAGAACTCCTTGTCGAAAAAATTGAGTATATTTTACCACAATAAGATGTTGTACTCGGATTACATGCGGCTCGTAAAGCGGTAAAAACTAGAGGATATGGCCGCTACTACCTTGAATTGCAAAGGGAGTACGTCCCTGTATTTGAGAAAGCCGACAAATCGTCAAAGATTATAGCTACATCTCCTCCGTGCATATTTCGTATTAACACAGATTATCGCGTCCTCGGACTACAGGGAGATGCAGTGTACTGGCATGTCCACGATTCTGGCGAAAGCCATCACCTTTGGGGTTTTATCTGCGATGAAGATGTTAAAGACGGCTAACTCGGTAGTCAAAAGGTCTGCTCAAAAGAGCAGCCGTCTCTATAAATTCCTTTAAGTTTGTATTTCGGAGAAAATTGAATAATATCGTCTCGTGAACAGACATTCAGGTGGACTCCAGTTCGATTCTGAATTTATTGCCCAGCAGAAAATGCAGGTAGGATAAAGTCGCGCAGACGACGTATCCATCACAGGTTGAAACGCTACGCTGTTTCCAGTCTACAGTCCTTGCGGTCTATATGTGGCATTCGTCTTGTCAGGAACGGGGCGATTTGTGTGCAAGCTAAGCAATCTTGATAATTTTCTGATTTTTGCAGGTTAAAATTGTTCCGCTATCTACAAAAACCGGAATATTGCTTTCCATATTGGTCTTAACTCGCTTCCTTGCTTTTTCACTAATAAACTGATTAATAAGCGAAAATTCGCATGTTGGCGGCTGGCATGAGTCGTGCTGTAATAAAAGCAAAACTCTAACGGGCATGGCAGCAGCCACCCCGAATAATGAAACTTGCCATGCCCGTTCCCCTCACCCAAACCCTCTCCCGGAGGGAGAGGGGACAAACGAGCGCTTGCGCGAGTTTCACGTTAATTGCGTGAAATGAAAAATACCAAACTTTTGATACTCGGCATAGGCAACATCCTGTGGGCGGATGAGGGCTTCGGCGTGCGCTGCGTGGAAGCGATGAATGCCGCTTACCAGTTCGGTGACAATGTGGTGCTGATGGATGGCGGCACGCAGGGGCTGTATTTGCTGCCGTATCTGGTGGACGCGCAACGACTGATTGTATTTGACGCGGTGGATTACGGCAAAAAGCCCGGCGAAATGGTGATCGCAAAGGATGACGAAGTGCCGCGCTTCATGGGCGTTAAAAAGATGAGCCTGCATCAGACCGGTTTCCAGGAAGTCATCGCCTGCGCATCACTGGCCGGCCGGCTTCCCGACTCCATGGTGCTGATCGGCGTGCAGCCCGAACATCTGGAAGATTTCGGCGGCAGTTTGCGCGCTTCTGTGAAGGCGCAGATTCCGGCTGCGCTGAACGTCGCGCTGGAATTGATGGCGCAGTGGAACATTCCTTATGCCCCGCGCACCTCGCCGATTCCCAGCCGCTGTGTCAACGGCGACGTGCTGGACATGGACAGCTATGAGGCGGGTCGCCCCTCGGCAGAACTGGCCTGTCGCTTCGGCGACGAACGTTTTCTGGCAGGATCGGCTGGAGCTTGAACCCAAATAATCATTTAACCGAAAATTCGTTCGCCCTGAGCCATTCGGCTAGCTCATGACAGGCCTGTCGAAGGGCCGTTCATGGTTCGACAAGCTCAACACGAACAGTTTTTTAAGTTTTTAATGAAAAATATGGATTGAACGTATGTGCATTGGTATACCCATGCAGGTTACTGAAGTCGAAGACATGTTCGCCTGGTGCGAGGGGCGCAACGGGCGCATGCGCATCAACACCATGCTGACCGGCGACGTTCGCCCCGGGGACTGGCTGCTGACTTTTATGGACAGCGCGCGCGAAGTTATCGATGCCGGGCGTGCCGCGATGATCAATTCCGCCTTGGAAGCGCTCGACCGGGTGGCTGCCGGGGAGACTGATTTTGATGACTGTTTTGCCGATCTGATCGGCAGGGAACCGCAGTTGCCCGATTTTTTACGAGCTGGCCGACATGGCTCAAGCGTCACTCCTGAGCATGAAAGTGCTTGCGCCGGTCGCCTCCCTCATCCCATCCTTCCCCCGGAGGGGGAAGGTGAGAACGATTCGCTTGCGCGAATTTCACATTAAATAAGGAATGAACATGGATGCTGCGCTTGCCTGGAAACCACCGCGCTCTGCGATGAGCAGCAATTTCAGCGGCTTGCTGGACAGACTAATGGTAAAGCATGGCCTGTCCGATCTCGATCAGGCAGGGTTTCAGGCTTTCATGGATGACCCCGGTGCAGGGGTGGTGTTGCTCACCGATGAGCCGGACACGGCTGCTGAAAACTGGGATACCGCGGTGATCTTTCCCGAACTGCTGGCCGCGATGGGCAATCCTCTACGTGCCGCGATCATGCGCCCTGAACAGGCCAGAAGTCTGATGACGCGCTTCGGTCTTGGACGGCTGCCGGCATTGCTGTTTCTGCGTGATGGCGGTTATGTCGGCGCGATTGAAGGCTTGCGCGACTGGTCTGAATATGTGGATGAGTGCGCGGCCATGCTGCAAAAACCGCTCAGCCGCGCGCCCTCGATCGGGATTGCAGTGACCGCTGTTTTTGATTGTAAATAAGGATAACGCCATGAGAGATTTTCCCATTCCGGTGGTAGGCATCGGTTCACAGATTGAAACGGAAGTGGTGGATTATTTGCCGCTGCCGGGTGAAATGACGACCTTTGCGATGCCGGTCGTGAATCTGGAGGCCGATCCGGAAATCCTTGCGGCAGTCTGCTGCGTGCTGGAAAATCTGCGCAGCGCCATGCTCGCCCACGGGGAGGCGAAAATTGAACTGACGGGGTTACTGTCCGATGTGGTGGAGCTGATCAACCAGTCTTTAGGGCAGGGCGAAGTCAGCGTGATCGTGCGCGAACCCGGCAATCTGCATATTCAGGAAACCGTGTTCGCCGGAGTCTGGCGCGTACAGGAAGTCTCAGCACATTCCGTGGTTTTGCGCGATGTGCTGCACGCCTGTTCGATTCCCCCCGAGGTACAGCAAGCCGCCTTGTCGGGTACCGGAACCGTCAGTGCGCCATTGACGCGGCAAGGGATGATGAATGCACCGGCGGTCCTCAATGAATTGCTGGAAAGATCGAAAAACCATCAGACAGGGGGCGCTGCACATATCATCAATCTGTCGCTGTTGCCGATGTCTCCGGAAGATCTGGCGTATCTGTATGATGCGTTTGGCACGGGGGCGGTGAGCATCCTGTCGCGTGGCTACGGTAACTGCCGTATCACCAGTACGCGGCTGGCCCATGTGTGGTGGGTGCAGTATTTCAACAGCATGGACCAGATCATACTCAACACACTGGAAGTGGTGGATGTGCCTGAAGTGGCGCTGGCAGCAGATGAGGATTTTCAGGACAGCATCGCGCGTCTGGGCGAATGGCTTTCTGTGATGCGTGAACAGTAATGTTTGAAAGTGCTTGTTCGGGTGACAATATCGAAGCCGCCACTCAGCTGGAGTGCGGAATTTGCTGGTGGGTATACGATCCTTTGGCAGGCGATCCGCTGGCCTATATTCCGCCCGGCACGCCCTTTGTTGCGCTTCCCGAGCAATGGCGCTGCCCGAACTGCGATGCGCCTAAACATAAATTTATGGTGCTGACGTGAATCAGGTGAAGGAAGAAGAGAGAAGGGGAAAGGGGAGTCCGGCGGAATTGCTGGAACGGGTGTTTGCTCATATTGCCGCGACACGCATGATCGGCGTACCTATTCTTAATCCGGCGCTGCGCGTCGAAGCTGTCGGGTTTCGCGTGTGGGAGGGGCGCTGGATCGGCGTGCTGGTGACGCCCTGGATGATCAACCTGGTGCTGCTGCCGGGAGAAAGTGTGCCGCTCACGCCGCTTGCGCCGGGTGAAAAAACAAGCTGGGACTTCCCGTCCGGCAGTTATGAATTCATGGGCTTGAACGAACCCATGCTGGGCGCCTGTCATGTCTGTTCCTTGATGTCGCCCGTCCTGGATTTCTCAATGCATGAGGAAGCCGTGAGCGTTGCGCAGGAAATCATCCGCGCGCTGTTCGTTGACGTCGAAGAAACATCGCCTGCAACCATCGAAGAGGCAAGACTCTTGAATAAACGATCAGGTCAAATGTCGCGACGGGATTTTTTACGCTTACCTTTGGTGGAGGGCAGGTGATGTCCGATGCAGGAAAATTGCATCTTGGCATACGATGGGATGGTGCGACCGTGTCCGCTATTGAGGTGAAATCAACCCGTCCGCCGGTTTATCGATTATTGCAGGGGAGAGCGCCGGAAGAAGCGGTGCAGCTGATCCCCCTGTTGTATAGTGTGTGCGGCAAAGCGCAACAGGCGGCCGCACGGGCGGCACTCATACAAGATTATGCGCAGCTCGAAAAACTTGAACGCGGCGTAGCCTGCGAGGCGATGCAGGAACATTTATGGCGTTTGCTGCTGGACTGGCCAAAACGGCTCGG
The DNA here is from genome assembly GCA_947084955.1 of uncultured Gallionella sp. Taxonomy (GTDB): domain Bacteria; phylum Pseudomonadota; class Gammaproteobacteria; order Burkholderiales; family Gallionellaceae; genus Gallionella. Next base: position 18,685 of record CAMTUO010000023.1, read on the forward strand.
TTTGCCGCCATATGAAAAGTCATTCGTGCGCTGGCACGCAGCCTTGAATGCGATTGCAGCAGGCGATGCAGAGAATTTAAAGATTGATTTGCATCAGGCGTTGCTGGGGATGACGGCTTCAGAATGGCAGCAACTGGACACGCATGCACAGATGCTTGCGTGTTTGAAGACGAAACAGGGTTTGCTGGCGCCGATTATTGTGGCACTGGAAATCAGGGAAAGCCGGCTGGATTTTTCCGGAGAGATGCAGGGCATCGATTTGATGCCGCTCTGGACAACGGCCCAAATCAGCCGGAAATTTGCAGACAAGCGGGATCCGGCGTTTGCCGCCATGCCGCACGATCGGGGTCGCCCGCTGGAAACGGGGGCGCTGGCACAGGCTCAGCACATGCCGTTATTACAGGATATTTTGCGTTGCCGCCCGCTCCGGTTACTGGCAAGATTGATTGCCAGACTGGTCGATTTGCTGGATAGTATGACAACGCTTCAGCGGGGTCGGCGCCGTATTGGATACGAGGGTGCCGGTCTGGCGGTGGTGCAAACGGCGCGCGGGATGTTGCTGCACCAGGTGCATATGGAGGCCGGGCGTATTGCGCAATATCTGATTGTGGCGCCCACCGAATGGAATTTTCATCCGCAAGGCGCGTTAAGCGGCCTTGTCGGCCTGCAGGAGCGCAACCGGGCGCGCCTGATGGAGACGGTCGCGCTGTTTGTGTTATCGCTTGATCCTTGTGTGGAGTTCGAGATCGAGGTCATTCATGCATGAGATGTCGCTGGCGGAAGGGATCGTGCAGCTGGTTGAAGACGCAGTGCGTGTCGACGGCTGTGCACGGGTGCGCGCGGTATGGCTGGAGATCGGACAGCTGGCTGCGGTGGAAAAAGAATCGCTGCGATTCTGTTTCGATGCGGTAACGCGCGACACGATTGCGGACGGCGCGCGCCTGGAAATCATCGAAACACCGGGGCAGGGTTGGTGCATGAAATGCGAAGGCAATGTAGCGGTTGCGGCCTTGTACGACGCCTGCCCGGTCTGCGGCAGTTATCAGATTCAGGTGACGGGCGGTGACGCGATGCGCGTTAAAGAGCTGGAAGTCGAATAGGGGATAGCGATGTGTACGACATGCGGATGTGGATCGGGACAAACACTCATCGGAGGGCATCAGCTTAAGCCGCGCCGCAAACCCGGCGTACCGGTGCAATACCGGGCGCCTGCCCCTCTCCCCAACCCTCTCCCGCAAGCGGGAGAGGGGGCAAACGATTCGCTGCGCGAAATTGTTAATATTGGTGCCGCACACGATCACATTCATGCACCGATGGATTTCGGCGCCGGACCTGCGGGGGCGCATGCGCCGGGATTGAGTCAGGCGCGCATGGTAAGAATCGAGCGCGACATCCTGTCCAAGAACGACGCGTATGCCGATGAGAACCGCAGCTATTTAACCAATCACGGCATCTTCGCGCTCAATCTGGTCTCCAGCCCCGGCTCGGGCAAAACCACCCTGCTGGTAAAAAGCATTAACGCGCTGAACGGCAGTCTGCCGCTTGCCGTTATCGAGGGCGATCAGCAGACGGACAATGACGCCGCGCGCATCCGCGCTACCGGCGCGCCCGCCTTGCAGATCAACACCGGCAAAGGTTGCCATCTGGATGCGCATATGGTGGGACAGGCCATGCAGCAACTCGACTTGCAGGATGACAGTCTGTTGCTGATCGAGAATGTCGGTAATCTGGTGTGTCCGGCCAGCTTCGATCTGGGCGAAGCGCACAAGGTTGCCATTCTTTCCGTGACCGAAGGCGAAGACAAGCCGCTTAAATATCCCGACATGTTTCGCGCAGCGGATTTGATGCTGCTCAACAAGTGCGATCTGTTGCCTTACCTTGATTTCGATGCAGACCTTGCGGTGGAAAATGCGCGCCGCGTGAATCCAGAGATACAGGTGATCCGCGTCTCGGCAACCACGGGCGTAGGGATGGAGGCATGGCTGGAATGGATCAGGGCGGGTTGCCTGAGCACGGTTGCCGCAAAACGACCATGATACATGCAGCGATCAGAGTGGCAGGTCTTGTTCAGGGCGTGGGCTTCAGGCCTTTCGTGTTCCGGCTTGCGCATGAACTGGGCCTTGCGGGCTGGGTGCGCAACGACAGCGGTGGCGTGGAAATATCGGTCGAGGGCGAGCGTTTGCAGGTCATGCGTCTGATCGAGCGTTTGCAAAGCGAGCCGCCACAGCTTGCGCGCGTGGAGCACGTCACGCATGATCTGGTGCAAATAACTTCGGGCTTGCAAGGTTTCAGTATAGAAGCGAGCAGAACGGGCAAGATGCAAACCGGCATTGCGCCTGATATGGCGATCTGCCCGGATTGCCTGACAGAATTATTTGATCCCGCCGACCGTCGTTACCGCCATCCCTTCATCAACTGCATACACTGCGGGCCGCGCTACACGTTAACAGTTAAACTGCCCTATGACCGCAGCAATACCAGCATGGCGGCATTCACGCAATGCCCTGCTTGCCGGCACGAATACGATCATCCCGGCACACGCCGTTTCCACGCCCAGCCCAACGCCTGTCCGGCCTGCGGGCCGCGTCTGAGTTTATTCGACGAACACTGGCAGCCGCTCGCATCCGATGATTGTATCGCCTCTGCCGCGGGGCGCATCGCTGCCGGGCAGATCGTCGCCGTCAAAGGCGTGGGCGGCTTTCATCTGGTATGCGATGCGCGCAACTGCGTAGCGGTAGACAGATTGCGCAACGGCAAACAGCGCGACGATAAACCGTTTGCGGTGATGGTGCTGAATAGCCTGTCCGCGCAGCACTATGCCGGAGTTTCCGTACAGGAGGCGGCACTGCTGGAATCCGGCGAGCGGCCCATCGTATTGCTTAAAAAAACAGCCGGTTGTGATACAGAACTGCCCGGTATCGCCCCCGGTTTGTCCAATATCGGCCTGATGTTACCTTATACGCCGCTGCACTACCTGTTGTTTCACGAGTTGTCAGATAAACCACAGGGTACGGACTGGCTGCAACAGGCAAACCCACTGGCTTTGGTGATGACCAGCGCCAATCCGGGTGGCGAGCCGCTGGTGAAAAACGACCGGGAAGCGCGCGCATTGTTATCCGGTCTGTGCGATGCCTTTCTGACCCATGACCGCGAAATCCTGCATCGTTGCGACGACAGCGTGATACGGCTATCTCCCTCACACCGAAGGGGAGAGGGCGGGGGAGAGGGGGCGAACTTCCAGTTTATTCGCCGCGCACGCGGTTATACCCCGCGCCGGATTTTACTGCCTCATACCGGCCGGTCCATACTCGCTTGCGGGGCGTTCTTCAAAAATACCGTGTGCCTCACGCGCGGCAATGAAGCCTTCGTGTCTCAACATATAGGCGACCTGGATCATGCCGCCTCGCGGCAGATGCTGATTGATACGGTGGCGCATCTGTGCGACATCCTCGATGTGCAGCCGCAGGCCGTGGCGCACGACCTGCACCCTGATTTCTATAGCACGCAGTTCGCGCAGGTGTTTGCCGCACAACGCGGCTTGCCTGTCTTTGCCGTGCAGCATCATCACGCTCACATCGCCGCCATCTGTGCCGAACATCGCGTCACAGAACCCGTGTTAGGACTTGCGCTGGACGGTGTGGGCCTGGGGTCGGATGGCAGCGCGTGGGGCGGCGAACTGCTGCGCATGGCGGGCGCGGATTTTGAGCGCCTTGGATATCTCGCGCCCTTGCGTATGGCGGGAGGGGATCGCGCCGCGCGCGAACCGTGGCGCATGGCGGCGGCAGCGCTGTTCGGGATGGGAAGAGGCGATGAGATTGAGCGCCGTTTTTCCCAACAGGCGGGCGCGGCAACCGTGACGGCCATGTTGCAGCGACAGTTAAACTGCCCCGCCACCAGCAGCGCGGGGCGCTTGTTCGACGCTGCTGCCGGATTGCTGGGTGTGAGCCTGATTCAGGGTTACGAGGGGCAGGCGGCGATGTTGCTGGAAGGACTGGCTGAACGATACGGCAAGGTCGAAGTTTTGGCTTGCGGGTATGTAATCAGCAGCGACGGCGTACTGGATTTTCTTCCGTTGCTGAGCATGCTTGCCGACTGCCGTGATGCGGCTTTCGGTGCGGCCCTGTTTCATGCCACGCTGGCCGACGGTCTGAGTGCGTGGGTACAACGCGCAGCTTGGCAAAGCAATATTGAGCATGTCGCGCTGGGCGGCGGCTGTTTCCTGAATAACGTATTGTTGCAGACACTGACGACGAGCTTGTCGGCGCATGGTTTGCGCGTGCTGACCGCGCAACAGTTGCCGCCCAACGATGGCGGTATCTCGCTGGGACAGGCCAGTATCGCCCTGCAACGCATCAAGTAAGTAGATGTAGGGTGGGCACATTGCCCACCCTACCGTTGAAACAGCGCAAAAAATTGAAAAAGGAAAATTGACATGTGTCTCGCCATCCCCGCCCGCATCGAAGAGCTGACCACCCCGGGCAACGCAATCGTCAATCTGGGCGGCGTGCGCAAAGAGATTTCGCTGGCGCTGGTGGATGATGTCGCGGCGGGCGATTATGTCATCGAGCATGTCGGTTACGCCTTGCAGAAACTGGATCAGGAAGAAGCTGAACGTACCCTTGCTCTGTTTGCCGAGATGGGCGTGCTGGATGAGCTGCGCGATGAACTGGGCGAGAGTGCAGCATGAAATACGTGGACGAATTTCGCAACGGCGAACTGGCCAAAAACATTGCCGCCAATATCGCACGTGAAGCCAACCCTCACGGGCAGGCCCGTTCCCCTCACCCTAACCCTGATGGGGCTACTAGCCATTCGACTAAGCCATCACAAAACGATGGCAAAGTCGCTGGTTATCTCCCGGCGGGCGAGGAGGCAAACGAATTGCTTCGCAAAGTTTCAGATAATCGCACTTATCGGCTGATGGAATTTTGCGGCGGGCATACGCACGCCATTTCGCGATATGGACTTGTCGACTTATTGCCGGACTCGGTGCGCCTGATTCACGGTCCCGGCTGCCCGGTGTGCGTGCTGCCCATCGGTCGCGTGGATCAGGCAATCCGCCTGGCGACGGATCACGGCGTGATCCTGTGCACCTATGCCGACACGTTGCGCGTACCGGCATCCGATAATCTGTCGCTGATGCGCGCCAAGGCTGGCGGGGCGGATGTGCGCATGATCTATTCCACGCAGGACGCGTTGAAGATCGCGCGCGAAAACCCGCAGCGCGAAGTGGTGTTCCTGGCGATCGGTTTCGAGACTACTACGCCGCCGACTGCGGTGGCGGTCAAGCAGGCCGCTTTCGAGGGCTTGAAGAATTTCAGCATCCTGTGCGACCACGTGCTGACGCCCGCCGCGATGCACGCCATTCTTGCCGTTGAGGGCGGCGTGGCGCTGGATGGTTTTATCGGTCCGGCCCATGTATCCACTGTCATTGGCAGCAAACCGTATGAACCGTTTGCCGACGATTACGGCAAACCGGTGGTGATCGCCGGTTTCGAGCCGTTGGATGTGATGCAGGCGATCCTGATGCTGGTGCGCCAGATCAACGACGGACGCGCGGTCGTCGAAAACGAATTCACCCGTGCGGTGACGCGCTACGGCAATCTCAAGGCGCAGTCGCTGGTGGCTGAGGTGTTCGAAGTGCGCGATACGTTCGAGTGGCGGGGACTGGGCAGCGTGCCCGACAGCGCACTGAAGCTGCGCCCGGCGTTCGCCGCATTCGATGCGGAACTGAAATTCGGGGTAGATTATGTGGCGGTGCCGGACAACAAGGCGTGCGAATGTGCCGCTATCTTGCGCGGACAGAAACGCCCGCAGGAATGCAAAATTTTCGGCACCGTCTGCACCCCGGACAACCCCATTGGCTCCTGTATGGTATCAAGTGAAGGCGCCTGCGCTGCGCACTACAGTTACGGAAGGTTCAGAGTATGACGGTCAAGCCCAGTTATTCGCGTCCGCTCGACATCAAGCATGGCCGTGTGGATATGTCGCACGGCTCAGGCGGTCGCGCCATGGCGCAACTCATCACCGAGCTATTCGCCGCCGCGTTCGACAATGAGTATCTGTCCCAGGGCAACGACGGCGCATTGCTGCCCAACGTTGCGGGGCGGCTGGTGATGGCGACCGACAGTCATGTGGTGTCGCCGCTGTTTTTCGCGGGGGGCGACATCGGTTCTTTGTCGGTGCACGGCACCATCAATGATGTCGCGATGATGGGCGCGCAACCCCTGTATCTGTCCGCCGCCTTCATACTCGAAGAAGGATTCCCGCTGGCTGATTTGAAACGCATCGCCCTGTCGATGGCGAGGGCATCAAAAGAGGCGGGTGTGCCCATCGTCACAGGGGATACCAAGGTGGTGGAGCGCGGCAAGGGAGATGGGGTTTTCATCACTACCACAGGGGTGGGCGTGGTGCGCGAAGGCGTTGTTCTGTCCGGCGATCAGGCACAGCCCTGCGACAAGATATTGCTGTCCGGCAGCATAGGCGATCACGGTATGGCGATCCTGTCGCAACGCGAGGGGCTCTCCTTTTCGGCGCCTATCGTCTCGGACAGCGCAGCCTTGCATGGCCTGGTGGCCGCCATGCTGGACAGCAAGGTCAAACTGCGCGTACTGCGCGACCCGACACGCGGGGGGCTCGCGACCACCCTCAACGAGATTGCCAAACAGTCAGGCGTGGGCATGATGTTGCAGGAGTCTGCGATTGTTGTAAACCAGCCGGTCGAAGCGGCCTGCGAGTTTCTCGGGCTCGATCCGCTGTATGTCGCCAACGAGGGTAAACTGGTCGCGATCTGTGCGCCGGAAGACGCGCAGCGATTGCTGGACGCGATGCGCGCGCATCCGCTGGCAGCAAATGCTTCCATCATCGGCGAGGTGGTGGAGGATGCGCATGGCTTTGTGCAACTCACCACCCGGATGGGCGGACGCCGCGTGGTGGATTGGCTGGCGGGGGAACAACTGCCGAGGATATGCTGATGACGACATTGCCCACTGTTCTGGTTATCGATGACGAAATACGCTCGCAGGAGTCGTTGCGTCGCACGCTGGAAGAGGACTTTACCGTATTCACCGCGTCCAGCGCGCAGGACGGCCGCACGATCATGGAACGCGAATCCGTGCAAGTAATCCTGTGCGATCAGCGCATGCCGGAAATGACGGGGGTCGAGTTTTTGCAGGAAGTGCGCGAACGCTGGCCGGATACGGTACGCATCATCATTTCCGGCTATACCGAAACGGAAGACATCATTGCCGGCATCAATGAGGCGGGGATATATCAATACCTGATGAAGCCCTGGCGTCCGGATTCGTTGTTGCAGACCGTGAAGGATGCCGCACAGTTGTATGATCTGCAACAGCAAACCCAGCACATGAATCTGGAATTGCGCACTGCCGAGCCGGTTTTACGCAAACGTGTGGAGAAAAACCGCGCAAAACTGCGCGACTATTTTGAATTTTCCCGCATTACCCGCGCAGCGGCCAGTCCGCTTAATTGCGTCGTGGATATGGCGGCGCGCGTCGCCGGCTGCGATATTGCAGTGCATATCGCGGGGGAGTCCGGCACCGGCAAGGAGCTGCTGGGACGCGCCATTCATTATTCCAGCCCGCGTTCAGGGCGCGCCTTCGTGATCGAAAATTGCGGCGCGATGTCCGATCAGTTGCTGGAATCCGAACTGTTCGGCCACAAGCGCGGCAGTTTTACCGGCGCCTTCGAGGATCGCATCGGATTGTTCGAGCAGGCAGACGGCGGCACGATTTTTCTCGACGAGATCGGCGATACCTCGCCCGCCTTTCAGGTCAAGTTGCTGCGCGTGTTGCAGGAAGGCGAGATCCGTCCGGTCGGCAGTTCGCGTTCGCGCAAGGTGGATGTACGCGTGCTGTCAGCCACGAATCGCGACCTCGAAGAGGAGGTGCAGCGCGGGCGTTTCCGCGCCGATCTGTATTATCGATTGACCCAGTTTGTCTTGCAGGTGCCGCCGCTTTGCGAACGCCGCATGGACATACCGCTGATCGCCTTTGATCTGCTCGATGCGGCCGCGAAGAGCATGGGGCGTGATGTGGCAGGATTCACGCCCGAGGCGCTGGATTGTCTGGCGCGCTATCATTGGCCGGGCAATGTGCGCGAATTGCAGAACGAAATCATGCGCGCCCTGATGCTCAGTGAATCCGCGCATATCGAAGCGCATTTGTTTTCTAGCCGGGTGTTACGCGCCACCCCTGAAGAGGAGGCGACGGATATGCAGCTGTTGTCCGGTATCGTCGGCAGTCTCAAGGAACGCATGGAGGCGCTGGAGGCGCGCGTGTTGCGCGAAACATTGATACGTCTGCGCTGGAACAAGACCCGCGCAGCGGCTGAACTGGGGTTGTCGCGCGTGGGGCTGCGCAGCAAGCTATCCCGCTACGGACTGGAGAAAAAAGGTGAATAATAACGCTCCGCGTCCCCCTCTCTCTAACTCTGGTGAGACTACTAGCCATTCGACTAAGTCATCACAAGACGATGGCAAAGTCGCTGGTTATCTCCCGCAAGCGGGAGAAAGGACGAACGTGAAAGACAATTTTCAATACCTGCCACTCAATTTATTGTGGCTGCAATCGGGCGGTTGCGGCGGGTGTACCCTGTCGCTGTTAAACGCGGATTGCCGCAATTTGTTGCAAACCCTGAAAGATGCCGGCATCAATCTGCTGTGGCATCCGTCGTTGTCCGAGCAATGTGCAGACGAGGCGCGCAAAATCATTGAGGCGTGCGCCGGCGGCGAACTGCAACTGGATATTCTGTGTGTGGAAGGCGCGGTGCTCAAAGGCAATAACGGCGCTTTTCACCGCACGCAGAGCAGGGAACCGATGATGAATCTGATCGAACGCCTGACTAAGGTTGCAAGACACACGGTCGCTGTCGGCAGTTGCGCGGCATTTGGCGGGATGACGGCAGGCGGTTGCAATCCGACCGAAGCATGCGGCTTGCAATATGATGGAGAAGTGCCGGGCGGCCTGCTCGGCGAAGACTATCGTGCGTCAAATGGCTTGCCGGTGATCAATATTGCAGGCTGTCCGACCCATCCCAACTGGGTGATTGAAACACTGGCCGCCATTGCCACAGGCGAGATGCAGGAAGAGAGTCTGGATGTATTGCGCCGCCCGCGCCTGTATGCGGATCATCTGGTGCATCACGGTTGCACCCGCAACGAATTTTACGAATTCAAGGCCAGTGCGCACAAACCCTCCGATCTGGGTTGTCTGATGGAAAACATGGGTTGCAAAGGCACGCAGGTGCATGCCGATTGCAATATCCGTTTGTGGAACGGCGAGGGTTCATGCGTGCGCGGCGGATATGCCTGCATTGCCTGCACCGAGCCCGGATTCGAAGAGCCGGGACATCTGTTCAATCAGACTCCGAAGATCGCCGGCATTCCCATCGGCTTGCCGACCGACATGCCCAAAGCGTGGTTTGTCGCACTGGCGTCCCTTTCCAAATCGGCGACGCCCAAACGAGTCAGGGAAAATGCGGTATCCGACCATCAGGTGATCACACCCGTCAGCAAAAGGACACGTCTGAAATGAGCCGTCGCATCATCGGACCTTTTAATCGCGTGGAAGGCGACCTTGCAATCACCCTCGACACGGAAGACGGGCGGGTGCGCGCCGCTTTTGTTAATTCGCCCATGTATCGGGGCTTCGAGCAGATTCTGCTGGGCAAAAATCCGCTGGATGCGCTGGTTTATGTGCCGCGCATCTGCGGGATTTGCTCGGTCGCGCAATCGGCTGCCGCTGCCCAGGCGCTGGCAACGGGGATGGGCTTGCAAGCGCCGCAAAATGGCCGTCTGGCGGCGAACCTGACACTGGCGGCTGAAAATCTTGCCGATCATTTAAGTCATTTTTATCTGTTCTTCATGCCGGATTTTGCGCGTGAGGGTTATCGCAAGCGGTCGTGGTTTGGTGATGCAGAATCCCGTTTCAAGGCGGTCAGCGGCAGTGCTTCCGCGGACATGCTGCCGGTACGCGCCAGGTTCATGAATGTGATGGGTTATCTGGCGGGAAAATGGCCGCACACCCTCTCCGTGCAGCCGGGCGGTTCGTCGCGTTCGCTGGAAATGGCTGAAAAACTGCGCCTGAAAATTTTGCTGGCGGAGTTTCGCCGTTTTCTGGAAAGCACACTGTTCGGCGACAAACTGGCGGCGGTGGCGGCTTTGGATTCGGAAGCGGCGCTGATGACGTGGATGGCGCAGCGTTCACATCGCGCCGATTTCCCGCGCTTTTTGAACATCGCGCGCGACCTGGAATTACAGCAGCTAGGACGTGCCACGGATCGCTTCATCAGTTACGGCGCTTATACGGAAGAAAATACGGCCTTGTTTGCGGCGGGACTGTGGTCGGAAAATACGCTGCATGCCCTTGATATCAGCGCCATCCGCGAGGATGTGGCAAGCAGCTGGATGGCGGGTGACAGCGCACTTGCCCCGGACGAGGGGCGCACCCTGCCGCAGCCGGACAAGGTGGATGCCTATTCATGGTGCAAAGCGCCGAGACTGGCAGGTCAGGTCGTGGAGACAGGCGCGCTGGCGCGCCAAATGGTGGCGGGACATCCCTTGCTGCGCGACCTGGTTGGTCGGCATGGTGCCAGCGTAACGGCAAGAGTGGTGGCGCGCATGCTGGAACTGGCGCTGGTGTTGCCCGCAATGGAGAGCTGGCTGCATCAGATACAGCCGGGTGCGCCGTTTTGTCTGCCTGTCGGTGACATCGACGAGATGCGCGGCGTCGGGCTGATCGAAGCGGCGCGGGGTTCTCTGGGGCATTGGCTGGATGTGCGTCAGGGTAAAATAGTTAACTACCAGATCATTGCGCCGACCACCTGGAATTTTTCGCCGCGCGATGCGGCAGGCATACCCGGTGCGCTGGAGCAGGCGCTTGTCGGACTGAAAGTTGATGAAAATGAAAATTCAGCGCCATTGGCCGTGCAGCATGTCGTGCGTTCCTTCGATCCGTGCATGGTGTGTACGGTGCATTAGCCGCCGTCATCCGAAAATATAATGGGATTTAAAATGGTACATGTGGAACGAACCCTGTCCAGACTGCCCGAACCGGGGGAAATGGAATCTTTTTCGGAATCCGCCTGGATAGAGGTGGTGCGCTCGATGGACGAGGTCTATAACGAACTGTTGCAGTATGAAGTGGTGCTGGAGCAAAAAAATACCGAACTGGAGGAATCGCAGCAATTCATCTACAGCATTCTGACCTCGATGTCGGACTTGCTGGTGGTTTGCGACCGCAATTGCGTCATCGAGGAAGTGAATCACTCGCTGATCGCCTTTACGGGAAAAACCGAAGGGGAGCTCAAGGGCGAAAAATTGTCACAGCTTTTCATGGATGAAGCTGCTTTTGCGGCAGCCAAACGAGTGATTGCGGGGTTGACTGCCGCACCGGCGAACGACGTGGAATTGCAATTTCGCAGCAAGGAAAATGTCGGCACGCCGGTGGCGCTCAACTTCACGCCGCGTTTATCCGCTGCCGGGAAACTGCTGGGCGTGGTCATCACAGGGCGCCCGGTTGGCGAATTACGCCGTGCGTATCACAAATTGCGCGAGGCGCACGAAGAACTCAAACGCACGCAACAACAACTGTTGCAATCCGAAAAAATGGCATCCCTGGGCAAGCTGGTCGCAGGCGTTGCGCACGAATTGAACAACCCGATCAGTTTCATGTTGGGCAATATTCATGCGATGCAGCGCTACACACCGCGTTTGAAACGCTACCTGGATGCTATCCATAATGACACGTCGCAGGAGTCTTTGAACACGCTGCGCACCGAATTGCGCATCGACCATCTGCTCGATGATTTATCGCCGCTGCTGGCGGGAGCGATGGAAGGGGCGGAACGCACGCGCGATATTGTAGATGGTTTGAAGCGATTTTCGGCAGCAGATCGCAATGAAAACGTCGAATTCAATTTGGCTGAAACGATAGAGCGCTCGGTACATTGGGTGACACGCGCCACGCACGTAAATTTTCGTGTGTCGATGGAAATTCCGAAAGAGATACCCTTTGTCGGATCCCCCGGCCAGATACAGCAGGTCATCATCAATCTGGTGCAGAACGCCTCCGATGCCACGGAGGCTCAGCCCGAACCGAGATTGATCGTTACTGCGCAGCTTGATGACAAGGATATTGTCATTCTGTTTCGCGATAACGGGCCGGGTATATCGGAGGCGGCCATGAGCAAGCTATTCGATCCCTTTTATACCACCAAGCCGGTAGGTAAAGGCACAGGATTAGGTTTGTCCATCAGCTATGGCATCATCGAACGTCACGGTGGACAGCTTTCTGTGAGCAATGCACCGGGAGGCGGGGCGCAATTCAAGCTGCGTTTGCCATCACCCAATCGGCAATAAACCGGAAAGCAACTTTCCGTGGCTGCACCGGATTGCTCGCGCCATCGCACCTCAAAAAATATTCAACTCATTAATTTTTATGAGTTTTATATCGTCACATGGTTAATTTTATCAGTCAGGCATACATTTTGCAGAACGTATACATCTGACAGGAGATTGGTATGGAAACGATACATGGCAGCATTTATCCTCTGGTTTCGCTGGCATTTGTGTTGGGTATGAAACACGGCATGGACGCCGATCATCTGGCGACCATTGATGGTTTGACGCGTTTTAATGCGGTGGCCGGCCGATGCAAATTGGCGCGTGTATGCGGTTTGCTGTTCTCGCTGGGGCATGGATGCGTGGTGTGTGTCGTGGCCGCAGCGACCAGTGTGCTTTTTCAGCAGGGTGCGATACCTGCATGGATGAATGGCGTAGGGACATGGGTATCCGCGTTCTTCCTGCTGATACTGGGCGCACTCAATTTGTATGCGGTGTTTTCGACCCCATCGCATGAAATGGTGCAAATGATAGGCATCAAGGGGCGCCTGCTGGGCAATCTCAAGTACGCGGGCCATCCGCTGCTGATTGCGCTGGTGGGTGCGCTGTTCGCTATTTCCTTTGATACGCTATCCCAGGCGGCGCTGTTTGCCGCCACCGCCACTCAATATGGCGGCCTGCCCTATGCGTTGCTGCTGGCCATGTGCTTTATGACGGGCATGATCGTGACCGATGCCGCCAATGGGCTGTGGATTGCGCATCTGCTGCGCCGCGCCGATGCGAGGGCGCGTATCGCATCTCGCATCATGGGCGTCACGCTGGCGTTGCTCAGTTTTACTGTTGCGGCATTGGGCTTGTCGCGCCAGTTTTTCCCGGCGGCCGCAGCCTGGCAGGAAGGCCGGGAATTGTTTGTCGGCATCGCCATCATCATCGTCATTGCAGTCTGCTTCCTGCTCGTGCGCTACACCCGGCAACAGCTTGTTGTTGTGTCCTGATAGTTTATTCGAGTTTTTGTCAGATGCGTGGCGGGGTGGTTTTTGTCAGTGGTTAAGGCTTGTGCGTAAAGCGCTGATGCCGGCGCGGGCGATCTCGGCATCCTCAGCGGATTTGACGCCCGATACGCCGACCGCACCGACCATGTCGCCATCCACCACGATGGGTTCGCCGCCTTCGAGCATGGTGAGTCCGCCCGGCACGGACAAAAAGGCGTTGCGCCCGCCCGCGACGACCTCTTCATAGACCTTGGAGGGGCGGCGTCCCAGTGCGGCAGTGTGCGCCTTGCCGGTGGCGATATTCATGCTGGTCAGCGGTGCGTCATCCAGACGTTGCAACCACAGCAAATGGCCGCCATCGTCGACGATGGCGATGGACACCGGGAAGTGCTGTCGCAGCGCTTCGGCTTCGCAGGCTGCTGCAATGATCTTGACATCGGCTAGCGTCAGGCATTTCTTGCTTTTCATGTTTTTTCTCCTTTTAACGTGAAACACGCGAAGCGACGGACCGTACCCCTCGCCCTCCGGGAGAGGGGGAACGGGGGTGAGGGAACGATCATGGAAGGTTTCATTCTCAGGGGTGGTTTTCTTGTCATGATCGTTAGTAATTTTTTGTAGTCAGCACTCAGGGCACGCGATAGCCCAGCAGTTGCGATAATTTTTTGCCGGTTTCCACCACCTGTACGATCCATTCGTTGCGGCGGCGCTCGATCGGCGCGGACACCGACAAGCCTGCCACGACCTGGCCGCTGGCGTCGCGTATCAGGGTGCCGATGCAGCCGACACCCAGTTCGGCTTCTTCATTGTCGCAGGCGTAACCGCGCTGTGCGGCTTCAAGGCTGTCCTGCAGCAGCGCTTCAACGGTGGTGTGCGTGTTGACGGTGTAGGCGGGCAGGCGGCTGCGTTTGGCATAACTGCGGCAAATCGCTTCACCCTGGACACCCAGCATCAGCTTGCCGACGGCGGTGACATGCAGCGGCGCGCGACTGCCGATGATCTGCTCCACCCGTATCATGCGTTTGGCCAGCGTGCGCTCGATATACACGACCTCGTCGCCTTCGCGCACCGTGAGGTTGACGGTTTCATCCAGCGCATCGCGCAGTTGCTCCATCAGCGGCAGGGCAAGTTTACGGACATCCACACCCGCGCTCACCCGGTTACCCAGCTGCATCAGTTTGATGCCCAGCTGATAGTTGCCCCGGCTGGTGCGCTCGACAAAGCCCTGTTCGGCAAGAGAGGCGAGAATGCGAAAAGCGGTGGAAGGGTGCAGGCCGGTTTCGGCCGACAGTACTTTCAGGCTGGCAGCCTCGTCCTGCGCCGCGATGGCATCGAGTAATTTTGCCAGTCGTTCGATCACTTGTATGGAATTCGGCTCTTTTGTCATTTTTCGCATTGTGAAAACGATTGTGTATTGCGAAATATTATAACAGGCGTTATGCTTCTTCCAAATTATTTTTGATTATTTTTTCGAGCCGATACGGGCACAACGAATTCTTCTTAAGGAGCAACACCATGACATCCCACGCAGCCCCGGAATTTTGTTCAGGTATTCAACATTTTGGCACGGCCTGGGAAGGTTTTTCCACGCACGCCCAGTCGGCTGTGATTAAACAAGGCCAGTCCGCGATCAGCGACGCTTCATCCCCCGATGCGGTTTACCAGACGCTGTTGATGGCCGATGCGCTGCGCTATCTGACGCTGCAAACCTGTGGATCAAAAGGTTCCGGTCATCCGGGCGGTTTTGCCAGCAGCGCCGAAGCCTATGCCTCACTGGTGATGCTGGGCCATACCAATATCGTGACCGAAGTGGGGCACCATGCGCCGGGTTTTTACAGCGCGATGTTTCTCGACACCTCGCTCGAAGCAATGGGCATCAAAACGGTCACGGACATGATGGCGCGGTTCCGCGAAAAGCATGGTCTGCTCGGTCACTTGTCCGGCGCGATCCCGGGATTGCTGGCGCCCGCAGGCCCGCTGGGTCAGGGGCAGCATTTCGCGATGGCCGGTGCGATGCTGCATCCGGGCAAGTTGTTCCCGGTCACCATCGGTGACGGCGGCATGGGCGAGCCGTATGTGCTGAACTCGATGATGCATTTCAATACGGCATACCCAAAAGTGACCAATTTCCTGCCCACCCTGATCTGGAACGGTTACAGTCAGGAACATCACTCGATGGTGTCGCGTTTCACGAATGAAGAGATGATTGCCTACTGGAAGGGGCATGGCTTCAAGGAAGTGGTGCTGGTCAACGCCAAGGACTTTGACGACAGTAACCAGACCAGCGAATATGCGGACAGCTCCTATTTCTCACACAAGCAGCGTCTGGCGTTTGCCGCCGCGGTGCTGGCCGGTATGGATCGCGCTGCAAAATCCGCGCTGGGCGGCACGCTGACCGCGTTTATCATCAAACAGATGAAGGGCACCGGCGTGCATACCGTGGGCGCCAAGTCGCATAACCTGTATCCGGCCGACACGCTGGACAAGCAGCACATGATCGACGGTTTGCAGCGTCGCGCGCTGAACCCGGAAGCCTGGGCCATCGTGCGCGAGAATTTCGTGCGCGCCGGTGGCGGACCAGCTGCCAAAACGGCGGTGACTGAGCAGGTGCTGAATCTCGCGCCTTTGGGCAAAATGCCGCTGCACGATTTTGCCAAAACCGAGAAGCCGGTTCCGGCCACCGCGATGGGTGCGCTGGTCGCCTACGTGGGCACGCAGGACAAGCGTTTCGTGGTGACCAATGCCGATGGTAACGAAGCCTCGGCGATGAAGAACATCAACGATGCGCTGAAAATCCGTCATCCGACCGTGGACCCGCTGTACAACCAGGAGCCGGAAGGTCAGGTGTACGAGCCGCTCAATGAAGATGCCTGCGCAGGACTGACCGCGGCGCTGTCCTTGTTCGGTTCACGCTCGGTGTGGCTGTCCTATGAAAGCTTTGCGATCAACGGCTGGCCTATCGTGCAGACGGTGGCGCAGGCGATGGCCGAGTTGCGCCGCAAGACGCCTTCGGTCGTGACCATGTTCACGGCAGGTGCGCTGGAGCAGGGACGCAACGGCTGGACGCATCAGCGCCCGGAAATCGAGAACTACTTTGCCGCGCAGATGCGTAACGGCAACACCTATCCGCTGTTCCCGTGCGATGCGAATGCGATTCAGGTGGCTTACGATTATGCCACCAACAGCTTTAACAAGTGCATGGTGATCATTGCCTCGAAGAGCCCGCTGCCGGTTTATATGAGTATTGCCGAGGCGCAGCACGCGATGGAATCGGGTGCGGCTACCATCTATGAGAGCAAGACAGGTGGCAAGACCGTGGTGTTCGCGGTGACCGGCGACATGGTGTTCCTGCCGGTGTTCGAGGCGCGTGACAAGCTGGAAGCAGCGGGTTACAGGGTGCGCATTGTTGCCATCGTGAATCCGCGCCGATTGTATCGTCCGACGGACATCGCGTGGGATACCGTATCGGAACCAGATGATAAGTTTATGAGTGATGCGCATTTTGACGCGCTGTTTGACGGCGATGTGTTGCTGGCTGTGAGCGGCGGCCCCAGTGCGGTACTTGAACCGGTATTGCTGCGCACGCGTGCTGCACGCCGCGATACCTTCGCGTGGAAGCGCGGCGAGACCACCGCAAGCCCTGCTGAAATCATGGCGTTCAACGGCCTGACCGGGGATGCGATGGCGCAGCGTGCTCAGGCTTTGGCAGGCTGATTTCCCATGTCTGATACCAAGATCATCGTTCTGGACGACGACCCGACCGGCTCGCAGACGGTACACAGCTGTCTGTTGCTCACACGCTGGGATGTGGCGACCTTGCGAGACGCAATAGAGGATGATGCGCCGCTGTTCTTCGTGCTGACCAATACGCGCGGCATGGCGGCAGGACCTGCGGCAGACATTACCCGTGAAGTGTGCAAAAACCTGAAACTTGCGTTGAGCGAGATAAAGCAGGGCGGGCGTGACATCAATCCCATTCTGGTCAGCCGATCGGATTCGACACTGCGCGGGCATTATCCGGTTGAGACCGATGTCATTGCCCAGGAGCTGGGGCCGTTCGATGCGCACTTTCTGGTGCCGGCCTTCTTTGAAGGCGGTCGCACCACAAGAGGCAGCGTGCATTACCTGAAGGTGAACGGACTGGATACGCCGGTGCATGAAACCGAGTTTGCAAGAGATTCGGTGTTCGGCTACCGTCACAGCTATTTGCCTGATTATGTTGAAGAAAAAACATCTGGAAAAATCAGGGCGGCGCAAGTCGAGCGCTTCTTGCTCGCCGATGTGCAGGGCGACAGCCTGCCGCGCCTGATGGGCTTGCACGGCAATGCATGCTGTGTGGTGGATGCGCTAACGCAGGGCGACCTGAATCATTTTGCGTCACAGTTGCGGGCTGCGGCGGCGCAAGGCAAACGCTTCCTGTTTCGCAGTGCGGCAAGTTGGCTTACCGCGCTGGCGGGGCTGCCTCCCCAGCCGGTGGCGGCAAAAGAGATGGCGCGTTATGTGCGGGGAGGACGCCCGGGTGCGGTCATCGTCGGCTCGCATGTCAAAAAAACCACGCAGCAGCTGGAACAGTTGCTGAAAATGCCGGGCGTCGTGGCGATCGAGGTGGATGTGGAACGTCTGGCTGATTCGCGCGATGCGCTGTTCGCGGAAATTATGGAAAAATGCGAGCAGAGTCATGCGGCGGGACTCACGCCGGTGGTGTATACCAGCCGATTGGAGAAAGCGTTTCCCGATCAGGCGGCGCGTCTGGCTTTCGGTGAGAGGGTTTCCGCTTTTCTGATGGATGTGGTGCGTAACTTGCCGAAAACGCTCGGTTTTCTGATCAGCAAGGGCGGTATTACCTCGAATGACGTGCTGAGCACGGGCCTTCTACTACGCACTTCTCGCGTGCTCGGACAAATATTGCCGGGCTGTTCCGTGGTACGCTGCCCGATGGATCATCCGCGTTATCCTGATTTGCCGGTGGTGATTTTTCCGGGCAATGTGGGCGATGAGCAGGCGCTCGCTGCTGCGTATGCCATACTTGCGAAATGAGATGGGCTGAATGGTAGAATGCTGCGGCCGCAGCTTCAGATGGAGGAAGTGGCTGTTGCGGATCGTTGTTGGTGAGGTGTATGTGGTTTGTAGGATGTTTTTTGATTTACCATAACCTGGGAGAGAAATATGAACTTAAAATCTATCGTTGTCGCTGTAGCCCTTGCAACATCCTGTTCCGCGTTTGCTGCGGACACCATCAAGATCGGCGTGTCCGGTCCCTACACGGGCGGGTCCAGCCCGATGGGCGCTTCCATGCGCGACGGCGTGCGACTGGCGGCTGCCGAGATCAACGCAAAGGGCGGCATACTGGGCCGCAAGATCGAACTGGTGGAACGCGATGACGAAGCCAAGAACGAGCGCGGTGTGCAGGTATCTCAGGAACTGATCAACAAGGAGCATGTGGTTGCTACGCTGGGCTTCATCAATACCGGTGTATCGCTTGCCGCGCAACGTTTTTATCAGGAAGCCAGAATACCGGTGATCAACAACGTGGCGACCGGTTCGGTCGTGACCAAACAGTTTCTGTCTCCGCAATACCCCGACAATTACATCTTCCGTACTTCCGCCAGTGATTCGATCCAGTCCGTGATGATCGTCAAGGAAGCGGTCGATGGACGCAAATTCAGCAAGGTTGCCATTCTGGCCGACTCGACCAATTACGGCCAGCTGGGCCGCGAAGATCTGGAAAAAGCGCTGGCCTCCCGCGGTATGAAGCCGGTTGCCGTGGAAAAGTTCAACATCAAGGATGTGGACATGACCGCGCAACTGCTCAAGGCCAAGGAAGCCGGTGCACAGGCCATCCTGACCTATGCGATCGGGCCGGAACTGGCGCAGATTGCCAACGGCATGGAAAAGCTGGGCTGGAAAGTGCCGATGATCGGCAGCTGGACACTGTCCATGGGTAATTTTATCGACAACGCGGGCAAGAACGGCGAAGGCGCACGTATGCCGGAAACCTTCATTCAGGAACCCAACACGCCCAAGCGTAAGGCCTTCATCGAAGCTTATCAGAAGGCTTACAAGATCGAGCGCATTCCATCCCCCGTTTCCGCAGCGCAAGGCTATGACTCCATGTATCTGCTGGCTGCCGCGATCAAACAGGCGGGCAATACCGATGGCGTAAAGGTTCGCGAAGCGCTGGAAAATCTCAACGGCATGATAGACGGCGTGATCACCACCTACAACCATCCCTACACGCATGACGATCACGAAGCGATCACCATGAACATGGTGGTGATGGGTGAAGTCAAGGGCGGTCACGTGGTGTATGCCTACGATGCCGACAAGGGTCAGGTGGTGCGCGAAAAAGTCAAAGGCAAAGCAGCGGCTGCCAAGGGTGCAAAATAACCCGGCTGTAACCTTGTAAATCATGTTCGGGCCGGTTAATCACCGGCCCGAATCGCAATGGAGTTTTTTATGGAAATATTTGCGCAACTCGTCGTGAGTGGAATCGCACTCGGGATGATTTATGCGTTGATCGCCTTTGGCTATCAACTGACTTTTGCCACTTCCGGCACACTGAATTTTGGTCAGGGTGAGGCGCTGATGCTGGGCGCACTGGTCGGCCTGACCCTGGTCGGACACATGAACTACTGGCTGATGCTGCCGCTGGTGCTGGTGTTCGGCGCATTGCAGGGGATTTTTGTGGAACGTGTGGGCGTACAGCCCGCATTGAAGACCAAATCCGAATTCGGCTGGATCATGACCACCATTTCGCTGGCGATCATCTTCAAGAACGTCGCCGAAAATATCTGGGGGCACGACGACATTACCTTTCCTTCGCCGTTGCCCACGGCGCCGTTGCAGTTTTTCGGCATCCGCGTGTTGCCGATGGAAATTCTGGTGGTCGTCGGCGCGCTGGCGATCATGCTGGCGGTCGAGCTGTTCAACCGAAAATCCATTTACGGCAAGGCGGTGGTGGCCACCTCCAATGACCGGGATGCCGCAGGTCTGATGGGCATCAATACCAGCATGGTAATCACTTTTTCCTACGCCTTGAGTTCGATGACCGCCGCCTTTGCGGGCGTTCTGATCGCGCCGCTGACCCTGACCGGGTCGACGATGGGCGTGGTGCTGGGCCTGAAGGCCTTTTCGGTCGCCATCATCGGCGGTTTGAACAGCGGCATGGGCGTGATCGTCGGCGGACTGATACTGGGCATCGTGGAAACGACGACCGGATATTATGTTTCCACCGGTTATAAGGATGTGCCGGGACTGGTCATCCTGTTGCTGGTGCTGGCGATCAAGCCGGCCGGATTGTTCGGCAAGTCTGTCATCAAAAAGGTATAGCCGTGATAAAAAAACTATTCATCATTCTCGCCATTGCGGCGGCGGCGCTGCTGCCCACGCTCTGGCCCAATCCGTATTACATTCATCTGATGGTGGTCATCGGCATCTACGCCATCCTGCTGCTGGGGCTCGATATCGTGGTGGGCTATGTGGGTGAGGTGTCGTTAGGGCACGCGGCCTTGTTCGGCATCGGCGCCTATACCGCGGGCGTATTGCATTTTCAGCTGGCGGCGCCCTTTTTGCTGGCGATTCCCGCGAGCATCGTGGTGACCGGCCTGTTCGGCGCCTTGCTGGCTCTGCCGGCTTTGCGGGTGAACGGGCCTTATCTGGCGATGGTGACGCTGGCCTTTGGCACCATCATCCAGATTTTGATCAACGAGATGGATTTCCTCACCAATGGTCCGATGGGCTTGTCGGTGCGCAAGCCGATCTGGCTGGGGCATCAGATTACCGGCACTGATTACTATTACATCGTGCTGGCAGCGCTGGTGCTGACGCTGATCGTGGTGCAGCGCATCCTTAAATCCCATCTGGGACGCGCATTCGAAGCGCTGCACGACAGCCCCATCGCCTCGGACTGTATGGGCGTGAGCGTGTATGGCTACAAGGTATATGCGTTTGTCCTGAGTGCGGCCATTGCAGGGCTGGCGGGCGGCTTGTATACCTATTCCGAGGAATATATTTCACCCAATACCTACAACTTCGAACTGACCATCCTGTTCCTGCTGGCGGTAATCATGGGCGGGCGCAAAACGCGAACCGGCCCGGTGATCGGCGCGATCATCGTCGTGATGCTGCCCAACGTGTTGTCCGATATCAGTCTGTTCCGGCAAATTTCGACGGGTATTGCCGTGATCACGCTGCTGTATTCGGCTTATGCGGTGATCACCCGCATGCGCACCCTGAAACAAATGCTGCTGCCGCTGGCGGCCACGGTTTCGCTGGCGGTGTCAGGCTACATGATGAGCGATATTTCCGCGCAACGCCTGACGATATTCGGCGCGATGATCCTGTTCGTGGTGTACTACCTGCCCAACGGTCTGATGGGGTTCTTGCGCAGCATCGTCGTGAAGTTCAAGCCGCAATGGGTGCGCCGTCATGTCATTATACGAGAGCATGGCGACATGCAGCATGTCTGGTCGGTGCCGGATCGCTCTGCCACAGCCAGCGGTCATCTGCTGGAGGCGCGCAATATTGTGATGCAGTTCGGCGGCTTAAAAGCGCTGAGCGAGGTGAATCTGCAAATCGCCAAGGGTACGGTACACGGGCTGATCGGCCCGAACGGATCGGGCAAGAGCACGACCATGAACGTGCTGACCGGCATCTACAAGCCGACCTCGGGTGAGATTGAATTCAACGGCAAGCTCATTACGGGGGCCAGCCCATCGTCGATCGCAGGGGAAGGCATTGCACGCACCTTCCAGAATGTGCAGCTGTTCGGCGAAATGACCGCGATCGAGAACGTGCTGGTCGGCTTGCATCATACCTATCGTCATAGTCTGGCAGGTGTGGTGTTCCAGTCGCCGCGCTGCCGTAAGGAAAAGCATGCTGCCGAAGTGCGTGCCGCCAGCCTGTTGCAGTTTGTGGGTCTGGCCGATCTGGCCAACGAGGAGGCGCGCAATCTGCCCTATGGCAAGCAACGTCTGCTGGAAATTGCCCGTGCGCTGGCGTTGAACCCCAGTCTGCTGTTGCTGGATGAACCGGCGGCTGGACTGACCGCGCCGGACATCAAGGAACTGATTGCGATGATAGACAAGATCAAGAGCCACGGCATCACCGTGATCCTGATCGAACATCACATGGATGTGGTGATGAGCATTTGCGATACCGTTACGGTGCTGGATTTTGGCCAGAAGATTGCTGAAGGCACGCCGGCCCAGGTGCAGTCCGATGAAAAAGTGATCGAAGCCTATCTCGGCGGCAGCGCCGTGACCGCCTGATAATGCTGGGGAGACACGATTAATGTTACAGATACAGAATTTACATGCCGCCTACGGCAAAGTGGAAGTGCTGCACGATATTTCACTCTCGGTGCCGAAAGGCCAGGTTGTCACGCTGATCGGCTCCAACGGGGCCGGTAAGACCACCACCATGCGCGCGATTTCCGGCATGATCAAACCCACCGCCGGACAGATCAGCCTGAACGGCAAGGCTATCGCCGGCCAGACATCGAACAAGATCGCCCGTGCGGGGCTGGCGCATTCACCTGAAGGCCGGCGCGTGTTTGCCACCCTGTCGGTGACTGACAACCTGCTGCTGGGCGCCTTCCCGCGCCTGACTTTCGGGCGTGAGCGGGGCGATGTGCCGGGGGATCTTGCGCGCATATTCGAGCTGTTTCCGCGCCTGAAGGAGCGTGCGACTCAGCAGGCGGGAACGCTGTCGGGCGGTGAGCAGCAGATGCTGGCGATGGGCCGCGCGCTGATGTTGAATCCTGATGTGTTGCTGCTGGACGAACCGTCGATGGGGCTTGCGCCGCTGCTGGTCAAGGAGGTATTTCGCATCGTCGCCGAACTCAAGTCGCGCGGCATCACCATGCTGCTGGTCGAACAGTTTGCCGCTGCCGCGCTGGATGTTGCCGACTACGGCTATGTGCTGGAGAACGGCCGCATCTCGGTGCATGGTCCCGCAGAGCAACTCAAGAATGATCCGGCAGTGCGGGCGGCTTATCTGGGCGCTGCGCATTAACAAATAATAAATATCAGGAGCAGCAAATGATTACCCTGTGGATCAACGGTCAACATACAGAAAGTTTGAGTCATCGCGCAAGCGACGTGATCAATCCGGCAAGCGGAGCCGTGATCCGTCAGGTGCCGCTGGCAAGTAGCCAAGATATCGATGCCGCCGTTGCCGCGGCAAAGCACGCTTTCCCCGGCTGGCGCGACACCACGCCGCTGCGCCGCAGCCGCATACTGAGCCGCTTTCGCGAACTGCTGGAATTGCATCGCGCGGAACTTGCGCAGCTTGCCAGTGAAGAGCACGGCAAGACGCTGGAGGATGCGGCAGGTTCGGTGCAGCGCGGTATCGAAGTGGTGGAGTTTGCCGTGGGCGCGCCGCATCTGCTCAAGGGGGAGCACGCCGAAAACGTCGGGCGCGGCGTGGATTGTCATTCCATGCTGCAACCGGTAGGGGTGTGCGCCGGCATCACGCCGTTCAACTTTCCGGCGATGGTGCCGATGTGGATGTTCCCGATTGCGATTGCCTGCGGTAATACTTTTATTCTAAAACCGTCTGAAAAAGTGCCTTCGTGCAGTCTGCGCATGGCCGAACTGTTCAAGGAAGCCGGTCTGCCTGACGGCGTGTTCAACGTCGTGCCGGGCGACAAGGAGGCGGTGGATGCGCTGCTGACGCATCCGGACGTGCGCGCCATCTCGTTCGTCGGTTCCACGCCGGTTGCAAAATACATCTACGAGACTGCCGCGCATCATGGTAAACGTGTGCAGGCGCTGGGCGGCGCGAAAAATCACGCGGTGGTACTGCCTGATGCAGATCTTGATTTCACTGCCGATGCGATCATGGGCGCGGCCTACGGTTCGGCCGGCGAGCGCTGCATGGCGATTTCCACCGTGCTGGCGGTGGGCGAGGTGGCCGATATGCTGGTAGCCCGTCTCAAGGCGCGCGCCGAAAAGCTGGTGGTGGGCCCGGGCGACCGGACAGGCGTCGACATGGGGCCGGTGATATCGGCACCGCATCGCGACAAGATCGTGGGTTATATCGACAGCGGGGTCGCGCAAGGGGCAACGCTGGTAACCGACGGGCGCGGCGTGAAGGTTACGGGATTCGAGGGCGGATTTTATGTGGGTCCTACGCTGTTCGATCATGTGACTACCGACATGACGATTTACCAGGAGGAAATATTTGGCCCTGTGCTGATCGTGTTGCGTGTCGACACGCTTCATGACGCGATCGACATGATCAACCGCAATCAGTATGCGAACGGCACGGCGATTTTTACCAGTTCCGGCGCGGCCGCACGGCGTTTTCAGAATGAGATCGAAGTCGGTATGGTCGGCATCAACGTGCCGATTCCGGTGCCGATGGCGTTCTTCTCCTTTGGCGGCTGGAAATCCTCGCTGTTCGGCGATCTGCACATGCACGGCATGGAAGGCGTGTATTTTTATACCCGCACCAAGGCCGTGACCACGCGCTGGCCGGAAACGACGGATAAAAAGACTTCCACGCTTGCGATGCCGACGCTGGGTTAATAAGGAGAGGACGCATGACGATCAACGTAGGATTTATCGGCCCCGGCATCATGGGCGGCCCCATGGCACATCATCTGATCAAGGGCGGGCATAAGCTGCATGTGTATGCGCGCCGTCCTGAGGCGATGGCGTCCTTGCTGGCGGCGGGTGCGACCGGATGCGCGACCCCCGCTGAAGTGGCTAAACAGGCGGACGTGATTTTCACCATTGTCTCAGACACGCCCGATGTGGAAGAAGTGATTTTCGGCGCGAACGGGATTGCCGGTTCTGCGCGGGTTGGCGCCGTGATCGTCGATATGAGCACGATTTCCCCCAACGCCACCAAACAGTTTGCCGAACGTCTTGCAAAGCTGGGAATCGAGATGCTGGATGCGCCGGTATCCGGCGGCGAGACGGGGGCGATAAACGGCACGCTGTCCATCATGGCGGGCGGCAAGGCCGACGTTTTTGAGCGTGTCAGGCCGCTGTTCGAATGCATGGGCAAAAACATCGTGCATATCGGCGACAACGGTGCGGGGCAGGTGGCCAAGGCGTGCAACCAGATCGTGGTGGCGGTCACCATCGAAGCGGTGGCGGAAGCCTTGACCTTTGCCCGCAAAAACGGAGCCGATCCGGCGAAAGTGAGGGCTGCGCTGATGGGCGGTTTTGCCGGCAGCAAGATCATGGAAGTGCACGGTCAGCGCATGCTGGACAACGATTTCAAGCCCGGCTTCAAGGTCGGCCTGCACCAGAAGGACATGCGCATCGTGATGGAAACGGCGCATCAGCTGGGCGTGGCGTTGCCGGCCGCAGCGCTGGTCACCCAGCATCTCAACGCGCTGATGGGAACGGGTGATGCAGAACTGGATTCTGCGGCGATCGTGAAGGTGATCGCACGCATGTCGGGTATGGACGAAAAATTGTAGGTCGGGTTTTAACCCGACTCATGGAAATAAAAATGGAACACATCGTGTTTCTGGATTCCGCCACGGTCATCGCGAATCTGCGCCATCCGGCATTCGCGCATGAGTGGCGCGAATATCCGGCAACCGCTCCCGAACAGGTGGTCGCGCGCTTGCATGACGCCAGCATCGCCATCACCAACAAGGTGCGACTGCGTCGCGAAATGCTGGAACAGTTGCCTCATCTCAAATTGATCGCGGTTGCCGCGACCGGAACCGATAACGTGGATCTGGCATGCTGTCGCGAGCGCGGCATTGTGGTATCCAATATCCGCAACTACTCAGTGCACACGGTGCCCGAACACGTGTTCATGCTGATGCTGGCCTTGCGTCGCAACTTGCTGGCGTTCCATGCAGATGTTCAGCGCGGAGAATGGCAAAAATCGCCGCAATTTTGCCTGTTCACCCATCCGGTTCAGGACCTGCACGGCAGCACGCTGGGTATCGTGGGCAACGGCGCAATCGGCCGTGCGGTGGGCACTATTGCGCGCGCCTTCGGCATGAACGTATTGCTCGCCGAACACAAGGGGGTGGGTGAAGTAAGGGTAGGCTATACAAATTTCGATGAGGTGCTTGAGCAAAGCGACGTGATCACGCTGCATCTGCCGCTTAACGATGCGACGCGTCATCTGATCGGTGAGGCCGAATTTTCCCGCATGAAGCCAGGTGCCTTGCTGATCAATACCGCACGCGGCGGGCTGGTGGATGAAGTGGCCTTGCGAGTCGCGTTGTTGTCAGGGCGCATCGCAGGTGCCGGTTTCGATGTGCTGGGGAAGGAGCCGCCTGCTGACGGCCATCCGCTGCTGGCGCTGGATCTGCCGAATTTCATTCTGACCCCGCATATCGCCTGGTCCGGGAGAGAGGCGATGCAGATTCTCGCCGATCAGCTGATCGATAACATCGAGGCCTTTGCGGCTGGCGCGCCGCAGAACCGGGTCGCCTGAGGTAAAACGCGGCCTGAAAACGGATGAAAGTGAGTTTTTACTGCATCCGGCGACCGAAGGGAGCGAAGTTGAGCGGCGGGTTATGCAATGAGATGCAATGAGTCTGTCATACTCGGAGTGTAGTCCAACCCATACCCATAGAAAACCACCTTCAATTGCGAGAGCGCGGTGATGAATGTCGGCGCATGGCGAGATCAAACAACAAGATGGCGCGACCGGTTCAGCGGCGGGTTAGAAGAAGCCGAATCTTCCAGGCGTTCGGCCAGCCACACTTTGATAATGGACTGCCGTGTAATGCCGAGTTTTCCGGCTTCTCTATCCAGAGATTCAACCATCCAGGCAGGAAAATCGACATTGACGCGTTTGGGGCTCAGCAACACTCGCTTTGCCTTGGATAAGTCAAGAGATGCGGTAATGTCATTACCTTCATCAAACTGCTTGTCGAATATTTCAGCTTTCATATAGTGTTACCTCCTCAGTTCGTGATCGACGAACAGAAATAAGCCGGATATTTTCACCTCTGTAGGTGAGAACGGCGGAGCAGTGCTTTCCGTTGATCAGTCCGATTACCAGAAAACGGGGTTCATCTTCTGTCTTGGCAGGAATCTCCAGCACCATCGGATCATCCCACAACAACTGCGCATCAACAAAATTGATCCCGTGTTTGGAAAAATTAGTCTGGCTTTTGGATTCATCAAATTCAAATGTGCGCATGGTATGAAAAATATACCATTATTGATTTTGTTTCAAGCGAAAAGGATGACTTCTAACGTGGAACTCAGGGTGCCCGCTAGCGGGCGTCCCTTGGAGCGCAGAGTTAGCGTCCTAAATTTTGCAGCAGAACACCACTGAGTATTTTTGAAGTTTTATAGTAAATGGATCGGGCCATTTCATTCGGATTTTCGACTTTTGCAGTGGACAGATTGCTTATTATCCGTTCATTTCCTGTATCTCTTTTTGTTTCCTCTGGTTGCCGGCTTGAGCTTGCTGGGATTTTATATTTTTTCTCCATGACTTCGTAGAATGTTGTTGTGATTTCAATGTTTGTAACATCAAATGCAATACAGTATTCCAGTGCTTTTGTAAGCCCTTGTGCTTGAGTCGCATCTTGATATCACTTGCTTGTCTCTCTGACAACAGCTTCATTCCCACGAGAATTCTGGATGCTCTGGAATGAACTAATAGCGGAACGAATGTTTGCATCTGAATCCCAGGATTCTTCTGCATAACATTCGGCATAAGAAAGAAAGGCAAGCATCAAAACGATTCGCATGTTCATGTACATAAGTGACTTCTCCTATAACGTCAAATGGTTAAAACAATTGTATGCAGGCGCGTGTTCTGTATAAGCTGTCCTGCCGTATTGCAAATAATTGATTTGACAGGTATTTATACTCAAAGCTCTCCTGCATGCTCAGCGCCTTATGTCTGCCGGAAGTTGTGCGTGAGCGTATCCGGGGTCAGGCGGCCAGAGGAACATCAACAAAAGTGCTTTTTGAGGCAGGCGGCGGGATTTGAAGTCCGCCCGCTTTCATATCTTCGAGATGAAACTGAATGGCTTCTTCAATAAGTGAGAGCGCTTCAGCTTCAGTTTCGCCGACTGCGATGCAACCTGGCAAATCCGGGACAAAAGCACCGTAACTGGAAGAACCTTTTTCTATAACGACCATGTAACGCATGAAATTACTCCTTTAAGCCAGCCTGTTTGAGCGCACTGTTTAATGTGCCGGGCGGAACATCTACGCTCGGTTTGCCGGCAACCGTAACGGTCCCTGGTTTCGTACTGTGATGTAATTGGCGATGGCTGCCACGTTGACGCACGATGAGCCAACCATCTTTTTCCAATAGCCGTAATAGCTCAGAAACTTTCATGCGCAAATATTACGCCAATAACTGAAAAATGCATAATGACGTCGTGAAGCTCGCATCGTGCCGTGAAGTAACTGAAACTTCAAGCTTGCAGCGTGAAATGAAATTTTGCGGGAAGTCAATCGGGCAGCCAGCCGTAAAAAAACCCGCCGAAGCGGGTTTTTTGTTTTAAAGCTGAATCAAACGGCGTATTGCGTGTTCGCGGCATCGACAGCGACGCCGCGCTGGATAGGCGCATTCATGCGGCCCAGCACATCGTCAAGCGCAGCCAGACACAGGCGCACGTTGCGCGGATTGCTGGCGTGGCCCATCAGGCCGATGCGCCACACTTTGCCGGCCATCGCGCCTAATCCTGCACCGATTTCCAGCTGGTAGTCGGTGAGCAGCATGGTGCGCACCAGCGCCTCATCGACGCCTTCAGGGATGGAAATGGCATTGAGCTGCGGCAGACGATCCGCCTCAGGTACCACGAACGACAGTCCCATCGCTTCCAGACCCGCGCGAAGCGCGAGGTGGTTTTTCTGATGGCGTGCCCAGGAATTTTGCAGTCCTTCTTCCTGCAAAATCACCAGCGACTCATGCAGGCCGTACAACGCGTTGATCGGCGCGGTGTGGTGGTAGGCGCGTTTGGTCGCACCTCCCCAGTAACCCATCACCAGATTCAGATCCATGAACCAGCTCTGTACGCGGGTCTTGCGGTTTTTGATTTTTTCCAGCGCATTTGCGCTGAAGCTGACCGGCGACAAGCCCGGTGTGGAGGACAGGCATTTCTGTGTACCGGAATAGATCGCGTCGATCTTCCATTCATCCACCATGAGCTTCGAGCCCGCTAAGGAGGTGACCGCATCACAGATTGCGAGGCAACCGTATTTATGTGCGATTTCGACCAGCGTTTTTGCGTCCGATAAGACGCCGGTGGAGGTTTCCGCATGCACGAAGGCGACGAGTTTGGTATCGGGATTCGCTTTTAAGGCGTCTTCCAGCTTTTGCGGGTCAACCGCGGTACCCCAGTCATCCTGCACCATCACCGCCACGCCGCCGCTGCGCTCGACGTTTTCCTTCATGCGTCCGCCGAACACGCCGTTTTGGCAGACGATGACCTTGTCGCCCGGCTCGATCAGGTTGACGAAACAGGTCTCCATCCCGGCAGAACCGGGGGCGGAAACCGGCATAGTCAGTTCGTTCTCGGTTTGGAACGCATATTTGAGCAGGGTCTTCATTTCGTCCATCATGGACACAAACATCGGGTCAAGGTGGCCGATGGTCGGGCGCGACATGGCTTCCAGCACGCGCGGGCTGACATCCGAAGGGCCGGGGCCCATCAATACGCGTTGTGGCGGGTGAAATGATTTAATGGCCATACGATTTCTCTTTCGTGGTTGAGTAGATAGGGTTTTCTGTAATTCGTGACACTTCCCTCACCCTCGATCCCTCTCCCGGCGGGAGAGGGATGAAATACCCTTCTCCCTCCGGGAGAAGGGTGGGGATGAGGGAGCGCAAGAATTTCTTCGGCATGTCAGCGATCATTTTCGCCCATAGGATGTGGAATCCAACAGTTGTATCCAGTGCACAACCGGCACCGAGGATAGGCTGGTCAGGTGCATCTGACAGCCGATGTTGGCGGTGGCGATGACTTCGGGCGCGCCTGCCTGCAATGCAGCCAGTTTATTGTTCAGCAACTGCCCGGACAGCTCGGCCTGCAGCAGGGTGTAGGAGCCCGCCGCACCGCAGCAAAGATGACTGTCCGCAACGGGAGTGAGTTCATAACCGCAAGTTCTCAGCAGCGATTCTACCTTGCCCGCCAGTTTCTGGCCGTGTTGCAGGGTACAGGAAGACTGGCAGGCCACGCGTCGGCCCTGGCCGATATGGGCAAAATTATCCAGATTTTCGCCCGCCAGAATTTCGCTCAGATCGCGCGTCAGCGTACTGATACGTGCGGCCTTGGCCGCATACGCGGCATCGTCCTGTAACGCATGTCCATAGTCTTTCACCATCAGACCGCAGCCGCTAGCGGTCATTACGATGGCTTCCACACCCTGTTCGATGTGCGGCCACCAGGCGTCGATATTGCGGCGCATCATGCGGCGGGCGCCCTCAGGGTCTGACATGTGCTGGTTGAGCGCGCCGCAGCAGCCCGTATTCTGTGCCGTGATCAGTGTAATGCCCAGCTTGTCCAGTACTCGCGCCGCGGCTGCATTGGTTTCAGGGGCGGTGAGCGGCTGGACGCAACCTTCCAGTACCAGCATGCGCCGCGTGTGATGTGAGGATGTCGTGAAAGCCGCGCAAGCGTTCGTTTGCTTCCTCTCCCTCCGGGAGAGGATTGAGGTGAGGGAGGGCGCAGATGTTTGCAGCGCAGGTACTTTGCCTCGCAATGAGGCGGGCAGCAGCGGGCGTGCGAGGCGGCCCATGGATAACAACAGCGACATGCGTCCGGTGTACGGGATGGTGGCGAGCATGGCGCGGCGTATGATTTTCTGGGCAAGCGGGCGGGGCGCTTTTTCCTCGACGATCTCGCGCCCGATGTCGATCAGACGCCCGTAGCGCACGCCGGACGGGCAGGTGGTCTCACAGGAACGGCAGGTAAGACAGCGGTCCAGATGCAGTCGGGTTTTGTCGGTTGCGCGTCCCGTTTCCAGCATTTCCTTGATCAGATAGATGCGCCCGCGCGGACTGTCCAGTTCAGAACCCAGCAACTGGTAGGTCGGGCAGGTCGCGGTGCAGAATCCGCAGTGCACGCAGCTGCGCAGTATCGCTTCGGCTTCCTGGATGTCCGGGGTGAGCGGGCTGGTAATGGAAGTTTGCATGCTTATAGCCCTGCGTACAGACGGTTACGGTTAAAAATATTTTCCGGATCAAAGCTGGCTTTGAGGCGCTGATGCAGAGTCAGCATGGGTGCGCTCAGCGGCTGGAAGATTTTCGCCTCCGTGCCACGGAACGCTGTGACATGACCGCCTGCCTGTGCGACCTTGTGGCGCAGGGTGGCACTATCTTCCGTGCTGTACAGCCAGCGCTGCGCGCCGCCCCAGTCCAGCAGCCAGTAGCCTTCGATGGCTAAGGGTTTGCTCGCGGGTTTGACCATCACGCGGTACAACGTGCCTGACCGGTTGAAGAAGGGCAGTTGCTGTTCGCGCAGGCCTTCCCAGAAACTGTCCGCATCGGGCAGGACATCGCCCGGTATGCGGGTGCGGGTTTCCCTGACGGCCTGCTCACTCCCGGAGATGCGCACATGACAGCGTTCGCCATCATATGATGCGCCATCCACCGGATACGGCTTGGAGAGCAATCGGCTCATATAAGCGATTGCATCCACCTCGCTGCACGCATGGCTGACCGTCAGGCTTGCCGCTGCACGCGGCAATACCTTCAGACTGATTTCCAGCATGATGCCAAGCGTGCCGTGAGCGCCGGTCACCAGGCGCGAGACATCGTAGCCTGCGACATTTTTCATCACCTGACCGCCGAAGCTGGCGATTTCACCGCGACCGTTGAGTAGTTTGCAGCCCAGCACGAAATCGCGCGCCGAGCCGCTGTACGGGCGGCGCGGGCCGGAAAGTCCGCAGGCGAGGGTGCCGCCCAGCGTGGCCGTTTTGCCAAAATGCGGGGGTTCGAATGGCAGCATCTGACCGGCTTCGGCGAGGACGGCTTCAATCTCCGACAGTGGCGTACCGCTGCGGGCGGTGAGCACCAGTTCGCGCGGATCGTATTCGATGATGCCGGTATGACCGGATACATCGATGGCCTCACCTTCAACACGATGACCCAGAAAAGCCTTGCTGCCGCCCGCACGGATATTGAGCGGTGTTTTGTTTTCAAATGCTTGCAATACCTGGGATTGCAGGGTTGAGGCGATGTCGCTCATCAGAAGCGCTCCAGTTCAGGGTGTGACAGTTGCCCGTGATGCACATGCATCGCGCCGAATTCCGCGCAGCGGTGCAGGGTGGGAACGGCCTTGCCGGGATTGAGCAGTCCTGCCGGATCGAACGCGGCCTTGATAGCGTGAAACTGGGCAAGTTCAACGGGCTTGAACTGCACGCACATCTGGTCGATTTTCTCCATGCCGACGCCGTGCTCGCCGGTGATAGTGCCGCCCACTTCCACGCACAGTTGCAGGATGCGGTTGCCGAATTCCTCGGTGCGTGCAAGTTCCCCCGCTTTATTACCGTTGAACAGGATCAGCGGGTGCAGATTGCCGTCGCCTGCGTGGAACACGTTGGCAACGGGCAAACCATATTCCGCAGACCAGGCGCTGATCTGAGTGAGCACGCGGGATAGCTGGCGGCGCGGGATGGTGCCGTCCATGCAGTAGTAGTCCGGTGAGAGGCGGCCCACGGCGGGGAAGGCGGATTTTCGGCCCTTCCAGAACAGTTGCCGTTCGGCTTCATCGGTTGCAGTGCGTACTTCGGTTGCGCCGCTCGTCGTCAGGATACTGCGCACCGCCATGATGTATTCGGATACTTCGGCGTCTGTCCCGTCCAGTTCGCACAGCAGGATCGCCTCGGCGTCCCGCGGGTAGCCGGCATGGGCAAAGTCTTCCGCCGCAGAAATGGCGAGTTTGTCCATCATTTCAAGTCCCGCCGGGATGATGCCGGCGGCGATGATGGCGCCGACCGCTTCCCCTGCCAGCGCGATATCGTCAAAAGCGGCCAGTACTACTTGCGTGCGTTCGGGTCTGGCCAGCAGTTTGACAGTGACTTCGACGATCACCCCCAGCATGCCTTCCGAGCCTGTCATCAGAGCCAGCAGATCGTAGCCTGGCGAGTCCAGCGTCTCTGAACCGATGGTCAGCAACTCGCCGTCCATGGTGATGACTTTGAGCATCAGGATGTTGTGCACGGTCAGGCCGTATTTGAGGCAATGCACGCCGCCGGAATTCTCCGCGACATTGCCGCCTATGGTGCAGGCGATCTGCGAGGAAGGATCGGGCGCGTAATACAGGCCGTGGGGCGCTGCGGCCTCCGAAATCGCCAGATTGCGCACGCCGGGCTGCACGGTTGCCATCGCGTTTGCCGTGTCAATGTTGAGTATGCGTTTGAATTTTGCCAGGCTCAGCAGCACGCCATCTTCGAGCGGCAGTGCGCCCCCCGACAGGCCGGTTCCGGCACCGCGCGCCACCACCGGAATCTTGCGCGCATAGCACAGGCGCAGGATGCGTTGCACCTGTTCCACCGTTTCCGGCAGCACCACCAGCATCGGTAGTTGTTTATATACCGACAGCCCGTCGCATTCGAAAGGACGCACGTCCTCGATGTCGTCCAGTACGGATTCCGCAGGCAAAAAACTGCGCAGTGTTTCCAGCAGTTCGGGATTGGTTTTACGTCGCTGATTCAAGGAGAATTCCGGCTCAAATAAGGCAAATAAGTATAGTAAATTACTACGGTATAAATTTCCAGCAGATTTGTATCATGAAGCACCTCAAAGGACAAGTTGAACATGGGTGGCAGGGGATAAAGCTAACTTAGAGCAAAACTGATAAACTTCGATGCAAATTTACGGGAGGCTGATGATGAGTGTATGGAATGAGCGCTATTCGGGTGAGGAATACCATTTTGGTACTGAACCCTGCGGATATTTGGCGTCGCAACGCAATCTTTTGAAGCCGGGGATGACGTGTCTGGCGGTGGCCGATGGCGAGGGGCGCAACGGTGTGTGGCTGGCGGAACAGGGTTTGCAGGTGCTGTCGGTGGACAGTTCCAGTGTGGCGATCGAGAAGGCGCGCGTACTGGCGGCAAAGCGCGGGGTCAAGATGGATGTCGAGCTGGCCGACCTGTCAAATTGGGACTTCGGCATTGAAAAGTTCGATCTGGTGGTGGGCATATTCATACAGTTCGCGCCACCCGCATTGCGCGAGCAGATGTTCCGTCAGATCAAGCAATCCCTTAAACCCGGCGGCTTGTTGCTGTTGCACGGATACACACCGCGCCAGCTCGAATACCGAACAGGTGGTCCCTCGCAGGTCGAGCATCTCTACACCGAAGCGATGCTGAGGGAGGCGTTTGCCGACATGGAAATCGTATCCCTGCGTGAATATGATCAGGATATCAAGGAAGGCGCGGGACATTCCGGCATGTCGGCGCTGATCGACCTGGTCGCGCGCAAAACTGGCAGCGAACCTGCGTCAGCCTGCGGCGAGCAGGCGTAAAACGGAAGGGGGCAGGCCGCACGAATGACTGAAGGCGCGGGTCATGTGCGCCTGATCGCTGAAGCCGTGTTGGCAGGCGATTTCCGTCCGTCAAGCGACCTTGCAAGCGTATGCCTAAATTTACGCCATGGCAATTGCTGAAAGTCCCGTGTCAAAGCGACCAAAACCCCGTTGCTGGGATGCTTGATAAATATCGCAAAAATTCAAGCATCCTATTAAATGCAGGGGTATGATGTAACAAAATGTAAGCAGATCGGTAATTCTCGCGAATGAGGCTGGCAGGATAGCTTTCAGTGAGCAAGAACCCGCAAAATTATTACTGGTATTACTTTCTTTCGATTTCGATAAACGATTTCGAGATTGAATAGAGTGCTTAATAGTGAGGGGCGCTGCCATGAAAGCGGTTCATACGCCAAAACTGATTTATACGTGCGTGTTGCTGGCACTCGCATCCCAAGTGGTTTGTGCCAATCCGGTCAACCCGACTGTGGTCAATGGACAAGCCAGCTTCGCGACCACGGGCAATGCGCTCACTGTGACCAATACGCCCGGCGCCATTATCAACTGGCAGGGATTTTCGATCGGGGCCAATGAAATCACCCGTTTCAACCAGCAGTCCGCTGCCTCCGCCGTGCTCAATCGTGTCGTCAGCAGCAACCCTTCCAGCATACTCGGCGCTTTGCAATCCAATGGCCGGGTATTCCTGATCAACGCTAACGGTATTGTGTTTGGCGCAGGCGCAACGGTCGATGTGGCAGGCCTTGTGGCATCTACCCTGAGTTTGTCGAACGCCGACTTTCTCGCCGGAAATCATCATTTTACTGAAGGACCGGGCGCCGCGGCGATCAGCAACGCGGGCAATATCACTGCGCAAACCGGCGGGCAGATTTATCTGATCGCGCCGAATGTGGCAAACACCGGCGTGATCACCGCGCCGAATGGTGAGATTCTGCTGGCGGCAGGATACAGCGTCGATCTGGTTGATACGCTCAATTCCGCCTTAAGAGTCAGCATTACCGCGCCGGCAGGGGAGGCCACCAATGTCGGCCAATTGATCGCCAGTGCCGGCAGTCTCGGGTTGTTCGGCACGGTAGTGAGAAACAGCGGAACGGTCAGC
Source organism: uncultured Gallionella sp. (assembly GCA_947084955.1). Lineage (GTDB taxonomy): Bacteria > Pseudomonadota > Gammaproteobacteria > Burkholderiales > Gallionellaceae > Gallionella. Next base: position 54,576 of record CAMTUO010000023.1, read on the forward strand.
GCGGACAGCGCGACGATGCAGGGCGGCAGGATCGTATTCAAGGCGTCCGGCAATACCACGTTAGCTGCTGGCAGTTCGCTTTCTGCATCAGGTGCGCAGGGCGGCAGCATTACGGTGCAGTCGGGCGGGGCAACGCAGGTTTTGGGAATGGTTGCTGTAACGGGTAGCGCGGGTGCTGGCGGCACAGTTTCGATGCTGGGTAATCAAGTTGCGCTCACCGGTGCGAAAATCGACGCATCCGGCGCCACAGGCGGCGGCATGGTGCTGGTGGGCGGTAATTTTCACGGCGCAGGCCCCGAGCAGAATGCAAGCCTGACTGCTGTCGATTTTGCAAGCAGCATTTCTGCTGACGCCATCAGTAACGGCATCGGCGGCAATGTCGCGGTATGGGCGGACAATGCGACACAGTTTGCAGGGTTTATTTCCGCCAGAGGCGGCGTAAATTCAGGCAATGGCGGCTTTGTCGAAACGTCCGGCAGACAGGCGCTGGCTTTCACGGGTTTTGTGGATACGACGGCGATAAAAGGTAACACAGGCACCTTGCTGCTCGATCCGACCGATATCACGATTTCAGCTGCGCCTGCAGTTCAGTCTTCGACGCTGGTCAACGCTTCAGGAACCTTTACCGATACGGTCACTTCTTCGACCCTTCTCAATACCACGCTGCAAGCTCAACTTGCGAGTTCCAATGTCGTCGTTGATACCACCTCAAGCGTTTATGGTACGGGTAATATTATCGTGGCAGCGCCGATTGCCTGGACAACAACCAACAGCCTGACGCTGAATGCGGTCAATTTCGGCGCGATCACGATCAATGCTGCGGTGAGCGGCAGCGCGGCGACGGTGAGGCTGATCGCAGCCGGTGGCGGCGTGACGGAAGGCACGAGCGGCACGATCACGGCGGCAAATCTGATCACGAGTTCTGTGGGCGGTACGACGCTGACTAATACAAATATCCTGAACAGCTTCAATGCAAGCAACTCGGGCGGCGGGGATATTGTTCTGAGCAACGCTGCTGCAACGCTGGCTGTTACGGGTATCAGCCAGGCGGGCGGCGGTTCTGTTACGGTCAATAACAGCGGTGAGATCACGACGAGCGGCGCAATTATTTCCTCCGGCGACGTCCTGCTCAGGGCCCGCAACGGCATTACCCAGAATGCCGATATCAGCGCGTTTGGCAATGTCTCGCTGACTGCCAATGCGAATGAAGGTATGGGGAGTTATGTTCAGTCACAAGGATTGACTTCAAATACGGGTACGGTCAATCCCGGTAACATCACGATCAATGCATACGATATTCAGGTCGGCGCGGTCAGCTCCAGAAATAATGTGTTGCTCAACGCTACGCATGACATCCGGATCCTCAATGCCGGATATATCGGCGGCGGCACCGCGCAAAACTTTCACGTTGATGACTCGTCGTTTGCCTATACGCTGCCGTTTGGTTTTACCTATTACGGCGTGCCCTATAGCACCCTGTATGTCAGCTCCAACGGTGTGATTACGTTCGGGTCAGGATCGTCTGCCTATTCAAGCAGCACGGCGGGATTGCAGGCCGGGGTGCAAGCGCTGCCGACCATCTCTCCGGCGTGGAGCGACTGGGTAACCTATGCTCCCAGCGATATTTATATCCACCAACCCAGCGCCAGTACGCTAGCGGTCAGGTGGGATGCGGCTAATTACGGGAATAACAGTTACACCGCCAATTTTGAGACGGTGCTGGCGCAACAGGGAACGGTCACGTTTAACTATGGCGCCGCAACGGCCATGAGCCCGGGCTATAGCGCTATCATAGGCGTATCTAAAGGCGATAATGTGCATTACACAATTTCGGCGCTCAATAACCCGGGCAGCCTGAACAATCTTGCGTCGACCTCATTCAGTTATAACGCGACGACCGGCAACTATATCGAGACTGTCCTGGGAGGCGGTGGCAGTGGCGGCGTGGCAGGCAGCATCGATGCGGTATCCGATGTGACGCTGAATGCAACGGGCGGGATGAATATCGTCAACCCGATTACGGCGGCGACCATTACTGCGCATAGCGGAAATGGCATCACCCTGGGCGGGGCGCTAAGCGCATGGAGTGACACAGGCAATGCCATCGTGCTCGATGCGGGGGTTGGCAACTTCATCAACAATGCGGGATCGACTGCTCTGACAGCGTCCGCCGGTCGCTGGCTGGTGTATTCCAGCGACCCGGCGTTTGACGCTTTTGGCGGGTTGGCAAGTGGCAATCTTCCCTTGTGGGGGAAGACCGCCGCCGCTTACGCGCCTGCCGCCGTGGTGGAGACGGGCAATCGTTATCTGTTCAGCAGAACTCCCGTTCTGGCGGTGTCGGTTACCGAGGGCAACCTGGTCAAGACTTACGGAACCGATTTGACGTCAACGACCACGACTGTCAGCGGACTGGTCAATGCTGCAACCTATGGTAACGTGTTTACGCAGGAGGCCTACACCGGGACCGCTGCTGCTTCATCGGCCGGGTTTGCCGCCGGCGCAGCGGTAAACGGCGGGACGCCTTATCTTGTTACTGTAACCGGCAACATTGTTGCGCCGACGGGTTATGGGGCGACTGTTTACAATAATGGTAGCGTGACGGTGAACCCGGCATTGCTTTCCGTTACCGCTAATACGGCTGACAAGACGTATGACGGTCTGGCTTACAGCGGCGGCAACGGGGTGAGTTACAGCGGGTTGGTCAACGAGGAAGGTGCCTCTGTGCTGGGCGGCGCGCTGACTTACGGCGGCAGCTCGCAAGGCGCCATCAATGCGGGCAGTTACGCGATCACGCCCGGCGGCCTGAGTTCGGGCAATTATACAATCAGTTATACCGGGGCGAATCTGACGGTCAATCCTGCGATACTGACGGTCACGGCCAGTCCCACAAGTCGCGTTTATGGCGTGGCAGAACCTGCGTTTTCGGGCAGTGTGACGGGTTTTGTCAACGGTGAGACGCTGTCTGCTGTGACGACGGGCACGGAAATATTTGCTACTAACGCAAGCACGACCAGCAACATCGGCAGCTATGCCATCACAGGTTCCGGACTGACCGCCAATAACGGCAATTACACCTTTGTGCAGGCCGCGGGCAACACGACCGCGCTGACCATCACCCCTTCGCTGGTGAGCAGATGGGCCAGTGATGCGGGCGGTGACTGGAATCTGCCTGGCAACTGGGCGGGCAATTTTATTCCGCAAGCAGGGGCTGCTGTCACCATTCCGGCACTGTCCGGGCAAACCATTACTCAGGCGTCTGGCGCGACCGCAATCAAGACGCTGAATACGGCCACCACGCTGACTTTGAGTGGCGGCACGTTCAGCCTGGGCAGCACACTTGCCGACACGTCGGTTGTCAGTTCAGGTGCAGCGCTGAATCTGACCGGCGCAACGTTCTCGCTGAACGGCACCCTGAATGCCAGTGTACTCAACCTGTATGGCGGAATTTTGAATGGCAGCGGCATACTCAACGTTACCGGCAATTTCAGTCAGACGCTGGGGACGCTGGCGAATACCCTGCAAAGTCTGTCATTGAACAGTACGGGCGATTTCAACCTGATGCAGAGTATGGCCGCCACGCAAAACATCAGTTTGAGCAGCGGCGGTGCGATCATCAATGCGGCCCCCGCAGGGACCATTAATCTTTCCGCACCCACAGTACAGTTGGCTGCAGCGACCGGTATCGGCAGTGCCGCCACACCGTTACAGCTTGCGACAACCCGCCTGACTGCCACCACGACTGCAGGCGGCGGCAGCTTGTACAATACGCCGAACGGCCCGGTCACCCTGGTCAGCTTCACGACAAACGATGCTTCATCCCTCTCGTACAGTCAATTTGGCCAGCCGCTTACGCTGACCGGTATCATGTCGTCCAACGGTGGTAATCTGCTGATTGATCCGCCGACCGATCTGACGCTTGCTGCAAGTTCCAGCCTGAGTTCGGGCGGCGGGTCGATAGGTCTCCTCGCCAGCGGCAATATTCTGCTCTCCAGCCTGAATGCGGGTGCCGGTGCGGTGAATATTGTCACCACCGGCGGTTCGATCGGTTCCTCATTGCCGGCAGGGCAAAACAATATCACCGCCGGCAGTGTGACCGCGAGTGCGGTAACCGGCGCGCAATTTTCCTTTAATGCGCCGATTTCCCATATTACCAGCACAGGCGGCATCATATCGGTCTTTGATCGTTTAAACGGCACAACCATCCGCAATGCCTTGCCAGCGGCTATATTGGTGCCGCCTGCGGTGGTAAATAACGTAGCTTCAATGACCACGTTCGGCAGCATGACTGAAATGCCTGCATCCGGTAATACTCAGATGAACCTTGCGGCCGCCGTGAACCTTGCCCTTTCAATGGATGCTCCAGGCGCAGGTTCGAATGACTCTGCTGCTCAGAACGGTCAGGAGGCGGCAATCGTTGTTGCGAATGCGGCAACCCCGACAACAGATGCAGCCCAAACAACACCACTACCGATTTGTCACTAACCGTTGCATCGCGTTGAAGGTGCCAGAGATGAAACTTAGATTGTTGTTTATTTCCTTATTTGGATTGTGTACGTCTGCGTTTGCGGAAGGGCGCGTTGCAACTGCCCCGGACATCCATCAAGCTGAGCAAGCTGCTGTGCTGCGCTTTGCCATTGATCGCTATATTGTGGATGGCGCGACCTTGCTGAGTCAGGATCAAATCAACGCGGCGGTTGCGCCTTTTGTTGGGCGTGAAAAGGATTTTTCCGACGTGCAGCATGCACTGGAAGCGATTGAAAATGCCTATGCGGCGCGCGGTTTTTCGGCGGTGCATGTGACTCTGCCGGAGCAGGCGCTGGAAAAGGGGACGGTGCATTTTCGTGTGGTGGAAAGTCGTTTCGGCCACATTACGGTAATCGATAATCATTTCACGAGCGAGGCCAACGCATTGAATGCGTTGCCTGCGTTGCGCAGTGGCGGCGTGCCGCAGGCCGGGCTGATTGCGCGTGAATTGAGGCTTGCCAATGAAAATCCCGCGCGCCAGATGAACGTGGTGCTCAAGGAAGGCGAAAAGGACGATGAAGTCGATGCAAAGGTGGTCGTCACGGATGCTAAACCCGCCAGCTGGGGGTTGACCGCGGATAACACGGGCACGCCTGAAACAGGGCGCACCCGGCTGGGGGTGTCGTATCGCTATGCCAATCTGTTCGATCGTGATCAGGTTGCCAGTCTTCAATATCTGATGTCGCCTGAACGCCCGAACCGGCTGACCGTGCTGAGCGGCGGCTACAAAATTCCGCTCTACCAGTCGGGCGACAGTCTGGAGTTTTCCGGAGGCTACTCCAATGTCAACTCGGTGGTGGGCGGTCTTGGAAATTTCCAGGGAGGCGGATTGCTGTTCGGCTCACGCTACAACCATCCGCTCGCGCGCATCGGGGTGTTTGATCCGCGTGTGTCGTACGGCCTCGACTGGCGTGATTTTAGCCGGGTTGAATTGAACAGTGTGCCGGTCACCGTTTTGTACAACGAAATCGTGGTGCTGCCGTTGAGCGTGACGTATGCCGCGCAAGGCAAGTTTGCCAAGAGCGAGCTTGGCTTTAACGCTTCCTTTTCTGCCAATCTGCCGGGCATGGGCAAAGGCAGTGCGGCTGATTTTGCCAGCTATGACCGGGTGAATTTAACCCGGCCTAACGCCAACTATAAAGTCGTGCGCTATGGCGCAAACTACTCGAAGTTGCTAGCCGGCGACTGGCAAATCCGTGCCGCGCTGAACGGGCAGTGGAGTCGCGATACGCTGATTCAGGGTGAGCAGATGCGTCTGGGCGGGGTTGATGCGGTGCGCGGTTTTTCGGAAGGCAGCGAGTCTGGCGATATCGGCATGCGCTGGAATCTGGAGGGATATACCCCGGATTTTGGCAAAGGCAGCGTGAAGGCGCGCGTCCTGCTGTTCTTTGATACGGGTGAGGCGCGGTTTAATGATGCTCGCCCGCGTTCTTCAATATCCAGCGTTGGGGTGGGTTTGCGCGCAGCTTACGTCGAGCAGTTCATGTTGCGTATGGATGCCGGGCGCATCGTCAATACCGGAAACGATCCGGCGCAACGTGCAGGCGACTGGCGGGTTAATCTGGGATTGTCGGCAAGTTACTGATGTGTGTATACGGTTTAAGACAGAGGCGTGAAAATGAAAATAATTAACTTATGGCTGGTCTTGATTTTATTTTCGTGTTTTGCGCAAGCGGCCGAGATGGCGGGTAAGGTAGGCTATATGAGCGGCACACTCATCGCGCAACGCGGCGCGGGAACGGTGCAGGTGCTGGGGCCCAAGTCCGACGTGCTGGCGGGCGATATGCTGGTGACTGGAAAAGACAGCTATGCGCAGATCCAGATGAACGATGGTGCAAAAATCACCTTGCGGCCGAATTCCAACTTGAAAATCGAGTCGTTTAATTTTACCCAGGATAAGCCGGAAGCGGATAACGCGGTGTTCAGTCTGCTCAAGGGCGGCTTTCGCGCCCTGTCGGGTCTGATCGGCAAGCGCGGTAGTGCGGATGCCTACAAGCTGCATGCGGCCAATTCGACGATAGGCATACGCGGCACGGATTTTTCGACGCGTCTGTGTGCCAGTCGTGACTGCCAGGATGAAGCGTCAGACAAAAAGAAAGCGGCGGTGGCGATACCCGTGGCCGCCTCTCAGGTAATCGGTCGGGTGATGCTGGTCAATGGCGAGTTATCCGCAAAGGACAAGTCGGGCCGGGTGCGCAACGTGTTGCTGGGCGGCCCGGTCTATGAAGGCGATGAATTGATGACGAGCAGCAAATCCAACGCAGTGGTGGCGTTCCGCGATGAGGGCAGAATCAGTTTGCAGGAAAATTCGGTGTTTCAGGTCGAAAAATTCAAATACAACAAGGCGGCTGGCGAAGAAAATGCGGTGCTGCGTCTGTTCAAGGGGGGCGTCAGGGTCATTACCGGTTTGATCGGTCATGTCAATCATGACAATTATCAGTTCCATGTGGCGAATTCGACCATCGGAATTCGCGGTACCGGTTTTGATACCTGGTGCAATGGTCCCTGTGCGAGTGGCGCCGCGCACCCTGGCGCAACTGAAGGCAGTCCGCTGGATGGCGAGGGCGTTTATGTCTGGTCAGGGGAGGTCGCGCTGGTGGTCGATTGTGATGCAGCCCAGTCGGGAGGCGCATGCCCGACACAAATCGTGGGGCTGAATCAGGCGGCCATCATTGCACGGGATACCGACAAGCCGGTGCCAGTCAAAGTGGTGCCGCAAAGCATTATTAACAACGCGGCACCTCGTCCGGACAGCGTGCCGCTGGATATGAATACACTGTTTGGCGCAGCGCCTGCCACGGGTGATCCGGGCGTTTATGTCACCGTGCATGACGGACAGGTGATACTGAGTCAGGGGGATCGATCTCTGGATTTGGGGCGCGGTGAAACCGGCTTTGCAGGCGCGGCGGCGCTGGTCAGGCTGGCTGCACCTCCCGCATTCATGGGGGGCGATATGCAAATCAATTCACAGGGGGGGCATCCCAATACGCCGGGTATCGGTGCGGGGGGTTGTGCAGTGCAATAGTGCTGGCATAAAGAGTAGCTTGTTCAGCAATCATTTAGAGGCGCTGTGTGAAGAAAAACGCAATTCTGGTTGGAGTCGGTTTGCTGATTGTTCTGGCTTTTGCCGGCAATGCGGCCAATTTTTACCGGATGAACTTTATCGGCAGACTGTCCGATGTGCTGTACGACTACACGATGCAGCTGACTATGCCGAATACGCTGGATGATCGCATTGTCATTCTCGATATTGATGAAAAAAGTCTCAGGGAGGAAGGGCGTTGGCCCTGGGGTCGCAACCGGCTTGGGTACTTGATGGACCAGTTGTTCGACAAGTATGGCATCGCCGTGGTCGGGTTTGACGTGGTTTTTGCCGAGAAGGATGAGAGTTCAGGGCTGCGAGTGCTGCAGCGTATCGGCCGCGATCAGCTCAAAGGTGATCCGGTATTTCAATCTGCGCTGGCGAAAATTCAGCCGCAACTGGAATACGACCGGTTGTTTGCTGAAAAAATCCAGAACCGCAAGGTGGTGCTGGGTTATTACCTGACCGATCAGAAAAATAAAAATATATCCGGGATGTTGCCTAAGCCGGTTTTTCCGCCAGGCACCTTTAACGGGCATCACATTGTGTTTACGTCATGGAACGGTTATGGCGCCAATCTGCCCGAGTTTCAGAAAGCGGCGTCCGCTGCGGGGCATTTCAACCCGCTGGTTGAGGAGGATGGGGTTGTCCGGCGCGTACCCATGCTGGCTGAATATAATGGCGCCTATTATGAATCCTTGTCCATGGCGATGGTACGCGCACTGCTGGGAAAATCTGCCGTGTTGCCAGGCTTCGAAGGCGGTCGGGATTATGCAGGATTGGAATGGCTGGAACTGGTCTCTGATGGCGTCAGCCTGAAAATTCCGGTGGATGAAAATGTGGCGGCATTTATACCTTACCGTGGCAAGCAAGGCAGCTTTCGTTATATCTCAGTGACGGATGTGCTGCATGATCGTGTCAAGCTTGAACAGCTCAAAGGAAAGATTGTGCTGGTCGGGACAACGGCGCTGGGGTTGCTGGATAATCGCGCAACCCCTGTCTCGGAAACCTTTCCAGGGGTGGAAATTCACGCCAATATGATCGCGGGTATCCTCGACCAGAATCTGAAACAGCACCCCGCCTATATGACCGGCGCCGAGGTGGTGTGGTTGTTGTTGATCGGCTTTGTTTTGAGTTTCATGATGTTTAAACTGAGCCCTGCCAAGGCAATGTTGCTCGCGTTTTTCATGTTTACCCTCACCGTTGGCATTAGTCTGCTGTTCTGGAAATATGGCAACTTGTATATGCCTGCGGCCAACAGTCTGATGATGATAGCGCTGTTGTTTGCGCTGGATATGTCCTATGGCTATTTTGTTGAGTCGCGCACCAAGCGTCAGATTACCAACTTGTTCGGGCAGTATGTGCCGGGCGAAGTGGTGGAGGAGATGAGTCAGCATCCGGACAGTGTATCCATGGAGGGCGACAGTCGTGAAATGACGATATTGTTCTCGGATGTGCGCGGATTTACCACGATTTCGGAAGGGTTGGAGCCTAAGGAGCTGACGCTGCTGATGAACGAGTTTCTGACGCCTCTGTCCCGTGTTGTATACAAACATCGCGGTACGATAGATAAATACATGGGCGACTGCATCATGGCATTCTGGGGTGCACCGTTGCGCGATGAGCATCATGCGCGCAATGCGTTGCTGGCGGGTCTGGAAATGCAGTCTACGCTGGCGAGTTTGCAGTCTCACTTCAAGGCGCGTGGCTGGCCGCCGATCAAGGTCGGTGTGGGAATTAACAGCGGGCGCGTCAGTGTCGGCAACATGGGTTCTGAGGTGCGTATCGCCTATACCGTGATGGGCGATGAGGTGAACCTGGCGTCCCGTCTTGAAGGTATAACCAAGCAGTACGGCGTGGGCATTATCGTTGGTGAAAATACGCGAAATGCGGTGACGGATTTTGCCTATCGCGAGCTGGATGACGTGCGCGTCAAGGGTAAGGAAAAACCGGTGGCCATCTACGAGCCGTTAGGTACTCTCAGTACGGTGAGTGCTGCGATGCAGAAAGAAGTCGAGATTTTCCACGAAGTGCGTCGTCTGTATCGGGCGCAGCAATGGGATCAGGCCGGGTCGGTGTTGCTGGCGTTGCAGCAGCAGTCCCCCGAAACGAAACTGTATGGTATCTATCTCGAACGTATCGCCTACTTCAGCAACAATCCACCGCCCGCCGAGTGGGACGGGGTGTATGTGTTTCAGACCAAATAGCAGCTCGTAAAAATCGTTTGCTGTTATATCTTTGATCTGGCCCACTGCACGATGCCGCCGACATCCATTGCGCCAGCCTGACGCGCGACTTCTTTTCCGCCCTTGAACAGCGCAAGCGTCGGGATGCTGCGGATATTGTAGCGTCCGGCGAGTTCCTGCGCCTGTTCGGTATCAAGCTTGGCAAGCCGCATCGCGGGTTCCAGTTTTACCGCTGCTTGTACAAAGGCAGGCGCCATCATTTTGCACGGACCGCACCAGGGCGCCCAGAAATCCACCAGCACCGGAAGGTCGCAACGCGTGATGTGCAGGTTGAAGTTGTTCTTGTTTAACTCAACCGGGTGCGCGTCGAACAGCGGCTGGTGGCATTTTCCGCAGGAGGGCTGTGCGGAAAGTTTCTCGGCGGGCACGCGGTTGATCCCGTCGCAGTGCGGGCAGACGATATGCAGTGATTCAGTCATAAAATTCTCCAATGTCAGGATTCAGGATTCAGGATGCGGGATTCGGGATTAGGTTAAATAAGTCTCATTGAAAGATCGAGCGCTTCGACGTCTTTGGTGAGTGCACCGATGGAGATGCGATCCACGCCGGTTTCAGCGATTTCGCGTAAAGACGATAAGGTGATGCCGCCCGAGGCCTCCAGTTCCGCGCGCCCGGCCGTTTGCGTGACCGCTGCGCTCAAGACATCCAGATCGAAGTTGTCCAGCAGAATCAATTTTGCGCCGGCTGCCAGCGCTTCATCCAGTTGCATCAGGTTCTCCACTTCGATCTGCACCGGGGTGTTTTGGGGCGCCAGTTTGAACGCCGCGTCCAATACCGCTTTGATGCCGCCTGCGGCTGCAATGTGGTTTTCCTTGATCAGGATGCCGTCATACAGTCCCATGCGCTGATTGTACCCGCCGCCCATACGCACGGCGTATTTTTGCGCCATACGCAATCCCGGCAGGGTTTTGCGCGTATCCATGATCTTGACGTTCAGGCCCGCAACCACATCCACATAGCGGCGGGTGGTGGTGGCCGTGCCGGACAGGGTCTGCAAAAAATTCAGCGCGCTGCGCTCGGCGGTGAGCAGGGCGCGCGCAAGACCGCTGATATCGCACAGCTTTTGTCCGGGGTGGATTGCATCGCCATCCTTTGCATGCCAGATGATCCGGCAGTTAGCATCGAGCGTATGGAAACATGCGTCAAACCACGCGGTGCCGCACAGCACGCCGGTATGGCGCGTGATCACCTGCGCGTGTGAATTGGCCGTCGCTGGCAACAACTGGGCGGTCAGGTCCGCATCGGATGCCACCGCATAGCGGTTCTCTGCCTCCCTCTCCCTTTGGGAGATAACCAGCGACTCGGCTGCCGTCTGTTGGCAGCTTAGTCGAATGGCTAGTTGTTCCATCAGGGCCGGGGAGAGGTTTCCGAGGTCTTCATCCAATGCGTTCTGGACGTTCTGTTTGATATGCTGGATAAGATCGGTCACGGCGGCTTCAACTGAGTCAGGAAGGAGTAGTATAAGGGAAGTTGAATGGACTTGAAATTACTGCTTTGTTGCCCCATCTGTTTTTCATTCCAACGGGCATGGCAATAGCCAACCCGAATAATGGAACTTGCCATGCCCGTTCCCCTCACCCAAACCCTCTCCCAAGGGGGGGAGGGAACAAACGAACGCTTGCGCGAGTTTCTCGTTTTAGTCAATCTTAAGGAGTGCATCATGCGATTCGACAAATTCACCACCAAGTTGCAGCAAGCCCTGTCCGATGCCCAGAGTCTGGCAGTCGGCTCCGATTCACAATATATTGAACCCCAGCATCTGTTGCTGGCGATGCTCAACGATGCGGACAGCGGGGCGGGGTCGCTGCTGGCGCGCGCAGGCGGTAATGTCAATGCGTTAAAAACTGCGCTGAATGACGCCGTATCGCGTCTGCCCAAAGTGGAAGGGCACGGCGGTGAGGTGCAGGTCGGGCGCGATCTGTCCAATCTGTTCAACCTGACCGATAAGGAGGCGCAAAAGCGTGGCGACCAGTTCATCGCCAGCGAGATGTTTTTGCTGGCGGCAACTGGCGATAAGGGCGAGACCGGACGCCTTCTGAAAGCCCATGGTGTGGCGCGTGCGCCGCTGGAAACTGCGATCAATGCAGTGCGCGGCGGCGAGTCGGTGGGCTCGCAGGAGGCGGAAGGTCAGCGTGAATCGCTGAAAAAATATACCGTCGATCTGACCGAACGGGCAAGGCTGGGCAAGCTGGATCCGGTGATCGGACGGGACGACGAAATCCGCCGCGCGATTCAGGTGCTGCAACGCCGCACCAAGAACAATCCGGTGCTGATCGGTGAACCCGGCGTGGGTAAAACTGCGATTGTCGAGGGACTCGCGCAGCGCATTGTCAACGGCGAAGTGCCGGAATCGCTGAAAAACAAGAAGGTGCTGAGTCTGGATATGGCCGCGCTGCTGGCGGGTGCCAAGTATCGCGGCGAATTCGAGGAGCGCCTGAAAAATGTGCTCAAAGAACTTGCAATGGATGAAGGGCAAACCATCGTCTTCATCGACGAGCTGCACACCATGGTGGGCGCGGGCAAGGCGGAAGGTGCGATGGATGCAGGCAATATGTTGAAACCGGCGCTGGCACGCGGTGAATTGCACTGCATCGGGGCGACGACGCTGGACGAATATCGCAAATATGTAGAGAAGGATGCCGCGCTGGAACGCCGTTTCCAGAAGGTGCTGGTGGATGAACCGTCGGTGGAATCCACAATTGCCATTTTGCGCGGACTCAAAGATAAGTATGAAGCGCACCATACCGGCATCGTCATCACCGATCCTGCGATAGTCGCGGCGGCGGAGTTGTCGCATCGTTATATCAGCGACCGTTTTTTGCCGGACAAGGCGATCGATTTGATCGACGAAGCGGCATCGCGTTTGAAAATGGAAAATGAATCCACGCCTGAAGTCATCGACAAGTTGGATAGACGTATCATCCAACTCAAGATCGAGCGCGAAGCGATGAAAAAGGAAAAAGACGAAGCTTCGAAAAAACGCATACAACTGATTGAAGATGAGTTGCTGAAATTGCAACGCGAAGCCAATGACCTCAAAGAAATCTTGAAGACAGAGAAAGGCGCGGCGCAAGGCGTGGCTCAAGTCAAACAGGAAATCGAGTCGGTCAAAAACGACATCACCAGATTGCAACGCGAAGGCAAGTTGGAGCAAGTGGCCGAGCTGCAATACGGCCAGTTGCCGCAGCTTGAAGCGAAATTAAAAGAAGCGGCGCAAGCTGAAGAGCAAGGCGATAAACCGCAAAATCGCTTGCTGCGCACCCATGTGGGCGCTGAAGAAATCGCCGAGGTGGTGAGCCGTGCGACTGGTATTCCGGTGTCCAAGATGATGACGGGCGAACGCGACAAGCTGCTCAAGATGGAAGAAAAGCTGCACGAGCGCGTGGTCGGTCAGGACGAAGCGGTGCGGCTGGTGTCGGACGCGATCCGCCGTTCGCGCTCGGGGTTGTCCGACCCGAACCGTCCTTACGGCTCTTTCCTGTTTTTAGGCCCTACCGGCGTGGGCAAGACCGAGCTGTGCAAGGCGCTGGCGGGCTTCATGTTCGACTCCGAGGATCATCTGATCCGCATCGACATGTCCGAGTACATGGAGAAGCATTCGGTTGCGCGCCTGATCGGTGCACCGCCCGGCTATGTCGGTTACGAGGAAGGCGGGGGTCTTACCGAAGCGGTGCGACGCAAGCCCTATTCTGTAATCCTGCTGGACGAAGTGGAGAAAGCGCATCCCGATGTGTTCAACGTGCTGTTGCAGGCACTGGACGATGGCCGCATGACAGACGGTCAGGGGCGCACCGTGGATTTCAAGAACACGGTGATCGTGATGACCTCGAATCTCGGCAGCCAGATGATACAGCAGATGTCGGGCGACGATTATCAGGTGATCAAGCTGGCCGTGATGGGCGAGGTGAAGAGCTATTTCAGGCCCGAATTCATCAACCGTATCGACGAGGTGGTGGTGTTCCATGCGCTGGATGAGAAGAACATCAAGTCCATCGCGCGCATCCAGTTGCAATATCTGGAGAAACGTCTGGCTGCGATGGAAATGAAGCTGGAGGTGACAGAGGCCGCACTGGCCGAAATTGCCAACGCCGGTTTCGATCCGGTATATGGTGCAAGGCCGCTCAAACGCGCGATCCAGTCGCAACTGGAAAACCCGCTCTCCCGTTTGATACTGGAAGGGCGCTACGCCGCGAAGGATACCATCAGGGTGGACTGTAAAGGCGGTGTGATGAAGTTCGAGTAAAGCTGACAAAAGAGCCCGGGTTTTCCGGGCTTTTTCGCAAATGAAGCCTGAGCCGGCCGTCTCTGGCGTTTACTTGACCGGCGGCACTTCCTTTTTGGGTTTTTTGACTTCCTTGTTCTTGCGTTGCTGACCTTTTGCCATGATCGTTCTCCTTTGTGCGGTTAAGTGAGCAGGTGCGGTGAGATTATAGTCCTAGATTTCGATACGCGTACCCATCTCGATGACACGATTGGTCGGAATCTTGAAAAAATCTGCCGCGTTCATCGCGTTTTTTGACATGATCAGGAACAGCCGTTCGCGCCATTTGCTCATGCCTGGCGTAGGGCTAGAGACGATCATGGCGCGTGAGATGAAGAACGAGGTGCTCATCATGTCGAAGGGTACGCCCCATGAGGCACATAGCGCCAGTGCGGCCGGCAGGTCGGGCATCTCCATGAAGCCATAGAAAACGCGCACGCGATAGAAATTCTTGCCCATATTATCGACCAGAATGCGGTTGCCGCGGGTGACATAGGGTTTGTCCTCGACAATCACAGTTAAGAGGATGTTGCGTTCGTGCAGCACCTGGTTGTGCTTGATGTTGTGCAGCAAGGCGGAGGGGGCGCCCTCGCCGATGCTGGTCAGAAATACCGCCGTGCCCGGTACGCGATTGATATTGTCCGCGTCATCCAGAATCAACTGGACGGGCACGGTTTTGCGGGCAATTTCCTCAAACAAAAGCCGGCGACCGCGCTTCCAGGTGGTCAGTACGGTGAATGAGATGATCGCGATGCCGATCGGGAACCAGCCGCCCTGCGGGATTTTCATGGCGTTGGCGGCAAAGAAGGTCAAATCGATAACAAACAGCACGCTGATCAGCGGAATGACCAGCAACAAGGACCAGCGCCAGAACAGGATCATCACAAAGGCGATCAGCACGGTGGTGATGGTCATGGTGCCAGTGACGGCAATGCCGTATGCGGCGGCCAGATTGCTGGAGCCCTGAAAGGTGAGCACCAGGAATAATACGGCGATATATAAGATCCAGTTGGTAAGCGGCACATAAATCTGCCCCTGCGCCTTGTCGGAAGTCTGGCGGATCTCCATGCGCGGCAGAAAACCCATCTGTACCGACTGGTTGGCGATGGAAAAAGCGCCGGAAATGACGGCTTGTGAGGCGATCACCGTGGCGGCGGTGGCGAGCAGCACCATGGGTATCAGCGCCCAGGCGGGTGCGAGCAGATAGAAACTGTTAGCCAGGGCTTTGGGATTGTGCAGCAGCAGCGCGCCCTGACCAAAATAATTTAACACCAGCGCGGGCAGCACGAAATAGAACCAGGCCAGACGGATCGGATGTTTGCCGAAGTGTCCCATGTCGGCATACAGCGCTTCGCCGCCGGTGATGGCCAGCACGATGGAGCCTAATGACAGGAACGATAGCCACGGATCGGTGATCAGAAACTGGTAAGCGTAAACGGGATTGAGCGCCCATAATACCTGCGGGCTTTTGATGATGGACAGCAGACCAAATCCGCCCAGACAGAGGAACCAGATAATCATGATCGGGCCGAATGCCATGCCAACCGTTGCGGTGCCGCGTTTCTGGATGAAAAACAATCCGGTCAGGATGAGGACGGCGACGGGCAGGATGTAGATCTTGAATTTGGGGGAAACCAGCTCCAGTCCCTCGACAGCCGATAGCACGGAAATGGCAGGGGTGATCATGCCGTCACCGAAAAACAGTGCAGCGGCCAGTACGCCGAGCGCCGTCACCAGCCATTTGACCCTGGGCTTTTGTGCGGTCAGCTCGCTGACCAGAGACAACAGGGCGAGTGAGCCGCCTTCTCCCCGGTTGTCCGCATTCATGATGATGGACACATATTTGAGCGACACCAGCAGCATGATGGTCCAGAACATCATCGACAGCACGCCCAGAATGTTCGCTTCAACGATAGGCAGTGGAGGAGTGCCGGTAAAGGTGGTTTGCAGCGCATACAGGGGGCTGGTGCCGATATCACCAAAGACCACGCCGATGGCGCCCAGTACCAGCGTGGGCATTTTTTGATGTGTTCCGCTCACTTAACGCTTCCTTTATTTGTTAGACAGGCGGAGCACGATGCGTGCAGGGATCAGGCGTGTAAGCCGGACAGGCGTTCCGCCGCTCTGACCGTATTGGCGACCAGCATGGTGATGGTCATCGGACCGACGCCGCCGGGAACCGGTGTGAGGAAGCCGGCGACTTCTTTTACGCTGGCGAAATCCACGTCGCCAACCAGTTTTCCTTCCGCGTTGCGGTTGATGCCGACGTCGATTACCACCGCACCCGGCTTGACCATGTCGCCCGTAATGAAGTTGGGACGACCTACGGCGGCGACCAGTATGTCAGCGTCTCTTGTGTGTTTGGCCAGATCCACCGTCTTGGAGGTGCAGATGGTCACCGTTGCATTCTTGTGCAGCAGCAACAGCGCCATCGGTTTGCCGACGATGTTGCTGCGGCCGACGACTACCGCGTGTTTACCTTCGATCTGGATGCCGGTTTTCTCCAGCATCACCATCACGCCATACGGCGTGCAGGAAGGGAAGGGCGTCTCGCCCGTGACCAGCGCGCCGACATTCATCTGGTGAAAACCGTCCACGTCCTTGTCGGGGTTGATCGCTTCGATCACCTTGTGCGAGTCCAGATGGCGGGGTAGCGGCAGTTGTACCAGTATCCCGTGAATTTTCGGATTGTTGTTCAGCGCATCGACTTCGGCCAGCAGCGCGGCTTCGGTCGTGTCGCTGGGCAGCTCAACGTGTATCGAATACAGACCGAGTTCCGCGCAGGCTTTGACCTTGTTGGCGACGTATACTTTAGAGGCCGGATCGTTGCCCACGATGATCACTGCCATGCCGGGCGTGACGCCTTGCGCGATCAGTGCATCGGCACGAACTTTCCACTCGGCACGTACCGCCTGGGCGATGGCCTTGCCGTCTATGATTTGTGCGGTCATTTATTTTCCTGCGTTCTTGTAAGCGGCCAGGCCGTTCATGATTTCTGCATGCGCGGCTTCGACGCCCATCCATCCGTTGATCTTGACCCACTTGCCGGGCTCCAGCGCCTTGTACAGTTCGAAGAAATGTTTGATTTGTTCCAGCTTTATTTTCGGCAGGTCTTCATAAGACTTGATGTCGTGATACAGCGGGGTGAGCTTGTCGGTGGGAACAGCGATGATTTTGGCATCGTCGCCGCCTTCGTCAGACATGCTCAGCATGCCCACCGGACGGCAGGGGATGATCGCGCCGTGCACGATGGGGAATGGGGTGACGACCAGCACATCTACCGGATCGCCGTCATCTGCAATGGTTTCGGGAATGAAGCCGTAATTGCACGGATAACGCATCAACGAACTGATAAAACGATCCACGACCAATACGCCGGAAGCCTTGTCCACTTCGTATTTGACGGGGTCGGCATGTGTTGGGATTTCGATGATGACATTGCACTCGTGAGGTAATTTGTCACCGGGGCGGACGTTCAGCAGACTCATGGTGTTCCTTGAAATAAAGTTAAAATTTGAAAAGTGTGTAATTATATGCGATGCGGCGACCAGTCGCAGAGTCGAATTCAGTTAAAATTTCACAACTTTACTCAAGGAGATCGTGTATGGCAAAGCAACTCGTCGGTAAAATGGTCATTGGTCAATCGGGCGGCCCGACCGCTGTTATCAATCAGTCGCTGGTTGGCGCCATACTGGCCGCACGCGGACATGCCAATATCACCGGCATACTTGGCGCACGTCACGGCATCAAAGGGATCATGAAAGAAGATTTCGTCGACCTCTCCACACAGAGTCTTGAACAGTTGGAACTGGTTGCCAACACGCCTGCCGCCGCTTTAGGGTCGGTGAGACTGAAGCCCGGCCGTGCCGAATGCGAGAAAGTATTCGAAGTATTCAAAAAAAATGATGTGCGTTTTTTCTTTTACGTGGGCGGCAACGATTCGGCCGAAACGGCGCATATCATCGCCGAGATGGCAAAAGATGCGAATTACGACTTTTGCACCGTACATATCCCCAAGACCATCGATAACGATCTGAAAGTCACCGACCATTGCCCGGGTTTTGCATCCGCCGCGCGTTTTGTAGCGCTGGCTTTCATGGGCGATGACCGTGACAACTATGCCTTGTCCGGCATCAAGGTCAACGTGGTGATGGGGCGCAGCGCCGGATTTTTGACCGCTGCCGCAGCCCTTGCGCGTCAGGCGGAAGGCGATGGCCCGCATCTGATCTATCTGCCCGAGCGCGTGTTCAATATTGCCTCGTTTCAGCAGGACGTGCGCGATGTGATGGCCAAATACGGCCGCTGTGTGATCGCGGTATCCGAAGGGATCACCGACAAGGACGGCAACCCGATTTCCACCAGCGGCGAGCGCGACTCGCACGGCAACATTCAGTTGTCCGGCAGCGGCGCGTTGGGCGATGCGCTTTCCGCGCTGGTCAAGGACGCCTTCCCGGATCAGAAAGTGCGCGTGCGCGCGGATACTTTTGGTTATCTGCAACGCTCCTTCCCGACCATTATTTCCGAAGTGGATGCAAAAGAAGCGCGCGAAGTGGGCGGCTATGCCGTCAATCACGCAGCCACCACGAGTGCACCCGGTTCCGTGGCTATCCGTCGTTTGTCCAGTAAACCCTACGCCAGCGAATGTTTCATCACGCCGCTGTCGTCGGTGGCCAAAGAGGCGACGCATATGAAGGATGAATATATCAATGCGGCGGGCAATGACGTGACTCAAGCGTGGATAGACTATATTGCGCCGCTGGTGGGGGAGTTGCCGAAAATCGGTCGTCTGTAAGTTAAGGGAACACGACATAAACAACCGGCTCAGGCCGGTTTTTTTGGGCCTGTAGCGCGCAATGTGCGGCTCTGAACGGGTTCGATGGCGAACTACTCTACCATGCGGCCACACTGCCGTCGCTGCGCGGGTCTTCGCCGCCTTCGATAAAGCCATCCGGATGCAGCACCAGCGCACCGGCATGGCCCATGCGCTCATCGAATTCAGATACGACTTCGACTGGGTGCCCCAGCTTGCGCAGCGCCGCGATGATGGCGGGTGAGTAACGCGATTCCAGCTTCAGCGTCGTGCTCTGCTCAGCCCAGGTGCGGCCCAGCAGCCAGCGGGGTGCGGCTACCGCAGCGCGTATGTTGTGTCCACCCCAAACGTAGCGGACAAACACCGCCGCTTGTGTTTGAGGCTGACCTTCGCCACCCATGGTGCCATAGACCAGTAATCGTCCGTCGTGTAGTTGCGCCATAGCGGGATTGAGGGTATGGAAAGGTTTGCGGTTTGCTTCGAGGCTGCGCAATCGGCCGGGCTTGAGATCGAAGGAGCAGCCGCGGTTCTGCCACCCGATGCCGCTGCCCGGCAATACCACCCCGCTGCCAAATTCGAAGTAGATGCTCTGTATCATGCTCACGGCGCGACCTGCGGCGTCCACCACGCCGATCCAGGTGGTGTCGCCATCGGAGGCAGGCGCAGGCCACGGGCTTGCGTGTTGCAGCGGTATGGCGGCGGCCAGCGCGTCCAGGTTTTTGTCACTCAACAAGACCGCAGGATCCATGGTCATGATAGCAGGGTCGGCAACGTAGCGATCCCGTATCAGAAAGGCCTGCTTGGTGGCTTCCACCAGCGCGTGAACACCCTCGGCATTATCCGGAGTCCAGTGTGTTTGACGAATGCGGTTGTAGATGCCGAGTATCAGCATGGATGCCAGACCCTGAGTGGGGGGCGCCATGTTGTACAGCGTGGCGTCCGGCAGCTGCAATTGCAGGGGCGGTTTGATCTGTGCCTGATGTCGGCTCAAGTCGGCGGCGGTGAGGGGGCTGCCGACGGCGGCCAGATCATCCGCTATTTGCTGCGCCAGTTCGCCCCGGTAAAAGTCGTCTGCACCATGACGGGCCAGCTGTTCCAGCGTATTCGCCAGTGCCGGGAAATGATGGCGTTGCCCATATAAGGGCACCTCGCCCTGATGCAAAAAGGTCTGTGCAAATCCGGGCTGGGCAATGAGATCTGCCAGTTTGGCGCGGGTCGTTTCTTCCTGGCTGTGCGTCACCGGGTAGCCCTCGCGGGCATAATGGATCGCACTTTCCAGTAGTCGTGCAAAGGGCAGGCGACCGTCCCAGCGGGTACGACTGTAGTCATAGGCCGCACCCCATCCCGAGACGGTGCCAGCAACGGTGTTGGCGGCCAGCGGACCGCGCCACGGGATACTGGCAAGACGGCCATACAGCGCGCGCGTGACACCGGCGCCTGTCGCGCCGCAGGCATCGATGGCGTTCATTGCCTGACCCGGTGCGCGCAGCAGCCAGAATCCATCCCCGCCGATGCCGGTCATGTGCGGATAGACAACCGCCAGCGTGGCGGCCACGGCGATGGCAGCTTCGATGGCGTTACCGCCTTCGCGCAGGATATCGAGGCCCGCCTGTGAGGCCAGCGAGTGAGGGGAGACGACGGCGCCGCGGCGGCCGATGACAGGATTCATGAAGCGCTCCGTCTATCTGTGTCGGCAGCCTGACGAGCCCAGAAATCAAGACGGGTATTGGGTGCGTAAAGGCCCGGTGCAATCTCGCCGGCAATTTTCCGGCAAGCCTCGTCGGCCAGTCCACCCCGGCTGCGCTTGTCAAATTCGCTTAAACTCATGCTGTCTCCGGATAAATAGGATGAAAGCATGCCACAGATTCATTGCCTTGTGTCGCAACCGGCGGGCGATCACGGCGATATTGTGCATCTGCTCTTGATTGCCGTTGCGATTTTTCACTTCAACAGCGGCGCAGATGTCATAGGGTGCAAAAAAGATATATGCTCGGGTTTTCTGAATTGAATGAGTGTGTGGATATAATGAAAAATAAAGTTTCTGTTCTGTTCGTCTGTATGGGCAATATCTGCCGTTCTCCCACTGCGGAAGTGGTGTTTCGCCATTATGTGGAGAGCGCCGGCTTATCGGATGTGATTTTGATCGATTCGGCGGGTACGCATGATTATCACATCGGTCATGCGCCGGATGCGCGTTCTCAGCTGGCGGCAGCGCAGCGCGGTTACGACATGAACCATTTGCGCGGGCGGCAGGTGGGGCGCGAGGATTTTGAGCGCTTCGACTATGTGCTGGCGATGGACAGGGCGAATCTGGCGATTGTGCAGTATCTGGCGCCGCGCGGGCATAAAAAGCAGCTCGGGTTATTCCTTGACTATGCGCGCCACCATCCTGAGCGCGAAGTGCCCGACCCGTATTACGGCGGCGAGCAGGGTTTTGAACGCGTGCTGGATATGATTGAGGATGCCGCGCAAGGGTTGTTGCAGCATATACAGCAGCAGCGATAGAGGATATGCGAGTGCCAAAGAAAAAGCCGCATGATTTTCATCATGCGGCTTTTCTGTTACGGGTGAAGCTTAAGCCTGACGTTGCGTTTCGACTTGCTCCAGCGGTTCATTTTCGACATACACCTCAAGCTGACGGGTACGGCGGCGATTGACCGGTTGGGCAGGCTGTTTGGTCTCAACAGGCGCAACCTTGTGTGGCGCTGTCTCAATCTGTACCAGTTCTCCGGCAGGCGTTGCGATCTTGATGACCGGTGCGGCGACTTCCGGCGCGGCAACAGGGATCGTTGCGACAACGACAGCGGCTTCCGATGCAGCAGGAGTCGTTGCGACAGCTTCAGTCTGTATGGCTGCTACGACAGCTTCAGCCGCTACGGCAGGTGCAGCAGCGGGTGCAGCAACCACAGGCGCGGCAGCAGTGACGCTCACGGCGGCTTCAGGTGCGACATAGTTGCTGGGCATCGCCACATATTCCGTCGGCTTGCGCGGACCCGCGGTGGCTACACTTAGACTGGCAACGTCCTCTGTCGCCTGAACGTCGTTTTCTTCTGTGCCCGGTACGACATCGCGCTTCTCGCGTTCGCGGCGACCGCCACGACGACCACGCCGACGGCTGTTGCTCTTCTCAGTCTTCTCCGCCTCGGTTTCAGCTTCAACAGGTGTGGCTGCTACTGTTTCGATTACCGGCTTTTCTTCACGCGCTTCGACGGGCTTTTTGGGCGGACGTGGCGGTCTGGGTTGGCGAACTTCGGCAGGCGCTGCTTTATCGGCTGGGCGCTCGGCCGGTTTTTCCAGATTGCGCTCAGCGTTGCGTTCCGGCTTGTCGCCGCGTTCCGGTCTGTCGTTGCGATCGCGGCGCTTGCGATTGCCACCGTTTCCGTCAGTGCGTTCAGCGCGTTCAGGACGATCAGCGCGCGCGCGTGGCGGACGGCTGGCGACGGCGGGCGTATCAGCAGGTTTTTCGTCAGCGAACAGCGACTTGAACCAGTTGCCGAGTTGACCGAACATACCAGGTGTGGCGGTTATCTGCGGTTCGGCCTTCATCGGGGCTGGCGCCATCGGCGTGATACCCTTGACGGCAGCGACTGTGCGGACGCCTTTTTGCGGTTCCTGTGCAGACTTATCTTCTTCCGGTTTTTCCACCAGCGTGTAGCTGGGCTGCGCATCGCCCGTCACTTCGTCCTGACGCAGACGATTGATGCTGTAGTTGGGCGTTTCCAGATGCGGGTTGGGAATCAGCGTGATCGGCACTTTCAGGCGCGATTCGATGCGGTGTAAATCGCTGCGCTTTTCGTTGAGCAAAAAGGTAGCAACATCGACCGGCACTTGCGCATGGATCGCGGCACTGCTGTCTTTCATCGCCTCTTCCTGAATGATGCGCAGGATGTGCAAGGCGGAGGATTCGGTACCGCGGATGTGGCCGATCCCGCTGCAACGCGGGCAGGTGATGTAGTTGCTCTCGCCCAATGAAGGTTGCAGGCGCTGACGTGACAGCTCCAAGAGGCCAAAGCGCGAAATCTTGGCTGTCTGTACACGGGCACGGTCAAAGCGCAGCGAATCGCGCAGGCGGTTTTCCACATCGCGCTGGTTCTTGCTGTTTTCCATGTCGATGAAGTCGATCACGATCAAACCGCCCAGATCGCGCAGCCGCATTTGTCGTGCGATTTCTTCAGCCGCTTCCAGATTGGTATTGAACGCGGTGGCCTCGATGTCCGAGCCTTTGGTGGCGCGCGCCGAGTTGATGTCGATCGCGGTCAGGGCTTCGGTATGGTCGATGACGATCGCGCCGCCCGAGGGCAGACGCACTTCGCGTGAATGGGCCGATTCGATCTGGTGTTCGATCTGAAAGCGCGAGAACAGCGGCACGTCATCCACATAGCGCTTGATGCGGTTCACATTGTCCGGCATCACGGTGCTCATGAAGGCGTGCGCCTGCTGGTACACTTCATCCGTGTCAATCAGGATTTCGCCGATTTCCGGATTGAAATAGTCGCGTATGGCGCGTACCACCAAGGAACTTTCCAGATAAATCAGGGAAGGCGCTTTTTCGGACTTAGCCGCGTCTGCAATAGCGGTCCACAGCTGGTTCAGGTAGTTAAGATCCCACTGCAACTCTTCTTCGTTACGTCCGATCCCGGCGGTACGCGCGATGATGCTCATGCCTTCAGGCACGTCCAGATTGGAGAGCACTTCGCGCAACTCGGTGCGTTCATCCCCTTCGATGCGGCGTGACACACCGCCACCGTTGGGGTTGTTCGGCATCAGCACGATGTAGCGACCGGCCAGACTGATGTAGGTGGTCAGGGCTGCGCCCTTGTTGCCGCGCTCGTCCTTTTCAACCTGGACCAGCAATTCCTGGCCTTCGCGTAACGCTTCCTTGATGCTGGGTCGAGCGCCGCAACCGGGCTGGTGATACTGCGAGGAGACTTCCTTGAAGGGCAGAAAACCGTGGCGGTTGCCGCCGTATTCGACGAAACAGGCCTCTAAACTGGGTTCGATGCGGGTGATGACAGCTTGATAGATGTTGCTCTTGCGTTGTTCCTTGCCGGCGATTTCAATGTCGAGGTCGATGAGTTTCTGACCGTCAACAATGGCGACACGGAGTTCTTCCGGTTGTGTCGCATTGAATAACATGCGTTTCATTTTTATTTTTCTCCCGCGCTCTGACACGGGCAAGACTCAAGCTACAGCCGTTAGGCTGGTGAGAGGCGCTGCTGACGGCGTATACCAACGGGTATAGCGTAACCTGAAGAAAAATTCGTCATACCCGTTTCCCTCGCCTCAATCCTCTGATGAAACTTCTAATCATCGATTAAGTCATGAAAAGGCAATGACTAAATCGCTGTTTATCCCACAGTGAGGAGGCAAACGAACGCGTGAGCGAGTTTTATTTAAGGGTTGTCAAATCGGTTCTCTTTGAGTAGTCGGTCTTGTTTTGGGTAACAGGGCATTCGTTACAACAGGGGGAGAATTCCCGGCTGAGAAAGGCAGCTGACATGCGGCGCCTTTACCAATCCGTCTCAACCCGTGTTGCAACTCGTCCGCCCTGTCACGGAAATCCACAGGTGCTTTGAGCGCGTAAATCAATTACTATCACTGCTGGTTCCGGTGAGCGATATTAACCGGGTTGCGGTTGGCGGGGGCGCAGGGCGCCTGTGCGAACAATCCGGGCTGTATAAATCAGCCAGAAACTGTCGGCGGGAAATATATCCCAAACTTACCCAAACCAAAAACGCGCGAACGGCGAAGTATAAGCATAATGAATAGTTTAAGCAAAGAATCTGTCACATTTGTTGAGATTGATGAGAGTGGCGAAGCGCAGCGCATCGACAACTTTCTTTTTCGCCATCTCAAAGGCGTGCCGAAGAGCCATATTTACCGTATTTTGCGCGGAGAAGTGCGCGTGAACAAGAAACGCGTCGATCAGACCTATCGGCTGAAGCTGGGCGACCTGTTGCGCATCCCGCCGGTGCGTGTGGCGCAAAAGGAAGAAGTGCGCGAGGTCTATATTCCCGCCGTGGAATTACCTATCCTGTATGAGGATGAGGCGTTGCTGGCGCTGAACAAGCCGGCCGGCATTGCGGTGCATGGTGGCAGCGGAGTGAGTTTCGGCGTGATCGAGCAGATGCGGCGCGCCCGCCCGCAGGCCAAATTTCTGGAGCTGGTGCACCGGCTGGACCGGGAAACATCGGGCGTTCTGCTGCTGGCTAAAAAACGTTCCGCGCTCACTTCGATGCATGAAATCATGAGGGAAGGCAACAGCGACAAGCGTTATCTGACGCTGGTGCTGGGCAAATGGCTGAACGCAAAACAGCACGTTAAACTGCCGCTGCACAAATTCGACACGCCGCAAGGTGAAAAGCGCGTGATGGTACGTGAGGACGGACAGGCCTCGCACACCATCTTTACGCTGCAAAAGAACTGGGTAGTTAGTTCCGATCTTGAGTCGAAGGCGAGACAAGGCGGCGACAAGGGCGTGACGAAGGCAGTGCAATTGGCACGGCTAGGAGCGCATGCGGAAGCCAACGAAGTATCGCCGATGAACCGAGATTGGAATTTCAGTCTGCTGGAGGCACAGTTAAAGACCGGCCGCACCCATCAGATAAGGGTTCATCTGTCGCATCTGGGCTTCCCGATTGCCGGAGACGACAAATACGGCGATTTTGCGCGCAACCGTGAATTGATGAAGCAGGGGTTGAAACGCATGTTTCTGCACGCGCACAGCATTGCCTTCAGTCATCCGCTCACAGGTGAACCGATGCATATCTGCGCGCCGCTGCCGATTGAACTGGCAAGTTTTGTGGATAAGCTGGATATGGGGATTAATGCGGCGTGAGCATTTTTGGCTAAGTTCATTCTAGGTTTTGAAACTTGGCCGTCATTACTTCCTTGAGTTATGCCGTTTTGTGCAATACGAGGTTGGATTCCCCAGAAAAGTTATGCACCGTTCTGTGCAGTACGGGGTTGGAAAGCGAAATGCCTATGATGTCAAAACAGAAAATGTGGCCAGTTGGGTGTAGGATATTTCGGCACAAAGCTGACGGTCGCGATGTGCCGCTGCGTGCCATAAACGGATAGTCGCATGTCGAAACTCTATGACCGCTTACAAATGAACAGCGGACGTTGGATTATTCATCACTAAACCAGTGGAAAAGTGTCGCCATTCTTAAAACACAAAATTTCTCGCCTCATCAGATAGCATGACGTCAAGCGATTAAAACGTGATCCGAACCAACAATCCTTTGCCGTTATCAGGGGTGGTTAATGTAATCGTTGCTTTGTGAATACGTGCTATATCGTTGGCAATGGCCAAGCCCAGTCCACTGCCGAATCCTTTTGCAAGACGTCCACGAAAGAAACGCTGCAGCACCTTTTGGCGTTCATGTTCGTTAATTCCAGGCCCATTGTCCTCCACTTCGAGAATGGAAATGGATCCTGAAGCATAGGTTTTTACCGTAACCTGAGTGTTTTCTCCCGCATGCTCAATTGCGTTGTGTATCAGATTTGACAACAGCTCCTGAAGCAGAAGGGCCTGGCCGTTGATGTAGGCTTTTTCCAGTTGAAATCCGAGATCTACACCTGCTGCATAGGCACGACTTGACCACTCATTTGCGGCATCTATGCCAATATCTTTGAGATTAATACGGGTGAATTCTGCCATACGTTGCCCGTCTTGATCCGTTCGTGCGTTCACCAGTAATTGATTCGCAAGCTTGGCAGCGCGACTGGCAGACTGATGCAGGCGTTCCAGAGTGAGATGCAGTGATTCTGGATGGGGTTCGAGCAAGGCCAGCTCGGATTCTGTTTGCAGCGCAGTCAGTGGCGTACGCAACTGGTGTGCTGCATCTGCAAGGAAAGTATTTTGGAGTATGGTCGCATTGGCTTGTCGTTTGAATAGCTGATTCAGGGTGCTAATCAGGGGTTGCAGTTCACTGGATGCATGCGGCAGCGCAATTGGTCGAAGATCATCCAGGGGGCGATCCGCCAGTTGCGTACGTAAGTCCCGAAGCGGTTTTAAGCCATGCCGCACGGCCACCAGCATCACAACTGTCGTGGTTAAGCCAAGCACCAGAATAGACAATAACGTGGTAATTAACGCTTGGGAATGCACTTTATTGCGTTTTATCAGCGTTTCGGCCATCCGTACCTGGCAGGGATTCTCGCCGCATGCGACACCATATACCACCATGCGCAACAAGCGTTTGTTGATCTTACGATCGACGTAGTGCATTTCGCCTGCTGTGATTTTACCTTCCGGCGTGTTAAGCGCGGCATCCCCGGCAAGTCTCTTGCCATCTGGAGTTAAAATCAGAAAAAACTCTTTATCCAATTGGTCTGTGCGAAGCAGGTGTTCGGTTTCATCGGTCATGTTGAAGTGAAAACTATTGCCATCCACTTTCAAGAAACTTGCCATTGCGATGGCAAAGTCACCTAGTTGATGGTCGAATTCCTTTTTTGCCGGTGAAATAACCAACCAATATTGAAGTGCGGCTGCCACGGGTGCAATGACCAGCATGGGCACCAGCAGCCAGAGCAGCAACTGTTGTTTAAGACTGGATACCATCCAACTCCTCTACCATGTAGCCAAACCCTCTGATTGTCCGAATTGAAATGCCAGCGGGAGCAAGTTTGTTTCGCAAGCGTGAGACATAAACTTCAATGGCATTGCCGGAGGGTGCCTCGTCCCAGCCGGAAATAGCTTCAAGAATCTGCTCCTTGCTGACAACTTTGCCGGCATGATTTAAAAGATACACGAGCACAGCCCATTCCCTGGGTAAAAAGCCTACCGGAATGTCCGCCAAAAAAGCGCGTTTCGCAGTCAAATCTATACGCAAAGTACCCATCAATATTTCGTTATGCTGGCGAGTATGCATGCGCCGGGTCAACGCCTGGATGCGAGCGACTAGCTCGGTCAATGCAAAGGGTTTTACCAGATAATCGTCAGCACCCAGTCTGAGTCCATGCACCCGATCTTCTATGGCGTCCCGTGCCGTTAACATCAGGATGGGCGTATCCCGGTTTTCGGCGCGTAAGCTGTGCAACACCTCGAAACCATCCATGCCCGGCAGTCCCACGTCCAGAATGATGACATCATAAGGGACCAGCTTTACCGCATTCAGAACAGACTCTCCATCGGTCGTCCAATCAACCACCCATATCTGGGATCTCAAGGCACGAGATGTCGTCTCGCCCACGTGAGTGTCATCTTCCACCAGTAATATCCGCATGAGTCCGGCACCCTTTAAATTGACGAGTCAAGTTTAACCTAGCCTCCATGTATTGTCAGTCACCGGATGTCTGTTGTGGCGAAGTTTGGCTTAAAAATTATACGCTGACAGTTTTCTGACAGCTTCCCTACATGTTGTTGCATGGTTGCAAGTGTAAAGTGCGCCGCGAACGGCTCTATCTACTCATCTTAAAGCGAACGACCATGCAAACTGACACTCATCCCGTAAAACCCGCGCATAAAAGTCTGTCTATCAAAATGCAACTGCTTGCAATTATCGGCATTGTTTTGCTGCTGGGTTGCCTAGGTTTGGCAGCCCATTTCCTGTCAGGCAAGCCAGAGGTCAAAAGCGTCAAGCCGGAGGCCCCCGGTACCTTCAGACCAACCAAGACACAAATGGGCAGCCTTGGCATTTCTCAGGTTCAACAGATGAGTTTTCGTGGCGAGCAGATTACCGATGGCAGCATAGCTTATAACGATGACGCAACCACGCAGGTATTTTCGCCTTATTCCGGTCAGGTGACACGAGTGATCGCAGAACTGGGCGCGGTGGTTAAAAAAGGGGATCCATTGCTGGCAGTGGCCGCAACGGAATTTGTACAGGCGAAGAATGCGCTAATTGCTGCACATGCACAGGTAAAGTTTACGACAGCGGCAGAGGCGCGTCAGCATGAACTTTTTCTGGCGAAGGCCGGTGCACAGAAAGACTGGCTGCAAAGTCAATCCGATCTGGCAACGGCACTAGGCAATTTGCAGGCCGCACGTAATCAGTTGAGTATCCTTGGCAAATCCGAACCTGAAATCAGCGCTCTTGAAAACGGCGCAAAGGTATCGGAGATAAATCCGGAAGCGCTGGTCAGAGCGCCTGTTTCAGGTACCGTGATACAGCGTCAGGTAGGTGTTGGTCAGTACATCCAGAGCGCGTCTGGAGGCGCCAGTATTCCGGTCTATACGATAGGAAATTTGTCGACGGTATACCTGATTGCCAATGTGCGTGAGACCGATGCGCCGCTGGTACATGTCGGCCAACAGGTCGAAGTGCATGTGCTGGCATTCCCGGATCGTATTTTCAAGGCCAGGTTATCCTGGGTTGCACCTGCGATGGATATCAATACGCACCGCTTGCCAGTACGCGCAATCATCGATAATCGAGAGGGTATTTTAAAACCGATGATGTTTGCCAATTTCAGCATTGTAACCAGTGGTGAAGTAAAAGCCATTGGTGTACCGCAGAATGCTGTGGTGTATGAAGGAAGTGAGGCGCATGTGTTCGTTGCAAATAGTGATGGCACGCTGGCGATACGCCCTGTCCGTATTGGACGCATCAACGGCGATATTATTGAAATAAGCTCGGGTCTTGCTGCCGGCGAAAAAATTGTCACCAGGGGTACATTGTTCATTGATCGCGCAACAGGCGGGGGCGCATGATGAATAAAGTTGTCGCATTTGCACTTAAACAGCGCACTGCTATCATAATTATGATGGCGACCCTTTTTGTCGTTGGTATCGTCAGTTTCATTAAACTCAACATCGAAGCTTATCCTGATCCGGTGCCGCCACTGGTCGATATTGTGACCCAGAGTACCGGTCAGTCTGCTGAAGAAATCGAGCGCTACATTACCATCCCGCTTGAGGTTCAACTGGCCGGCATCCCGCATGTCACGACGGTACGCACGATTTCGCTGTTCGGCCTGTCCGATGTCAAGGTGCAGTTCACTTACGATATCAGCTACAAGGATGCCGAACAACAGGTGATTAACCGGCTGTCGCAATTATCACCGCTGCCCAATGGAGCGATTCCCGGCATTTCACCGGAGAGTCCGATAGGCGAAATTTTGCGCTACCGCGTGTTCGGGCCACCCGGCTATTCCGTGCAGGACTTAAAAACCATTGAAGACTGGATGCTGGAGCGACGCTTCAAGGCTGTGCCCGGGGTGATTGATGTCAATGGTTGGGGCGGCAAGAGCAAGGATTATGAAATCAGTATTGATCAGTCCAAATTGATCCGTTACGGCCTCACCGTCCCGCAGGTGTTGCAGGTGCTTAACAACAGCAACCTCAATGTGGGGGGGCAGACGGTCAATTTCGGGCCGCAGGCGGCGGTCGTGCGTGGTATTGGTCTGATTCATTCGATGGATGATATCCGCAACACCATGCTCACGGCGAGCAATGGTGCGTCGGTACTGGTCAATGACATCGCAAAGGTGAGTGTCAGCAATCTGCCGCGTTTGGGGATTGCCGGCAATGATCAGGATAACGATATTGTGCAGGGTATCGTGCTGATGCGACGCGGCGAACAAAGCACGCCGACCATCAAACGTGTCGAAGCTGAGCTTGAAAAGATCAACACGTCGGGAATATTGCCGCCAGGCGTTCATATTGAGCGGATCTATGACCGCAGTGAGTTGATCAACGTGACCACGCATACGGTCATTGAGAACCTGTTATTCGGTATTGTGTTGATTTTCATTGTGCAATGGGTCTTCCTGGGTAATTTGCGCAGTGCGATCATCGTTAGCGCCACCATTCCATTCGCGATGTTTTTTGCTATTATCATCATGACCTTGCGCGGCGAGTCAGCCAATCTGCTATCGGTTGGCGCCATCGATTTTGGTCTGATAGTTGATGCGACAGTGATTATGGTGGAAAATATCTATCGGCATCTATCTGAAAGTAAAGAAAAAACTCACGCAGAAGCGCCGCTTTT
Organism: uncultured Gallionella sp.; assembly: GCA_947084955.1. Taxonomy (GTDB): domain Bacteria; phylum Pseudomonadota; class Gammaproteobacteria; order Burkholderiales; family Gallionellaceae; genus Gallionella. The sequence continues at coordinate 85,435 of CAMTUO010000023.1, forward strand.
CATGCTGCATATTCGTCCTGACAGTTCGCTGCACGGAAAATTGGCGCACATTGCCTTTGCTGCAACCGAAGTCAACCGGTCGATTTTCTTCTCTGCTGCCATCATCATCGCCGGATTCATCCCGCTGTTTACCCTGAGCGGCGTGGAAGGACATATTTTCGGACCGATGGCCTCCACTTATGCCTATGCGATCATCGGCGGACTGGTCGCGACCTTTACGATTGCCCCGGCCTTGAGTTCGTTGTTGTTGCCGGCACATGTTGCTGAGACTGAAACCATTGCGGTGGAATGGATGCGGCGCATTTATACGCCGATAATCGGCTTTTCCCTTGCCAATCGGGTGTTGATGTTAGGCCTCGCCGCGCTGCTGGTAATCATGGCAGGCTTCGCCGTGCATTCGCTGGGAATGGAATTTATGCCAAAACTGGAAGAGGGCAATATGTGGATCAGGGCTTCGATGCCGGCCTCTATTTCGCTCGAAGAGAGCAATGCCTATGTCAACCGGATGCGCACCCTGATTAAGCGCTACCCTGAAGTGCAAACCATTATCTCGCAGAATGGACGACCTGATGACGGTACCGATGCGACTGGCTTTTTCAATGCTGAATTTTTTGTGCCGTTAATTCCCTTCGATACCTGGCCTAAGGGCGTAGACAAGGAGAAGCTGACTGAAGAAATCAGCTCAAAAATGCAAGCCGAATTTCCGGGTGTGGAATTTAATTTTTCACAATACATTGAAGACAACGTGGAAGAGGCATCCTCCGGCGTCAAGGGTCAGAACTCGGTCAAGCTATATGGCAACGATCTGGGAGAGCTTGAAAAAACTGCGAATCAGATTCAGAAAGTGATGGCGACTGTGCCTGGCGTTACTGACCTGTCAATTTTCAGGGCACTTGGACAGCCAACAGTGAAGATCAATATCGACCGCGCAAGGGCTGCACGCTACGGCCTGGCACCTGGTGATATTAATGCTACGGTACAGGCTGCAATAGGCGGGCAGGCAGCAGGTAATTTGTATGAAGATGGCAGTGATCGAAACTTTCCCATCATTGTGCGGCTCTCGCCACATAACCGTCAGAGTCTGGATGAGATTAAACGGATTAGTATCGGCGCACAAGGGCAAAACGGTACGGTTCAGATTCCGCTGAGCGATGTTGCGAGCGTTAAACTGGTTTCCGGCGCCTCCTTTATCTATCGTGAAGGACAGGAGCGCTACATTCCGATCAAATTTAGTGTGCGCGGTCGCGATTTGGGTAGTGCTGTGATGGAAGCGCAGCAAAAGGTGGCGGAGCAAGTAAAGCTGCCCGGCGGTTACCGTATGGAATGGGTAGGTGAGTTCGGCCAGATGAATGAGGCAATGGATAGGCTGAAAATTGTCGTGCCGTTGAGCCTCGGACTGATCATGTTGCTGCTGTTCTTCAACTTCAGTTCGATTACCGATACCTTGCTGGCAGCCAGTGTGATGCCGATGGCCTTGATAGGCGGTATTTTTGCGCTCTATCTGACAGGAACTGCGTTCAGTGTGTCGGCGGCTATTGGTTTTATAGGGCTGTTCGGCATCTCGGTGATGGAGGGTATCATCGTGCTGACGTATTTCAACCAGCTCATCGAAACCGGCGAAGAACGTTCGCAAGCCATTCAGAAATCCTGTCAAACCAGGTTGCGGCCTGTGATGATGACCTGTTGCGCCGCGTGCGTGGGTCTTTTGCCTGCGGCTTTTGCAACCGGCATAGGCTCACAGGTACAAAAACCGCTGGCACTGGTGGTGGTAGGCGGAATTTTGTTAGCCCCCGTACTGGTGTTGATTATTCTGCCGTTGCTGATCGACCTTTTTTCCAAACGTAAATCGCCCTTGAAAATGTCCGGTGTCGTTACGACAGGAGACGCATGATGAAATCAATTTCAAAATTACACGCGGCCCTTAAAGTCGGTAGTCTTGTTTTACTCACAACAGTCGCAGGCTGCGCGGTAGGTCCTGATTTCAAACGGCCTGAGGCGCCCAGGGCGAATGGTTATGCACCAACAAAGTCAATATCGGCGGCAACCGCTTCGACACCAGTGTTGATGGGAGAGTCACAGCGATTTGACAGCAAGGCGGATATTCCTTCTGACTGGTGGACGTTGTTCGGATCGACGCAGATCAACTCACTGGTGGAACGTGCATTCAAGGCCAATCCGGATATTGCCTCTGCTCAAGCCGCATTACGTGGTGCACAGCAGAATGTCGTCGCGCAACAGGGATTTTTCTATCCGACAGTCGGCGTGAGCTATTCACCTTCACGTAACAAACTGGCGGGCAACATGGGCGGCAACTCTCCCGGGGTGCAGGGTAATGGCAATGTGATTCAGACGGGATCGAATCCTGCGGGGCCGGTTTATAATTCACCCGCTTATTACAACTTTCATGTCGCGCAGTTAACAGTGGGTTACGTGCCGGATGTATTCGGTCTCAACCGCAGAATGGTCGAATCGGCTCAGGCACAGGTGGCAGCTCAGAAACTACAACTTGAAGCGACCTACATCACGCTGGCATCGAACGTGGTGGCGGCTGCAATACAGGAAGCGTCGTTGCGCTCGCAGATTACCGCGATGGAAAAAGTAGTCAGTATCAATCGGGAAATGTTGGGTATTTTACAGACTCAATACAGCTTGGGTGACGTGTCCAATGTGGATGTTGCAGCACAGGAATCCTCGTTAGCCTCGATGGAACAGGCCTTGGCGCCCCTGCAGGCACAACTTGCGCTAACGCGGGACTTGATACGCGCGCTGGCGGGTAATACACCCGATGTTGATGTGGATGAACAATTTGAGCTTGCTGACCTTCACCTGCCACAGGAATTGCCGTTCAGCCTGCCGTCGCGGATTATCGAACAGCGACCGGATGTGCGCGCTGCTGAAGAACAATTGCATTATGCCAGCGCACAGGCGGGTGTGGCGGTTGCCAATCGCTTGCCTCAGTTTGCGCTGACTGCGGCCATCGGCGGCATGGCAGACAGTCCTGCCTGGATGTTCCGTTCCGGCGGCGGCTTTTTCAATCTGGCGGCCAGCGTCAGTCAGACCATTTTTGATGGCGGCACGCTCAAAGCCAGGTCACGCTTCGCTGAACAGGCGTTAATCGGTGCGGGTGCACAATATCGCAGCACGGTGATTGCCGCGTTACAGAACGTGGCTGATACACTGTATACGATACAATCTGATGCGTTGGTACTCAAGGCGGCAGCTTCGGGTGCACAGGCGGCAAAGACCTCGGCTGAACTTGTCCGCAAACAATATCAGTTAGGCGCGGTAAGCTATCAGACAGAGTTGGTGACTGAGCAAAATGATCAACTGGCAGCGATCAACCTGACGCAGGCGCAGGCCAGTCGTCTGGGCGTGACTGTCTCGCTTTATCAGGCCTTGGGCGGAGGATGGTGGAATCGACCAGATATATCGTTAAGTTCGGCACACCCACAATAAAATTTGTGGGGTATCCAGCTCGATGCTGTGGCTATCCTCTCCAAGGGTGCAAAGGCACAGAAATATCTAGCGAAGCAGGCGCTTTATGACGAAGATTGGCCGGTACCGCGAACTTATGCCCCTCAACTCTGGGCTTGGGATTGGCTACAAGCTCACGGAAGGATATGGGATGCATGGCAACACACTGTTCGATCAATCTATAGAAAAGCATGCCTCGATGAGTGGACTTGCGTCTGTTGAACCTGAACGCGAATTCGTCGAGATAAGCCTGCAGGTGTTCTTCTTCAAAAGAACCTTGATGCGTACCCATCAGCCAGCGCTTAACGAGCGCTGCAACGCGGTGTACACTTGGCAAAACCTCGTTGGCCTCCTTGCCGGAACCTTTGACGGACGTTCCATGGTGAAGGTATTCGTCTTTGGTAGCACCGGGGTAGGATGTAAGCCCGTCGGTGTAGATGGTCGAGCCGGGCTGGATATGCTTCTGAATAAACGTCTTGAGCGTTTCACTTTCGGCGTTGGGAATGATTTGCAACCGGCAACGTCCGAAACCCTTGGGGGAAAGCAACTCCACAGCGACCGCCACCAGCACTTTGCCTCCGGCTCCGCGCCCGCGTTTACCGTGCCGCACACCACCAAAGACAGTTTCATCCACCTCTACTTGTCCGGTCAGCATATCGTGCCCGGCATTGCTGATTGCGCACCGGAACCGGTGCAGCATCGCCCAAGCCGTTTGATAGGAACCAAACCCGAGTATCCGATGCAGCGTTTTGGCAGATACACCGTTTTTGGCGGAGGTAAGATACCAGGCTGCGGCAAACCATACAGTAAGCGGTGTTCTGGTAAGGTGGAAGATAGTGCCAGCCGTGGCAGATATGCGACTTACACACCCACCGACCTCCTTTCATGCGCCACGCCGTGGTGCCACTGCAATCAGGGCAAATGAAGCCCCGCGGCCAACGAAGCCAATCAAGGTAATCGAGGCATGCCGCGTCATCTGGAAACCACGCCATAAATTCGGCGTAGTTGCGAGGGTAATCAACACCGGCTCGGGGTAACTTTGATCTCGCTTGAGATTTCTTTGATTCCATTACATAATTCTAACATCACAGCACCGAGCTGGATACCCCACTAAAATTTACCCTGGCGTATGGTCATAGCCAGCAAGCTGGTTTTTCAGAAACGTGACATATCTAAAAATGCTTGGTAGAATTAAATCAGTCATTGGGGAGTAGTCGCTCTTCTGCCGAAGAGGCTTGTGTCAACATACTTGGTCGTCTGACCATGGCACAAGCGGTTTCCTAGCTTGGCAAGACCTTTGACCATATCGCCTCCGGACTGGCCGGACGAGCGCTGTGGTCATTCGTCTTTCTTCCGGCCAAGGAGCACCATATGAAAGCTTTTCTCATCTCAGCTATCCACGATCTCCCATTTCGAAAACAGCGTTCTGTTCGAACTGTCGACTCACAAAATGTCAGCCGACGCGAAGGCGTCTTAGGAGCGAAGTCATGACTAAATTCGTCCTCGAATTGGTCGCGATGCTCTTTGTCATCCTCGCGGCATCGGAACTCTTCACAAATGCATTGGAACATCTGGGGCAGAAGCTCAAGATTTCCGATGGAGTGACCGGCTCTGTGTTCGCCGCCATCGGCACGGCGCTTCCGGAAACGATGGTCCCGCTCCTCGCGCTGTTCGCTGGCACCAACAATATCAGCCTGAACGAGGAAATCGGCGTCGGAGCTATCCTCGGCGCACCCTTGATGTTATCGACTTTAACGACTTGCCTTATGGCTCTCGCCATACTGCCGCGACGAGGGATAGCGGGTCATGTTCGCCCGGAACGAAGCGGCTTCGTGCGCGACCTCAATTTCTTCCTGTTTGCATTCGGACTTGCCGCAGCAGCGATGTTTGTTCCTCAAGAAGCGCGCTACATTCGTGGTTTTCTCAGTTCAGCACTTGTGCTGACCTACTTCATCTACATAATGCTGACCCTTCACGCATCAAAGCAGTTGGTTGAGGATGGGCACGGCACAGAGGCAGAAGAAAAGATGTTCTTATCCAGGATTGGCCTGCCAACGAATCTGCCTACGATTTTGTTTCAGCTAGGCATTGGACTTGGCCTGCTTGTGTTGGGTGCTAAGGGCTTCATTTCAGGAATGGAGGGCGTGTCGCATTTGCTTGGTGTTTCCGCGCTCTTACTTTCATTACTGATCATTCCCATAGCCACTGAACTTCCAGAAAAGGTAAACAGCATCCTCTGGGTTCGTCGAGACAAGGACACACTTGCTTTCGGTAACATCACTGGCGCGATGGTGTTTCAGGGTACATTGCTCCCAGCCATCGGTATCATGCTTACGCCGTGGCAACCCCGTATCGAGGTTCTGATCGGTGTCCTCGTTACACTGGCTGCAGCTGCGTGGCTTCGCTTCAACTCGCGCTCACAAGGGCTGCCGATCTGGGCACTGTTAATCAACGGCGCCTTGTATGTCATATTTTTTGTGATAACGCTCAAGCGATAAAAGGATGCCAACTCATGAATAGAGCGGCTATCATTTTTTCGCTGGCGTGTTGCCTCACCTTGCGCAAGCACTTTTAAGATTATTTTACTCCGACAAACATCAAAAGATAGCGAAGGGGATGTGTGAAGAGACATGATCTGTTTATGCTGTTATGTTGATTAACGGCTGCGAGTGAATCTCTACAGAAATGTGCGACAGCCCCTTTAATTGTCGCAAAATGCTGTGGTAGAACGATGGCCCGCGCTGCGACGCGTTTGTGACTACGGACACGACTGCACCGAAATGACCCGGGCCAAGGCGCCAGACATGCAGATCGACCAATCTGTCGCCTGCCGTATCAACGGCTGCGCGCACCTTGTTGGCCATCGCGTCGCTATGACTGAAGTCTACCAGTATCGCACCGGTGTCGCGTATCAGGCCGAAAGACCAGTTTAGAATAACAAGTGCACCGACGATCCCTGCTAACGGATCCATCCACATCCATCCATAGGTCTTTGCCAGTAGCAGGCCGATGATAGCCAATACCGAGACTGCCGCGTCAGCGATGATGTGAATATAGGCGGCACGCATATTGTGATCGCGGGTATCCACACCATGGTCACCATGATCGTGCTCTTCAAACGCGATACGATGTTCCTCAGTCGGAAGTTTTAACACTGTCTTGAAATCGTGAGGTTCGGGAATTTCTGTCGTTGATTCCAGAAAATCCGATGACCGGGAAAATGCGAAAACCTGATTTGTACCATCCGGACGAATAGTCGTAACACTCACATCCTGTGCTGAGAGTTCTGCGCCATTGGTGGCAGCCTTGATTCGAAAAACCGGTGGAACGCCATCCTCAAAAATAGAAAGCGCGATGACGCCGGCTTGAGTATTGATGTACTGTACTTCGTCGTTATGTTCGTGAGCGTCATGTTCGTCATGACCATGTCCGTGATCATGCCCGTGGCTGTGCCCGTGGTGATCGCCCCCACTCAAAAGCCAGGCGCTGGCGATATTGACCAGCAGTCCTACCACGGCGATCGGAATGGCTTCGCTGAAGTGTATCGGCACTGGTGATAGCAATCGGGAAATTGCTTCGTAGCCAATCAGCAAGGCGATCATCGCCAGTATGATGGCGCTGGTAAAACCTGCCAGATCTCCCAATTTTCCCGTTCCAAAAACGAAACGTGGATCTTGGGCATGTCGTCTGGCATAGGTATAGGCAAGCGCCGCAATCAACATCGCTCCGGCATGGGTCGACATATGCAGACCATCTGCCACCAATGCCAGCGAACCGAACAGATGGCCGCCAATGATCTCAATGACCATCATCGCACTGCAAAGGGCAATGACACCCCATGTCTTGCGTTCGTTTTTGTCGTGGCCCTTCCCTAAAAAGACGTGGTCATGGTCAACCACAAACGGTGCATCGTAAAAATTATTCATTGCGAACTCACTTGAAATGGATATGAAATAGTCTGCCTAAAGATACTTTGTGATTTCCTTGAACTCGCGGATGGCGTTATTCGCATCGCCGGTATTTTCAAGGACAGAATGTTCGAGGCAGTGGTCGATGTGATCGTGCACCAAGGTTTTCTTGGCGTTGCCGATTGCTTTTTCCACGGCTTGCAGTTGCTGCGCGATTTCCAGGCAACCACGCCCGTCGTTCAGCATTACGAGGATGCCACTGAGGTGGCCTTGAGCACGTTTGAGCCGTTTGATTACGTCAGGGTGGGTGGTGTGTGTATTCATGTTTAAATACTATCCTCCTGGAGTGGATACGTCAATCATTATTATTTAATCAATAAGATAAAATTACTATTGACACGTAAATAAAAATAAATACAATGTCGGCATCTCATTCCTTCAGGGAGGCATCATGGACAGTGGCTCTAGTAGCTCTTACCGCGTCAGCTAAATCAGCGAATTCGCAGGCATTGTCTTGGACTCCCGCCGCCGTTTCGCTGATTCAGCGGGACGGTGCGCCAGCAGCAAATCCCTTAATCCGCGTATATGCGGGTTGCTCAGTGCACCTCCACCGGTCGTTTTAAACTCGTCGTGTCGTTTCAATATCTCCGCTGCATTCCTGCGCACCCACGTTTGGCATGTAGTCTGAGTTAACTTAATTGGCGACGCGGCATATCGATTAACGCTGTTCGCTTTTTATAGCGGATTTATTGCGTGAGGTGTCATCATGATTTTTACCAAATTAACAATCTTTTTCACAAAGCTAACTCGTCCAATTTCTGATTGGATGACTAACAAGCAGCCTATTTCTGTCAGTCAACGTCATCCGCAATATCCGGTTGGCAGCAGCATGTATGGCCTGCTGGTCTTCACCAATGCTGTTCAGAGGCAATGATTCTAAATCGGGAAACGGACGCATCTTTACTTAATTACAGTCTCAATTTACAACTTTAAGGAAATTTATATGATTACTATCATTATTGAAGGGCCGGAAAACTCCGGCAAAAGTCACGCTATCGCACTGATAGGCAAGCATCTGAAGAGTCTTGGCTGTAACGTGACCATTCAGTCTGAAGGAACTCACAACGCGGCCACGCTGGCAATGACAGAAGATCAACTTCTAGCCCGTCTTCGTGAGTCGCCAATCATGATTAAGGAAATGCGGACGACCAGGTAACTGGATTCCGGCATGCAAGTCATGCCGGAAGCTATTCCGGAAATAAAACGAGCATAGCGGGTAATCGGCAGAGTATGTCATCAACTGGATGATATCCATCAGCGGCTACATGTTGCTTTGCTTCAAGTGAAATTTTGCTTTCGTCAAAAGGAAAGTTGTATGATTTTTGAAATACAAGGTCGTTTGGGATTGGCCGCCGCACTACTGGCAACGCTTTTGGCTGGCTTAACAAGCACGTGCCATGCCGAACCCTCAGATATTGAAGATATGTCGGCTCATATGCAGCTCACTTATAACTGGCAGAAACATCCGGCGTTTTCGGCACCTTACACCGGGCCGAACAGCATTCTTCCAATAACTGAGAAGATGTATACCTTTACCACGACAGCTTTTTTGGGCTTCCGCCCCTGGCAGGGCGGTGAATTATATTTGACTCCTGAAATTTCCCAGGGCGTACCTTTCTCAACTAATTTAATCGGCATGGGTGGTTTCAGTAACGGAGAAATAACCCGTGCGGCAGGGGCCAGCCCTACGCTTTACCGGCAAAAACTTTTTCTGCGCCAAACCTGGAATCAGGGTGGTGAGTCTCAGCGTGTTGAATCTGGTCAGAATAATCAGATGGCAGGCTGGGTAGACAAAAATCGTGTTGTACTGACGATCGGCAATTTTTCTACACTCGATGTGTTCGATCCGAATACTTATGCCAAGGATCCAAGAACACAGTTCATGAACTGGGGAAACTGGACTTATGCCGCCTACGACTATGCTGCCGATGCGCGCGGTTTTGGCTGGGGGGCGGCCCTTGAATGGTACAAAAACGACTGGGTGCTGCGCGCCGGTCGCATGACCGGACCTGCCTTACCCAATATGCTGCCTGTCGATCAATCAATTTTCAAGCATTTTGGCGACCAGCTTGAAGTTGAACATGAACATACCCTGTTCGATCATCCGGGGGCTATTCGTGTGCTGGCGTGGCGCGACCGGGCTATATTGGCAAGCTTCAGCGATGCACAAGCCTGGTTAACAGCTAATCCGAATCCTCTAGGGCCGACCGTGCCTTACGCTGGGCCTGATGCCTTGCTTGCAGTACGTGGAACTGAGAAGAATAAGTATGGACTGGGTGTCAATGTCGAACAGGAACTCAACAAAAATACCGGGTTTTTTATGCGTATCATGCAAACCGACGGGCGTACGGAAACTTATGCATTTACCGAGGTAGATGGCTCTATATCAACCGGGTTAATGATTAAAGGCAATGCTTGGGGGCGTAGCGAGGATGGGGTTGGTTTGTCTTTAATGCGGAATTTCTTATCCGCTGATCGCCGCCGTTTTCTGGAAGCTGGCGGAACTTCATTTTTTATCGGGGACGGCGCATTGAATTATCGTCCTGAGGATATTTTTGAAGGCTATTACAGCTTTAATCTTTACAAAGATGCATGGTTGACTGCCGACTATCAACGTATGAACAACCCGGCTTTTAATGCCGATCGTGGACCGATTAATATTTACGCCTTACGCTTTCACGCTGAGTTTTAACGATTAACATAACCAGTTGATACTAATATGAACTTATTTTCCAAGCTCTATTATAAATTCCGGAAATATTCGAAAGCCGTCCAGCTCTATCTGGTCATTGCTGGCCCGGGCCTTGTAGTGATGATCGCCGACAATGATGCCGGAGGCATTACCACCTATGCGGCCACCGGCGCAAAGTATGGCTACAACCTGATCTGGTTCCTGCTGATCCTGATTCCGGTTGCCTATTTCGTGCAGGAAATGACGGTTCGTCTGGGCGTGGTCACCAAACGCGGACATGCCGAAGCGATTTTCGACGGCTTCGGTGCATTCTGGGGCTGGTTTTCGCTGATCGATTTAATGATTCTGGACTGGTTGACGCTAGTCACCGAATTTGTCGGTATGACTTCTGCACTGCACATTTTTGGCGTGCCTGCCTGGCTGACTGTTGCCGGCGTTGTGGCCTTGATGGGAATGATCATGTTGAATGGTCGTTACTGGACTTGGGAAAAAATAACCATGGGGTTCTGTGCATTGAACCTCATTTACATTCCGGGCGCATTCATGGTCAACCCGTCGATGTCTGACATACTGGGTAACGGCTTGATTCCAAACTTTCCCGGCGGCTTCAACGGTGAGCTATTTTTCATCCTGATGGCCAACATTGGCACGACCATTGCTCCCTGGATGTTGTTCTTCCAGCAAAGCGCCGTAGTTGATAAGGGAATGCAGGAAAAAGATATTCCATGGGGAAAATTCGATACCCTACTGGGGGCGGTATTGACGGTCGTGGTGGCGATATTCATTGTTATTGTCACAGGCACTGTCTTGAAAGGCGTCAATATCGACGACGCATCACAAGCTGCCCAGCAATTAATGCACACGAATCACTATGTCGGCGCATTCATGGCCATTGGTCTTTTCGATGCCGGTTTACTCGGCGCGATCTGTATTTCACTAGCAAGTTCATGGGCCTTCGGCGAGATTTTTGGCTGGGCACATACCTTGAACACAAAAATCAAGGAATCGCCCTGGTTTTATGCCAGCTACTTCCTGACTCTGGTCACTGCCGGACTGGTGGTGCTGATTCCAGGCGCGCCGCTGGTATTGATCACCTTGTTTGTTCAAGTGGTGGCCGTTACCCTGCTGCCTGCCGCCCTGGTGTTCCTGCTTTTGTTGTTGAATGACAAAAAGCACATGGGTGAATACGCCAACACATTAAGTCAAAATCTGATTGGTGGTTTTATCGTTATATCCATCGTAATTTTGTCCACGCTCTATGGTGTCAGCGTGATGTTTCCCACTCTGTTCAAATAATAGGAGCGCCAAATATGTTATTGAGATTTCGTCGCTTTTCCGCAAAAATTCGGGAAATTAATCATCGCTACAGCAAACCGCATATCGAGATGTCGCTTGGCGTCAAAATATCGCTGATGGCTCTGCGGATTTACCTTTTTGTCCTGGTAGGTCTGATCCTGTACAAATTCGTATTGATGTTAAAGTAAGTAAGGAATAATCCATGGCCACCGTACTGGAACGCAAATTTTTTCTCAGTGAAATTATCGGCCGCAAGGTTTTTTTGAAAACCCAACGAATAGGCCGTTTAAGCGACATGGTGATCGTTGAAACGGGGAAACTCCCCGAAGTCACGCATTTTGTTGTCAGCCGTTCGTTTGGCTATCCTTCACTGTTGCTGCCACTGGATAAACTTACCCTGATTTCAAACACGGAAATCGTATTTGACGTGACTGATCCGGTCGAGTATGAAAACTTACCTGCCGAAGGAGCTATTCTGCTTCACTCACATATTCTCGACAAGAAAATTCTTGACATGGACGGTCACGAAATCGAGGTTATCTATGATATCAGCCTCAACTTTCAGGGTGACAAGCTATATGTCAGTGAAGTTGATATCAGCAGGCGACGCCTGTTGCGCCGACTGGGACTGAAAACCCTGGCAGACTGGATATCAAAGCAAAGTAAAGACGATACGATGATTTCCTGGATATATGTCCAGCAATTGCCTGAGCGCATCGATACCTTCAAGGGGCACGTTAAGTTGAACGTGCTCAAGGAAAACATCAGCGATATTCATCCGGTCGATTTGGCGGACATTCTGGAAGAGTTGGATGGCGATCAGCGGCTGGCGCTTTTCAAGGAACTGGAGCCGGAACATGCTTCCGAAACATTGGAGGAGGTCGAGCCACGGGTTCAGCGTGAGCTGATTCATTCGATGGAAAAACGTCAAGCTGCTCAATTGATCAATGCCAGAAGTCCTGCTCAGGCGGCAGCCATTCTGGCCGCACTGCCCTCTGCAGAAGCGGATGAATTGCTGCAGATGATCAATAAGGAGAGCGCTGCCAAAATACAGAAAATCATTGATCAACATGATGAAAATATTCTGCTGTTTTCTACACAGAAGTTCATGAAAATGCCTGAGTCAACGAAGGTCGATGAGGTGATGACTACTTTTCGGGAAATTGCGCGAAACATGGATGTAATCATGTATATCTATGTTACAGACGCACAGAATACGCTGAAGGGGGTGATCGATTTTCGCGAACTACTGGCGGCTGAGCCGGAACAGTCGCTGGGGGAAATCATGGTTGAAAACGTTATCAGTTTGAATCCGTATGAGACTTTAAGCGATGCAGTAGTTATGTTTGATCGCTATAATTTTCGCGCCATTCCCATTACCGATGCTGAAAATAAACTCATGGGCGTTGTTTCGTTTAGAGACATTCGCGGTATAGAACCACGTTTGGATTAGGAATCTGGTCATGTCAGACACGCTCGAAAAACTGCAATCGATCCTCGTTGAACAACTCGGAATGCTGGCAACAGAAATTTCCCCGGATAATTCCTTGCAGGAGCTCGGGATGGACGCTGTAAATCTGGAGGAATTAAGGATTATTATTGAAGAAGACTATAAAATAGAAATCTCAGTGATTGAAGAAGAACATCATGAATCTGATATTGATTATGTTGCGAGTAATCTTAAAGATCTGACTCTGCGAGAAATTGCCGGTTGGGTGGATGATTGGATCAATCGGGATGAGATTCAGCCGCGATTTCATGGAAGGCATGCGAAACTGTCATGAAACTAAATGGCAATCGTGGCTTACCATATGGAACCGTCACGATCGGTAAAGTGCCATCAGCGATGCTTTTGTTGCTTGAAAATCCGGAAAAACATGCCTAAGTTGTGCATTTTTTAAACCAAGGTGCTGCTCAAGGATGAGTGATGCCACGCTACGAAAATCAGTAGTCACATCCAGATCACGGCCCTGATATAGATCAATCTCGTCAAGGCCGGGCCAGCGTCCATAGACTTTTCCGCCACCTATCGGTCCACCCAGCAACCACATGACATTGCCATGTCCATGATCGGTTCCTCCGTTGCCATTTTCTTTGACAGTGCGGCCAAATTCAGACATGACCAGTATCGTGGTGTTTGCAAATTCTGAACCGAGTTCACGCACCAGAACGGCCAGCCCTTCACCTAGCGGACTTAAATGATTGGCGAGCTGCCCCTGGCTGCTGCCCTGATTGACATGGGTATCCCATCCGCCGAGCGCAAGAAAGGCAAGTTTGATATTGCTATCCTGTTTTATCATCTTCGCTAACAGGCGGGCATCGGTAGGGAAGCCGGCTGAAGTTGGCGCGCCATTGTCAGCCTCCATCATATCTTTTTGCAGATCGCTGAGCAATTGACCGCGCATAGCCCTGCCTTCCCGGTAGGTTTTGCCAAGTTCATTGTTGCCGGTATAGAGTTTATCAAAAACATTTGCGATGACAGGACGATCCAAGGCCATGGGGCTAGCTGTATTCTTTCCTAACGTAAGATTGGCTACAGCCATTTTTCCCGACATGATGCGGGGCAACGTGGCGCCGATGCTGACTGCTGTGAACGGTTATTAAGAACCGCGTAAATTTGGCCGCAAAGCCAAATTTTGACCAGGCGCCTGCCGGTCACAGTTTTTATGGATTGTGTTGGGTATGTCAGATCGTTCCGCACAATGATGTGCTGGCAAGGATGAGGA
>CAMTUO010000024.1:0-180204 GCA_947084955.1 uncultured Gallionella sp.
AGCGAGGGTCTTCAGCAGTATGGGTCTGCCATCTCTCGCAGGATGACAGGAATATGTTTATTGAACCGCCGTGTACGGTCCCGTATGCACGGTGGTGTGGGAGGGGGAGGCCGTGAGGCTTTCTCCTATCCCGATTCGACCCTTTGGCCCAATTCTAATTGCATCTACAATTTATCTTGACTTCTTGTTATAATGCATCTACGATTTGCCAATGGTCACTTTCGACGAAGTAAAGCGCCAAATAAACATTGTCAAGCATGGCATTGATCTGGCTGCGCTATCTGGTTTCTTTGACGGTGACTTGCTGACCCGCGAAGATACGCGCGAGGCCTATGGCGAGTTGCGCTTTCAAAGTGTCGGCTGGCATGCAGGTGAAATGCTGTTCGTTGTCTGGACGCCGGGCGACGACGAATGGCCGCATATAATTTCGGCGAGAAAGGCGGAAAGGCATGAACGCGAAGCATGGACACGTTTCTGTAAATGATACTCCAGCTACTAAACCGGACGATTGGAATAATGCTTTTGTCACTCATTCTGCAGACGAACTGCGGAAAGCGGTGGCTGCACGTCGTACTCGCGGGCCAAACAGGCAACCAACCAAGGAGCAAGTCGCTGTTCGATATAGCCCTGAGGTGCTTACCTATTTCCGCGCTACCGGCGCTGGCTGGCAAACCCGCATGGATGAAGCGTTGCGCGAGTATGTCTCCCAACACAAGGCAGCGTAATTTTTTATCTTTCATCCAGCGTCGAACCCGGCGCTGAAGGGGCCGCGCCAAAATGGCAAGTCATTTTACAATTATGAGTTGCTTCGGGCGCGCCCCTTAGCTCTACGTTAGGCAGGAGACATTCAGGATGAACCGGCGAGCAAAGCTCTACTTTCTGTGCGGAAAGATGGCGGCAGGAAAATCGACGCTGGCCAGGGAATTGGCGCAACGTGAAGACGCCATTTTGCTTGTGCAAGACGAGTTCTTGATCAAGTTGTTCCCTGGAGAGATCGTAGATATTCCCGGCTTCGTCAAGTACTCATCAAGGTTGAAGGACGCTCTGGCAGCACACATATGCTCGCTACTCTCGCGAGGGGTGTCTGTCGTGCTGGACTTCCCCGGAAATACGAAGGCTCAGCGCACCTGGTTCCGCGAGTTATTTGAACGTGCAAACGTCGAACATGAGTTGCACTTCGCCGATGTGACGGACGAGCTGTGCAAGCGTCAGTTGATGGAACGGAGCAAGGAACTCCCTGAAGGCTCGGCTTTCACAACCGATACTGAGTTTGACGCGATCACAAAGTACTTCCAGGCACCATCAGATGATGAAAGCTTTAACGTCATCCGACATCAGCGCGCCTAAAAGGTAGCTACGCGCACAGTGGTCCGTCAACGGAGCTTCCAATGTGTTCATTCGTGTGCCCAACCCCATAGCACTCAGCGGGAAATTCTATGAACATCCAGAATCGGTCAGGTGAAATGTGGCCCAACCCGGCAGTCGAGAGGGACTGCGCAAAAGCGCGCAGCGCCGGTTAGCTCTACGTTAGAGGTCGACCAGCACACGCAATAGCCATATTTTTATATGGAATTTCTCGCTCCGCTATGCTAATCTTATGCCATGAAACAATCACGGTTTGAGTGGGATGCAAACAAAGACAACGAAAACCAAGATAAACATGGTGTATCGTTTTTTCTGGCACAGTATGCCTTCGCTGACACACGCCGTGTTATAGCCGAAGACACCGCTCACAGTGAAACTGAAAAACGCTATTTCTGTTTTGGCGAGGTTGATGATGGCATTCTTACCGTCCGGTTTACCTATCGCGGCGGTGTGATTCGCATATTTGGAGCCGGTTACTGGCGAAAGGGCAAGGCAATTTATGAACGCGAAAACGAGTAAAGCGAGTTTATCTAAAATAAAATACACCAATGAGCCTATTGAGGCCAAGGTCATTCAAGACTTTCTTCCTCCACCCGACGAACTGGCGTTTCGTGAGGAAGGGGTAAAAATAACTATTGCTCTCAGCAAGAAGAGCATTGAATTTTTCAAGTCTGAGGCAACAAAACACCATACTCAGTATCAGCGCATGATACGCAAGCTCATAGACAGCTATGTAGATGCTTATGACAAACCTCTAACCCGGCGCTGAACCGGACGCGCCGCATTGATGTTTTAACTCATTCATACACCAAGACTGGCGCGCCGGTTAGCTCTACGTTGACCTCTACTCGTTCGCTTGCAGCCACTACGTAATGTATATACAATATGCATATGCGATTTTCCTGGACAGAAACAAAGCGCGCCCGGAATCTGAAAGATCATGGGCTCGATTTCATTGACGCACCGCGCGTGTTTGAAGGGACTACATTCACCTTTGAGGACGACCGGTTTAGTTATGGAGAGCAGCGCTTTGTTACGCTGGGATTGCTTGCTGGTGTTACTGTATCAATTGTCCATACGGAGAACGAAAATGAAATCCGAATCATCTCATTCCGAAAAGCCACAAAACGTGAAACGCAAATCTTCTTCGACGAAATCCAAAACTGACTGGGCTCGCCTGGAATCACAACATTCTGACGTAAAGCTTAGTGCCGATCACCCTGAGGCTGATTTGAAGCATATCGTTCGAGGGATTGTTCGGCGTGGATTGGAACCACTTCCGACGAAGTCCTCAATTTCGCTCCGCGTAGACCAAGATGTCCTTGAGTGGTTCAAGGCACAGGGTCCCGGCTACCAAACCAAAATTAATACCGTACTTCGGGCGTTCAGGGATGCCTCGATCTAACCCGGCGCTGAACCGGACGCGCCATATTGTTGTTTAAATTCACAAATCGCCAAAATTGGCGCGCTGGTTAGCTCTACGTTGGACATCACCCTTCTTACCATAAACGCTGGACTTGATTTATACTTCGCTCATGCCTACTCCAGCCGCCATTACTGAATACATGAAGCTGTCCGTTTCCGAGCGCATTCAGCTCGTCGAGGACCTATGGGATAGTATTACGGCGGATGCACCGGATACCGTTGAGTTATCACAAGCTCAAAAGGCTGAGTTGCACCGTCGCGTTGCTGCACACCGAGTCGACCCTCCCACTGCCGTTCCGTGGGAACTTGTTCGATCAAAACTATTCTCCAGCAAACCTTGATGTTGGTCGTACTCCGTCCAGAGGCTGAGCATGAACTTCTGAAGGCTCAGGCTTGGTACGAGTCAAAAGCATAGGGACTTGGCTTTGAGTTCGCTCGCGCAGCCGACGCTGCAGTTGCTTCAGCACTTCGCAATCCGTTTGGGCATTTACGCATCGAAGAAGAGTTCCGCCGGGTGCTATTTCGCAAGTTTCCTTACACGCTCATTTATCTTCCAAGCCAGGATGAGTTGCTGCTGGTTTCATTCTTTCACCAGCATCGTGAGCCAGGTGTTTGGCTGGAGCAATTTAGTGGCTGATTATGCCTTACAATCACCACAGCCCAACCCGGCGCTGACAAGTTATTCAAGCTATTGATTATATTTATACTTTAAAACAATAGGCGAGAAAAAAGCCCCTGAATTCAGGGGCTTAAAATTCTACCTTGGTGCGAAAGAAGAGACTCGAACTCTTACACCTTGCGGCGCTGGAACCTAAATCCAGTGCGTCTACCAATTCCGCCACTTTCGCCAAGGGCGCGGATTATAGCATCACTCTTGCAGTCCACAAGGCTTAAATTGCTCAAGGTACACAGGCGAATTGTATGACCGTGCGGCCGCGTGCTTTGCCTTGCAGCATCGGGGGAAATGCTTCAGGCAAACGTTCGAAGGGCAAAACATGAACTACCTGATTCAATTGTTTCGGATACAGACCTGTCCTGAGCGCTCCTGAGGTATCGAAGGACGAAGGATCGCACCCCAATCTGCGCCAGATTTCACGACGCAGTGGCATCTCGGTTGCAGCAGAATCCACCCCGATCAGTCGCACGCCACGCAGGATGAAGGGCATCACCGTGGTATGCAGTTCTATGCCACCCGCGTTGCCGAAACTGGCGATCACGCCGTTCTGCTGCATGGTGCGGGTCAGCCAGCCCAGCGTATCGCCCCCGACTGAATCGAGCGCACCGGCCCATAATGATTTTTCAAGCGGGCGCGTGCCCATGGTCAGATCGTTGCGCGACAGGATTTCACAAGCCCCCAACGATTTCAGATAGTCATGTTCGCTCTCCTTGCCCGTGAGGGCGACCACCCTGTAGCCCAGCTGCGCCAGCATCTGTATCGCCAGACTTGCCACCCCTCCGGTCGCTCCCGTCACGAGAACTTTTCCGTTTTCAGGGCGCAACTCGTTCTGTTCCAGACGATGTATGGACAGCGCAGCGGTAAAACCTGCGGTGCCCAGCGCCATCGCGTCAAACAGCGTCAAACCTTGCGGCAGCGGCACCACCCAGTCGGCCGGCACCCGCACGTATTCGGCAAACCCGCCGTCGTGAGAGACGCCCATGCCGTAACCTGTGACCAGCACTTCATCACCCGGCTTGAAACGCGCGTCAGTTGAACGCTCCACCACGCCCGACACATCGACCCCAGCGACACAGGGGAAGCGGCGGATGACCTTGCCCGCACCGGTGGCCGCCAGTGCATCCTTGTAATTCACGCTGGAATAATGCGAGCGGATGACCACCTCGCCCGGATCGAGATCATCCAGTGTCAGCGCGACAAAGCGTCCGGCAGCGTTTTCTTCGAAAATTCGGTAGGCAGAAAAATTTTTCATAGTGAATGTCCAAAATTAAAAAATTGCCATCCCGGTTTGCGGCTGATCGAGGCGACGCACAGGGGATGAAAAACCCAAAACCGCAAACCTGTATGGCGGGCGCAATGTACCCAACCCTTGCAAATACTGACGAGTAGATGCTAACGGCAAAACCGGAACTTGAAAACAGCCATGAAAACGGGTGAAAAAAGGTCGGCATCAAGGACCAGATCAACACGCTGCTGGCGCTGGGTGCAGCCAGTCAACCTGAGAAATAATGTGCTGCTGCCAGTTCGATACTTTTCGATACTAATTACGCTGTAAAGATTTACGCTGCCAGTTCTTCAGCCAGGTCAGGATGCCGTTCAATCAGTCGCAATAAGCATAATATTCCGCCTGGTGGAGAAAATCTGCCTTGTTCCCAGTCGCGCAGTGTGGCCACGGGGGTTGCAATGCGCTCTGCAAATGCCTGCTGCGACAGACCCGATTTGGCCCGGGCCGAACGGACCAGAATTTGTTCCGGTGTGGTCACGCGACCCGTTCCCGCTTTGGCTTCAGCAAGCGCCTTCCTGACTTCAGACAGTTCCATTCCTGCGTCCTGCTCAATGGCACGAGCGATTTTTTCAATATCCATGTCACACCGCCTTGTTGATATCGCCTGGCGAAATATTCGTCTGGTCTGATTTGGTATACATCATTATCAGTATCACTTCGCCGCGTTCAGTCAGGTTGAAATAAACAATTCGCACGCCGCCGCGCTTGCCTGAACCTGCACGACCCCAGCGCACCTTGCGAGCCCCGTCCGCACCCGGAATCACATCTCCGCTCAGGGGATTGACGGCAATCCAGTCGATGAAAGTCAGGCGCTCTGATTCGGACCAGATTTTTTCGGCCTGTTTCTGAAAGGTGGGCGTTTCAATCACAGTGCGCATAGTTTGATTATACGGGCTGCCCGTATAAGGTCAAGGTATTTGTGCTGTACAGAAAATTTGCGGTAAAAGGGAAGCGGTCCCCTTATTGCAAACTCAGTATCAGTTCGACAAATCGCCCAGCAGAGTTTTCTTCAAAGATACGATAGGCGGAAAAAATTTTCATGGGGTGAAGTTAAATTGTGTGTAAGTTAAAGGCAAAACCGCCGGTGGCAGACCGGCAACTGATTACCTTTCTTGTCTTGCCAAGAAAGGTAATCCAAAGAAGGCGCCCCCGGTTTGCCGCCGCTGCGCGGTGCCCTGCGTTGCTCGACTGGTCAGGCGGCTGCGGAACTCGCGCTACGCGCTCAAACAGTCCTCGCCGAAATCTCCTGAGCAGCCTGCGGATTTCGGCTAGGACTGATGAAACAACTGATAGAACAACTCAATTCTAGCTAAGGACTACAGTCCAAGCCATCATTGATAGCCATTCGACTAAGCCGACTATTGAGATTTTCATAAATGATGACAGCATACTCGTTTTACGTTGTTGTCGTTCCCGCGAAGGCGGGAATCCAGTTGGCATATAACGCTGCATTACCAATAAAGCCAAGAGTTGTCCCACTTCGTGGGGGGCATGAATATTGCCTGGATTCCCGCCTGCGCGGGAATGACGACCCTTACAGAAAATGTGTGTCATGAATTATGGGAAGATCAATAAATTCGTTCAATCCAGTAGTCCGGCGCACGGTGCTGATGTGCAACAGCAACCACTACGATGCTCTGCTCCCTGATCACGTATAGCATCTTGTATGGAAAACGATTAAATATGAAACGACGTACGGGATCATGTTCATATTGCCATGCTAATGAGTGTTCGATTATGCGGCGAGATGCAGCTTCAGCCTCATGTTTGAACTGTTCCCCCAAGCCTTGTTGCTGCCGGTTGTAGAAATATTTTGCCTCCACCAACTCATCGCGCGCGTAGTGAATATCAACCTCATCACAAGTCCCGAAAAATCTCTTCCATTGAAACGGTTCCCAGCCTTCCTTCATCATAGGCTTGCACCCTGCACAATGCTTCTTCGCGCCAAATAGAATCAATTTCCTGATCTGGTTTGTCCAGACTTTGATGTAACATTTCAAGCAACATGTAACGCTCTGATGCCTTAAGCTTGAAAGCCTGTTCGATTACTTCAGTTGCACTCATGATGAACTCCTTGCAGCAACATTCAAACATCGAACAAAATATTTATTAATCATTAATTTATAAGTCAAGCAGCACGCGACCGGGGAACTCCAGCGCTTCCTTGATGGCGCCCAGAAACTGCACCGCTTCGCGGCCGTCGATGATGCGGTGGTCGTAGGATACCGCCAGATAATTGATCGGGCGGATCACGATCTGGCCGTTTTCCACCACCGCGCGATCTTTCGTGGCATGAATACCTAGAATGGCGGCCTGCGGCGGATTGATGATGGGCGTGGAGAGCATGGAACCGAATACGCCGCCGTTGGAGATAGAGAAGGTGCCGCCGGTGAGCTCTTCAAGCGTCAGCTTTCCTGTTTTGGCACGCGCACCGAAATCGGCGATCTGTTTTTCGATGTCGGCAAACGACAGTTTATCGGCGTCGCGGATGATGGGCACCGCAAGACCGCGCTCGCTGCCAATAGCCACGCCGATGTCAAAATAGCCGTGATAGATGATGTCTGTGCCATCCACCGAGGCGTTGACAATAGGGAATTTCTGCAACGCGTATACGGCCGCCTTGACGAAAAAGCAGGAAAAACCCAGTTTGATGCCATGCTTCTTCTCGAAGCTATCCTTGTATTTATTGCGCAGGTCCATCACCGGCTGCATGTTCACTTCGTTAAAAGTGGTGAGGATGGCGGCATTCTGTTGCGATTGCAGCAGGCGTTCGGCAATCCGCTGACGGATGCGCGTCATCGGCACGCGCTGCTCGGGACGGTTGCCGGCAGGGGCAATGGCAGGCACGGCCTGCGGCGCAATTTGCTGCATGGCGCTCAACACATCGTCTTTGGTGACCCGTCCCGCTCGACCACTGCCTTGCAGACTGGTCGCATCAATTTCGAGCTCATGCGCCAGCTTGCGCACTGACGGCGAGACAACAGATTTCTCACTCTCTGCCCGGTCCGCTCCCGCAACGTGAGCGGGTGCAGCGGCAACGGCGGCCGTGTCGATCAGCGCAATCAGCTCTTCGCCTGCGACTTTTTCGCCATTCCCCTTGATGATTCTGGTCAGCACGCCACTCTTCGAGGCAGGCAACTCCATCACCACCTTATCGGTTTCAACGTCGATCAGGTTTTCGCCCTCAATAACCGCATCTCCGACCTGCTTGTGCCAGGTCACCAGAGTGGCTTCGGAAACGGATTCGGACAGTTGCGGTACCTTGACTTCAATGATGCTCATAGCGATGCGCTCCTGGATTGTTCTTGACATCGAGATCGGGACGGAAGGCGGCTTCAACTACCGCCTTTTGCTGTTCATTGTGTACTGCGAGATACCCTGCGGCAGGTGCGGCGGACGAAGGACGCAAGGCATATCCTAAGCGCATGCCGCTGCGCATGTGACGCAACAGATAATGCTGGATGCGATGCCAGGCGCCCTGATTGCCGGGCTCTTCCTGACACCAGAGCACTTCCGTGGCATTCGGAAAAGCCTCGACCTGGGCTGCAAAATCCTCATGCGGGAAAGGATAGAGCTGTTCGATGCGGATGATCGCCATATCCGCTATGCCATTGGCGCGACGATAAGCGATCAGATCGTAATAAACCTTGCCGCTGCACGCAATGATGCGGCGCACGCCGCTGGCATCCAGCGCATCCACCTCCGCGATCACGGCGCGGAAGCCGCCTTCTGTAAAGTCGCTCAAGACAGAGGACGCATCCTTGCTGCGCAGCAGACTCTTGGGGGTGAACACGATCAGCGGACGACGCATGGGGCGCAGCATCTGGCGCCGTAAAAGATGGAACATCTGCGCCGCGGTCGACGGGATGCACACCTGAAGATTATAGTCCGCACACAGCTGCAGATAGCGTTCGATGCGGCCTGACGAATGTTCGGCGCCCTGCCCTTCATAACCGTGCGGCAACAGCATCACCAGACCGCACAGCCGTCCCCACTTAACCTCACCGGAGGCGATGAACTGATCGATCACCACCTGCGCGCCATTGGCAAAATCACCAAACTGCGCTTCCCACAGCACCAGCGAATTCGGCTCTGCGGTCGCATAACCATATTCAAAACCCAGCACAGCCTCTTCGGACAGGAGCGAATCGATCACCACGAAATCCGCCTGATCAGATGACAAGTGCTGCAACGGCGTATACGCGCCCTCAAACCACACCACGCGATTCTGGTCGTGCCAGGTGGCGTGGCGGTGAAAGAACGTGCCGCGCTGCGCATCCTGTCCGGATAACCTGACCGGAAAACCCTCGGTGAGCAGTGTGGCATACGCCAGGTTTTCCGCCATTCCCCAGTCCAGCGGCAATTCACCTTTGGCCATTGCAATCCGGTCATCGACGATTTTCTGCACGCGCGACTGCAAAACAAACCCCTCCGGCACCGTCGTCAGTGGCAACGCCAGTTGCTGCAAGCGTTCAAGCGACACGCGCGTATCCACAGGCAGGTTCCAGGGAACCTCGCGCTTGAGCACAGCCCAGCTTGACACCGGTTTGTCGAAGTTTTCAAGCGCGGGCTGTATCGAATTCTTCCCCTCATCCATCGCCTGACGATAGGTCGCAATCATTTCATCCGCTTCTCCTGCAGCAATCACGCCCTCATCGAGCAGACGCTGCGCATAGACTGTACGGGTACCCGGATGCTGACGGATATAACGGTACATGAAGGGCTGCGTAACCAGGGGTTCGTCCTGCTCGTTGTGCCCCAGTTTTCTGAAGCACACCATGTCGATCACCACGTCCCGGCCGAATTCCATACGGTAATCCAGCGCGATTTCGGTAATCAGCATCACCGCATCCGGATCATCCCCATTCACGTGAAAAATGGGTGCATCGATCATTTTTGCCACGTCTGAGCAATACTGGCTGGAGCGGGTGTCGCGTTTGTCTGAAGCCGTAAAACCAATCTGATTATTGATGATGATGTGTACCGTGCCGCCGGTACTGAAACCCCGCGTTTGCGACATGGACAGCGTTTCCATCACTACGCCCTGTCCGACAAAGGCCGCATCGCCATGCAGCAGTATCGGCACCACCAGCTTGCCGGTCAGATCCTTGAGACGGTGCTGACGTGCGCGCACCGAGCCTTCCACCACCGGATTGACAATCTCCAGGTGCGAGGGGTTGAAGGCCAGCGCGACATGCAGCGGGCCGCCCGGCGTTTTGATGTCAGCAGCAAAACCCTGGTGATACTTGACATCACCCGAGGTCAGATGTTCTGCATGTATTCCTTCAAACTCGGCGAACAGCATGGAAGGCTGCTTGCCCAGAATATTCACCAGCACATTCAAGCGCCCGCGGTGCGCCATGCCGATCACGGCCTCCTTGACACCCTGGGCACCTGCGCGTTGCAGCAGATGATCGAGCAACGGCACCAGCGTATCTCCGCCTTCCAGCGAGAAACGTTTCTGTCCGACATACTTGGTGTGCAGATAACGTTCCAGCGTCTCGGCAGCGGTCAAGCGCCCCAGAATGCGGCGGCGTTGAGCGGCATCCAGTGTTGCGCGCCCGCGCACGCCTTCCAGCCGGTTCTGTATCCAGCGTTTCTGAGACACGTCGCTGATATACATGTATTCCGCACCGATACTGCTGCAGTAGGTCTGGCGCAACAACTGCATGATTTCGCGCAACGTCATGCGGGCAGCGGATACCAGCGAACCGGTTTCAAAGGTGGTGTCCATGTCGGATTCGGAAAGGCCGTAATACGCCGGATCCAGTTCCGGCACGACCGGTTTCTCGTGGCGCGCCAGCGGATCCAGATTGGCGACCCGCAGGCCCAGGAAACGATGGGCATTGATCAGTTGCAGCACCTTGACCTGACGGCGTTCATGATCCATGTCCGGCGCGGCGTCTGCCATGGGCAAGGCGGCAAAAGCACGTTGTACGGGCTGATGCGGCTGCTCTAAAGCAGCGCCCTGCCATGTCGGCAGCGCGTCAAAATAATTGCGCCACTCTGCCGTTACACTGGCAGGATCGTGCAGATACTGCTCGTACAACGCCTCGACAAAAGACGCGGCAAATAGCTGAGAGCTGTCCTGCATCCGCTTGTTGTAGTTTGTATTCAACGTTCGCTCATGTCCGGATAATCGCGGCGGGTTTTGCCGACATAAAGCTGACGGGGGCGACCGATTTTGCGGTCGCTTGCCGCCATCATTTCTTTCCACTGGGAAACCCAGCCTATGGTGCGGCCTACCGCAAAAATGACGGTAAACATGTTGGTGGGAATCCCCAGCGCGCGCAACACAATACCGGAATAGAAATCCACGTTCGGATACAGCTTGCGCTCGATGAAATACGGATCGTTCAGCGCGATTTTCTCCAGCTCCATCGCCAGTTTGAACAGCTTGTCATTCTCCAGCCCCTGCTCTTTGAGCACCTCATAACAGGTCTCCCGCATCACCGAGGCACGCGGATCCATGTTCTTGTAAACCCGGTGGCCAAAACCCATCAGCCGGTATTTCTTGTCCTTCACGCCCTGCACGTACTCTTCCACGCGGGAGATATCGCCGATCTCGATCAGCATGTTGAGCGCCGCCTCGTTTGCACCGCCATGTGCCGGCCCCCACAGCGCCGCGATGCCCGATGCCATGCAGGCAAAGGGATTTGCGCCGCTGGAACCGGCCAGACGCACCGTCGAGGTGGAGGCATTCTGCTCATGGTCGGCATGCAGGATAAAGATGCGTTCGAGCGCGCGCACCAGCACCGGATTGGGCACATATTCCTCGGCCGGCGTGGCGAACATCATGTAAAGGAAGTTCTCCACATAGCTATACTTGTTCTTCGGGTACATGAACGGATAACCGTTGTGATATTTGTAAGCCATCGCCGCGATGGTCGGCACTTTACCGAGCAGACGCATCGCCGCCAGCTCACGGTGTTCCGGATTGCTGATATCGAGCGAGTCGTGATAAAAGGAGGAGAGCGCACCGACCACGCCCACCATCACCGCCATCGGATGCGCGTCACGCCTGAAGCCGTTGTAAAAGCGCGCCAGCTGATCATGCACCATGGTGTGTGATTTCACCTTGCGTTCAAATTCGGCCTTCTGTGCGGCATCGGGCAATTCTCCGTCCAGCAGCAGATAACAGACTTCCAGGAAATCGGACTTCTCGGCCAGTTGCTCGATCGGATAACCACGGTAATACAGCAGGCCTGCATCCCCGTCGATAAAGGTGATTTGGGAAGTACAGCTCGCCGTGGAGAAAAAGGCGGGGTCGTAGGTGAAAATATCCAGTTTGGACAAGCCATTGATGTCGATGACATCCGATCCCAGCGTACCGGACAAAATCGGCAATTCGATGCTGCGACCATCATCCAGGGTCAGCGTTGCGACGCGCTTTTTCCGGCCAAGTTCTTTTTCCATCATGTTTCCAATCTTGAATTTATACTGATTTTATTTTGATCAACAACGCATTCTGCTCTTCCGGCAGCGTATCCGTCCTGCCCGAAATCAAATCCCAGAGCGGATTGTCTGCCATATCGAGAAACTGTTCAAATATTTCCCGCTCACGGGCAGTCAGGGCGGCGTAATGCACCTCCACGAATCGAGCGAGCAGGATATCCAGTTCCAGCAAACCGCGCCGGCAGCGCCAACGCACGCGCTGCAAAGAAGCAGGATCGTGGATCGTGGATTGAGGATTGAGAAAAACAGGATTGAGGATCGTGGATTGAGGATTGAGTAAATAATTCTCAACGTTTTTTATGCTTCTCATTTTTTTCTCCTCATTCCTCATTCCTCATTCCACATTCCTCACTCCTCACTCCCGCCTTCTCATACCATCCTCTTAACCATCATATCCTTGATACGGCCGATCGCCTCGGTCGGGTTCAGCTCCTTAGGGCAGACATCCACGCAGTTCATGATGGTGTGGCAGCGGAACAATCGATACGGGTCTTCCAGATCATCCAGCCGCTCAGCGGTTGCCTGATCCCGGGTATCGGCGATGAAACGATATGCCTGCAACAACCCGGCGGGGCCGACGAATTTATCCGGATTCCACCAGAAAGACGGGCAGGCCGTGGTACAGCAGCCGCACAATATGCATTCATACAGCCCGTTCAGATGGTCGCGCTGCGCGGGCGACTGCAAACGCTCGGTCTCGGGCGGCGGATCGTTATTGATGAGATAAGGTTTGATCGAATGGTACTGTTTGAAAAATTGCGTCATGTCGACGATCAGATCGCGGATCACCGGCAGACCCGGCAAGGGGCGCAATTCCACCGGTTCTTTCAGGGATGAGAGCGGCGTGATACAGGCCAGTCCGTTGCGCCCGTTGATGTTCATTGCATCCGAACCGCATACGCCTTCGCGACAGGATTTGCGCAAAGACAGGCTGTCGTCCTGTTCCTTGATCAGCAGCAAGGCGTCCAGCAGCATTTTGCCGCCGTGACTCACGTCCAGCTCATAGGACTGCATATACGGCGCAGCGTCGGTTTCAGGGTTGTAACGATATATACGGAATTTCATGATTTCATCCTAAGCTTGTCGCCGGTAGTCTGTAGCATGTAGCGAAACCGGGTTTGGCTACCCGCTACAGGCTACAAGCCAGCAGCTTAATAGACCCTTGCTTTGAGCGGGAACGAATCCACGGAAAGCGGTTTCAAGCGCACCGGTTTGTAATCGAGACGGTGCCCTTCCTTGAAGTACAGGCTATGTTTGAGCCAGTTCACGTCGTCGCGTAGCGGATAATCATCACGCGCATGTGCGCCACGGCTCTCATTCCTTGCCTCAGCTGCGATCATGGTCGCCGTTGCCACCTCGATCAGGTTGTCCAGTTCCAGCGCCTCGATGCGCGCGGTATTGAACACACGGCTCTTGTCAGCGATTTCAGTGTGCGCAACGCGCTCTGCGACTGCCTTGATCTGCGCTACGCCCTCAATCATCAGCTCCGGGAAACGGAACACACCGCAGTGCTTCTGCATGGTGCGGCGCATCGCCTCGCCGACTTCTGCAACCCGTTCGCCATTTTTCTGATTTTCAAGCCGCGCCAGCCGCGCCAGCGGCAATTCAGCGGCATCAACAGGCAGTGGTTTGGGATGCGGATTGCTTTTCATATCTTCGATGATCTGCCGCCCGGCTTCGCGTCCGAACACCAGCAAATCCAGCAGCGAATTGCAACCCAGACGGTTCGCGCCATGCACCGACACGCAGGCGCACTCACCCACCGCATACAACCCGTGCACCACCTCATCCGGCCCGGTCTTGTAAGGCGCGACCACCTGACCGTGATAATTGGTCGGGATGCCGCCCATCATGTAATGCGCGGTCGGCACCACTGGAATCGGCGCTTTGGCCGGATCAACGTGGGCAAATTTCAGCGCGATTTCGCGTATGCCGGGCAGGCGCTGACGGATCACGTCCTCGCCCAGATGATCGAGTTTCAGCATCACATGATCCCCGTGCGGCCCGCAACCGCGCCCCTCATTGATCTCTATCGTCATCGCGCGCGACACCACGTCGCGGCTGGCCAGATCCTTGGCGTTCGGCGCATATTTCGGCATGAAACGCTCACCATCCTTGTTGACCAGATAACCGCCCTCACCCCGCACGCCTTCGGTAATCAATACGCCCGCGCCATATACGCCGGTCGGATGAAACTGAAAGAATTCCATATCCTCCAGCGGTAATCCGGCGCGTGCCGCCATCCCCAGTCCGTCGCCGGTATTGATGAAGGCGTTGGTGCTCGAATGAAAGATACGCCCCGCCCCGCCGGTAGCAAACAGCGTGGCGCGCGCCTCGAATATCATCACCTCGCCCGTTTCGATTTCCATCGCGGTCACACCCAGTACATCGCCCGCTTGATCGCGGATCAGGTCGAGCGCCATCCACTCGATGAAAAAATGGGTGTTGGCCTTGACGTTCTGCTGATACAGTGTATGCAGCAAGGCGTGTCCGGTGCGATCGGCCGCCGCACAGGCGCGCTGCACCGGGTTTTTGCCGTAATCCTGCATGTGCCCGCCGAACGGGCGCTGATAGATTTTTCCGCTGTCCAGCCTGTCGAACGGCATGCCGTAGTGCTCCAGTTCGTACACCACTTCAGGCGCCGCGCGGCACATGAATTCGATGGCATCCTGATCGCCCAGATAGTCAGAACCTTTCACCGTGTCATACATATGCCAGTGCCAATTGTCCTCGTTGACGTTGCCCAGAGAGGCTGCAATGCCGCCCTGTGCTGCAACCGTGTGGGAGCGGGTCGGAAATACCTTGGAGAGCACCGCCACCTTCAGACCCGCCTCTGCCAGTTGCAGTGCCGCGCGCATCCCGGAACCGCCTGCACCCACCACCACCACATCGAACGTGCGTTTAGCAATTGCCATATTCTTCCTTAAAAATCCTTGTCGTCATTCCCGCGAAGGCGGGAATCCAGCAATAAAAATATCCGGCAAAGCCGACAAAACCCAAATATTGACCCGCTTCGCGGGCGTTATTTGTTCAGCTGGATTCCCGCTTTCGCGGGAATGACAGCCTTATATTAAAATCCCCACAATATTTGTACCGACCAGATCACATACACAATTAACGTCAGTATCACCAGCACATGGATCAGCAGACGTATCCAGGCCGGTTTGATGTAATCCATCACGATGTCACGTACGCCTATCCAGGCGTGATAATACAGGCCGAGCAGAAACAACAGCGCGAAACTGCGTACCGGTCCGCCGGCAAACAAGGCGGTCCAGCCGTCATAACCGGGATGCGGGTGTAGCAACAAGAATCCGGCCAGCAACAGGCTGCCTGCCACCATCATCACGGCGGTCACGCGCTGTATCAGCCAGTCGCGCAATCCATAGTGCGCACCGACCACCACACGGTTCACCATAGCAGCGCTCCCGTCAAAATGGTTAACAGCAGGCTTGCCAGCATCACGACCTTGCTGCTGTCGCGCGCCTGCTTGAGGTTGGCGACAAGATGCAGATCGATGGCCAGATAGCGTAAGCCTGCGCAGAAGTGATGCAAAAATGCCCACAACAGTCCCAGCAACAGCAGTTTCACCACAGGCTGATCCAGCACGCGCATCAAGGTCGTATAGGTTTCAATCGAGCGCAGGCTGTATTGCAGCATCAGCAGCAGCAGCGGCAGTGCGAAAAACAGGGCCAGGCCGCTTGCGCGATGCAGTATAGAAACGATGCCCGGGAGCGGCAGTTTAATGAGATGCAATGCCAGATGTTTCGGACGTTTTTTCAGCATTAGCCACTTTCCTCATTACAAAAATACTGAGCGTCATGTTACTGCATGGCGGAACAAAAAGAAAAGAATTATGATGACCACACCTCAACACCCGGAGAGACCTATGAAAGCACCTGTACGCGTCACCATTACCGGCGCTGCCGGACAAATCGGTTATGCCACCCTGTTTCGCATCGCCAACGGCGATATGCTGGGACGCGAACAGCCGGTCATCCTGCAATTGCTCGATCTGCCGCAATCGCTGGGCATGTTGCGCGGCGTGATGATGGAACTGGAAGACTGCGCATTTCCGCTGTTGCAGCAGGTCATCATCACCGACGATCCGAAAATCGCTTTCAAGGACACCGAAGTCGCCCTGTTGATCGGTGCGCGTCCGCGCAGCAAGGGCATGGAACGCCGCGATTTACTGGAAGCGAACGGTGCGATCTTTTCCGAACAGGGCAAGATGCTCAACCAGTATGCGGCGCGTCACGTCAAGGTGCTGGTGGTCGGCAATCCGGCTAATACCAATGCGCTGATTGCGATGAAAAATGCGCCTGATCTCGACCCGCGCAATTTTTCAGCGATGATGCGTCTGGACCACAATCGCGCCATCGCGCAGGTCGCATTAAAGCTGTTTCAGCCGATACGCGATATCAAAAAAATGATCATCTGGGGTAATCACTCGGGTACGCAATATCCGGATCTGGATCATGCCGAGATCCGCGGGCGATTGGTCCGTGACATCCTGCCGGACCAGGACTGGGTGGAAAATGAATTCATCCCTACCGTGCAAAAACGCGGCGCGGCGGTGATCGAGGCGCGCGGGCTGTCGAGTGCGGCGAGCGCGGCCAATGCCGCCATCTCGCATGTCCACGACTGGATGTTAAGCTCGCATCACAACGACTGGGTGACCATGAGCGTACCATCGGACGGCAGTTATGGCATTCCCGAAGGTGTCATTTATGGATTTCCGGTGACCTGCCGTCACGGTCATTTTTCCATCGTACAGAACCTTGCCATCAGCGAACTCGGTAAAAAGCACATGAAAGACAGTCACAGAGAGCTGCTGGATGAACGTGAGTTTGTCAAACACCTGCTGGGATAAACTTCATTCAGTTTATCAAACTATCGTTGCAACAATTTGATTAAAATTAATTTTAGTAAGTTATCTGTATTGTTTTATGTGAGCGTGCATACGCCCTGCTGGCGCAGCCGCATTGTCTCTGCCTGCAGAGCCGTAAGCGCCTGACGCAGCGCTGCTGAAATCACAGAATGCGACATAATCCCCGCCTCATCCAGATTGGAGCCGAGTATCGGGACGCTGATCGACGCGACTTCGATCAGCTTAGCCGACATGACGGTCAGCGTCTCCCTGAGCGATGCCTGCGCGTGCACGGCGCGCGGCGATGCGTTGAACAGGGCGACAGGTTTATTCACAAAGGCTTCGCTGCTGACCATCCAGTCGAGCGCATTTTTCATCACGCCGGTAACCCCGTGTGCATATTCGGGACTGGCGATCAGCACGGCATCGGCGGCAAGCAAACGGGAAAGCAGATCAAGGACGGGCGCCGTCGCTTCCAGATCAGGATTAAATAACGGCAGTTTGCCAAGATGACCATACACTTCGACGCATATATCCACGGGAGCCAGACGTGCGGTTGCGCGCAGTAAGGCGCTATTATGAGATAACGCGCGCAGACTGCCACTGAGCGCCAGTATGTTCATCTGTGACATCAGGGCTGCGGCGTTGACCAGTTGTAGCCTTGCACGATGCCGTGCAGGTCATATTTGATTTGCAGCGTTTTCAGATGCGTTCCCGACACGTTTGACAAATTGCCGGCGGCAAAATAGTAGGTCCACTCGTCATAGCGCTGTCCGTCGGTTTCAACCCTGACGCCTGTGCCCGTGGTTTCTCCCAGCCAGGAACGAACCTGATTTTTTGTGGTTACGCCGCGTTCGACTTTCGCCGTGAATTGCTGCACATCAAAATCATTGCCGACGTTAAAAGTTGTGGCGCTGCATGAGGCCAGCAATACGGCAAGCATCACCATTGCCATTTTGCGCATTATGGAGAACATTATCTTTCCTTACACGGTTGAGGTTGCAGGCAGAATACTCCGGCTTGGTTCATTTGTAAAAACAGTCAGCGCATTTCTGAAGAGGCTAAAAATGCGGATACTGCATCAGCAGACCTGCCGTTTATCTGCGTTTAACTGCCATTCATCAGGCGTTTTGACCGCCCGTCCTGCCTTACAGGATAAGGATGAATGGACTTGAAACAAGGTACGGCTTTAGGGTAAATTTACACTGAAATCGTGCCGAAAAGACAGGCGCTGTTAGTTCAATAATCATAATAAACGACTCAAGGGGATGGCCGTGCAGCCTGACTTATTAATACCCGCCAATCGATACGGGCAATGCGTTATTTTCTCAGTATGACGACGAATAACCAGAGCAACGTCGATCCCCTCACCGGCTTTCTGGATCGCTACGGCTGCCTGCAGGCGGCGGAGCATTTCAGTTCAACGCTGACGTGTGATGCAGAGCCCCTTGCCGTAATCTGGGTCGACATAGACCGCTTCAAGAAAATCAATGAATCGCTGGGACATCCGGGCGGTGACCGGGTCATCAAAAACCTGGCCGTGCGTTTTCGCCGGGTAGCCGGACGCGCCCAGATCGCACGCATGGGCGGGGATGAATTTGTTTTTCTGGTTCCGCATTGCGATCGATTTGCGGCAGAACAATTCGCGCGCGAACTGGCCGGCACCGTTGCCCAGTTGATACAGATGGGAAATCTGACGCTGTGCCCGACCGCCAGCATCGGCATCGCGATTCATGAGCAGGATGAAAATTCGCTCGCCCTGCTCGAACGCGCCGACCGCGCCATGTTTGCCGCCAAAGACATGGGCGGCAACAGCATCGTTTGTTCCGGCGATGAACCTGTACATGGCAGGCTGGGCGTCACGCTCGCACGCGAAGAACTGTCGATTGAGAGCACCTTGCATGTCGCACTCGGCAGCGGCGGCTTAAGCCTGCATTATCAACCTATCGTACTGGCGAATGGGAAAATTGAAGCGGTCGAAGCGCTCATGCGCTGTTCGGTCAATGGCGAACACATTCCGCCAGGCAAGTTCATCCCGGTTGCTGAAAAGACCGGACTGGTGGTACGTCTCGGTGAATGGAGCCTGTTACAGGGCGCCTTGCAGGCACGCCAGCTTCAGGATCAGGGTCATGATACCAAAGTTGCCATCAACGTCTCGCGTGCGCAATTGATATCACCGAAATTTACCCAGGCGCTGCACGCGGCCCTGATTTGTTCCAATGTCACCCCTGAACTGGTAGAGCTGGAATTGACCGAATCGCTGTTTATGGATCTATCCGAAACGGTGCAGAGCAATCTTAAAAACGCGCTATCAACCGGGGTCAGTCTGGCCATCGATGATTTTGGTACCGGCTATTCGTGTCTGGCCAACTTGAAGGACATCCCGGCCAGGAAAATCAAACTGGACCGCGCCTTTATCACGGTATTGCCCGAAGACGCCAGAGCACAGGCGGTGGTCAGAGCGATGACACAGCTGGGCCATGAGCTCGGCATGATCGTGGTTGCCGAAGGATGTGAGCGTCGTGAAGAAGTCGATGCCGCGCTGGAAGCCGGGGTCGATGCCATACAGGGATTTTTCTACGCCCGCCCCATGCCGGAAACGGCATTGCTGCAATGGTTGCAAAAAGGAATTTCCACATGAAAGAAGCGTTACAGCATTCAGCACCTTCGGTCGTCGGCAATCTGATCGAACGCGCCATACTCGACGTCGGCATTCCACCCTGCCCGCTGATTCTGGATCGCTTTATGAGCGAGGCGCGCAAGGAGGACCCTGATTTCAATCTGCTGGCAAGCATTATCGGTTCCGATGTCGGCATTTCTGCCGGGCTGATCAAAACGGCCAATTCCCCCTACTTCGGCATGCGGCAGCGGGCACGCTCGGCCAACGAAGCGCTTGCAATACTCGGCATAAAAACGGCAAGCCGGGCCGTAGCAGGCATCATTCTGCGCAAGGCGTTTCCAAATGTACGGAATCTTGAACGTTTCTGGGACGCTTCGGCGCGCATTGCACGCGTGTCCGGCTGGCTGGCTCAGCATCTGGCAATACGCGGCCTGCATGCGGAAGATACCTACACCTTCGGCCTGTTCCGCGATTGCGGCATTCCGGTGCTGCTCGGGCGTTTTCCGTTGTACGAACAGGTGCTGATAGATGCCAACAATGAACCCATCCGCAGTTTCATCGAGATGGAAAATGAGTCAATGCCAACCAATCATGCGATGGTCGGTTGCATACTCGCGCAAAACTGGTGGTTGCCCGAGGAAATCTGTCTTGCCATCCGCAACCATCACAATCTGGGCAGACTGGAATCAGACAAAATGCCGCTGCTGAGTCGCAGACTGATTGCGACGGCACAACTCGCAGAACACATCGTACAGCAGCAACGCCATCTGAGCCTGACTCAGGAATGGAATAAGCTGGGTGCAACCTGCCTGCAGGTACTGGATCTGCATGAAGAACAGCTAAAAGCCCTCTACAGCGAGGCTGCCCCTGTCGTCAGCTCCGAACAGGGTTAACGTGTAACTCGCGAAGCGGCGAACCGTACCCCTCGCTCTCTGGGAGAGGGGGAACGGGGGTGAGGGGACGATCATAACAGGATTCATCACAGGGGTAGCTTTATTGCCATGATCGTTAGGCATCCCTCGCAAGAGATGCCGCTGCCGCTATTTAACCAGCGTATCCAGCGTGATTTTCAGATCATGCGTACCGGGTTTGACGGTACCGGCCGTGCCTTCGATATCACCCGGTTGTGCCATCGGCGTGCCGGATTTTGAAATACGTGCCAGTACGACGACCTTGTCGAATCCGGACAGTTTCATCTGCGGCTGCATCGCCATGCTGTCATCCAGCGTAAACTCAATCGGCAAATCTTTAACCTGCTTGCGGATAACCGCCAGCGGCATCTTGGGGCCCTGAGCTGCGCGCGCCAGAATGAATACAAAATCATCCGGATTTGCGTGGCTTGCCATCTCAGGGCTGAGAGACACACGGCCGGTAATGGCCAGTGCCGGATTGGCCGCAGCTTTTTGCGGCGCTGCCGGTAACTTGGCCAGCTTTTCACGTCCGCCCGGCTGTTTCGACAGGAAGTCACGCGCCTGAGTGACGCCATCGATGATCATCTGAATTTGCGGATAATCCGGCGGCAACAGACTGATCAGTTTCTGCCAGTGCGTAATCGCCGCGACGTAATCGCCCCGCTCCATTGCAGCCGATCCTGACAAAGCCAGCGCAGTGGTATTTTCCGCATCCAGTTCCAGTGCCTTGTCGAGCATTTTGGTCGGTTCTCCCAGCAAGGACTGATTGTTGTTCATAGCCGTGGCATCGGCATAATTCGTCCAGATTTGCGATTCATTCGGCACCAGTCTGACCAGTTCCTTGTAGGCCCGCACCGCATCGGCATAGCGCTGCAATTCACTGTAGGATCGCGCCAGCGTCAACCACCCCTTGGGATTATCGGGATTTTTTGCCAGTTTCGCTTCCAGCGCCTGCAAAGCAACGTCGGATTTAAGCACACCAAACCATCCGCCGATTCAGCCTGTTGCTGTTCCGGCGGCAACATTGCATTCACATTGCCGACTTTAAGGTAGAGCAACACGCTGCTAAGCGGGATCAGCACGATCATCACCATCGCCAGTATCCGCGCCGGATTGCGCACGCCAGTCACCGGGTTTTCGGTACTTTTAACTTCATCGAGTAATCGCACCTGCAATTCGCGACGGCCTTGTTCAAAAGCATCCTGGGTCAGCAGATTATTTCTCAAATCCGCTTCCATTTCGCTCCCCTGATCACGCAATATTTCGAGATTGGCGGCATCGCGCAACACATTGTTATTGCTTGCCGATTTGCGCCACAGCGGCCATATCAAAAACGACAGTGCTGCCAGCAGCAGCGCTGCACAAAGTATCCAGAATAATGTCATGCCTGATTGTCCTTTACGTTTTCGTCACGTAGTGATGCGTTTGCCTCATCCCCCTGCGGGAGATAACCAGCGACTTGGCTACCGTCGTTTGGCAGCGTAGTCGAATGGCTAGTTGTTCCATCAGGATTGAGGTGAGGGGAACGCGCTTCGCGTTTCGAGGAATTTGATGATGAAACCGACTCGTTCAGCAGCGTGCTTGCGCGTTGTTCATCCTGACTGGAAAGCACGGCTTCCGGGACCAGAGCACGACGTTTTTTCAGCTGGAAAAATAAAAACACACCGCCAAGCGCTAACATCACAAAAGGCGCGCCCCACAATGGCATGGTCTCGTTATCCACCGGCGGATCATACAATACCGATTTTCCGAAACGTTCAACCAGCATGTCGAGAATCTGCTGATCGGTCGCACCGGCTTTCATCTTGGCACGCATGATATTGCGCACATCCTGCGACCATTCAGAATGAGAAGTTGCAACAGGTTCGCTCTGGCAGACCAGACAACGTACTTTTTCGGCCAGATGAATCATGCGACTTTCAATAACGGGATCGTCAGCGATGTCTTTCGCGACTGCGGCAAACGTCAGATTAGGTAACAGGCATAGCAGCCCGATTAAAACGGGCATGGCAATTCTGCCGCACTTGCCAATAATACCCGCCATGCCCGTTTCCCTCACTCCTGCACTGATGAAACTACTAGCCACTCGACTAAGCTGGCAAACAACGCCAGCCAAGTCGCTGGTTATCTCCCGTAGGTAGAGGGGGACAAGGAATCGCTGCGCGAAGTTGTCATTTTCGTATTTCATTTGGCCTGTAACTCCGTAATCAGCGGCATCAGCGTATCGCGTAAACTCTTCGGGGTAATCGGACCGATCTGCTTGTAGCGAATAAATCCTTTTTTATCAATTACATAGGTTTCAGGTACGCCATACACCCCGTAGTCAAAACCCGCTTTACCATCCAGATCCGAAATCACTACATCATAAGGGTTGCCGGCTTTTTGCAGCGTTGCAATGCCGTCTTCGCGTTTGTCCTTGTAATCGACGCCGACGATGGGCAGCACTTTCTGGGCGGCGAATTCCAGCAATACTGGATGTTCTTCCTTGCACGCTTCACACCAGGAGGCCCACATATTCAGCAGCCAGACGCGACCCAGCATATCCTTCGGTGCGAACTGTGTAGCGGGTGTTTGCAGCTGAGGCAGTGAAAAGGCAGGCGCCGCCTTGCCGATCAGCGGTGACGGTACTTCGCGGGTATCACGTCCCAGCCCCTTAAACAGAAACACGGACAGGACCAGAAAAAGTATCAGCGGCAAAATATACCGCATCATGGCACTTCTCCCTGCAAGGTGTTCAACACAACGGGTGCAGCCTTGGCGCCCGCCTTCTGATGTATTCTGTAACGTCGGTCTGATACCGCCAGCATGCCACCCATCCCCATCAGCAAGCAACCTGCCCAGATCCAGTCGACAAACGGCTTGATATAGATACGCACGGCCCAGGCCCCATCCGATTCAGGAATCGGCTCGCCCAAAGACACATACAGATCGCGAAATAATCCGGGTTGTATGGAGGCTTCGGTCAACGGCATACCGGAGACATTGTATTGACGCTTTTCAGGGCGCAACTCAGCGACCAGACTGCCATTCCTTTTCACCGTCACATGGCCCTCGCCTGCCACATAGTTCGGCCCCGGCACCTCGGTCACTCCATTGAAGCGGAATTCGTAGCCACCCGCCATGAGGGTGTCGCCGACATTCATGCGCACATCGCGTTCCGTCTCGTAACCCTTCACCATCGTTACACCGATAATAAACACGGCCACCCCCAGATGGGCCAATTGCATGCCGTAATAACTCAGGCTCTGACGTTGCACGCGCGACAGAAAATCGCCCTCACCCGATAAACGCTGACGCAGGCTGATGATCAGCGATGCAATGATCCAGAAGGACATCAACAGCCCCAGCGCGATCATCGGCGACCATTTATTCGATTCGAGCGACAAGAATTTCCCCATCATCAATGGCAGCAGCATGGCCAGCACCACGGCGCTGCCGAATCCCCACTTCACACGGATGGCCAAATCGGGTACGGTCATTTTCTTCCAACGCGCCAGCGGTCCCAGCCCCATCATGAACACCATGGGTACCATCAGGGGCACAAATACCGCCTCAAAATACGGCGCACCGACTGACAGTTTGCCATAGCCCAACGCATCCATGAACAACGGGTACAAGGTGCCGATGAACACGGAGGCTGAGGCCACCGACAGCAACACGTTGTTGGATAACAACAAGGATTCCCGCGACAGCATGTCGAATTTGCCGCCCAGCCCCACTTTCGGTGCGCGCCAGGCAAACAGCAGCAAGGACGCGCCGATCACCAGCACCAGGAAGATCAGAATAAAAATACCGCGCTTCGGATCGGACGCGAAGGAATGCACGGAGGTCAGCACGCCGGAACGCACCAGGAATGTACCGAGCAGGCTTAATGAAAATGCGCCGATGGCGAGCAGTACCGTCCAGCTCTTGAAGGCGCCGCGTTTTTCTGTCACGGCCAGTGAATGAATCAGCGCGGTGCCCAGCAGCCAGGGCATGAACGAGGCATTTTCGACCGGATCCCAGAACCACCAGCCGCCCCAGCCCAGTTCATAATAAGCCCAGCCGCTGCCCAGTGCGATACCGAGGGTCATAAACACCCAGGCAACCGTCGTCCAAGGGCGAGACCAGCGCGCCCAGGTGGCATCCAGCTTGCCGCCCAGCAAGGCCGCAATGGCAAAAGCGTACGCCACGGAAAATCCGACGTAGCCCATGTACAGCATGGGCGGATGGATCACCAGCCCCGGATCCTGCAACAGCGGATTCAGATCGCGGCCATCGGCCGCGGCCGGCAACAGACGCGTGAATGGATTGGAAGTTAACAACATGAACAACAGAAATCCCGCCTCGATCAGCCCCATCACGCCCAGTACGCGCGCCACCATCTCTTCAGGTAAATGTTTACTGAAAGTTGCCACGGCAGCCGCCCAGACGGACAACAGCAAGGCCCACAACAACAAGGACCCTTCGTGCCCGCCCCAGATGGCCGCAAAACGGTATTGTGAGGGTAGTTGAGAGTTGGAATGCTCCGCGACATACAGCACGGAAAAATCATTACTCAAAAAGGCATGCGCCAGCACGGCAAAGGCCAGCGCGATAAAAACAAACTGTCCGTAAGCCAACGGACGAGCAACGCCCATCAAAACACGGTTGTTGCGTGCTGCGCCGTATATTGACAGTACGCCCAGGGACATCGCCAGAAACACCGCGATAATCAGGGAAAAATGACCTAGTTCTGGAATCATATGTATTCTCTCTTGGTTATTTGGCAACAGATGCTGCGGCTGCGGCTTTTTTCAGGGCATCCTTGGCTTCCGGCGGTATGTAATTTTGGCTACGGCCACGGCCAATCGGTTTGACATGCATTATTGATATATCGACCTGCGCCGAAATGACATGCGCATAACTCATTTGCTCCCCCCTTGTGCCTTTTTGGCCTTATCCAGCGCGTCCTTGGCTTCCGGCGGCATGTAATTTTCATCATGTTTGGCCAGCACTTCCGAGGCATGCATGACGCCATCGGCCTCCATTTTACCCTGTGCAACCACCCCTTTTCCTTCCTTGAACAGGTCAGGCAGGATGCCCACGTACACTACCGGTAAACTCTTCTTCAGGTCGGTAATCACAAAGCGCGCCGTCAGGCCGTCTCCTTCACGCTTGAGACTGCCCTGTTCCACCAGGCCGCCGATGCGGAAACTGCGGTCTTGCGGCACTTCCTTGTTGTAGACCTGGGTCGGGGTAAAATACAGACTGACGTTACCCTTCAACGCATTGAGCACCAATCCGACTGCCAGCCCGACAGCGGCGACACCCACTATGATAAAAACAAATCTTTTTTGACGCGGTTTCATTCTTTCTCCCCAGCTTCCTGCATCAGGCGCACCTGTTGCAGGGTTGTTTTTCTTTTATGTCTCACCATTGCAACCTCAATTGCCAGTGTCAAAAATGCCACTGCATAGGAACCCACCCAGACATAAGTCAGCGGGTTGGCTCTCATCCAGATATCCAGGTTCATGACCGCAACTCCGACACGTTACTGATGATGCCCCTAGCCATTCGACTAGGCGCACAAAGAACGCGCGCCAAGTCGCTGGTTATGGCGGCACCAGCCGCTTGCAGGATAACCAGCCACTTGCCAGCTTGCTGGCTTAGTGGATTGGCTAGTAGTTCCATCAGGAGTTGCTGTGCGGTCATTCCCGCACCTGTCTCATTCACACACATTTTCATGACCGCACCTCCGCCAGTTCAGTAATCCATTTGGTATGCCGTTCGCGCTCAAGGATGATGCTGCGTACACGCGCCAGCACCACGGCAAGGGCATACAGCCAGCAGGCGGCCAGCATGGTGAACATCGCCTGCTGCATGGTGATCTGCATGGACGTGCCGGTGAATTTGATGGTTGAGCCCTGATGCAGGGTATTCCACCACTTCACTGAAAAGTAGATGATGGGTACGTTCACGGAACCGACGATCGCCAGTAACGCGGCGGCACGATCGGCACGACGCGGATCATCGATCGAGGCATGCAGCGCAATAAAGCCCAGATAGAGAAACAACAGAATCAGTTCGGAAGTCAGGCGCGCATCCCACACCCACCAGGCGCCCCACATGGGTTTTCCCCACAGTGCGCCGGTCCACAGTGCGATAAAAGCGAACAGAGCACCGGTCGGTGCAACCGCGCTGGCCATCATCGACGACAGCCGGGTATTGAAGATCAGACCCAGCGCGGCATAGCCTGCCATCACCAGATACAAAAACATGGAGAGTATCGAGGCTGGAACATGAATGTAGATGATGCGGTAAAACTCGCCCTGAGTCGCGTCACTGGGCGCCACGACAAAACCCAGATACAACCCTGCGGCAAACAGCACAGCGGACGACACGGCAAACCACGGAATCAGCTTGCCCGCCAGCGGATAAAAAGTGGTCGGCGCTGCGTATTTGAACCAGTTTATTGCCATATAAACATCATTCCATCGAAATTCGTAAAGCCTGGGCCGTCACCCAGGGCGTAAATACCACAGACAGCACCAGCAACGCGCCCAGCAGAGACAGATGCGGGGAAATGCTCAGGCCGTTGGTCGCTGCCTGCACCGCGCCCGTACCAAAAATCAGCACCGGGATGCACAACGGCAATACCAGTAAGGATAACAGCACCCCGCCGCCGCGCAACCCCAGCGTCAGCGCCGCACCGATTGCGCCTATCATGCTCAAAATCGGCGTTCCCAGCAACAAGCCCAGCATCAGCACACCGATGGCCTCCACCTTCATATCAAACTGCAAGCCCAGTACCGGCGTCATCAGTACCAGCGGCAGACCCGACACCATCCAGTGCGAGAGCATTTTTCCCAGCACCAGCACCGACAGCGACTGCGGCGCCAGCAGCAATTGTTCTAGCGTACCATCCAGATGATCAGCTGCAAACAACCGGCCCAACGACAACATTGATGCGAGTAAGGCTGCTACCCATAACACGCCCGGCGCCATCTTGCGCAGCATATCCGTTTCCGGGCCGACCCCCAGCGGGAACAGGCTGACCACCATCACGAAAAAAATCAGCGTGGTCAGTACATCTGCACGGCGGCGCATCGCCAGCAGCAAATCACGCCGCACCATTAACAGCAATAATACAATCAAGTTCTTCATGACAGTGACAAACTGCGCACACCCGCCACCGTCAGCGGCTGATGGGTAGTAAAAATCACCATGCCTTCACGCGCCAGATGTTCGGTCAACACACCCTCAATCAGCGCCACAGCGTTGACATCTAATGCCGTCAAAGGTTCATCCAGTATCCAGAGTTTCGCATCGCTGACCAGCAAACGGGCCAGCGCCACACGACGTCGCTGCCCCTGCGACAACACCTTGGCTGGCAACCGTTCACGGCCCTTCAACCCCATACGGCGCAAGGCGGAAATGGCATCCGTATCACTGACCCTCACCCCCGACAAACCGGCCGAAATACGCAAATTCTCCAACGCACTTAATTCATCCTTGATGGCATTTAAATGCCCCAGATACAATATTTTCGAAAAAAATTCTTCCGCCAAATCGCGCACATCGCAACCTTCCCAGCTGATTTTACCTTCATCGGATTGTATGAATCCGCACAGGGTGCGCAGCAAACTGGTCTTGCCGCTGCCATTGACGCCCTGAATCTGCATGATCTGTCCGGGATGCATCGCAAAACTCAATCCCGAGAACAGACGATGGTCACCGCGGCTACAAGCAAGATTGCTGACTTCCAGCATGAAGATAAACCTGAAATTGACAAGCCCGAGATTATATACGATTGCATCCGTCACGCATGGCAAAAACATGCATACTGCTTCTTAGCCTATTTATTGCAGCGCGTTGCTAAAAGATGAATCCTCTACCCCCCAGCAATATATAGCCATTAGCAACATTCACCACCCGCATGATGATCGCAGCGATGATTTAAAAGCAGAATGATAATTCACGCCAGTTCATTGTATAAATAGCGCGCATAGAGCCTGTCTATGCCGTTTCACGCGGCGCAATACATGGGTATAACTACACGGCGGCCAACCCTGAAGGCGTCGTTTGGACAATCTTGGAGTAATTGGACATCATTGCTTTATAATCGCGGTCGACCAATCAATCATCTGGGGATATATATGGGATTTATGGCCAGCAAACGCATGCTGATTACCGGCATGATCAGCACACGTTCAATCGCTTATGGTGTAGCGCAAGCCATGCACCGCGAAGGCGCGGAACTTGCCTTTACCTATCAGGGCGAACGCGTACGCGACCGCGTGCTGGACCTGGCCCGTCATTTCGGCAGTGAACTGGTATTTCCCTGCGATGTCGCCTCGGACGACGAGATTAACGAGTTGTTTATAAGCCTTAAACAGCACTGGGACGGTTTTGACGGTTTTGTGCATGCGATTGCTTACGCGCCGCGCGAAGCGCTGGACGGAGACTTCCTGGATGGCTTCAGTCGCGAGGCGTTTCGCATCGCGCACGACATCAGTGCATATAGTTTTCCCGCCCTGGCCAAAGCCGCGTTACCGATGATGGAAGGTCGCCGTGCTGCCATCCTGACGCTGAGTTATCTGGGCGCGGTACGCACCATGCCGCACTACAACGTGATGGGCCTGGCTAAGGCCAGCCTTGAAGCGAGCGTGCGTTATCTGGCAATGCAACTGGGCGCGCGCGGCATACGCGCCAATGCGGTCTCCGCCGGCCCCATCCGGACGCTGGCGGCGGCAGGGATCGCCGATTTCAACAAATTGCTGGGCTATAACGAGCAACACGCCCCGCTCAAGCGCAACATCACGGCCGAAGAAGTGGGCAACGCGGCGGCCTTTTTGTGCAGCGATCTGGCCAGCGGCATTACCGGCGAAATCACCTACGTGGACGGCGGCTTCAACACCACCTCGCTGGGCGCGACCGAAGCGTAAAGCGATGTTTTTATTTTCGTGGCCGCTACGCGCCGGTTTCAGGCTGCTTTTCTACTGATCAGTGACGTGTTGACGGCTGCCTGACAAGGATGAGCCGGCCGTCCGAACAGATAGCCCTGCCCGCTCGAAAAACCGCTCTGCATGATTTTTCGCAAAGTCGCCTCGGTTTCTATCCCTTCAGCCACCACCGTATAGCCTGCCTT
The DNA here is from genome assembly GCA_947084955.1 of uncultured Gallionella sp. Taxonomy (GTDB): domain Bacteria; phylum Pseudomonadota; class Gammaproteobacteria; order Burkholderiales; family Gallionellaceae; genus Gallionella. Next base: position 29,717 of record CAMTUO010000024.1, read on the forward strand.
GACCACCATATGGGCGAGATTTTCGACGATCAGGCCCTGCTGACCGCCCGCGTCAAGATGACGGATCATGGAGATGTCAAATTTGATGATATCGACCGGCATATTGGCCAGATAACCGAGCGAAGAATAGCCGCTGCCAAAATCATCAAGCGCAATTTTGAATCCGGCGCGCCGCAGCGTATTGAGATTGACAGAAGCCTGATGGATCTGGGTAATGAGTGCCGTTTCCGTGACTTCCACAATCAGCCGATAATGCTCAAGAAAACGTCCAAGAGACAGTATTTTATCGATTATTTTTTGACTGATCACCCCCGGGCCGGACACATTCAGCGAAATGCCGCTGTGTGCCGGTATCCGGCCGAGCTCAAGGTCTTTTTCGATGCGCCCGAGTATAGCCAGATCAAGCTCCGCTTCAAGACGGCGTGCTTCAATGACAGGGAAAATCGAGGCGGGCCTGATCAGTTCATCCCCGTCCCGGATACGCACCAGCGCTTCGTAGTAATCCACCTCACCGTTGCTCAGACTAACGACCGGCTGATAATGCATCTCCAGCGCATCCCCTTTGCTGATCGCCTCAAAAATCGCATGGGTGATCCCGGTTGAAAATAGCGCGCCGAAATCGTTGTTCATGCTTTCATCATAGACGGCAATTTTTTGCTTACCGGGACGTTTGGCGTGGTACATCGCGATATCGGCCTGTTTCGGCAGACTGGCGAGGCTTTCTGTATCGCTCCCTGAAGCCGATGCCAGGCCCGCGCTGATACGCACGGGTTCCTTGATCCCCAGCGCGGAAAAATCACACAGACTGACGGCTTCGACACAACGCTGCGCCGTCTGAAACACCAGATCGGCCTCGATATCCAGAAACAGGGTCGCAAACTCATCGCCGCCCAGACGGTAGAGACGATCGCCCTGCCTCAGGCTGGTTTGCAATGTGTGGGTGATCGCCTGAATCACCTGATCGCCGGTTTGATGTCCGTAGGTATCGTTGATGGCCTTGAAATGATCGCAATCGAATAACAGCATGGCCACTTCGAGACGGTGGCCGCCCGACACCGAGAGCACGTGTTGCCAGTCATCCTCAAAACCGCGCCGGTTATACACGCCGGTCAACGGATCACGATGCGCCAGCAGCCACAGCTCGTCATTTTTTTCGTTCAGACTTTGATGCATTTCTTCGAGCTTGCTCTGGTAGTCATTGAGCGAATGACGTACTTTCTCCAGTTCCGCCACCGGCAATCCGCGCGTAAAAAGCCCGGTCAGCAATCCGCTTTTTCCTTCACGCAAGGCGTCGATATGTTGTGATAAACGATGCAATGGCGCCGCCAGAAGGGTGTCCAATAAGATATAAAGCAGCACGGCGAATCCGATTGCCACCAGCAAAACCTGCAGTTGAAACGCTTTAATTGTACGTGCCAGTGCCGCACTTTCAGGGTCGGGAAAAAGCGTGTAATTCAGGCGTGTAATGAGTTGCGAGAGTGGCAGATGCTCCTGGCCATTGAGATCAAGGATGAGGCTGCTCATATTGATATAATTAAAACGCTGCCCCTCTCTGATGGCACTCATAAAATCGAGTTTAAAACCAATATAACCTAAAATCGCCGAGTCGCTATTTCCCTCAATCGCATAAACAGGATAGAACACGTAAAGATAATCACGATTTTCCTGAACTGCCAAAAAGCCGTTCAAGTCTTGCAGACTGAGATGCGCCGGCATTTCCTTGGCGGGCGTTGCCGCCAGAGACGCGCCTTGTTGAGTGTACAGTTCGATGGCCTGCAAATAAGTGGGCGCTGAACCGGAACCCATTGCACGATTGTCACGCCAGTACCCATAGTAAGACGGACTAAGAAACTGCTGACGCGCCTCCTCCTGAAAACTGAGCCTTTCAGCTTTTTGCCTGACATCATTGAGCAGGTGATACAAACTGTAAGACAACTCTTCGTTCGCGGCATCCGCATGCAGCGTGTTGGCCTGACGTTTGATGGTGTCCAGCTTATGTTGAATGACCCAGCCCATAATCCCGGAAATCAAAGCGATCAGCGCGATCAACACAATCGCATAGGTTTTAATCGTAAACGGCCAGAAGCGCCGCATTACAAACCGCTGCTCATTTCAGGCATGTTTGTCAAAATGGACGCCACCTTGTCGGCGAGATCAAATTCCTGCATACCATCAAAGAAATGCGTCGCCTTATCAATGACGGCCACCGGAATGCCTCTCGCTCTGATTTTGTCAGGCCAGTCCGGCGCCATCGCGCTATCCGCCGAACCCATGATCACCTCCACGGGCACGCGGGCTTTGCCAAATTGTGCCAGCGTCCTGCTGCTGTCATATTCCGCATAACTCAGATAAGCGGCCGGCGGGGATACATAATTGTTATTACAATACCCCAGCGTATAGCGTGACAGTGCCGACGCCCCCTCTGCACCCTGTTTTATCCTGGCGAGTGCATTCTGTACATCCTGAGGGATGCTGCGTAACGGAATCAGGCTGATCAGAATAGCTTTTCTGATCTCGGGTGCGGGGTTGAGGGTCAGATATTGCAGCATTTCCAGACTGCCGGAACTGTGTCCCACCAGCACGATATTTTGATATCCCTTACGGATCAGCCAGTTCACCCACAGGCCGATTTCTGCCACATCCCCCTCCTTGGTATGCATATGTACCGCTTCGCACGCCAGGCTTCGGGCGCGACGGTTAATGCCTAGCGAGAGCGTAGGAACCAGCACGGTATAACCCTGATCGCTCAGTGTGCCCGCAAGGGCGCTGATCGGCAGCGTATGCCCGGTCTGCAAAAAACCATGCAACAGCAAAATGGCCGTGCGCTGCGACTTGCCCGCAAGAAAATCGGCGTTTGCGATAACGCCATTTTTAAGTTTCAGATCGACCGTTTCCGCAAACTACCAATGCGTCGTCAGCATCAACAGACCCAGCAATGCGAGCATACGACGCACCACCCCCTTAAAGTTATCCATCAGCGTATTGAAGCCATACATACATTTATTGAATGAGCTAATTGTGGTTATGGCAAGTCACTTGCCGCAATGTCATACTGAACAGCATACCCCCGCCCGCCACGCGCTCAAGCTGTATCGCGCCTGCCCCATGCACCTCGGCTACGGCCTTGCACAAGGCCAGACCCAACCCTGTCGACGCGGATTTTTCCTTCTCGCCAGGTGACCCGCTGATATCCGCAGCACTTTCCCCGTCATCGAGCACCTTGAACACCAGCACCTCCGCATCCTGTTCATACCAGAGGCTGATCTGGTGGTGCGCATAGCGTACCGCATTGTTGAGCACAGACTCCAGTGCCAGTTCGAGCAGATTCTCATCAAAGAATCCTACCCCGGCATGGCTACACGCCGCATCAACACATATTCTGTCACGATCCACCTGCACCGACAGCGGGGCTCCCTGATACACTTCCGGCATCACCACAGAAGGGCTGTTCATGATCAGTTCTTCAAGAAAATCCATCAGATCAACTTCATAAATGAGCGGATTCAAACCGGACTGATCATATTTGTAGAGCGTGAGAAACCCGATCAGACGGCTTTTCAGTTCAACGCAACGACGATAGGCTCGTGCGCCCTCGATGGGCACATCGGAACGATGATTTAATTGTTCAAGATCAATTTCCAGCAAAGCCAGGGCATTTTTAATATCGTGTGCCACCAGCGCTGACAGACTGTGTTGCATTTATTCGCTCACAATCTCATTAAAAAACCGGTAAAAATTCATTACCTTCTGATTGTTCGGAACCAGTTTGTCCAACATTATGAGATAGGATTTGGCACGACCAACGATTTCATCATCCACGCCTTTATGTTTCAACCACAAGAGATGAAGCTGGGCGGCCGTCATCAGCGCTTCCAGATTTTCTCCCTGAATATCGAGCGCTTCAAGTACCTTTTCGTTGGCTTCTGCAAAGTGCGCCGAACGCATCAGTTTGTTCGCTTCATCAACCAGCAACAGAATACGTTTCTTGCCGCCGTCAATCACATCCTCGACTTTTTCATTATGGCCGGTATCCACCATGGATTTTTTGACATGACGCGCGATACGCTTCTGATCCTTCCCGCTGACCTGCACCGCTTCGGTCATCAATTTCAAGCCTAACATCACATCGCCCACTTTCAACGCCGCCTTGCCCAGCGCCGTCATCACAAAACTGTTTTTCCGGTTGGCCATCAGGGATTTTGATCTTTCCACCAATTTTTTGGCTTTTTCCCTGTCGCCGGACTCGAAATAGGCCTGTGCCAGAATTGCCCCTTTCGCTACGCCAAAGATACCCACATCGCCGTGTTTTCTGGCTGTTTTTTCCAGCGTTTCAATCGCACCTTTATGATCGCCCATATCCACCAGGGTTTGCGCCAGGGACAGGTAATCGCCCGAGCGCTCCACCATGGATCCGCTGGATAAACGAATGGCTTCTTCAGAATTCGATTTCGCTTCCTCAAGCTTACCCATTAAAAAAGCAGCCTGCGAGACCGAACGAAAGCGCTTTGCACTCGGCAGGATTATGGAAGAACGGCTCAACAGCTCAAAAGCGCCTTCATCGTCATCCGTTTCCTGGCTGATTTTCGCCAGCAATTCATAGGCAGCCACATAATTCGGACTTTTTTCAATCAGGCTTCTGGCAATTTTTGCGGCTTCTTCCAGCTCTCCCCGTCCATAGTGAGTACGCGCCAGCCCCATCATCACCCAGGGAACATCTGCACGCAGGGCAGCCGCCTTTTCATACGTTTCCAGTACGCGCTCATAGTCGTGCAGGGCCAGTTGCGCTTCCGTCTTACGCTTTAACACCTCCATCATGCGCCGGTCATCCGGTGCAACGACCAGTAATTTGTCGCATGCGACGACCGCAGCGTCGTACTCCTTGGCGTCAATTGCTTTTAACACAGGCAGCAGAAAAGTGCGCCGGTCGATCAGACGTTCGAGTCTGGCGCGCATTTTTTTTTCGGAACACGGCTTTAAAAGATAATCATCGGGAATGAATTCCACCGCGTTGGCGACAAAACTGTATTCTGTTTCTGCCGTCAACATCACGAAAATGGTGGTCGCATTCAAGATATTTTCATTACGCAAATATTCCAGAAAATGCTGACCCGAACTGGACTTATTCAAATTGTAATCGCACAAGATCAGATCGAAAGCATTCGACTGCACCTGCACCAGCGCCTCCGCCGCGTTGCTGGCTACCTTGACCGCATTAAGACCCAGCGAATGCAACTGCGAGCGAACGGCATGGCGCATGGCACTGATATCGTCAATCACCAGCGCGGTCAATCTGCTGAAATCAACGTATTCGTTTTCCAGGGGGTTTTTCTTAAACAGGGCGTCTATGCCCTTTTCCTGTGTAATAGACAAGCTAGCTGACCTCCCTTTAAGTCCCTGTCATCCCGATTCGACAATTCGCCTTCCATATACTAGATTATCACGGACTGCTTACCTATGCCCAGCCTATGCTAGGGAGACGCTGATTTATTCGGTTTTGTCGTTCCCGCGCAGGCGGGAACCCAGTAAAATAAAGACACTGGATCCCCGCTTTTGCGGGGATGACGAATAAATCAGCGCTTCCCTAGCCGATCAACAGCCTCTTTACCGGCCCAAAACTTTTGCGATGAATCTCACACGCACCATATTCGCGCAAGGCCGCCAGATGTTGAGCCGTCGGATAGCCCTTGTGAATGGCAAATCCGTATTGCGGATAGTGCTCATGCAATTGCAGCATCAGGGCGTCGCGACTGGTCTTGGCCAGTATGGAAGCAGCGGCGATGGCCGCCACTTTGCTGTCGCCCTTGACGATGGCCTGACTTTCAATGCCGGTATCAGGACAATACAGGCCGTCTGCCAGCACCTGTTGCGGCCGAACGGATAAGGCCAGCACCGCACGCTGCATCGCCAGTAACGAGGCTTGCAGAATATTGAGGCGGTCAATTTCTTCCACGGAAGCATAGGCCACCGCCCAGGCGATCGCACGTTCGCGTATTATCGGTGCCAGTTTTTCGCGCTGACGTTCGCTGAGTTTTTTGGAATCATTCAGGCCCGCAATCGGTCGGGTATCGTCGAGTATCACGGCGGCCGCACTCACCGGCCCCGCCAGCGGGCCGCGCCCGGCTTCATCCACGCCGCAGATGATCAGCTGCGTTCCGCTCTCCGTCTCATTCAAACTGAACAATGGCATCAGGCAACGGGTAAGTATTGCAGCACCACCGCGGCCGCTTTCTGCGCCGTGTTTTGCCGCAGCGTGTGATGTAACTCACTGAAAATCGTTTCAAGCCGTGCCACGGCATCCTGATCATTCAACAAGTTGAGCAGCGCCTGCGACAGGTTTTCAGGTGTCGCATCGTCCTGTATCAGTTCGGGCACCACAAAACGTCCGCACAGAATATTGGGCAAACCGAAATAGGGCAGATAGCTTTTGCGTTTCATCATCCGCCAGGTCAGCTTGTTCAAACGATAGGTGATCACCATGGGACGTTTGAGCAACGCGCATTCGAGCGTCGCGGTTCCCGAGGCAACCAGCACCATATCCGCTGCTACCATGGCGTCCTGAGCGTGGCCAAACAACAGGGAAAACGGCAATTCTTCCGCCTTACAGTCATAAATCGCCTGCTCGAAAATCGTACGTGTTTCACGACTCGCCAGTGGCACCAGAAAACGCGCATCCGGAATGTCCTGCAAAATCAGCCGAGCGGTTTCTATATACAGCGCAGCAAGCTGTTTAACTTCGGACTGGCGACTGCCAGGCAAAAAAGCAAACACCCGCGCCTGCAACGGCAAGCGCATGATTTCACGCATTTTGTCGCGACTTGGATGTTCCGGCAACATATCGGCAAGCGGATGCCCTACATACTCGACAGGAACACCGGCATCCCGGTAAAGTCTGGGTTCATGCGGAAACAGCGCCAGCATGTGTGTCACGGCGCGCTTGATTCTATGGATACGCTCGCCGCGCCATGCCCATATCGACGGACTGACATAATGAATAGTGGGTATCCCATGACGCTTAAGGCTGAGTTCAAGATTCAGATTAAAGTCCGGCGCATCCACCCCGACAAACAAGGCCGGCGGATTGTCCAGAAAATAGCGGCGCAGCTTGCTGCGTATGCCGGTAATCTCGCGATAATGACGCAGCACCTCGACATAACCGAATACCGCCAGTTTTTCCATCGGATACATCACCTGCATGCCGGCCGACTGCATCCTGGGTCCGCCGATACCGACAAATTCAACCTCCGGACGGACGCGTTTAATCGCCGCCATCAAATGACTGGCCAGCAAATCACCCGAGGTTTCACCCGCCACGATGCCGATTATAATTTTTTTCTGCGCCATGAACGAACCTGTCAGCGAACAATACCGCGATCTGAATCCGCCAGATAATCCGCCAATAATTTCAATTCAGCATGCTCTGCCTGCTGCGCTGCAATGGCGGATTGCGCATCTGCCAGACTTAAACCGGATTTATACAAGGTCTTGTAGGCGCGTTTGATCGCCATGATAGCGGCGCTGGTATAGCCGCGCCGTTTCAAGCCCTCAGAGTTGATGCCATGCGGTGCGGCAGGATTGCCGGAAACCAGCATGTAGGGTGGCACATCCTGCAACAGGATGGTGCCCATGCCGGTGATAATGTGCGCGCCGATGCGGACGAACTGATGCACCACGGTAAAGCCGCCCAGAATCGCGTAATCGCCAACCTCGACGTGGCCTGCCAGCTGGGCATTATTGGCAAAAATCGTATGGTTGCCCACCTGGCAGTCGTGCGCCAGATGCACATACGCCATGATCCAGTTATGATTACCCAGACGCGTCACGCCGACGTCCTGCGCCGTACCCAGATTGAAGGTACAGAATTCCCGGATGGTGTTGTGATCACCAATTTCAAGCCGGGTCGGTTCATTCGCATATTTTTTGTCCTGCGGTATTTCACCCAGCGAACAAAACTGAAAAATACGATTGTGCCGGCCGATACGGGTATGGCCGTTGATGACCACGTGCGGGCCGATCACGGTCCCCTCGCCTACCTCGACATGTTCACCGATAATCGAATAGGCGCCCACCTCGACGTCAGCGGCGAGTTTTGCATTCGCATGAACGAGTGCAGTTGCGTGTATGCGCTGCGTGGTCATCAGGCCACCGATTTAACCGTACACATCAATTCAGCTTCGGCGGCCCGCTGACCGTCTACTTCAGCGATCGCCTTGAACTTGAACACGCCGCGCATGCTGCGGGTCAGTTCGACCTTGATGATCAGCTGATCGCCCGGGGTGACCGGGCGCTTGAAGCGCGCACCATCAATGCCTGCAAAGTAATACACCGATTTTTCATCGGGCTGGCTGGGCAGGGTCTGGAAAGACAGCAAGGCGGCCACTTGCGCCATCGCCTCGATAATCAATACGCCCGGCATCACCGGATGGTGCGGATAGTGGCCGGGGAAAAAAGGCTCGTTAATCGTGACGTTCTTCAGCGCGACGATGCTTTTACCCGGTTCAATCGACAACACCCTGTCCACCAGTAAAAACGGATAGCGATGCGGCAGACTTTCAAGGATGGCGTGTATATCCATCTGATGCGCGGCGTTTTCTTGTTGCGTACTCATTTCATACCCTTTCTACATTTTTTAACAACGCCTGTTCCAGCGTTTTGATGCGTTTGGCCATCTCATCCAGATGGCGCAGATGCACCGCATTTTTTCGCCAGTCTTCGGTCTTGCCGAACGGGAAAATCGCCGCATAGGAACCAGCCTCCGCGATCGATTTGCCGATCAGGGTAAACGAGGCAATCACCACATGGTCTGCAATTTTCAAATGCCCCAGAATGCCCGCGCTGCCACCAATCTGGCAATATTTTCCGATCGTCGTACTGCCGGCAATCCCGACGCAGCCGGCAATCGCCGTGTGCGCGCCGATGCGCACGTTGTGCGCAATCTGGATCTGATTGTCCAGTTTCACGCCATCTTCGATCACGGTATCATTCAGTGCACCGCGGTCGATGGTGGTATTCGCGCCGATTTCCACATCGTTGCCGATCACCACGCGACCGATCTGCGGAATTTTGAGCCAGCGCCCTTCATCCATGGCAATGCCAAACCCGTCTGCCCCGATCACCACACCGGAATGCGCGATCAGATGATCACCGACCACGCAATCATGATAGATCACCACCCGCGGATACAAACGTACATGACGCCCGATAACCACGTTGTCGCCGACAAAACAACCCTCCCCGATCACCGAATATTCACCGATGACAGCCCCTGCGCCGACGACCGCCAGAGCGGCAATACAGGCGGTGGGATCGATCTGTGCACCTTCCCCGATCACGGCTGTTGCATGCACGCCCGGCAAAAATTCGGGTTGCGGATTGAGCAACGCCGACACTTTGGCAAAATAGGCGTAAGGGTTTTGTGAGACGATGCGTGGCAAATCCGTCACTTCTGCATCGGCCTCACTCAGAATCACGGCTCCTGCGCGCGTTGTGAGTAATTCGGCGCGATATTTGCTGTTGGTCAGAAAACTGATCTGATCGGGTAGCGCCTGCTGCAAGGTGGCGATCTGAGTAATCCTCACATTGGGATCACCCAAAACACGCCCGCCAAAACGCGTCGCAATCTCCGCTAAAGTGTAGTGCATAACAGCGCTTTATTTGCTGTCGGGCTTGTCGGTGGCCAGGCTTTTGATGACCTTGTCGGTAATATCGATCTTAGGGTTGCGATACACGGCTTCCTGCAAAATCAGATCGTATTTTTCAGATTCAGCAATGGCCTGTATCGCCTTATTGGCGCGTTCGAGCACGACCGCCAGCTCTTCGTTCTTGCGCAGACTCAAATCCTCCCTGAATTCGCGTTGCATGCGCTGCAAATTGACGTTCAGCGCATTCAACTCGCGTTCCTTGCTGCGCCTGTCCGCCTCAGGCAACGTGCCGGCATCCTTGTCCAGAACCAGCTGCAAATCCTTGGCCTGCTTCATATTTTTCTTGATATCCTGATCGCGACCGGAAAACTCTTTTTCAATCTTCTTCTCAGCTTTCATCGCCGGGACGGATTCGCGCAACACACGCTCGGTATCCACCACGCCGACTTTAAAATCACCGGCCCATGCGGAACTGGCGCACAGCAATGCACCCAGCAGTAAAATTTTCGTTTTCATCACGCTAACCTCCATTATCTAACCACTTGCCGAAACACGTTCAGTGAAAATACAGACCACTCATCCCAACAACCTGAACAGTCGCCGGATTTTTGGCCGTTGCAACGACCGGCCGCCTGCATCAGAACATCGAACCCATCGTAAACTGGAACGCCTGCAGCAAATCCTGAGGCTGTTTATTCAACGGCTTGCCAAAACTGAACTTAAGCGGTCCCATCGGCGACAGCCAGGTAATGGCAGCACCGGTCGAAAAACGGAAACCTGCGCTGCCCGGTAAATCACCCGGGCCGTAAACAGCACCTGAATCCAGAAACACGCTCAGCCGCACCGACTTATCCTTGATGCCCGGCATCGGCGTCATCAGCTCCATACTACCGGTAACACGACGCGTACCGCCCAACGGCAGGTTGGTGGCATCGCGTGGGCCCAGCGAGTTGATTTGATAACCCCGCACCGAACCGGTTCCGCCCGCATAAAAGTTTTTGAAGAAGGGCAGTTGTTTGCCGCCATAGCCCCCCGCCACGCCGACCTGCCCGTTGGTCATCAGCGTCAGGAAGTCATTGATCGGGTAGAACCACTGGTTGTCATAATTGACCTTGTAATAGCGCATGTTCATGACCGGCAGTGCAACTTCCGTATAGGCGTGTTGCACCATACCGGTTGTGGTGTAAATCGCGCTGTCGCGGGTATCGCTGCCCCAGCCCAGGGTTCCCAGCACGGTTGTGTTGGTACTGCCAAACGTGTTCACGTAGTCGATATAGCGCTGCGGGCTCAGTGTCGTCAGGCCGATATTGGTTTGTTCGGCCGACAGACCAAAACTGATGCTCTGGTCTTCACTGATCGGCACGCCATAACGCACACCGGCGCCCAGCGTAGCTGACGTGTATTGCGCAACCGTAATGCTGGTCGTGTTGGTATTGCGTTTGTAGATGTCGAAACCGCGACTGATTCCCTCATCGGTGTAATAAGGATTGGTATAGGATACCGAAACATTCTGGTTGATCTTGCTGGTATTGAGCTGAGTCGACAGGCTGTTGCCGCTGCCGAACAGATTGGCTTGTGAAACGCCCCCTGAAAACACCAGTCCCTCGCCGCTGTTGATACCCGCGCCGATATTGAAACTCCCGGTGGATTTTTCCTTAACCGCGACATTCACATCCATCTGGTCCGCAGCACCCTGCACAGCCGGTGTTTCCACATTAACATCAGAGAAGAACCCCAGTCTGTCCACGCGTTGCTTGGACTTCTTGATTTTATTCACATCGAACCAGGCGCCTTCAACCTGACGGAATTCGCGGCGTATCACCTCGTCGCGCGTCTTGCTGTTGCCGGCAATATTGATGCGGCGGATATACGCGCGCTGACCCGGGTCCACCATGAAGGTGAAGGCGACCTCATGCTTGTCTTTATTAACATCCGGGATCGCATTGACGTTAGCAAAGGCATAACCGCCGCCCGCCAGTCGCTCACCAATATCCTTGCTGGTTTCTGTCAACGCCTTGCGGGAGAAGGGATCGTTCGGCTTGATTTTAATCAGCTTTTCAATTTCCGGCTTGGGGACCAGGGTATTGCCTGACACGGCGACTTTCGATACCGTATATTTCTCGCCTTCGGTCAAATTAACCGTAATATAGATATCCTTCTTGTCCGGCGTAATGGAAATCTGTGTCGAATTGATATTGAATTCGAGATAGCCGTTGTCCATGTAGTACGAACGCAGGGTTTCCAGATCAGCAGATAATTTTTGTTTGGAATACTGATCGTTCTTGCTGATCCAGCTGAACCAGCCCGGTGTGCTGAGCTTCATCAAGTCCAGCAGATCCGCTTCCTTATACGCCTTGTTGCCGATAATATTGATCTGTTTGATCTTGGAGACTTCCCCCTCAACCACGTTGAATACGATGCTCACGCGATTGCGTTCGAGATCGCTCACTTTGGTGGTGATCTCAACGGCATACTTGCCGCGCGCCACATACTGGCGTTTCAATTCCTGCACCGCCTTATCCAGCGCGCCCTTATCGAAAATACGCGCCTCCGCTAGGCCCGCATATTTCATATTTTCCTTGAGCTGATCCTTGGGGAAATCCTTGACCCCGTTGACCACGATGCTGGCAATGGACGGCCGCTCGCGCACCAGCACCACCAGCACGCCCTGCTCGACTTCCAGACGCACATCCTTGAAAAAACCGGTCCCGTACAAGGCGTGGATGGCAGCTTCTGCCTGTTCGTCATTCATCGTATCGCCGACCTTGACCGGCAGATAGCTGAACACCGTGCCCGCCTCGGTACGCTGTATGCCTTCTACACGTATATCCTTGACGGTAAACGGGGTGATGGCCCAGGCGGGCGCCGCGAATAAAAGCGAAATAATTCCAGCAAGTTTTGTCTTGTTCATTTATTACTAACCTGAGATGAGGCGATTAATATCGTTATAAAAGGCAAAAACCATCAACGTACCCAGCAATGCAATACCGATTTTCTGGCCATTTTCCCATGCCCGTTCTGATACCGGACTACCTTTGATCCATTCGGCGACATAATACAGCAAGTGCCCCCCATCCAATAAGGGAACCGGCAGCAAATTCAACACGCCAAGGCTGATACTGATCAATGCCAGAAAGCCCAGATAGGCCATCACGCCCATATGCGCAGACTGCCCTGCATAATCTGCGATGGTGATCGGGCCGCTCAGATTCTTCAGGGAAATCTCGCCGCCCGCCATTTTAGCCAGCATTTTCAAACTGATAGATGACACTTCCCAGGTTTTGCGCAACGACTGAGTGACGGCATCGAGCGGACCGTAGCTCACATCCACCAGCATGGCTTTTAACGCCGCCTCGTCAACTTTAGGCGCGGCGCCGATTTTTCCGACTATTTTGCCCGATTCAGTAACAGCCTGTGGTGTAATCGTCAGACTGCGCGTTGCCTCGCCGTGTTGAATATCAAACCGGACGGGTTGACCGGGATGAACACGCACCGCGTCTACCAGCGCATCCCAGTTTGCCACGGCCACACCATTTACACGCAGGATAAGATCGCCCTCCTGCAATCCGGCCTGCTTGGCAACGCCGTCCGCAGAGAGCTTGCCAATCACAGGCAACAGCACCGGCTGATCCAGATGCAAACCCAGCTTGTCGAGAAATGGCCCATCCATATCCCGCGCTTCCAGTACACCCAGGTTAAGCACGTGATGCAGCGGTGCGCCATCTACATCCCGTGCCTCGATCTTGACTTCGCCGCGCCCCAGCCCCAGCGTCATCAGCATCCAGTGAAACTCCTGCCAACTGGGAATTTTCCTGCCGTCGAGAGCAAGGATAGTCTCGCCCTTATGCATCTGCGCGATCGCAGCCGGAGTGCCGGCCGGCACGTTACCCAGCACCGGTTTCAAACCCGGTACGCCGTGCATGAACAACACCCAGTACAATAGGATCGCCAGCAGAAAGTTGGCCAGCGGGCCCGCCACCACGATCGCCATGCGCTGCAGCACCGGTTTGCGGTTAAACGCCAGATGCCGTTCGGATGGCAAGACCTCGCCTTCACGCTCGTCCAGCATTTTGACATAGCCACCCAGCGGAATTGCGGAGATGACCCATTCCGTGTCTGAATGTGCCAGACGTTTGCGGTAAATTACCTTGCCAAAGCCCAGCGAGAAAACCAGCACCTTCACCCCGCAACGTCGCGCCACCCAGTAATGACCATATTCATGGAACATCACAAGCAGCGCAATCGCGCCCACAAAAGCCAGAAATGTCGTCATTTTTGTTTAATCAGTTGAGTGGCGGCACGGCGTGCCTCGGCATCTGCATCCAGCACGTCTTCGAGGCAGTTCACCGCGCGAACGGGCAGAGTATTCAGCACGGATTCAATCAGTTGCGGTATAAAGAGAAATGATATTTTTTGTTCGAGGAACGCCGCCACGGCAATTTCATTGGCCGCATTGAGTATCGCAGGCGCCGTGCCGGCCGCGCGCAAGGCCTGATAAGCCAAGGCCAGACAGGGAAAACGTTCAAAATCGGGCGCTGTAAAATCAAGTGTTGCGACCTTGAACAGGTCCAGCGCGGCTACGCCCGAAGCGATGCGTTCAGGATAGGCCAGGCCGTATGCGATCGGCGTGCGCATATCCGGATTGCCCAGCTGGGCAATCACCGACCCGTCGATATATTCGACCAGCGAATGAATCACGCTCTGCGGATGCACCACCACCTGAATATCGCAAGCCTGTGCATTGAACAGCCAGTGCGCCTCAATCACTTCCAGCCCCTTGTTCATCATGCTGGCTGAATCGACCGATATCTTGCGACCCATCACCCAGTTCGGATGACTGCAGGCCTGATCCGGTGTAACCTGTTGCAAGGCACTCAGCGGCAGGGTGCGAAAAGGGCCGCCCGACGCGGTCAGCAGTATGCGCCGCACGCCGGCACTTGCCATGTCGCCGCTATAGTTGTGCGGCAGGGCCTGAAAAATCGCATTGTGTTCGCTGTCTATCGGCAACAGCGCAGAGCCACTGGCGCGTACCGCATCCATGAATACGTTGCCCGCCATCACCAGTGTTTCCTTGTTGGCCAGCAGGATTTTCTTGCCGGCGCGAGCTGCAGCCAATGTGGGGCGCAAACCTGCCGCACCCACGATCGCCGCCATCACCGCATCCACTTCAGGTAACTCACAAACGGCAATCAGCGATTCAATCCCGCACAAAACCTGAGTTTTTGATCCGGCGTCGCGCAGTTGCGCACGCAGATTGACCGCCGCGTCATCATCGAGCAGCACCGCATAGGCCGGTTTGAATTGCAGGCATTGGCGAAACAGCAGATCAACCTGACGGTGCGCTGTCAGAGCGGTAATTTGATATTTATCCGGATGGCGTGCAACGACATCCAGCGTGCTGGTGCCGATACTGCCGGTTGAACCCAAAACGGTCAGAAATTGCATATCAGGCCAGTTGAGTGATCAGCAGGGCCAGCGCTGCCAGCGGCAAGGTGGAGGTCAGCGCATCGATACGATCCAGCAATCCGCCGTGTCCGGGCAGCAAGGAGCCGCTGTCCTTGACCCCTGCCTGGCGCTTGATGGCCGATTCAAACAAATCACCGATCACCGCCAGCGCCACCCAGAACCAGACTGCCGGCAGCAAGCCCGTCAGCGGCACGACGGGAATGATATACCATACTATCAGCGCATACACGGTGGCACCCAGCATGCCACCCGCCACGCCTTCCCAGGTTTTTCCGGGGCTGATGCCGGGTGCCAGCTTGTGTTTACCAAAACGCCGTCCCGCAAAATAGGCGCCGATATCGGCCACCCATACCAGACTCATCAGCATCAACAGCAGCCACGGACTGACCGCATGCAGATCCAGCATCGCCAGACCCGTCGGAATCAGCACTGCCCAGCCAATCAGACACATCAGCAGCCTGTTTTCAACGCGCCAACTGTAAAACATCCAGGCCGGCACAACGATCAGCCAGAGCAGTGCGGATGCCGCATAAATGAGTAAATGTGTGAGCTCGGTATCGGCTTGCTGTGCATCAAACCAGACCAGTGTCAGTATCATCAGCAATGTCGTCAAACCAAACAGATACGTGCCACGGCCGGATAAACGGGACAGTTTCGACCATTCCAGCGTTCCCTGCATCACCATCAGCACTACCAGTGCAATCCACCAGCCATTTGGCAAAGCGAACAGGATCAGCAGCAATGCAATGAGCAAAATAACGGCCGTAATAATTCTGGACTTAAGCACTTTGCGCTTCCTTTGCCGTGCTCAGCAACTGCTCACTGGTTCTGCCAAAACGTCGTTCTCTGCGCTGGTAGGAGGCGATGGCCGTCTCCAGCGCATGACGGCCAAACGCCGGCCACAGCGTGTCGGTAAAATACAATTCGGTATAGGCCAGCTGCCAGAGCATGAAATTGCTGATGCGCTTCTCGCCGCCGGTACGGATGAACAGATCCGGTTCCGGCGCGTCCCCCATGGACAGATAGGACTGTAAATCCTCTTCGGTAAAGGTGGTCGCCAGCTCCGGACGATCTTTTAACAGACCCTGCACGGCATGCATGACATCCCAGCGTCCGCCGTAATTGGCGGCGATAGTCAGCGTAAGCCCGGTATTACCCGCAGTAAGCGTCTCGGCATCCCGCATGGTCTTTTGCAGTGTTTCGTCAAAACGCGAGCGATCGCCGATGATGCGCAAACGAATGTTGTTTTTATGCAGGCTGGCGATCTCGCGTTCCAGCATTTTCAGGAACAGCGACATCAAAAAGGAGACTTCTTCAAATGGCCTGCGCCAGTTTTCACTGCTGAATGCGAATACCGTCAGATATTGCACGCCCAGGTCGCGGCAGCTTTTTACAGTGGTGCGCAAGGATTCGACGCCGCGCTGATGCCCCATGATGCGTGGCATAAAGCGCTTTTTTGCCCAGCGACCATTACCATCCATGATAATGGCGATATGACGCGGGACGGTCGTTACATCCGGGATAGTGCGAGTTGAACTCGGCAGATTTGTCATGTTTAGGATTGAGGATTGAGGATCGAGGATAGTGGATTGAGTTAAGCCGCTGCTCAATCCTCAATCCTCATTCCTCATTCCTGTCAGACTGCCATCAAATCGACTTCTTTGGCGGCCAGCGCCTGATCGATCTCGGATACAAAGCGATCGGTGAGCTTCTGGATGTCGTCCTGCATGCGGCGCTCGTCATCTTCAGAAATTTCTTTCTTCTTAAGCAGCTCCTTCAACCCATGATTCGCATCGCGGCGAATATTACGCACGGCGATCTTGGCGTCTTCCCCTTCGGACTTGACCAGCTTGATCAGATCGCGACGGCGCTCTTCGGTGAGCATCGGCATCGGCACCCGGATCAACTCGCCGTTGGTAGCCGGATTCAGGCCCAGATCTGCATCACGTATCGCGCGCTCGACCTTGCCCACCATATTCTTTTCATAAGGCTGCACGCCGATGGTGCGCGCATCAACCAGCGTGATATTCGCCACCTGAGTGACCAGCGTCGGACTGCCGTAATAGTCCACCATCACATGATCCAGCAGGCCGGTATGTGCACGGCCGGTGCGGATTTTACCTAAATCGGCACGCAATGCCTCCATCGACTTGCGCATTCTTTGTTCGGTATCTTTTCTGATCTCTGCAATCATGATTGTCTCCTCATTGGCGGGTGCCAAAAAACCGCCCGGCTCTTATTCAATTCTTACCAGCGTACCTTCACCCTCGCCCAGCACCACGCGTTTCAACGCGCCCGGCTTGAAGATACTGAATACGATAATCGGCAACTTCTGATCACGGCACAGCGTCAGCGCCGTAGCATCCATCACCTGTAAATTTTTGCTGATCGCCTCATCAAAACTCAGAGACTGATAGCGAACGGCGTGCGGATCCTTTTTCGGATCTGCGGTATAAATTCCATCGACCTTGGTCGCCTTGATCACCACTTCTGCGCTCATTTCCACGCCGCGTAAAGCCGCCGCCGTGTCGGTGGTAAAGAACGGACTGCCGATACCGGCGGCGAAAATGACGACCTTGCCTTCTTCCAGATAACGCAGGGCCTTGCCGCGAATGAAGGGTTCGGCAACCTGCTCCAGATTCAGCGCAGACTGCACCCGGCAATCGAGGCCCGCGCGATTCATCGCATCCTGCAAAGCCATCGAATTCATCACCGTGGCCAGCATACCCATGTAATCGGCCGTAGCCCTGTCCATACCGGCAGCAGCGGGCGCCACACCGCGAAAGATGTTGCCGCCGCCGATCACCATCGCCACCTGCACACCCATCTCAACCACTTCTGCTATTTCGGCGACAATGCGCTCAATGACCTGACGATTGATGCCGTAGCTGTCGTCCCCCATCAAGGCTTCGCCGGAGAGTTTCAGCAGGATACGTTTATAGACCGGTGTGCTCATGGCAATTATCCTTGTGCGGCCGCGATGGTTGCAGCCACTTCCGCTGCGTAGTCTTCAACCTTCTTCTCGATCCCCTCACCCACCACGAACATCTGGAATGCGGCAACCGATGCACCACGCGCTTTCAACAGCTGCTCGATAGTCTGCTTACCATCTTCCGCCTTGACGAAAACCTGGCCCAGCAAAGTGACTTCCTTGAGGAATTTCTGCACGGTACCTTCGGCGATTTTTTCCAGCATCGCATCAGCTTTACCGGCTTCGCGCGCTTTTTCAATCGCGATACGGCGTTCGGTTTCAATGTCTGCCGGGTTCACACCCGATGAATCGACCGATTTAGGCTTGGACGCTGCAATGTGCATGCAGATGTCGCGGCCCAGCGCTTCGTCACCGCCGGTGAAGTTCAGCAATACGCCGATCTTGCTGCCGTGCAAATAGCTGGACAGGTTGCCGGTGGTGGTTTCATAACGCTCAAAACGGCGCACCGTCAGATTCTCGCCCAGCTTCATCACCAGCGCTTTGCGGGTTTCTTCAACCGTTCCCGTGCCATTGGCAATATTCATACCGGACAAAGCTTCAATGTCAGCCGGATTATTCTTTGCAACTGTCTCGGCGACATTTTTTGCAAACGCGACAAAATCGTCGTTCTTGGCGACAAAGTCAGTTTCGCAGTTCACTTCCGCCACCGCGCCCGATTTGCCGTCCGCTGCGATAAACGCGCTGACCACACCTTCAGCGGTTACGCGCGAAGAGGCCTTGCTGGCCTTGGCGCCGCTCTTGATGCGCATCTGCTCTTCCGCTACTTTGAAATCGCCATTGGCTTCCACCAGCGCCTTTTTACATTCCATCATTCCCAGGCCTGTCGCTTCGCGCAACTCTTTGACCATGCTTGCAGTAATTTCTGCCATCTTCAAACTCCTGAATTTCTGATAAAAACTTACAAAAAAAGGGGCTCGCGCCCCTTTGTGCGCATAATTTTATTTATGCAGCCTGTTCCGGTTCTTGTTCGGCAGCTACTTGCTGAACCAGTTCATTCAAGGCCTGTGCACGACCTTCCAGCACCGCATCCGCGATACCACGTGCATACAGACGGATCGCCTGAGTGGAGTCGTCGTTGCCGGGAATCATGAAATCTACGCCCAGCGGGGAGTTGTTGGTATCGACGATGCCGATCACCGGGATGCCCAGTTTTTTGGCTTCAACGATGGCACCCTTCTGGTAGCCCACGTCGATGACGAACAAGGCATCCGGCAGATTCACCATATCCTTGATACCGCCCAGACTGCGATTCAATTTTTCCAGTTCGCGGCTCATCATCAGCGCTTCCTTCTTGGAAAAACCTTCGGTTGAACCGTCGGCCATCATGACTTCCAGTTCGCGCAGACGCTTAATCGATTGCTGTACCGTCTTGTAGTTGGTCAGCATACCACCCAGCCAGCGGTGATTGACGAACGGTGAATTCGCGCGTTCGGCTTCTTCCTGCAAAATTTCACGCGCCTGACGCTTGGTTGCCACGAACAGGACGGTGCCTTTTTTCGCGGACAGTTTGCGCACATAGCTTTCCGCTTCTGCGAACAGGGCAACGGATTTTTCCAGGTTGATGATGTGAATACGGTTGCGATGACCGAAGATAAAAGGTGCCATCTTCGGGTTCCAGAAACGGGTTTGGTGACCAAAATGGACACCGGCATCCAGCATTTGACGCATTGTTACAGCCATGATTATTCCTATCGTAAGGGTTAAGACTACCACTCGCCAGCCTGACCCATACAGAAGACCATTGAATACATTGAATATTCAGGCGATTTCTGTGAGCACCCCAACTTGTGCGAGCGGGAAATTTGCCTCGGCCAATTCCGAAGCAGCGCGCATTCTAACACCAATCGGCAGTTGACCTCAACCTGATGCTTGACACCCGGCAGGATGCCGTCCAAATCTGGTACTTGCACCGCGCCTTCCGGAATTGTCAAACTTCGGAAGGCACCCCGGCATAGCCGGGGGTTTACTCGATTGAATTAGTATTTCAGCAGATCAGCAGCAGACTTTGCTCGTTTAAGTTTATCTACGCCGTTGTCGATATGAGCCCCGAGAATAAGCTGAGCATCTTTAGGGTTAAGCTCGCCATGTAATTGACGAATAAGTGCTTCGTAAAGCGTGCTGGCATCGCCTAACAAAGTTGGCAGGTTGAACTCAGAACCGTTTAGATCGGTAATATCCGGATTGGCATTATGATTCTCTTCTAACGAAAGGGACAAAGCCATTCGAAACCGCAGCGTTAATTTTTTTGCTCATACTTGCCTCCGTTTCCACGCCTCACAACACTTCCCGATCAGAATCCCGCATGTAATGCCCAAAAATTCGCCGGGGTCACGATTGGGTAGCGTACAGACAGCACCAGCAAATCCTTATCACCGGTGATAAGGTAGTTCACATCAGATATTTTAAGTGCGGCCAGCAAAGTACCCAGTACAGGCTGATCGTCAATATCGCGCAATTCCGGATCTGCGACAGGGAGCGGCTCAATAATTTCGGCTTGCAAGGACAGTGCATCTACTAAGTCTTCAATCTCCGCCGATGTCAAACCGTGACGGTTAGCCAGCCGGGGCAACACGCGGCGCAACTCTTCCAGGATATAAGCAAACAGCAAAACCTCTATCGAGCCATACCGCCAGGCGGACATAATTTTACCCGGCACGCTTGCCGGATAGGCAATACCTGAGAGAAGCACATTTGTGTCCAGAACTACACGCAACGTGGCCATGACGGCTCAAGGCTTACTGTTCGGTGTGCGTGCTAATGCCCGCTCAAGTTCAATAGCAGCATTAATTTCAGCAATTCCCTCTGCCTCGGGTAAGTTTGAAAACCCTGACTCAATACGCTGGCATAGCGCATCAAAACGAGCTTGCATGCGTCGAATACGCTCGAATAACCTGGCATCAACCAATGCAGCAACCGGCTTGCCATCTTTATTGATTACGATGCTGTCGTGTCTGTACTGCACCTGATTGAGCATTTCGCCCAGATTTTGTCTAAAGGTCACTGCACTCGTTTGAGTAATCATGTTATCTCACCATTATGATCGTAATGGTCACTATGCATCAAAATTAATTAATGGTCAATGGCCGTTCTGGCCGATGACTGCGATCCATGTATGTTCATTTGAAAAAACGGCGTCATACCGGCGAAGGCCGGCATCCAGTTGATTTAACAATTCTCGCTCAGCGAGACAAAAACAGGTTTTTGCCGTTTCTCGAAACTTACCGAAATCGATAATCGACTCGTTTTGTCGGCTGTTGAAACAATTAGCCATTCCGCTAAGCTGGCAAACAACGCCAGCCAAGCCACTGGTTATTCGCGGCATTTTTCTCTGGCTGGACTCCGGTCTTCGCGGGAATGACAGCCTAATGATTTATTTGGGTTTAATAATCAATGGCTATTGACTTTTGCAGATATATCTTCATGTTGTGTGCATTATTGATGCGCATGGCACGCCATGCCGCTACAGGAGATTACCATGACAGCCATACGCCCGCCGGCAGTTGCCGGACTATTTTATCCGGACGACGCCAGGGTGCTTAGCCATCAGATACAGGAATATCTCGTAGCGGCTCCGCACTTCACGCTATCCCCCAAGGCATTGATCGTTCCACACGCAGGTTACATCTACTCCGGCGCTGTCGCCGCCACCGCCTATGCCATGCTGCGCCCCATCGCCGCCCGCATTCGCCGCGTGATCCTGCTGGGCCCTACCCATCGCGTCGCAGTACGCGGTCTGGCGCTGCCCGATGCGGCTGCCTTCGATACGCCGCTTGGGCGGGTAAAAATAGATACGGAAGCCGCTCACCGCATCCGTGCGCTGCCGCAGGTGTGCATCAGTTCAGCGGCGCATGCACAGGAACATTCTCTCGAAGTACAACTGCCGTTTCTGCAAAGCGTGCTATCTGATTTCACCCTTGTACCACTGGCAGTCGGCCACACAAGCGCCGAGGCAGTCGCCGAAGTGCTGGAATCCCTATGGGGCGGTGGGGAAACCCTGATTGTCATCAGCTCCGATCTCTCGCATTATCTGCCCTACCGGACAGCGCAGCGGGTGGATAATGAAACCGTACAGGCGATTCTGCATTTACAGCAGCCGATTGTGCATGAGCGCGCCTGCGGCGGCACACCGATCAGCGGACTGATGCTGGCCGCACAAAAACACCGCCTTGTGCCGCACCTGCTCGACCTGCGCAACTCGGGCGACACGGCAGGCACCCGCGATCAGGTAGTCGGATACGCCGCGCTGGCTTTTACAGAGGATAGCCACCATGCCCACTGACAAAGGAAAAATTCTGCTGCCGATAGCCCGCGCCGCGATTGCCCATGCACTGCACCGCCCCTTTACGGCCGACGAAAGTGCAGACTGGCTTTTAGAGCATGGCGCCTGTTTCGTCACCCTCACCCGGCACGGCGCGCTGCGCGGCTGCATCGGCTCCTTGCAGGCGCATCGCACGCTGCTTGCCGATGTTAAAGGCAATGCCGTATCCGCCGCCTTCCATGACCCGCGCTTTTTGCCGCTTACGACAAAGGAGTTTGCCGACACCCGCATCGAAATATCGCTACTCACCGCCCCCATGGCGATGGAACTTAACAACGAGGCCGATGCCTTGTCGCAACTAAAACCCGGCCTGGACGGCGTGATATTTGAATTTTCAAGCTATCGCAGCACCTTTTTGCCTCAGGTATGGGAACAATTGCCTGACCCGCACGTATTCATGGCGCATCTCAAGCGCAAGGCTGGACTGAGCGCTGATTTCTGGGATGATCAGATCAGGCTGTCGCGTTATTCCGTCAGCAAATTCGAAGAATCCAACGATCATTCGCAGGAGCAATTAAATGGATGAGCCGATCAGTCTTGTCGAACGTTATCCCGCCAGATACTGGCACCCGCTTGCCGACGGGCGCATCCAGTGCGATTTGTGTCCGCGCGACTGCAAGCTGCACGAAGGACAACGCGGCGCGTGTTTTGTGCGCGGCCGCGTCGAGGATGCGATGGTGCTCACCACCTATGGCAGGTCTTCGGGATTCTGCGTCGATCCGGTCGAGAAAAAACCGCTCAATCATTTTTATCCGGGCAGCAGCATCTTGTCGTTCGGCACCGCAGGCTGCAATCTGGCCTGCAAATTCTGCCAGAACTGGGATATTTCCAAATCGCGCAGCTTTGACAAACTGGCCGACCAGGCAACCCCTGATGCCATCGCACACAGCGCAGCAAGCTTAGGTTGCAAGAGCGTCGCATTCACCTACAACGATCCGATCATCTTCGCCGAATATGCAATGGATGTGGCGGACGCCTGCCATACGCGCGGAATCAAGACCGTGGCGGTGACGGCAGGCTATATACACGACGCCGCACGGCGGGATTTTTTTGCCAAAATGGATGCGGCGAACGTGGACCTGAAGGGTTTTACCGATGAATTTTATGTCAAGCAATGCGGCGCGCTCTTGCAACCTGTACTCGACACCCTCAAATACCTGTGCAATGAAACCGATGTCTGGGTTGAACTCACCACGCTGCTGATCCCGGGGTTAAACGACAGCGAAGCGGAAATCTGCGCGATGAGCGAGTGGATCGCAAAGGAACTAGGGCGCGAGGTGCCACTGCACTTCACCGCATTTCATCCGGACTACAAGATGACGGAGGTGCCCGCTACGCCCCCCAAAACGCTGATCAGCGCCCGCGAAATCGCACAGCAGGCGGGGCTTTCATATGTCTACACCGGCAATGTACATAACATTGCGGGTGACACCACGGCCTGCCCCGCTTGCGGCAGCACCCTGATCGTGCGCGACTGGTACGAAATCAAGCAGTATCGACTGACACCGGACGGTCATTGTCCCGACTGCCAGGCGACCATTGCCGGACATTTTGAGCAATACACCCAGGCCTTCGGCCGCCAGCGCATCCGGGTACTGCCTCAATAACGCGTGACGCCGCTCAGTGCGGCTTGCCGTCGGCGAGCACCACCTGGTTGCGTCCGGCATGTTTGGCTTTGTATAAGGCCTTGTCCGCGGCATCCGTCAGACGGGACGCTTCCGCGTAATGCGCAATATCGGCAATCCCCGCGCTAAAGGTCACGGAAAATTCCTGATTGCCCGCCAGATGGCGCAACTGAGCGAAGTCATTGCGGATATTGTCGAGAATTTTGATCGCCGACGGGCCATCCGCATCGACCAGTATCACCGCGAATTCTTCCCCGCCGTAACGTCCCACCAGATCATGTTCTCGCAACCGCTGTTTGAGCAATCGGGACAGACTCTTGATGACGCGATCTCCGGCAGGATGTCCATAGCCATCATTAACCAGTTTGAAATGATCGATGTCTATCATCGCAAAAACCAGCGGCTTGCCCTGGCGCTTGGCACGCCCCATCTCGCGGAACAGCTGATCCTTGATGGCAGTGTGATTGAGCAGCCCGGTCAGACTATCGCGCACCATGAAAGAGCGCAACACCAGGGAACGCTTGATCCGGCTTGCCACCGAAGACACCAGATGCTGAGGCTGTATCGGTTTGGTCAGAAAATCATCCCCGCCCATACCGATCGCGAGCAGTTGTTTATCCTGATTCACTTCGGCCGACAGAAAAACGATAGGAATGCTGATAAAATCATTAATCTGGCGAATGATTTTGGCCAGCTCCATGCCGTTGCAACCGGGCATATACATATCAATCAGGATCAGATCCGGCGCAAACTCAAACAAAGGCTTCAACGCCATCAACGGATCATTCACCACCCTGACCGACATGCCGGCCTGTTCCAGCACCGCCGTATAGTATTCCGTGAGATTCACCGAATCGTCCACAATCAGTACACGATAAGCTGTAGCGACATGCGTAGAGGTCAGCTCATCCATCTTGTCAATCAGTGTGCCGATGTTGACCGGTTTGTTGATATACGCAACGCCACCGGCGCGCACCGCCGCCAGCCGGAAATCCAGGCCGGTTTCCGCAGAAAGAAAGATCACCGACAGCGGCGCCGCTCGCCCCTGTTGCAATTCATTCATGATATGAATACCGCCCTGTGTATCACCAGGAAAATTGATATCCATCAGCACCACGCCACCGGTGGTATCATTCTGCATGAAGCGTTTGAAATCATCCGTGGTGTGAAATACGACCACATCATACCCAAAATAACTGAGCTGAATCTTCAGCTCGGCGGCCTGTTCAACATCATCCTCCACGACAAAAACACGGCGAGCAAGCGATGCATGCTCAAGGGACGCAGCGACTGCCATCGATTCCGATCCGTGTGTCACACTCTGTTCGCTGCCCGCTTGCTTCAGCACGGCAAGCAGGCTGTCGAGCTGTTCGCGCTGTCCTGCAGTGAACGGCATTTTCGCGGCACCGATCGGTTTGAGATAAGCTTCCAGCGCATGAGCCGCTTCACTAAGCGCAGCAAAACCAAAGGTCTTGCCTGATCCTGAGAGGCTATGTACCATGCGGTGCAGCTTCCGGTAGCCTTCGTCATCCCATGCGTCCTGCGACAGGATATCCCAGGTCTGTTCGAGTTGGCGCAACTTCTCCGGCAATTGCACCGCATAGGTATGACTCAACAACTTCAGTTTTGCCTGCAATTCAAGCCTGTCAGCCACAATAACTCTCCCATATCGCCTGCACCTGTCCTGCCAGGATCATCGGATCAAAGGGTTTTGGAATCACATCAACCGCGCCCAGCGCCTTATAACCGGCCACTTCATCAGGCTGCACCTTGGCGGTCATAAAAATAACCGGGGTATTGGCAAACGGTGACAGTTCGCGCAAACAGGCCAGCGTGGTCGGGCCATCCATGCCGGGCATCATCACATCCAGCAGGATCATCTGAGGCTCAAAATCGCTGATTGTTGCGATAGCCTCACTGCCGGAACTGCATATTTTCAAGGTATAGCCACCCAGCATTTCAAGCGCCAGCTTTGCAACCGTCTGAATATCCAGGTCGTCTTCCACATAGAGAATCCGCGTCAATTTTTCAGGCATATCAGTGTCTTTCAGTCAGTTATGTTTCGCACGCTGCATGTTAGTGAATTCCGACAATACGTTTGATGGTCGAAAGCAGGTGCGCATTATCGGTGCGTGATTTCACAAGGGAAGCTGCCACCTTCATGCCAACATCCGGTTTAATGTCATTAGCGGAGAATATCATCACCGGTACCGGCGGATTTTCGCTGTTCAACTCGGGCAGCAGCTCCATACCCGAACCGTCCGGCAGCCCGATATCGAGTATCGCTAGGTCATAACGCCTGTCTTTCAGCATCCGGCGTGCATCTGACACACTGCTCGCATTATCCATATCTGCCCATGTTCCTACAATAGTATTCACCACCTGAAAAATATCCGCATCGTCCTCAATATGCAACACGCGCGGTCGACTACTTGGTAATTTTGCCATGGCGCGCTGCAACGCGTTCGTCAGTCTGTCTTTATCTATCGGCTTCACAATCCAATCCACCACCGAAAACGCCTCTGCGTTAAGTTCTTTGCTCCCCTTGTCGGCATTGGCAGAAACAACAATAATGGGCAAGTTTGCGGTCTGCTTGTTTGATCGCAATTCACGGATCAGACTAATACCACTTTGATCAGGCAATCCCAGATCAAGCGTCATCGCTGCATACCCATGCAGGGTCAGCAGCTGTTTGGCCTGCATTGCGCTGCTGGCAATATCCGTATCCAGCCCAGCCTGCTCCAGCATCATACTCAGCAAGGAAGCAACATCCTGATCATCTTCGCAGATCAGCACCCGCGGCCTTATATCTGCGCGCTTTTCACCGGCTATGCGAGGCGTCGTTTCCAAGCAGATTGGAAATTCAATCCAGAAGGTGGTCAGCACGTTTGGCTCAGAGGTAAAACCGATACGCCCGCCCATCTGCTCGACGATCGCGCGGGTGATGGATAGCCCTAGTCCCGTGCCGCCCTTCTTGCGCGTATCGGACGCATCGGCCTGCGCGAATTTCTGAAAAATCTGGCTCTGAAACGGCGCAGGTATACCGCAGCCATGATCGCTGATCGCAACGCGCACGCGTTCCCTATCGGCGGTCACGACAATCAGCACGGTGTCGCCCTGCGGCGAAAACTTGGCGGCATTGGACAACAGATTAGCCAGCACCTGCTGCAGACGATTCGCATCGACATGCACCTTGAGTTCAGGCGATTCGCCACTCAACTCAAAACTCACACCAAATTGTTCGCCATAGCTTCGATTACCTTCCAGCGCCTGTTTCAATAAGGGTAGCAGCTCGATCGGCGCAGACTGAAACTCCATCTTGCCCGCCTCAATCTTCTCCATATCCAGTATGTCGTTGACCAGCAGTATCAGTCGTTCACAGTTCTTGTGCGCAATATCGATCAGCGAGTTTGCCTGAGCGGGTAACGTCCCGGCCACACCGCCTACGATCAACCCGAGGGAGCCGCGTATCGACGTCAGCGGGGTGCGCAACTCGTGACTCACCGTTGATATGAACTCGCTCTTCATGCGCTCGATTCTGACCCGCTCGGTAATATCGCGCACGATGCCGCTGAACATCCGCTTGTCGCCCAGATGCATTTCAGATACCGCCAGATCCATCGGAAAGGTCGAACCGTCCCGACGGCGGCCGACCACCTGCCGGCCGATACCAATGATCTTTTTCCTGCCGGTCGAGGTAAAATTGTGCAGATACCCGTCATGTTCGCTGTGATAAGGCTCAGGCATCAGCATCTTGATGTTCCGCCCGATCACCTCAGCCGCCGCGTAGCCGAAGATTTTTTCAGCCGACTTATTGAACGACTCAACGACCCCCTGTTCATTGATGGTAACGAT
This sequence comes from uncultured Gallionella sp., assembly GCA_947084955.1. Classification (GTDB taxonomy): domain Bacteria; phylum Pseudomonadota; class Gammaproteobacteria; order Burkholderiales; family Gallionellaceae; genus Gallionella. The sequence continues at coordinate 57,611 of CAMTUO010000024.1, forward strand.
ACCGTCCAGCACGTTATCCAGTATCGCCGCCAGACGCGCCTCATTTTCGTGTTGCGCGCGAACAGCATGGTTACGCTCGGTAATATCGGTATTCGTGCCTATCATGCGCAAGGCCCGGCCCGCGGCATCGCGAGCGATAACGCTGCCCCGGCTTTCTATCCATATCCAGTGACCGAGGCGGTGACGCACCTGGTGTTCTACCCGATAATCCTTTTTCTCGCCCTTGAATGTCGCGGCCAATTGTTTCTTAATATAAGGCGCTTCCTCAGGTGGCGCCAGTTGAGCCAACTGCTCGAAGGACAGTTCGGTTTCATGTGGCTCCTCACCCAGCATTTCCGACCAGTGCACATCCAGCGCAATACGTCCGGTCGTAAGATTCGCATCCCACATACTGCTGTTCGATGCGGCCAGTGCCAGATTCAACCGAGCAGCACTTTCCTGCAATGCACAGACTGACTCATTGATCTCCAGTGAGTTCAGCTCATTTTCGACCAGCAATGCCAGATCGCGCAGCCCATCCCGTTCTGCCTGAGTCAATAGATGCGGACGGCTGTCGATCACGCATAACGTACCCAGTCGGCTGCCATCCGCCGCTTTAAGCGGCTGCCCGGCATAAAAACGGATGTGCGGCGCGCCACACACCAGCGGATTATCGACAAAACGCGCATCCAGCAGCGCATCGGAGATGACCAGCATCTGATCTTCGAGGATCGCATGACCGCAGAAGGAAATGCTGCGCGGCGTTTCGGTCGCATCCAGCCCCTGACAGGACTTGAACCATTGCCGGTTGGTATCAACCAGCGAGACGACCGCAATCGGCACACCGACGAGTTGACGTGCCAGCCGGGTCAAGCGGTCGAACCGTTCTTCAGGCGGCGTATCGAGTATTTTCAGACCGTGTAATGCGGCAAGACGGCTGACTTCATTGGGCGGGATATCGGGTTCTAACACGCGCGTCCCCCAGGCATGTTTGTGCAAAAAAAATCAGGCCTCGCTTTGATCAGCGCACGGCAACTGCCGATTACACTCGCAACATTCACGTCGTTCTCCCCGTTCAACACCTTGTAACGATTTTCGACACCCATACGATACTTAATCTGAAATACGGCATGACTTCCCTCTCTATCATCCATGCCGCATTCCTTTTGTTGCAGCTCAAGCTGACCGGGCAAGCCGGTGGTTTCAGTTTCGGGATGGACAATCAAAAAAGCACATCGAGCCCGCCCTCCTCTGGCATTGATCATACCCGATCTGGACCGTTTCAAGGAAGTCAACGGCTCGCCTGGGCATGTCATCGGCGATACCCTGCTCAGGAATGGGACTGAACGCCTGAATAACGGCATCAAAGAACCCGGCATTTCTCCTTCACCAACCTGATGAAGTTCAACATCGACAACATCCGGATTGATCCGTCCATTGTGCGCAATCGGTTACCCGGTTCAGATAATCTGGCGAAGTGTGCAGCCATGATCGGCATGGCGCACAAACTCGGCATGAAGATGATCGCAGAAGGCGTGAAAACGCCAGCGCAGCCCGATCTGCCAAAGGCCGCAGGCGGCAAACACGGTCAGGATTTTATGTTTTGAAGGCCATGGACAGCGGACGCGTCCGAACGATTGCTGGCTAAACCCGTCAACCAAACACGCAAAAAAGGGTCGCCTGAGCGACCCTTTTTTACTGCACAAAATTAGCGCTGATTATTACTGTTTAAAACTGCTGGCCGGCAATACGGGCGCTGTCGCAAAATCTTTCGGCAGTGGACCGGTCAGGCTGCTCAAAAAGGCGACGATTTCATCGATTTCGTTGGCCGCCAGCGCCACGCCCAGTTGCACCTTGGCCATGACACGTACCGCTTCCGGCAGAGTGGCCACCGAACCATCGTGAAAGTACGGCGGGGTCATCGCTACGTTGCGCAGGCTGGCGACCTTGAACACGTACTTGTCAGCGGGGTCCTTAGTCACATCGAAACGCCCTTCATCGATCTTGGCGCTACCGGTCTGTTTCCAGTAATCTTCCTGCACGCCGAATTTCTGATATGTGTTACCGCCCACGCCCACGCCATTATGGCAGGCCGTACAACCCGTCTCCATGAATCGCTTCAATCCTGCGACAGCCTGTGGCGACAAGGCTTTCGCGTTGCCTTTGAGATAGGCATCGAACGGCGAAGGCGTCACCAGTGTGCGCTCATACGCGCCGATGGCTTTGCCCCAGTTTTCGGCGGTGATCGGGCGGGCTTCATTGGGGAATGCCTTCTTGAACATCGCCGGATAGCCGTCGATCGCCGCAACCTTAGCCATCGCAGTTTCCAGATCGGGCTGCCCAAAACTTGGCGGGCCTACCAGCGCCTTGACGGCCTGATCTTCCACATTCTTGCGGTCGCCGCGCCAGTGAGCGACGAATTCAAGTGCGGCGTTGAGCACGGTCGGTGAGTTGCGCGGGTTGTCGCGGCTTTTCACTCCGATGGCTTTAGATAAACCGTCCGTGCCGTATAACGCCGGCAGATGGCATCGTGAGCAGCTGACGGTGCCGTCCAGCGAGGGACGCGGATCGAAAAACAGCGCACGACCCAGCGCCACTTTTTCAGGCGTAATCGGGAATTCAGCCGTCCCCATATCGGCAGGCAAAGGCTTGAATATCCCCTGCGCCTGATGCATCACGGACTCTGCCGCCATCGCGCTCAGGGAAGCGCCCAGCAAGATCGCGCCCATTAAAATTTTAGTTCTTTTCATTCCATGCCCCGTTAAGTTATTGAAAAAATTGATGCAGAAACTTTATTCAGCGCAGCTACATTGCCGCCCAGCAAGAGCACTTTCGAGCCGTTACAGTGAAAGTCGCGAAGCGATTCGTTTGTTCCCTCTCCCTCAGGGAGAGGGTTTGGGTGAGGGAACCGACCGGCGCAAGCACTATTATGCTCAGGGGTGGAGCTTGCGCCATGTCGGTTAGCAAGGGACAACAGTCGCCAGGAATGGCCGAACCAGTGCCCATCGCCTGCGGCATCGGGCAAAGACGCCTTGAAGGCGAGCACCTGCACAACCCCCAGATTGTCCAGATAGGTATTCAGATGCCATGCGGCATGCCCGCCAATCACACAGGATTTGCAAAGCTGCACCGCGCCCGGAAAGGGCTTAGCGCTTGCCATGCCGAGCATCGCGCGCAGTCCGGCGTCGGATACCAGTGCGCCGCGCAAACCGGATTCCTCATGTACGTGCGCAAATGCCTGCTGCACAATAGTCGGCGTCTGCTGATACTGCCAGCCCGTCCAGCCGGTAACGCCTATCGTCGCGATTCCCGCCGCAACGCCAAAACGCAGAAAATCACGGCGCGGCATACTAATCTCTTCGCCCTCCGGCACCGGCAGCGACCTTAAGTTCTGCCGCATAGCGGCATCGAAAGCCTCGTCGTCCTTATTCATTGCAATTCCCCTTCCATCATCACATTTCGCAAGGCGCTGCGGGCGCGGTTCAGACGGCTCATCACCGTACCGACGGGCACTTCCACCGCCAGCGCCAGCTCTTCATAACTCATGTCCGCCAGATAGTACAAAACCAGCATTTCACGATGCAGCGGCGTAACACTCTGCAAGGCATCCAGCAAATCGATGCGCAAATCGATCATGTCCGGCGTTCCCGCTACCTCGCCACAGACCTCATCGTCCCATTCGACCCAGGGTTCCTGCTGGCGCAGACTGCGGAAGGCTTCCCTGCGCAATATCCGGTACAGCCACGCCTGCACGGTAACTTCCTCGCGGAGCTGTTTGCGCGCACGCCAGGCAAGCGTAAAAGTTTCCTGCACAATATCCTGGGCCGCGCCCCGCTCCCGGGTCAGCGCCCATGCCGCGCGATACAGGAACGAACGGTAGGTGCGCACCCAGTCATCAAAGATCTTTTTATCCCGGTTAAACATCGATTAATTTCTGGTTGTATGATTGAAAGAGAGGAATACAGGTGAAAATATTCCATGTGCACGAAAAAAAACCGCGCAATGCACACAGCGTGACTTCAGCTTCCCCTGCAACGCAGGCTAAGCACAGTATGAATAAACCAGAGCATCCCCCTGCCGACGCTCACCCGCGTTTGAATAAAATATACCCGCTGTGCAGATGTATCATATAACAATATGAATTATATGTATTTTTAAGCAGAGTGAATGTATGCGAAAAATGGCGCGCAGAAACCCTGTACGCACATCTGCTGCTGAATGAGGAAGTGCAGAGATGCGAACGGGTCATCCGCATCATCCCGAATGACGATTCCGCAATGCGGCTGATCGGGGCGCTGCTTGCCGAAAAAAGCGAGGTTTGGCAGGAACGGGAATATCTGGATATGGACGAATTTAACGACGGGCCGCATTAAAAAATACGCCCGTTGATGACGAAAATGTCATTGCCAAGAATGGCTAAAAAACGTGATATACCGAATTGAAATTGACAGCACTTTTTGAACTTGACCCGGCGATCAGCAGCTTTCTGACAGCAATTTTACAATGCTGACGATCTCCTATTGAGACATTGCCGCTATTGGTGGGTGACGGCTATAGGCAAAATACATAGGCAGTTTGGCATATAGACAGCTGATATGGAAGCGAGTATGGTTCCAGATAGTAATTTGGGGTGAAATTAAGCCGTGGTCTGTCCCCCGTTATTTCCGTTATTGCCACGAAATTCTAGTTAATTGCGAATAATAAAGGAGAGCTTATTATGGCTACGAATCCCGGCACAGAACTCGCAACACTCGACTTTGGGAACCTTATTGGTGGTCCTCTTGTCGCTGTAATAACAGCACAGTCGCTGGCAGCACGCTCCACGGCAGACTTCATCAAAACTGTAGGTTTTTATCCCACCGGTCAAACGGATTCCGAAGGTAACGATATCGGCGGTACACCAGTTTATGTTGATTTCAAATATCCCAAAGAAACTCAACCTTATCAACCAGCTGTCATAGCAGTAACGGCGGCGAATGCTATTCCAGCGATTGGTGATCCGGCTTTTCCACTTGGTATGGCCCCTGCAGTGACTGTTGCAAGTGGCGGGGCGGCTAATGATGGAGAACCGGCACATTCAGCCGGATTTCCAATATATGTACCCGCAGTACCCGCAGTAGCTGGTGTAACTGGAAAAGCTGCGATAGATGCGAAATATCAGGACATGAAGTTCTCTGTACCTATCCTGACGATGCTGCCAATACCGTTTATCAAAGTAGATCTCGTGACCATTGATTTCAATGCGAAGATTTCCAGCGTAGAGACAACTAGCGAAAGCTCTGACCTTGCAATTACAGGCAGTCTGGAAGTAAAACAACGTTGGCCAAGCGGTTCTGCCAAGTTGAATGTCTCTTGCGCTTACAAGAAATCATCAGCAAGTGGATCGAGTGTTGAACGTACCTATTCCATGGCAATTCATGTTCAGGCCTCGCAGGATGAAATGCCTGCAGGAATGGAAAAGCTATTGAACTTGCTGGAAAGTGCGATGATATCGAAACCGGCTTGAAGATAGAGATCGGTATTTTGGAGTGCTTATGTCAATAGCGCTCCAAAATAGGGCGAACACTCCAATTTATTTAAGGGGTATTCGTTTTTTATTAAACATCACCATTAAGCGAAAAGGTTATGGCTGAATTAAGTGAATTTTTAGGGCATATTTTAGAAGAGATAACCCGAGCGCGAGTATCGGCTGATGTTGAAGCTGTTCGTATTGCAAAAAAATACGCGTCGGATCCGGACGGGTTGCTGCAATGTTTTCCGGTACCCCGCATGCGGCTGCCGAACATTGAAATCACGGCCCCTATGATCGTTAGCATCCTTCCTGATGGGTATGTAGAGAAAACCGATCCCGGCTTGTTAAGCCATACTCTTGCCGCAGATCTTTTGAAAATGCTCACCCAGCATAAAATCAGGATTAACACGACTGAAATAATCAATATTATTAAAGCCGATCCTTTATTGTCAAAGGGGTACTTGAGCCAATCTGCAGCTGACACGCTGAGTATTCAGATCGGTGATCTGATAAAGACGGCGGCTAGCAGGGTGAAAGATTGGGAAGCAATCCACGCGGAGGTTGTCGCTCATATCCGAGAACAAATAGACCTGACGCTAAAAACGCTCCCTCTTTCACCGGTAGGTATAGGTATTGATGCAACAACTTCTGCGGTAAGTGAATTTAATCGTACTGCCAGTCAAGGCTCCAATGTCCTTTACGTAAAGATGTCGATATCCGAAGAGGCATTAGAAATCGAATTTAAGGAACCGTCCGAACCTGTGCCGCCTGGGCAGCCAACACCCTTACCCGAAATAAAACGCCTTTCGCCGGAATAATCCGATGCAAATTGTCGTCACTGCACTTCTGGATCAACTTTACGATCTTTTGGCTCAAGGGCCGCGGCTTGTGACGCTGTATGAACAAAAAGATACCTCCTTCATTCCTTCGTTAAATGCCTGGTTAGTAGAAAGTGAATCAGTGCTTGAGAAAAATCGGCGTCCTCAGGTTGGGGAGCTCGCTGGAATCAGGGCGCAGTTACTTGCCGCTTCTTGCGCTGTCTACGACAAAAACTCTTTTTTCATCCCCTCGTCGGGAGTTTCACGAAAAATATTTCATGCAAACGCCGCCATTCTCTTTAATAGAGCTCAGAACACTCTGAACTTTCTTCATGCCAACTTTTCGACGCACAAAGAAGAAGCGGAGAAATACATCCGGCAAATGATCCTCATTTCTCTGCAAAAGAATTTGTTCTATCCTATTTGGAATAGCGAAATGGGAATATCTCAGAAACTAAGCAGTCTTTGGCAATCCTTTGCGGCAGATCCGGATCTGATACAAGGAACTAGGCAAGTCCTCTCAACCGTTCATTACATAGATGCATTGAGGATACTTGGTGAGGCAATTGATGATTTTAAGTTGTAGCATTGTGGTATCCGACGCGACTGCGCGTTTCAAGTCAGGAGGGTGTAAGAAATTTTGTGTAAACGGTCATTTGGTAGGAAACTGCCGGCACTTTGCTCCTCATCGCGACCGTCAGCTTTGTGCCCGAACACTCTACACCCGACAGGTCACATTTCCTGTTTTTCAACATAGGGATTTTGCTGTCCAGCCCGGTATTGCGTATAAAGGGATATCATATTTCCGGGTGAGCGAACCCCGGATTGCGCAAATCAACAAAATACAGACCGAGCCACACTTCCAACCTCAGAATGCACTTAGCCAAAAAATTAGCGCCCGCTAACCGCCAAAATCTGGCGCGGGCGCTACGGATGGACTGCCCGCGTTTTAAAAAACTGCGACTAAAACCGTATGCAACTTAACGCAAATCATCCGATAAAACTTTCGGCGCGCGATCCAGTTTGTATAAAACCGGGATCAAAATACAAGTGGCCGCCAGCATGAAATGCGGACCGAACAGCCAGAACACCAGTGGAACAGTGAAATAATAGGCGCGCATGCCGATGCTGTAATAACTCCCGGCGCTATTGAGATGCGCGGCGACATGTGGGGGGGTAATCGACTTATGATTCAATGAAACGGGCACATTGATCAGATAACCGACATGATTGTAGATACGAATCGACATGGAAAAGCTGAAAAAAGCCGTAAACATGTCCAGCAGCAACAAAATGAGTTTGGCCAGCCACAATTCGGCGTGTGTGGCGCCATAATTATTCAGGACATGCCAAGTGCCGCTGAGTTTGTCTCCCTGCCCGCTGAGTGTAAGTACGCCGATGATCAGCAACACGGCGGTCGATGCCAGAAAGGTGGCCGCCATGGTGGAATTACGCAGCGTCTGTATCGCGATCACATCGGGCTTGCCGCCGCTCATGATGGTTTCCACCCAGGCCGTGCGTGCAATCCGGTTGACTGCCTGGACGGTATAGGTGGGGTCCTTGCGCACCTTGCGGCGCAAGTAGGCATGATACAAAATGAGCATCGCAGCACTCAGTGCAAAGCTGACAATATCATTGAAAAACACATTAAACCAATTGGACGCAAGATCTGAATCAACCAAGGGACTACTCCGATGTTCGCAATATTAAGATTGGATTATACTCCAAGTTGGCATTGAGCTTGCGTTCACCTTGAGGATTTTGGGTTGTGCTGCAAAGTTTGCGTTATACTGTGCCGTTTTGCAATTTTCGGATGTCATCGATGAAAAAGTTTTTTGCCGGCTTGACCCTGTTATTAAGTTTGATCGCCTCAACCGCGTTTGCAACCACGCCCGAAGAGGCGAAGATGATCGCCAATGCGGCCGAACGCGGCAGCTCCGGCGCGCAGCTCTTGCTGGCGCTGATCTACCGGGATGGTGGTGCAGGCTACCCGAAAGACGACAAGCTGGCGCTGCACTGGTTTGAACTGGCGGCCGATCAGGGTAATGCCTATGCCCAGCAAATGCTCGGAGACGCTTACGCGGAGGGGCGCGGCGTACCCAGGAACCTGAAAGTGGCGGCCGACTGGCGTGAAAAGGCCGCCAAACGCGGTAACGTGCAAGCTCAGGCCAGCCTGGGGAAAATGTACCTGTACGGTGAAGGCGTACCGCACGATGACGAAAAAGCCGAGCAATGGCTGCATCGTGCTGCGGTTGAAGGCAACAGCGAGGCGCAATTCCTGCTGGGAAAAATGTATAAAGCCGGCACCAACAGCGTGGCTCGCAACGAAACACTGGGTGACAACTGGCTGGCGAAATCCGCGGCACAAGGTTATGACGATGCCGTCAAGTTCCTGCATTTCATGGAAGACATCGGCTTTCAGATGGAGGAAAAGTTTTACAACCGCATGCCCTCACTCCAGAAACTGGCGACAGACGGCGACGCTGAAGCCCAGTATCAACTTGCAATTCGTTATGAGTCAGGCGCTTACGGCGTAAAACAGGATAACGAAAAAGCGTTGTACTGGTTTAACCTGGCAGCAAACACAGGGCATCCGCTTGCCATGAAGAGCCTGGCCGATATTTATACCAAGGGCCTCGCAGGCGTCAAAGCGGACCCCAAAATCGCCCAATACTGGAATGACAAACTCTCCGCGGCAAAAAAATAATCACCTGATTTTTATTTACCACCCTCTCCCCGCTTCGTTTAACGCGAACAACTGACACCGCCTTGTTGAACCGCAACAGGCGGCGTTACCTCCACCGACTCTATATACCAAATTGTTATTTAAATGTAACAACTAAGTATTTAACACGCATATAAAGTCCAGCTACACTGCGTCCATCAAGTTGTGATGAATTGTTTCTCAATTTAACTGCACCCAATGGAGAGGAAGCCAAATGTTTAAATTAATCAAGAATGACCGTATCGTGACCGATGCATGGAAAACGCTGATCCTGGGCGTAAATGAGACCCCTTTGAGCGTACGATTGCCGGTCGGACCGCTGCTGGTTCCGCTTGCCGTCTGGCAGGTGCGCAGGGAAGAACTGATACACCGGGAATATGAACATGGCTGGCCGCTCGGCATCTGGCTGGCTGCAGGCGAAAAAACAGAAGCAATCGCCAGCGACATCGACGATTTTTCCGTTATTGCCATCGAGTTTGACCGTTTCACTGCTAGCCAGGGCTATACAGCGGCACGCCAGTTGCGCGAACAGTATGGCTACAAGAATGAGTTACGCGCCATCGTGCCGGGAGACGATGAATCGTATCAGCAAGCGGCCGGTTTTGATGCGCGTATCGTGGCAGAACACAAAAAAACCAGCCTGGCGCTCTCACCCTCAGACTGGTTTAACCTTGACGTCATCCGGCAGAGCAAGACCCTGTTGTTCAGCGAAGCGCTCGCTGTGTAGGCGCAATTCAGATCACCAGCGGGCCGTGGTATTCTTCTTCAAGATTTGCCGCGGTCGCACCGCTGGACATATTTGCCTGCTGGCGCTCGTGATCGGATTGCACCTGCAACAAGGTCACCACACAGGTATGCAGACCCTGATATTCTTCTTTTCCCGTGCCGTAATGATCCGCTTCAGTATAGAAAAACTGGCAGCGATAACGGCTGTCGGCGACCTTGCAAATGACAAATTGCGCGCCGCGTTCGGTCCAGTAAATCGTAGGACACAAGGTCAGTTCGTCAGATGAAGGATCCAGTTGCAATTCACTGTCGGCCAGCTCCATGGCAACCTGCTTGCCATAACGGCGCAACAGCTCGGCGCTGACAATTTCCTGCTCTGCTTCGGTAAAATCCGCTACATTCATACGTTTTTCCAAAAAATTAGGTATCGACAAATCAGGTTTGCGCCCAGGGCAAACCGTCAAAGCGCCAGCCGTTGTGCGAATTACGGTGATGCTCATCGCTCAGATCGCCTTCAAAACCGTGCAGTACGTTATACACCTCCTGCAAACCGGCTTTTTCAAGCGCGAGACCCGCATCCACCGAGCGACGGCCTGAACGGCAGATCAGCACCACAGGTCGATTCACGCTGGCAGCCTTTTTGACGTGCGAAACAAAATTCGGATCGATATCCCAATCCGGTCCGTCCACCCAGGGAATCAGAATCGACCCCTTGGGATGCCCCACGAACATGTGCTCCATCTCGCTGCGTACGTCGATAAAAACAGCCTCAGGATTTTCCTGTAGAAATTTCTGCGCTTCAATCGGTGTCAAATGTTGCATTACGCTCTCCTGCACACTCAAAGCAACATAATAACCGCTATGCGCTTCATTTGGCAGCGATGTCAAACAATTTATTCGGACGCAATATATTCCCGTCAAGACCGGCCTGCTTCGAGTTTCCGCCATAGGCCACGGTCATCAGTTGCGAGTAATACACCACCGGCATCGCAAGCTTGGTGCCCTTCTTCTTGTTGATTTCCGACTGATAGATCTCGACATTAGCCTGACATAGCTGGCAGGGGGTGACGATCATATCGGCGCCGTGGTCATAGGCCGATTCGACGATATCGCGTATCTGCTTCTGTGACTTTTCCGGTTCGGAAAAGGCCAGCGCACCGCCGCAACAGGTGACCTTCTGCTCGTAGCCGGTCGCCGCTTCGGCCCCGACCATCTCGATCATCTTGTCCAGATATTGCGGGTTTTCAAAGGACTCCCCGGCAATGCCGAAAGGACGATTGGTCTGGCAGCCCACGTAACCCGCGATTTTCATGCCTTCGAGCGGCTTGACGACGGGCGCTTTCATCCCCTCAAAACCGACATCCTCGATCAGCACTTCAATCAAATGACGCGCCTTGACCGTTCCGCTCAAATGCAGCCCGGCTTCCTTGAGCGCCTCGTTGGTGTCCGCCATCAGGCTGTCTACTTCATTGAGCTTTTCTGCCGTTTCGCGCGTGGACAGCCAGCAGGCGGGACAACCGGACACCAGATCCTGCCCGGGCAGCTTCTGTTCAACCAGCGCCAGATTACGGGCATTGAGCACCAGACGCGACAACTGGCCGCCTTCGCCGTAGCCGATGGAGGCGCTGCAACAGTTCCAGTCGGGTATCTCGTTCAGCTGGATATCCAGCTTGTCGCACATCACGCCGATGGAAGGAACAAAATTGGAAGCCGACGCGCCTTTTTGCGAGGAGCAACCGGGGTAAAACGCATAGTTTTTCTTGGCCATTTTTATCTTTCTCCATCAACTTAGGAAGTAAATCCCTGCCTGCGATCTTCGATTTCGCGCGCCTTGGCGAGCATCTTATTGATACCGCTGATATCCTTGCACTTATGACCGCCGACAATTTCAAACGGATTGATGCGTTTTGTTTTCATCAAGCCGATTGCGATTGACTGCATGTTCAGCAGATTTTTGATGCCCTGCGAAAAACCGTCCTTGAAATACACGGCCAGCGAAAACTTGAGTTCGTTGACTCGCCCGGTCTTGACCAGATTTTTCCAGAATATCGTGGCCAGCTCGCGCGTAGGCTGACCCTTGGGCGCAAGTTCCAGCCGGTGAGAATAATGCGCCAGACCATGCATGATGTGCGTGATCGGCAATTCTCGCGGGCATCGCACGATACAGTTATAACAGGAAGTGCACATCCACATCGCGTCCGACGTCAGCACCTCTTCGCGCTTGCCCGCCATGATCATGCGAAAGATCTTTTGCGGGGAGTGTTCCCACGCGCTCCCTAACGGACAGGAACCCGCACACACGCCGCACTGCATGCACATTTTCACCCATTCGCCATCCTCAACACGCTCCTCAACTTCCTTGAGGAAGTTGTTTTCGTATTTCGCGACAGCCTTTTTATTCAGTTCGCTCATAGTTCTATCCTTAAACGTTAAACCCGCATAAGCGTTCGTTCGTCTCCTGACACGCAGAAGAGGAGAGCTGCATACCGTTAGAAGCCTTTCATCGGCGACGGACCCATTTCAACCAACTGCGCAACGTAGTCGTTGATGTACCCCGCCACTTTTGCGTTATCCGTGATGGCCACTTCAAAACTTGTCACGCGTTCAGGCTCCAGCCCCATCCCGGTCAACGTATCGCCGATCTTGCTCATGCGGTAACCGGCAAGCTCCGAACCTTTGACAAAGTGGCACTGGTATTCATCGCCCTTCTTGCAGCCCATCATCATCACGCCGTCATAACCGGAGTTGAGCGCATCGGTGATCCAGATGGTATTCACTGAACCCAGACAACGTACCGGTATGACCCGCACAAAGGCCGAATAGACGATGCGCGACAGCCCCGCCATATCCAGAGCGGGATACGCATCGTTCTCGCAGGCGAGAATCAACACGCGCGGTTTTTCGGAGAATTCATCGGGTATCTCAATTGACTTGATCTGGTTACCGACGGTGTCCACCGAGTAGTTCTCAAAGGAGATCACCCGCACCGGACACGCGCCCATACAGGTGCCGCAACGGCGGCAGCGCTGTTCGTTGAACACCGGAAAACGCCGTTCATCCTCATCAATCGCACCGAACGGACATTCCACGGTACAGCGTTTGCACTGGGTACAGCCTTCCAGACGCACAATCGGATAGGACAAGTCGCCTGCACGCGGATGGGCCGCACGACCCAGACTCGCATTCTCCGCAGCCTGTATCGCTTTTAACGCCGCGCCGGTCGCATCCTCGGTGGCCTGCAGGATATCCATCGGGCGCCGTACCGGCCCTGCGGTATAAATACCGGTGCGCTGCGTCTCATAGGGGAAGCAGATGAAATGCGAATCGGCAAAACCGGACTTGAGCTTAGGCAAATCAGGCCCCTGCCGGTACGTCAGATTCAAAATAGAAATACTTTTTAATTCAGAGCGTTGCTGCTTAGCATCGATCGAACCGCCATCGGCTTCCTTGGTGAGTTTGTCCCACAGAATGACATCCACACCCGAAGTCGGCACCTGACCGGTCGCCAGTACCACCAAGTCGGCATCCAGGGTTGCATCCGAATCGAGGATCAGGTCTTTATAATTCACCTTGATTCCGTTGCCATTCGTGGTCACGCCGCTGGCTTTGCCCTTGGCAAAGATCACGCCTTTATGTTGTGCGCTGCGATAGAAATCCTCGCCCATACCGGGGATGCGCAGATCGTCGTACACCACCACCGCGCTCACTTCCGGGTTGGCATCCTTGAAATACATCGCCTGCTTGATGCTGGTCGCGCAGCAATGACCGGAACAATACGGCAGATGCTGACCGCTGTCGTCGCGCTGCCCCGCACATTGCAGGAACACCACTGATTTTATTTCACGCCCGTCGGCACGTTTCATCACACCGCCATTGGCGGCTTGCGCCAGTGCTTCCAAGCCTGCCTGATCCACAACGTTAGCCAGCCCGCCACCCAGCTCCGGCAACTTTGCGATATCGTAAGTGGTAAATCCGGTCGCCTGAACGATCGCGCCGACGGCCACCTCAGTAACTGCACCGGATTCCTGTGCCAGTTTGACGGCAAAGCGGCCTGGCGCACCGGCGGTTTCAGCAATCGTTGAATTAAGATGCACTGTGATCAGAGGGTGCGAACTCACTTTGGTGATGAGATCGGCCACGCCGGTACTCTGCGGCTCGGCATAAGGGGTTTTATAGGGAACACGCTTCCACAGCTTGCCGGCCCAGCCGCCAAGCGTCGCCTGCTTTTCGACCAGGATCACCTCATAGCCGGTCTCGGCTGCTTCAAAGGCTGCCGTCAGCCCAGATATGCCGCCGCCGACCACCATAAGGTTTTTCAGGTGAGTGACATTCGGATTACCTTCCGGCAGCTTGGCTTTTTTCAGTTCCGCGCAACCCATGCGCACGTAATCGTCGGCCATCTCCTGACGCACTTCGTCGTGCGCTGCGCCTTCAGCGACCACCCAAATCACGCCTTCGCGCAGATTCGCACGGGTCATCGCAACGGACGGGAAGTTAAACGCTTCCGTCTTTGCGCGGCGAGAACAGGCCGCAATACAGATGTGTGTAACGCCCTCGTTCGCGATGTCATCGCGTATCATCTGCACGCCTTCGCTGTTGCACAGAAAAGTATGCTCGCGCACCAGCGCCATCTTGCCTTCCTTCTGCGCAATCTTGGCGAGTTGCCCGACGTCCAGTTTGTCACCCAGGCCGCAGCCCGAACAGACATAGGCCGCCGTCTTCATTTCGATCTTTTCAGCCATTATCTCGCTCCTTCGACTGTAGAGGTTTTATGCACCACCTGTATCGCGCGCAATGCCGCAGCGGTTGCGCTTTGCACCGAACGGTTCACATCCAGCGGACTGGTCGCAGCGCCCGCACCAAAGATACCTTCGACCCCGGCCGGCAGACTGGAGCCTTCGATAAAACCGGAAGAATCAAGCAGCATGTCATCCGGCAGCGTGATGCCGTTGGTTTCTGGTTCCATGCCGACCGCCAGCACGACCAGATCATAGGTCGTGGCATAGCGGTGATAGCCCTCGGTGTCCACGCCGTGCAGCACCGGATTACCTTCCTTGTCTGCCACGATTTTGGCGACTTTTGATTTGATAAAGCTGACGGTCGGATCTTCCTGCACTTTCAGATAGAAATCTTCCAGTCGGTCGATCACGCGGATATCAATGTAGTAAATCGTCGATTTCCCGGCATCACCATAAGCCTCACGCACATAGTGCGTCTGCTTGAGAGAGGCCATGCAGCAGATGCGCGAACAGTGGCGCAGATGATTTTCATCGCGCGAGCCTGCGCATTGAATAAAGGCAATATTTCTGGCCTCTTTGCCGTCGGAAGGTCTGAGCAACTTGCCGCCGGTCGGGCCATGTGGATTAGCAAAGCGCTCAAACTCCAGACTGGTAATCACATTGGCAAAACGATCGTAGCCATAGGGTTGTATCTTGGCCGCATCATACGGTTTCCAGCCGGTTGCCCAGACCACCGCGCCTGCCTTGATTTCGACGATTTCTTCCTGCATATCGAGGTCGATCGCGTCGTATTTGCAGGCGGCTTTTGCTTTATCCGCGTCTGCGGTGCCGATGATGGAGGGGTCCAGTACGTAGTGCATCGGATAGGCCATGTTGTGCGGCAGGTAAGCCACACGGGTCTTGGCCAGATTATATTCGTAGGGATTGTCTATTTCTGCGTCGACCGCACGGGCACATTCGCCGCAGGCGGTGCAATTGCTGTTGACATAGCGGGGAGAGAGCTTCAGTTTCACGGTGTAATCGCCGCGCTGCCCGGTCACGTCGAGCACTTCGGTCATGGTCATCACGCGCACATTGCGATTTCCCTTGAGGCGGCGCAAATTGATTTCCATGCCACAGGTCGGATGACACATCTTGGGAAAATACCGGTACAGCAGCGCCGTTCGCCCCCCCAGTGTCGCGTTACGCTCAACCAGGATCACCTGTTTGCCGCATTCCGCGGCCTCCAGCGCCGCTGTCATACCGCCTATTCCTCCGCCTACGACCAATATGGTCTGGCTGGTTGCAATTGAAGCCGTCACTGTGAACCTCCGTAAATGATTGCAATAACCTTCGGGGTGTTTTCTTTATGTGTGGATTTCAAAAACCATGCTGCTCAGATCACCCAGTATCCAGGTGAACGCTTCCTCTATGCCAGGCGCGCCGATACCGGAAACGGATCCCGGATTGACCAGCAGCGTCTGCTCCCCTTTAATATTTGCTTGCCAGATAATTTCTGCGACATGACTGTGTCCGCAGCAAACCAGATCGTAGTCTCCGGTACAGGCCAGCGCCCGTCCGTAATGCGGATAGTGTGTGGCGAAGATACGACGTCCGGCCCATTCCAGTTCCGCATCCTGCCCGTGGTAGAACATCTGACCGTTGTGTTTGGCCATCATCCGGTGCAGCGCCATCTGGTCGCCGACATTGTTGCCGTGTACCACATGCAGCGGAATTCCGAGTTTGAGTGAAGTGCGCAAGGTATTCGCGCCGATCAGGTCACCGCAATGTATGACGGCCTGGGCACCCAGCGATTGCGCTTTGGCGATTGCCGCAGCCAGCGGCTCGGCACGATCATGACTGTCAGAGACGATGCATATTTTCATTTATTTCGTAGCCCGCACGGCATTCATCACTTGCAACCTTCAGGCTTCACTTGACTATGCATCGTAAACATTTGATTAAAAATAAATTTATACTAAACCCAGCTTCAATAAGACCACCCGCTACGCCCTGCTCCACATAACCTCATCGCATCGCTACTGTAACATCAGCGCGCCTGTTTTGTATCAATAACTCGCACAGAAAATAACAGGACCGTAAGCTTCAAGCAAGGACAGGTAGTCAAGTTTCAAACTTAATGGTATATTAGTTTTTTCTGAAATTCATGTAAGTTCACTTACCTGCGTATGCAACAATTCTTTATGGAACCCCGGTTAATTTGCTCATTCTCAGCCAGACCGACCCGCATAACCAGAAAAACAAGCATAGCTGAG
Organism: uncultured Gallionella sp.; assembly: GCA_947084955.1. Taxonomy (GTDB): domain Bacteria; phylum Pseudomonadota; class Gammaproteobacteria; order Burkholderiales; family Gallionellaceae; genus Gallionella. The sequence goes on from CAMTUO010000024.1 coordinate 74,365, forward strand.
AAAAGCGGTTTCCCTTAACCCGGGAAAGTATCGACACCACCGGCAAAGAAGCAGCACGGTTGCCGGTTGCGCTATTAGGCGCAATTGCTCCCCCTTGTGTCTATAACCACATCGGGTGAGAAGGGTTATAACCCAGTCGGGCTAGTGAATCGTTGTATAATGTACCCGGTTGGTCGTTTGATCGACCCAAGTGGCTGTATTTGATATTTTTCTGACTGATTGCCAGGCTGATGAATAAAAAGACAATTCCTATAGCCGATGCACTCCACAGCCAGTTTTCGTGGTTGCGCGAGCCGGACTTCACCCCGCCTGGAAAAGGAGGGGGTGCTGAAACCTGTCTGACGCACGAGTTTTCTGCGCCCCGTACAGGCGAACTCCGAACCCTGTTAAAACTCTTTCTGGAAAACATCATCAACACGGTCGATGCCGCCGCCGGCGTGGTACGACTGCTATCATCGGATGGACATACACTGCAACTGATCAGCTCATCAGGACTGTCTTCCGACCTGCAGGAAGAAGCAGAATGCTTCGAAGAACTGCATTGTGAAACCAAACATACCGCCACGCTGGGCAGCACCGTGAGCGCCTCAGACATCAGCACCTGCACCGTGCGTGAGAACTGTCAGCACAGTAATTGCCATTTCCAGTCGCTGATCGGCGCACCGCTGGACCCGCCCCACTCACACGGCAAGCCGCTGGGCATACTGACCCTGTTTTTCGAACACCCCCGCCATGTCGCCGTAAAAGCCATGAACATGGTAGCCACTTTTGCCGAGATGATGAGCGCGACCATCGAGCACACCCACGTCAACCGGGAAGCCCGACGCATCGAACTGCTTGCCGAGCGCCACGTGATCGCCAATGACATACACGACTCGCTGGCACAAACCCTCACCTACGCGCGCATGCGCGTGAGCATGCTGCTGGAAGCCACGCGTACCGGCAACAAACCGATGACCGCCAAATATGCGGACGATCTGGACGAGGCGCTCGAAATTGCCCAGAAAAGCGCACGCGAGCTTGTCACCAACTTCCGCTGCGAAATGAATCACGGCGGATTATCGGCCGCCCTGCACGACCTCGCTACCGAATTTCGCAAGCGCAACAACATTGTGCTTGAATATCACAACCGTCTGGTCGATCTCGAATTACCCCTGGAACATGAAATTCAGACCTACCACATCGTGCATGAAGCACTCAATAACATCGCCCGGCATTCAGGTGCCAGCCATGCGCGACTGTTTGTCGATGCGGACTTCGGCTATTACGTCTTCACCATTGAAGACAACGGCAGCGGCGCAACCACCTTCGCGCCGGTAGAAGGACACTACGGTGTGATGATAATGCGTGAACGCGCACACCAGATCGGCGGTACAATAAAGGTGGAAAGTGCTGCGGGCCAAGGTACGCAAGTTCAACTATTTTTTCCCGAACCCTCGATGGACTGGAGAGCAGCAAATGAATGACAAATTAAAAATAGTTCTGGTGGATGACCAATGCCTGTGTCGTCTGGGTTTGAGTGAGTTGCTGGCGAACAGCTACGATTTCGATGTCGTGGGCACGACCGACAATGTGAATGAATTGCGCGTCCTGCTGGACACCAAACCGGATCTGCTGATTGTAGATTTACGCATGAAACCGCTGGACGGCATCTCTTTGCTGAAACAGTTGCGCAAGGAAAATTATCTCACACCGGCTATCATGCTCACCATGAGCGACTCCGAGACGGATCTGAAAAACGCCATCCGTGCCGGTGTGCGCGGCTACCTGCTCAAGGATATGGCGCCGAATGACGTGGTCGATGCGATCCGCCGTGTTGCCGCCGGCGAGCTGGTGGTCGCCCCCGCCATGACCGTCAAGATGATCGAAATGCTGCGTGAAGAACAGCCCGAGCAGGAAGCAAAAAGCTCACTCAAGTTACTGACCGAACGCGAACGCGAAATTCTGCAATTACTGTCGCGTGGCGAGAGCAACAAGGCCATCGCACTCACATTGAAGATCAGTTACGACACGGTGAAACAGCATGTCCGTCACATCCTGAACAAGCTCAATCTGTCTTCGCGCGTCAAGGCAGCCGTCTTGTTTACCAAGGAGCAGGATACCCAGCACAACGATGAAGCGTTAAACTGAAGTTCTCGTCTCACCGCAACAAACCAGCGGTATAATTATTCATCGCATACTGGGAACGGAAAAAATGGCACACATCGTCATCATGGGCGCAGGCCTCGGCGGCATGCCGGCAGCTTACGAAATGCGCGCCAAGCTCGACAAGCAACACAAAGTGACGGTGGTCTCGAACAGCGAGAACTTCAACTTCATGCCTTCCAATCCCTGGCTGGCCGTCAAATGGCGGGAACGCAAGCAGATCGAATTTCCGGTACGCAGCTATCTGGAACGCAAGGGTATCGATTTTATTTCCAGCGGCGTCAGACGCGTGCATCCCGACAAAAACCAGCTTGAACTCAATGACGACGCGATTGTCGATTACGATTACCTGGTAATCGCCACAGGACCTAAACTGGCTTTCGATGAGATCGAAGGGCTCGGCACCAATGGCGGCCACACGCATTCGATATGCCATGTCGATCACGCAATGAAATCGCACGACGAATGGGAAAATTTTTGCCAGAACCCCGGCCCTATCGTGGTCGGCGCGGTACAGGGCGCTTCCTGCTTCGGTCCCGCCTATGAATATGCCTTCATCATGGAAACCGACCTGCGCCGCCGCAAAATACGTAACAAGGTACCGATGATTTTTGTGACCTCGGAGCCCTACATCGGCCACCTGGGTCTGGGCGGCGTGGGCGATTCCATGGGCATACTGGAATCCGGCATGCGCGACAAGCACATCAAATGGATCTGCAACGCCCGTGTCACCCGCGTCGAAGCAGGCATGATGTATGTCACCGAGCACGACGAAATGGGTGTGGAAAAAAAGAAACACGAACTGCCGTTCCATTACAGCATGATGCTGCCCGCCTTCAAGGGCGTGGATGCGGTGTTCGGTATCGAGGGTCTGGTTCAGGCACGCGGCTTCATCATCGTGGACAAACACCAGCGCAACCCCACCTACAAAAACGTCTTCGCAGTCGGCGTATGCGTTGCCATTCCGCCGGTGGAACCGACGCCGATCCCGGTTGGCACGCCCAAAACCGGCTACATGATCGAATCCATGGTCACGGCGGTCGTCTACAATATCAACGCCGATCTGACCGGCATACCAGCCGACAAGGAAGCCACCTGGAACGCCATCTGTCTGGCCGATTTCGGCGACAATGGCGTGGCTTTCGTGGCCATCCCGCAAATTCCGCCGCGCAACGTGAACTGGTTTTCCGAAGGCAAATGGGTACATCTGGCCAAGATCGCCTTTGAAAAATACTTTATCCGCAAGATGAAAAAAGGCACTTCGGAACCTTTTTACGAGGGCAGCATCCTCAAGATCATGGGCATCGAAAAGCTCAAATAGACAGCAACGTACTCAAAAAACATGCTACACAAGGAAAAATCATGCAATTAGACAACAACAGCCTGGACCTCCTCTTCCGCACTGCACGCACCCATAACGGCTGGCTGGATCAACCCGTCAGCGACCAGTTGCTGCGTGACGTTTACGACCTGATGAAATGGGCGCCCACCAGCGCCAACTCCAGCCCGGCGCGCATTATTTTCGTCAAGAGCGATGCGGCAAAACAGCGTTTATTGTCCGCCCTGATTCCGGGAAACATCGATAAGACCCTTGCCGCACCGGTCACCGCCATCATTGCGCAGGATCACGAATTTTACGAAAAGTTGCCGCAACTGTTTCCGCATGCCGATGCACGTTCCTGGTTTGCCGGCAACCAGCCGCTGATCGACACCACCGCATTCCGCAATGCGACACTGCAAGGCGCTTATCTGATTATGGCCGCTCGTGCGCTGGGACTTGATGCGGGACCGATGTCCGGTTTTGACAATGCAAAAGTGGACCAGGAATTTTTTGCAGGCACCCAGATTAAATCCAACTTCCTGATTAATCTCGGATTTGGTGACGAATCTAAACTATTCCCGCGCAGCCCGCGCCTGACTTTCGAGGAAGCGGCGCAAATTTTATAGCGGCCAATGTCAAACGCCCTCACGAAAAAAAGGACCGAGCAATTCGATATTTCGTATACCCCTCTTAAGAGTAATTGACTATATTACTCGGGTATAGTTAAATAACGCCATTCTCTTAACTTGAAAGGTAAAAACCATGCAACTACCAAATCGTGACGGTGACGGCTATCTTGTCGACATGACTGACTGGACCCCGGAAATCGGTGTCGCCATGGCCGAAGCAGACGGCTATGAAATGAACGAAAAAAAGTGGGAACAGATCATGAAGGCGCGCGAATATTACGAAGAATTCGGCTCTGTTCCGCCGATTCGTAAATTCAGCAAATACATCGACGAAGATCAAAAAGATGTATTCGAGCTGTGGATGACGGGTCCGATGAAGCCCATCACCAAATACGGTGGCATGCCCAAACCGACAGGCTGCGTATAATCACGCAAGGCCCTAATTTTTTATAAAAACCCTTTAATTAAATTAATTAAAGGGTTTTTCATTTCATTCCGAACAACGACAACAAACCTGTATATCAACCCGTTTCAGTGTTTAGCTCTGCGCGCTTCCTTGAGTGCTTCGGCCAGTTGAAACACCGACATGGCATAAAAATCGCTGTTGTTGTAACGCGTAATCACGTCAAAATTATTGAAACCAAGCCAATACTCACGACCGTCTGTCACCGTATAGTCCAGCAAGCGGGCCGATGATTCGTACCTGACAGGCGCCTCAGGCAAAATACCCGCATCCGCCCACTCCGCTAAACTCCGCGCAGAGCGGCTCTCATCGGCACAACATTCCGCCGCCACCCTTGCCCGCACGGCAACCGGCTCGCCCCTCATCCAGCCATACGCTTTCAGGTAATTCGCCACGCTGCCTATCGCATCAACCGGCTCATTGAACAAGTCCGTCTTTTGGTCACCGTTAAAATCCACTGCATATTTCCGGTAACTGCTCGGCATGAATTGCGGTATGCCCATCGCGCCGGCATAGGAACTTTTCACGTCCAGCAAATCAAATTCTTGTTCTCGCGCCAGCAATAAATAGTTTTCCAATTCATCTCGAAAAAAATCGGCCCGCCGGGGATAATCGAAAGCCAGCGTAGTCAGTGCATCAAGGGTACGAAAATTACCCATATTCCTGCCGTAAATAGTTTCAACCCCGAGCAGCGCCACGATAATTTCCTGAGGCACACCGTACTGTCTCTCCGCGCGTCGGAGTGTTTTATGGTATTTGTTCCAGAACAATAAACCCGGCGCAATGCGGTTTTGATTAACAAAAGCGGCGCGATATTCCAGCCAGGGCTTGATCGTCGCAGGGCGAGAGATCGCCTCGATAATCTGAGGCTTTTCATTCACCCGCTCAAACAACAAGGTCAATTCATCGCGGTCGAACTGATGTTTTTCCACCATTTCATCAATAAATTCAGGCAGTCCCGGCAAGCTTACGGAAAAAGCGGGCGACGTTATCAGACCAGCGAACAAAAGAAACAGAGCGTACAAAAATATTTTCATGGCACTGATTTTAACCGATGCTCGACAGATTACCTGCATTACTGGTAAATTTCACCTTTTGCTGATTTACCAGCCAACTTACCGAGAGCATTACCATGACCATTCAACACCATCGTCTCATTATTCTGGGTTCCGGACCTGCCGGATACACGGCCGCCGTATACGCAGCGCGCGCCAATCTTAATCCCGTGCTGATCACAGGCATGGCACAAGGCGGCCAGCTGATGACGACCACCGAAGTGGATAACTGGCCCGCGGACGTAAACGGCGTTCAAGGCCCGGAACTGATGGCGCGTTTCCAGCAGCACGCCGAGCGCTTCAACACGCAGATGATTTCCGATCATATTCACACCGTCAAATTGCAACAAAAACCTTTCCAGCTGATCGGTGATGCGGGCAGTTATACCTGCGACGCATTGATCGTCTGCACCGGCGCATCCGCTCAATATCTGGGTCTGCCCAGCGAACAGGCGTTCATGGGACGCGGCGTTTCCGGCTGTGCGACCTGCGACGGATTTTTCTACCGCGGACAGGATGTGGCTGTGGTCGGCGGCGGCAATACCGCCGTGGAAGAAGCGCTTTACCTGTCCAATATCGCCAGGCATGTCACTCTGGTACACCGTCGCGATACCTTCAGGGCCGAGCGCATTATGGTCGATCACCTGATGGCAAAAGTAGCCGCAGGAAAAATCACGCTGCAACTGAACAGCACGCTGGATGAAGTATTGGGTGATGACAGCGGCGTGACCGGCATGCGTGTAAAAAATGTGCAAAACGGCGAAAAGCAGGACATCGCTCTGACCGGCGTGTTTATTGCCATCGGCCACAAGCCGAATACCGACATCTTCGCAGGCCAGCTGGAAATGGATAACGGCTACATCCTGACGCGCGGTGGAGCGGCCGGCAATGCCACCGCAGCCAGTATTTCAGGCGTATTCGCCGCAGGCGATGTACAGGACCAGATCTACCGCCAGGCCGTCACTAGTGCGGCGACCGGCTGTATGGCGGCCCTCGATGCGGACAAATACCTGGCCTCGATCGGCAAGCTGTAAACATGCCCTCCCTTCCCCCTTTCAGACTTCCAAGGGGAGAGGGAGAACCATCAGACAATCCCGACGATGCCGCGCTGTTCCGTGCCGCAGTCGGCGCTGTCACGCCGCTGGCAGCGCAAAACCGCATCAGCCCGGCCCGAGCTGTCTCTCAGGTCAGCGTACGCACGCCCGTCTTAAATCACACACTTGCCGACACGCTGTCAGACGCTGTGTCCGCAGACTCGCCCGAGGAATTTTTTCGCAATGGGGTGTCATTCAAATCGTTGCGCAAACTGCGGCGTCACGCGGTACAGGACACGCTGGATTTGCATGGCAACCCCGTCGAGGCAGCGCGCAGATTATTACAGGCGTTTTTGTTCGAGGCGACGCAGCATCAGTTACGCTGCGTGCTGGTAATACATGGCAAGGGACTTAACAGCCGGGGCGGCGAGGCGGTGCTGCGCAGCCATACGCGTCATTGGCTGGTGCAACATCCACAAGTGCTGGCTTATTGCGCCGCGCCCCTCGGTCTGGGAGGCAGCGGCGCCGTACTGGTTCTGTTGAAAGCCTAACGGGCATCACGAAGAAGCCATCCCTGATAATGAAGTTCGTCAAGCCCGTTTCCCTCACCACAATCCTCCCCCGCGGGGAGAGGAAGCAAACGAATCGCTACGCGAATTTAACGTTAAACCTTGGATTTATTGCCCATCACGTAAATCAGATATTCAAAGAACAGCTCACACCACTCCTGATCATTTTCCTTCAGGGAATGCAGCAGCTTTTCAACTTGCGTAATCGGCCATTTCGGATTGAACGACACCAGCAGATTCTCCGGATAGACCGCGAGTGTTTCCTTTAAGCGATCTGCCATACTATTGATTCCATTGAACATCAAGGCAAGGTCTTTATCCGTACTGATGTTTTCAGTCAGATTGCCGTATATCTTCGGATATTGCTTGGTGAATTCGATGAATTTGGTGAGTATGAAGAAAAATTCACCCTTATTATCCGCTGTGACTGCATCGCCCAGCATAAACGGTTCTACGGACAGCTCCAGCCAGTAATAGCCCAGCTTGGGATTGCGATGTTTGGATACGCCGATATAACCATTACGCGCACGGGCGCGCTTGATCGTATCATCGAGCAATATTTTATCAGAAGAACGCGTTGCGATCTCGCGGCCTGCCAGAACCTCGGGCTTAACCAGAAAAAAATCGGGAAATTCATCGTAAAATTTTCCAGAATGATTATGCAGGCGGTAATAAGCATTAAAAACTTCCAGCGCCAACTGGGCATTGTTCTCAAGGTCGTGGTAATTCTGTTGATCATGGTCGCCGGACCTTCGTTGCAGCATAGCTTCCCCCGTATATGCACGACTAATTTTCAGTATCGCATATGATAACCCGAATGCGTTTGCATTGCGCCATTTTCGACTCGATTCTGCCAGATTAGTTGGATTTCAAACACACTTTTAGCGGATAACTTACGACTTCCTTACAATAGCAAACGGTGCATCAGAGTGTCAGGCTTCAGATCGTCTCTAACTGTCCATCCGTCATGCGCAGTGCGGTCTCGATATCCACCGACACCACCTTGGAGACACCCTTTTCCTGCATGGTGACGCCGATCAGTTGATGCGCCATTTCCATCGCAATCTTGTTGTGACTGATGAACACAAACTGGGTATGCAGTGCCATTTTCTTAACCAGCGCGCACAGCCGTTCGGTATTGGTATCATCCAGCGGCGCATCAACTTCGTCCAGCAAACAGAAGGGCGCGGGATTAAGCTGGAACAGCGAAAAGATCAGCGCAATCGCCGTCAGCGCCTTTTCTCCGCCTGACAGCAAATGGATAGAGCTGTTTTTCTTTCCCGGCGGCTGCGCCATCACCTGCACCCCGCCTTCCAGTATTTCCTCGCCGGTCAGCACCAGACGCGCCTCACCGCCTGCAAACAGCACCGGAAAAAGCTCGGCCAGTTGCAAATTGACCTGATTAAAAGTCGCCATCAACAGATCGCGCGACTCGCGGTCGATGTGCTTGATGGCGTCCAGCAGCGTCTCCATCGCCTGCTGCAAATCCAGCGCCTGCGCATCCAGATAGTTCTTTCGGTCGCTCGCAGCCTGTAATTCATCGAGTGCGGCAAGATTCACCGCACCCAGCGCATCCAACGCACGCCCGAGCTGAGCCAATTCGCCCTGTACCTGATTGAGCTTCGCCCCCGTCAGCAGCGGCATCAGCACTGCCTCATCCACATCCTGCAACTGCGCATCCCATTGCTCAAAATACAGACGCGCCTCCTGCTCCTTGAGTACGTTGTCATTGAGTTTCTCGCGCAAGTCATTCAGGCCGTGTTCACAGGACAGGCGCGATTGCTCCAGCGTCTGCATTTCCAGCGTCACACCCTCCAGACTCGTCCGCGCCTCCCCCAGCGCAAGTTCAGCAGCGTGACGACGCTGCAAAGCAGTTTGCAATAACTGCGCCGCCTCATCGCTGCTCGTTTCGAACAAGTCGAGCTGCACCTGCTCATGATCCTGTTCGGCAAGCGTCAGCGCATGGGCAAGATCCTGTATTTTCCCCTGCAAATCGCTGATTTTATCGAGACAGGTCCGGGACAGAAAATCCGCCTCCTGGCGTGCATGCTGCGCCTGCTGGAGACGTGTGCGCTGTTCTCGCAGCACTTTTTCCTGTTCATCGGCTCGCAGCTGCGCTTCGCCCATCTGCACCTGACTGCCTGCAAGTGTCTCACGCAACATTTCCATCTGAACGCTAATCTCCAGCTGTTGTTCGCGATCAAGCTCCAGCAGCTCGCTGATTTCCTGCATTTGCAAGGCGATTTGCGCACGCCGCTCCTCGCTGTGTTGATGTGCCTGCTGCAATTTTAATATCTGTATATTCAGCGCATGCTGGCGTGACTTCAGATCGTGCGCCGACTGCCGCAATACCGGAATCTGCCTATCGATCAGGCGATACACCTCCTCCGCTTTTACAAGCTCGCCTCTTGTATCATCAATTAACTGATTATTAATCAATAATTCTTTTTCAAGCTGATCGATCTCATACTGACGTGTCAAGACACCCTGCGTATTCGGCGCATGCAACAGCACACTGCAGTGGCCGACCAGATGCCCTTCCCTGGTGACAAACCAGCCGCCTGCGGGCAGCACTGCGCGTAATGCCAGCGCCTCTGAGACATCTGCCGCGACGTAAATCTCCGCCAGCCATTCCTGCAGAGCCGGGCGCACCTGTTCATTCAGATACTGCACATGACTGATCAGTGGCCTCAGCTGTCCCGCGTTTTCCGCAAGACTTGCAGAGTTTCCGGCGTCAGCCTCGTATAGCGCCACGCTGGCCGGTGGCGCATCCTGCCAGTTGCACTCATCCGACGGCAGCGCATTGAGGCGTTCGCGCAATACGGCTTCCAGCGCATTTTCCCAGCCATGCGCAATACGAATAAACTGCCAAAGCCTGGGCAGCTCGTCCAGTTTGTGCTGTTGCAGCCAGTTCTTTAGATGTTTATCGCCATCCAGTTGTCGCTGTAACTGCTGCAACGCATGCAGTCTCGCCTCCGTTTTAGCGACCTGCCGCTCCTGTTGCTGCAAAGCAACCCGCAACGGTTGCCGTGCCGCATCAGCCTGCGGCAGCTGTTCCTGCAAGCCTGCAAGGCGCGCTTCCTCCGCCTGCTGCATCATTTCCAGCTCAGCCAGTTCTTCCTGTGCCTGCGCCAGTGCCGCCATATCGACCGGTGGCAAACTCTCCGACTCCTGCAACAGGCGGGCGCGACGTGACTCCAGCTGGCCGATGCTGCGCAGCTGATTGTCATGTTGCGTTGCGTACAGTTGCAATTGCTGTTGCCTATTCATCAGCTCACGCTGCAAGCCGGTATAGCGCTCCTGCGCAGTGCGCGCTGCCGTCTCAATTTCCGGCAACCGAGCAGCTTCCCTTTGCACCTCCAGATCGGCCTCCATCAATCCGGACAGGGCCGCTTCCTGCTGATCCTGCCAGTGTTGCAGCAGGTCAGCCGACTGTATCTGCTGCTGGCGGTGTTTTTCGATCAGTCTTGATGCCGCATCAGCCTGCTGCAACAGTCGCTGGCGCTGCATGGCCGCATGCTTGACCTGTTGCTCCAGCCCGGCAATGTCCGCATTCACGCTATACAGCTCACCCTGTCTCAGTTGTAACGCATCGGACAATTGAAAATGACTGCTACGTAATAGCTCCAGACGGCGTTCAGTCTCGCGCAAGCCGGCAGTTTGCGCCTCCAGTTCGATGCGCGTCTTTGTAACCTGTCCTGCGTAGCCCGCTCGCTGCACGTCGGCATCGCGCTTTTTGATCAGCCAGAGCAACTGCTGTGCGGTATCGCGCTGCTTTTCCAGCGCACGATATTGACGCGCCACCTCCGCCTGCACCCCCAGATGCACCAGTTGCCTGTCCAGCTCCAGCAGGATATCAGCGACCCGCTGTAAATTATCGCGCGTCTCATTCAGGCGCTGCGAGGTCTCTCGTCTGCGATCGCGGTATTTCGACACACCCGCCGCTTCCTCCAGAAATACGCGTAATTCTTCAGGTTTGGCCTCGATGATGCGCGAGATCATGCCCTGTTCGACGATGGCGTAGGCACGCGCGCCCAACCCTGTGCCCAGAAAAATATCGGTGATATCGCGGCGGCGCACTTTCTGGCCGTTGATGAGATAGCTGGAATCCCCGTTGCGCTGCAACACGCGTGCGATGGCTATTTCCGCATAGCTCGCCCATTGCCCGGCCGCCTTGCCCAGCGTATTGTCGAACACCAGCTCCACACTGGCGCGAGAGACGGGCTTGCGTTTCAAGGAACCGTTGAAAATCACATCCTGCATGCTCTCGCCGCGCAGCGCCGAAGCCTTGGACTCGCCCAGCACCCAGCGCAGCGCATCGATCACATTCGATTTTCCGCACCCATTAGGCCCCACGATGCCTGCGATCTGCCCCGGCAGATGAATCTGCGTGGGATCGACAAAGGACTTGAATCCGGCTAACTTGATGTGTGAAAGACGCAATTTGGCGGTCGCAACGATATAATGTGTGACATTTTAACCTAAGCCCCTCATCCCATGACGACCAAAGCTGCCAAAACACTGGAAACCTTCCCCAACCCTAGTCCCGCCCGTGATTACCATATCCACATGGAAATCCCCGAATTTACCTGTTTGTGCCCCAAGACCGGCCAACCCGACTTCGCCACGCTGGTACTCGATTACATTGCCGATCAGCAGTGCGTGGAACTCAAAAGCCTGAAACTGTACATGTGGTCGTTCCGCGAAGAAGGGCATTTCCACGAAGATGTCACCAACCGTATCCTGGATGATCTGGTTTCCGCCACCTCCCCGCGCTTCATGCGCCTGACCGCCAAATTTTATGTGCGCGGCGGCATCTTCACCAATGTCATCGCCGAGCATCGCAAGGACGGCTGGCAACCGGCGCCATTTGTTGCGCTGAGCCAGTTTGGCAGCCAGTCGAATACGCGCGGATAACGGCCTGCCAGACGACGAACAACGTACGGGTTGTCAGGAATGGCAGCCCGGCAACTTACCCAGCAATGCCTCGAATTCCTTTACGGGCACCGGCTTGCCAAACAGATAACCCTGATAGGAATCGCAATGATAACTATCGAGTAAAGTTCGCTGTTCCTCTGTTTCAACCCCTTCGGCAAATACGCCCAATTCCAGCGATTTCGCAAGACCCGCGACCATTTTTATCAACAGCGCATCATTCCCTTCCCGCGCAATGCCTTGCACAAAGTCCCGATGTATCTTGAGCTGATCCGGGGAAAGTTGTTTCAGATAAGACAGCGATGAATACACCGTACCGAAATTATCCATTGACAATCTGACACCCAGATTCTTCAGTGCCTGAATTTTAATCATTGAACAGTTGATGTCAGTCAGCACCAGCCTTTCCGACAACTCAAGCTTTAAACGCGCCGGATCTGCCTGATATGTCTTCAATATCCCGGCAACTTCGTCCACAAAATCAGACTGTGCGAATAGCCTGGCACTGATATTCACCGTCAGCGTCAAGTCGCGCATTTTCTCGTTTTTACGCCACAAGGCGAGTTGCTGACAGACCGAATTCAGAACCCAGCGGTCGATATCGATAATCAGCGGCCCTTCTTCTGCAACCGGGATGAACTGGTCAGGCATGATCGTGCCGTGCTCCGGATGTATCCAGCGCAGGAAGGCTTCCGCGCCCAGCGGATGATTATCCTTGTTCACCTGTATCTGATAATGCAACTGAAACTGTTTTGACCCCAGTGCGTAGTGCAAATCATTCTCCAGCGCATCATGTGTAGCCAGGTCATGTTGCATGATGGGATCAAAAAACCGTACTGCATTGCGCCCGGTTTTCTTTACCTGATACATCGCCATGTCGGCATGTTCGATCAACATCTCAAGCGATTCTTGATTGCCGTGATACAAACTGATTCCGATGCTGGGTGAGCTGTGATGTTCATGTCCCTTGAGCATATAAGGCAGTACCAACGCTACGCGAATTTTTTCGGCAATCAGCGCTACCCTGTGTGTCACATCCTCGCTGTCATTGCTCAAAGAATCAATCAGCACCACAAATTCGTCCCCGCCATACCTTGCTACCGTGTCCATTTCCCGGACGCAGGCTGTGAAACGAAGCCCCACCTCTATCAGCATTAAATCACCGCAGTCATGCCCGAGGGTATCGTTAAGCGCCTTGAAGCGATCCATATCGATAAATAATATAGCGCCATAGTCGTTGCGGCGAGCGGATGCCACCAACGCAGCGCGCAAACGGTCGAGAAACAAACGTCGATTGGGCAACTTGGTCAGTGCATCATAAAACGCCAGATTGTGAATTTCCCCCTCGGTCTTCTTGCGTTCGGTAATATCGCTGAAGATCGCCACATAATGAGTGGTTTCCTGATCTTGGTTTTTAACCGCAGTGATCGTCATCCATTTCGGATAAATATCGCCGTTCTTGCGCTTATCCCAAATCTCACCCGCCCAGACACCCGCATGCAGCAACTGCTGCCACATCTCGACATAAAACGCCCTGTCCTGCCGGCCGGAACTCATGAAACGAGGGTTCTTGCCCAGCGCATCCTCGGCGCTGTAGCCGGTAATTTCCGAAAAGGCCCGGTTAACCCGCACAATATTGGAATGTGCATCGGTAATCAGGATCGCGTCATGCGTTTCAAAAGCCACGGCGGCAACGCGCAATGCCTCTTCGGCTTGTTTCCGTTCGCTGATGTCTTCATGGATGAGCGCGACTTCCTGAATATCACCAGCCGCATTTTTTAAAGGATAAATGTAGGCGCGCACCCAGAATTTTCTGGCGGAGCCGTCAACTTTTTCATTTTCCTGCAAATCATAAAAAATGGCTGGCACCTCGGTTGGCTCACCGGCAAACGCCTTTTCGATATAGGACATGACACCTTTGGCTATGAGTTGCTTGTCATGCAAAACATTGTATTGCGCCAGCGCTTGCCGCTTGATCCCCCACATCTTTTCCCATGCACGGTTGACGTCCTGCGTGTAGCCGGCCGGCGTGAAGATCTGAATGCTTAAAGGGGATTGCTCCATCATGGCGCGAAAACGGTTTTCAGAATCTTGAAGCCTCTCTTCCGCAAGCTTACGCTCGGTGATGTCTTGCAGCGTGCCCTGCATTGTCAAAGGGTATCCCCGTGCATCGAACTCCAGCTTGCCTAATCCATGCACCCAGCGTACGGCCTGATCGTTATGCCGGATGATGAGAAACTCCTTATCGAATGCCTCCCTTTGACCGATAACTTCATTTCTCAAATAATCGATCATCATCATGCGGTTATCAGGGTGAAGCAAAGCCCGCCATCCTTCTACTGAATGAGGATAGGCATCGTCTATCCCGAGCAACTTGTTCAGCACCTCGGAACCCGGCCAGAATCCGCTTCTGATATCCAGAACATAGGTACCCAGGCCGGCAATAAGCTGAAAATCCCTGAGTATTGCTTCGCTATCCGAGATCTTTTTCTGCCATTTTTCAACCGCGCGATCTGCTCTGGATACGGCGAAAAACAGTGTGATATACAACATGGCAAAGGCGCCGAATACAATCAGTGCGATATCAAGCAGGTGGGCATGGAGGCGTTTAAAAACAGGTGTGACATCGGTATAGAGTTCGATGACGCCAATTCGTTTACCCGCATGCATCAGCGGCATGTAGGTCAAAGCCACATAGACGTTGTGCATTTTTGCGGTTGCACCGAAAAACGTATCACGGAACTCTACCTGATGTACCGTTTCTCCGCTCAGCGCTTTTACCAGAAAATCCGGGTGTACGCTGCTTCCACCGATTTCGCTCCCGGCAGAGGAATACACAGTGGTCCCCGACAGATTGTAGAGCTTCAGCTTGAGGACATCGTGTTCATGAATGATGCCCAGCGCGGACGCAAATAATGCATCAAGATTCGACATCGTTTGCGGCACAGGGGTCGCATCGCTGGGGATGACGAAGGCGCTGATTGGCTCGTCCAGCGAGTGACTGAGATGAGCCAGGGTTTTTTCATTTTGCGCTGCGGCAATCGTCGCGTGTTCGGTGATCTGCTCCGCCCGATACAAAAATATCAAAGTGGACGCTGTGACCAGCATGACCAACAGACTGACAATCAACAACCGCCGGCGCAGCGAGTATTTTTCTGCGACAGAACGCCTGTATATATCAGTTTTCTGACTATTTTTGGCATCGGTCATTGTAGCAACATTGGTCATGTTCGTTCCCAAGTTTTATGTGGACAACCCGTGACCATCCGGCAATCCCGCTGACCTGATTGACGCAACTCAGGCCCGGTAATTTTGCGTCACCGCCTTACGACAGTTTTGCCCTTACAGATTAGACAAATAATATCATTATCATAAAGAGAAGGGTGATAACAATAATTCATTCACGCGTGTGCATCCGCAAATGAAATGACCTGAGTATCTGGCGATGTAAAATCTGTTCATTTCAGCGCTAAACCTTTTAAAGTTGGCGCCGATAACCTAGTTACAGGGCATGCGCCCATAAACCTAACTGGTGGAGGTGTGAAATGTGCATCGTGACCATGAACATGAGCAGCGGCGAAGTCGAATACGCTGACTCAATCACTTACAGTGACGAAGTGCTGTGCGCAGGCTGGAATCCGGCGCTGGAGATACGTCCGTACACCGAAAGCCACAACACCATGCCGCCTGACATGCTTTCGCTGGATACGGATGCTTTCCTGACAAAAATGTATGCCAACCAACGCTAGTTGAACTGGTAACATGCGAACTCATCGTACCCTGGAGTAATTGCATGACCGAAGCTGCCGATCTGTTGTTGTTGCGCGACAAACTGCGCGAATTTGCCGCCGCGCGCGACTGGGAGCAATTTCATTCGCCGAAAAATCTGTCCATGGCGCTGATGGTGGAAGTCGCCGAGCTGATGGAACATTTTCAATGGGCGACAGAGGCGCAGTCAAGCGATCTGACGCCGGAAAACAAGGCTGCCGTTGCAGAGGAACTGGCGGATATCCTGCTCTACCTCGTGCGCATTTCGGACAAGCTGGGCGTCGATCTGCAAGATGCCGCCTTGCGCAAGCTGGAGAAGAATGCCGTCAAATACCCGGCTGAGCTCGTACGCGGCAGCTCAAAAAAATACAACCAGTACTGATTCATGCTGACATCAACCGGATTGCGTCAAAAATTAACAGATAATCAGGGCACTAAAAAATGAGTGAGAAAAAAGCGCCGCGCAAGAAAAACGACGTCGATGCCAGCGTCAAAAAGATTGGCCTTGCCACCGTCAGACTGCACCGCATGCTCAAGGAATTAGGACACACACGCCACCTGGAAAAATCGGCCTCCACCATGCCGGATGCGCGAGATCGACTGTCCTTCATTGACAAAACCATGCATGACGCCTCCGAGCGCACCATCAGCGCCGTCGAAGCCTCCCTGCCGCTGACCGGTCGCAACCGCGCCGCTTGCAGCGATCTGTCGATGCGCCTGGCCGATACGAACTTCACCGAACATCAGCCCCTGATCATGGATGCCATCTCAACACTGGGCGAAATGGCGATGAGTGAAGAGTCCGTACACCACAACCTGCTGCAAATCATGGAAGCCCAGGAATTCCGCGATCTGGCAGGCCAGATGGTCAACAAGATCGTAGACGCCGCCGCCGAAGTGGAAAGCATCCTGCTGGACATCCTCAAGGAGTATGCACCGGACAACAAGGATTCATTGATCAGCACCGAAGGGCTGACCGCAGGTCCCGGACATCAGGCCAGCATCAACGGACAGGATGAAGTGGACGATCTGCTGGCGTCCCTCGGCCTTTAAGCGGCAACAGATTTAACACAAAGCGCACGCAACGCGGCAACTCCGACCGGCTCCACAGCCTGTATCGGCACCACGGCAAGACGGCGCGCATATCGCTGCTGCACCGCATTGATTTGTGTATACTCCTGCCCGGCACGCTGCATCAATAACGGTGAGACGGGGTGCGCCGCCGCCAGACTCTGGTTGACGATCCACGCCCACGGCTCTATCCCTGCGCGGCGCAAGTCCTCCTGCAAATTAGCCGCCTCCAGCAGCGGCGTGGTTTCCGCCAGCGTCACCAGCAGCATTCGGGTGTGATTGGCATCCTGCAGACGCATCAGCGGCGTCTGATCCGTTTTCGCAAGATTGCGCGCCACCTCGCGGTGATAGGCGCCGGTCGCATCCAGCAACAGCAGGGTATGGCCGGTCGGCGCGGTATCCATCACCACAAAAGTCTGATCGGCGGCACGGATGGCGCGTGAAAACGCCTGAAAAACCGCAATTTCCTCGGTGCAGGGCGAGCGCAGATCTTCTTCCAGCAAGGCGCGCCCCTGCTCATCCAGATCCTTGCCTGTCGTGTCCAGCACATGGCGGCGATACTGATCCGTTTCCACAAGCGGATCGATGCGGCTTACATTTAAATTTGCCATCCCGCCCTGCAAGGTCTCCGACAAGTGCGCCGCCGGATCGGAGGTCGTGAGATTCACCGCATGACCGCGCGCGGCCAGTTCGACGGCGATGGCTGCCGCCAGCGTGGTCTTGCCGACACCGCCTTTCCCCATCAGCATGATCAAACCATGGCCCATTAATTCCAGCTGGTCGATCAACCCGGACAATTCGGGCATATCCACTTTTTGCACAGCGCCCGCAACCGCTGTGACCATCGGCGCGTCACTGATCAGCGCGCGCAATGCCGCCAGCCCCACCATATTGAACGGCAGCAGAGATCGCATATCGACTGGCAGTGCGCGCAACGCCTCCGGCATGTCATTCAAGGCTGCGCGCTCACGCTGATAGATGCTGTTTGCAACGGGATCAATAACATGAAACTCGCGCAAGCGTTCGTTTGTCCCCTCGCCCTCTGGGAGAGGGTTTGGGTGAGGGAACCGGCCTGCGCAAGCACTTTCCTGCTCAGGCGTGGAGCTTGCGCCATGTCGGTTAATCTGGCTTACCGGCATGCAGCCGTTGACCACCAGATGTTGATGCGCAAAACCGCTTTGCGCAAGCTCAATACTGGTGCGGGCGGCTTCCTGTAACGATGAGCGCTGCGCACGGGCGACCAGTACCAGCCGGGTACGCGCGGCATCGGCCAGCACTGCGATCGCCTCGCCATAGCGTTGACGCTGTTTCTCAAGACCCGCCAGCGGCCCCAGACAGGACGCACCTTCCGGGTTATTGTCCAGAAATCCGCTCCATGCGCCGGGCAATTGCAGTAATCGTATGGTGTGGCCGGTGGGTGCCGTATCGAAAACCACATGATCGAATTGGCTCAGTACTGCCTGATCCGTCAGCAAATTGGTAAACTCATCGAAGGCGGCAATTTCAGTCGTGCATGCACCGGACAATTGTTCCTCGATACGCCTGACAACTGTTGCCGGCAAACTGCCACGCACAGGACCCACGATGCGTTCACGGTAGGCGGACGCCGCCGCCTGCGGATCGATTTCCAGCGCCGTCAAGCCCGGCACCTCACTGATCGCGGTGAGTGTGTTGCCTATACTGACCCCGAACACCTGCCCCACGTTGGAGGCCGGATCGGTGCTGACCAGCAACACGCGCATGCCACTGTCGGCCAGCTGCACCGCCGTCGCACAGGCGAGGGACGTCTTGCCCACCCCGCCTTTGCCGGTGAAAAATACAAAGCGCGGCACGTTCGTCAGTAATTTCATCGCCATTCCTGTTAGAAACTGCCCGAACAACAGGGTGCAGGTTCAACGGACAGCCCTGCAAAACGCGCCAGTTCAGCACGTGTCGGGTAACGGCCCGCCAGCACAATTTCGCCATCCAGCAACACCAGCGGCAGGCATTCCTCTCCTGCCCGCTCAAGAAATGAACGGGCCTCTGCATTATCAACAAACGCCATCGGCTGCTGCGCCAAGTTGTAGCGCTCAAGCATGCCGCCCGAGCGTTTGAGCCAGTCCGCATCGGCGCTGAACGTGACCAGCGTCTGATCGACTTCGCTGCCGCACACACCGGTACTGCAACACAGCGCAGGATCAAATATCTGTAGTTTTGCCATGATGATTCTCCTTAATCCTGAATGCGACCGATTTCCGCCAGTTTTTCTTTCAATGTCAGCTTGTCGAGTTTTTCGATGGGCAATGCCATGAACAACTGGATGCGTCTTGCCAGCTGGTCATAGGCTTTTTTAAACGCCGCGCGGCGCGCATCATCACCCTCAATATGCGCCGGATCCGGAATTCCCCAGTGTGCCGTGGCAGGCTTGCCGGGCCAGATCGGGCAAGTTTCGCCGGCCGCGTTATCGCATACGGTAAAGATGAAATCGATCTCAGGTGCGCCGGGTGCGGCATACTCATCCCAGCTTTTGCTGCGCAATCCGTCGAGGCTGAACCCTTTTTCCTGCAACAACTCGATCGCGCCCGGATTGACGCGTCCGGCAGGCTGACTGCCGGCGCTGTAGGCTTTGAACTTACCTTTGCCCAGATGATTGAACAGTACTTCAGCCAGAATGCTGCGTGCCGAGTTGCCGGTACATAACACCAGCACGTTGTATTGTTTTTCGCTCATTGCATCTTCTCCGATATATTTAAACTATTAAACGATTATTTAAACGATGGTCGGCATTAAAACAGAAAAAACCCGCTTATTCAACCTGAAAATTAAAAAAAAACAATAAGCGATGCAAATTTCCCTGTGATCGAATATCGGCACCACCTCCATACATACATCGCAAAAATTACATGCGATTAAACTGCGCATGATACGATTAAAAACTCATACGCCGCACGCCGAGCTGACGCATTAAGCTGAAAAAAAGATACCGCCACTCCCTGGATAAGCCACATGCCCGACCGACCTCAATTTCATTACAAAAGAAGAGCCGTTCAATTTGCCACACTGATGCTGATCGTGCTGATCCCCGCCACCGGATTGTTTCGCATCGATCTGGAGTCCGCGAGTTTTCTGGTGTTGAACCATCAGATATGGTGGTCCAATTTCACGCTGGTCACGGGTCTTGCGCTGATTTTTGTGACCGCGCCGATACTCACCTATATGACGGTCGGTACAGTCTGGTGCGGCTGGGCCTGCCCGCAAAATTTCGTCTCTGAACTAAGCGATCAGATCACCCACAAATTGCTGGGAAAACGCGCCAGCGTACGCGTGGAGGGCGAAGGATTTATCGTTGCCAAAACAAAAAACAAATGGCTCAACTGGGCCGTGCTCGGTAGTGTATTTCTGTTTTTCGCATTGTTAATTGCACTGATCCCGTTCCTGCTGTTTTATTCGCCCCGCTACCTGTGGGAAATGTTGACGTTCAGCGGCACAGATAAACTCTCAACCTTCATATTCTATTTGCTGATCGTCTTTCTGGTCTTCGCCGACACCGCATTCATCCGTTATTACCTGTGCGATTACGCCTGTTTTTATCGCATGGGACAAAGGATGTTCAAAACCCGCGATGCCTTGCATATTTCCTACGATGCCACGCGCCAGGCGGATTGCGCCAAGTGTAATTATTGCGCAACGGTCTGCATCACCAACATACAACCCATCGCCATTACGCCCCAGGACATCTGCATCAATTGCGGGGAATGCGTCGATGCCTGCGATCGTCTGCACCAGAAAACGGCAACTCCCGGCCTGCTGGATTTCAAGTTAAGCTCAAAAACAACAAACACAAGTTTTCGTCAAAAAATAGCAGACGTCTTACAGAACACCAACCGTCTTGTACTGGGGCTATTTTTTGCAGGCCTCGCCATGACCATCTGGGGGCTGCTGACTCAACCCGAGGTAATACCCAAAACGCCCCAGGCCGTGCTGCAAAAAAACCGCGACATTGCACACATTTGCAGTGCGCAATGTGTGCAGCAGGAAGCCGCCTGCAAAAAACGCAACATGGAGGGGTGTTACCGCGCGGCAGCCTGCCGGTGCGAGTGCACCTTGCAGCAGGACCCGACCAACAGCGGAAGCGCCGAATTAAAACAGTGTATCGTCAGAAACCGGCAGCACGCAGAAACAGAACATCTGAAAATCACAGCGCCCGAGCAATCTGCTTTTGAAATAAAACGCTGATCTGGTATCCGTTTCAGCTGGCAAAAGCCGCCGTCAGGGCCGCAATCATGCAGGCCTGGTCATTGACCCCTGCGCTCTCGCGCGCGCTGTGCATCGCCCACATCGGCGAGCCAACATCCACACTGGCAACACCCAGTTGCGCCGCAACCATCGGTCCGATGGTACTGCCGCACCCCAGATCAGTGCGATGTGCGTACTGCTGATACGGCACACCGGCCGTCTCGCAAAACCCCATGAAGCGGGCCGCCGACTCTGCGTTGGTCGCGTAACGCTGGTTTACATTGGTCTTGATGACCGGCCCGCCGTTCACCCTCACTTTGTGACCGGGTTCATAGGCAGCCGGAAAATTCGGATTGTAGGCATGCGCCATGTCGGCACTGATGAAGAAACTCTTCGCCAAAGCACGGCGTCTGTCCTCCTCGTCCAGCGCCGCCTGAAAAGCGATGCGGTTCAGCACGTCACTGATAAAACTGCCGCCGGCCCCGGTGGCGCTCTCGCTGCCAACCTCTTCGTGATCAAAAAAAGCCGCCACACAGGTAGCATCGGGCTGCGTTGTTGCGAGCAACGCGGTGAGCGCTGCATGACAGGACGCCAGATTATCCAGTTGACTATCCGCGATAAATTCCTCGTTCGCGCCCCACAAACAGCCCTTCTGTACATCATAGATATTCATTTCAAAACTCAGCATATCGGCCACGTCTGCCTGCACGGCATCGGCCAGCATCCGGCGCAAATTTAGGTCCGCATCCTCACCTTCGCCAAGCTGACCCAAGGTCAGCGGCAGTTCTGTCTGCTTGTTGAGTTTCAGTCCCTGTTCATTGACCTCACGGTTCATGTGTATCGCCAGGTTAGGCAGCCGCACCAGCGGTCGCTCAAAGCACAGCAGGCGCGTTTCTTGACCCGCCGCGCCGCGCAACACCACGCGCCCGGCCAGACCCAAGTCCCGGTCGGTGAAGGTCGCCAGTATCGGCCCGCCATATATTTCAACACCCAGACGCACAAGACCATCACTGTTCATACCCGGCTTCGGCTTGAGCCTTAAGCCCGGAGAATCGGTATGGGCGCCGACCATGCGAAAACCCGTTTCCGCCACCGGCCGGGCGCCCTGCACAAACGCAATCATCGAGGCGCCGCCGCGCACGGTGTAATAACGACCACCCGACTCAAGTTGCCAGCGCTCACCCTCGTCCAGCCGGACAAATCCACCTGCCAGCAGACGTTTTTCAGCACTCGCCACGGCGTGCCACGGACTGGGACTGGCGTCGATAAAGTCGATCAACTCAAGGGCTGTGATTCGGGCTGGGGTGATCTCAGGCATGACGGGTAGCGTAAAAGTTAAGAGAGAGGTAAGTATACAAGATGCGCCGCTCCACCCGTGCAACCACGTCGCGCGCTGCAAACACAAAACTGATTTTTCACTGAGCGGATAGCACTGTGGCGGAGGGTATTCTGATTATCGTGGCATCCGAATTGCCTGATGTGATGACCATGATTCAATCGAAAGTTGTAACAGCCCATACCGAAAATTCTGCAAACCGCTTTTGTCCGACGCCCGTCGCGCCTTTCCCCAAATACAGGGCCCAGGCCCAATCGGGTTCGAACAGGCTGGTGGTAGACGACCAGTAAATATCCTGCACATCGGCGAAAGGATGTCCGGACGGCAAGGCCGGGCTGTGGGCGGCGCAATCCACCAGCGCCTCCAGTTCGTTGATGGTGGGTAGACGCCAGGCACTACCCTCGCCTTCCTGATCAAGTTTGGTCACCGCTGCCAAAGCCTCGCGCCAGACCACCGGTTGCGGGGTGAGGTTCGCGTTGCGGCGCCAGAGCAGGCCGGTGAGTCGATCCAGGACGCCGGCTGGGCGCATTTCGAAACGGGGTTCAGGCCACGGCGCGCCGATACGCCCTTCGCCGTCCTGACCGGAACCGGCGCATGAAATGACTGTGCCGGCGGCGTCGTAGCACAGGCTTTGGCCGGTGCGCGGGACCATGCCCAGACCTTCGCCGCGTACCGGCCAGAGCATGAAGGACTGATCCTTGCCGCCGTAAAACATGCGCGCGCCATCGAGCGCCACATACCAGGCGTGCGCCGGACTGATGGCCGCCGTCGTCGCTGTCCAGTACCAGCCGTTGAACACATTGATGAAAGGATGTCGCTCAGGCAAGGCGGGCAGTTTGCTTTGCAGACTGAGCAAGCTGCGCAATTCGCGGCGATTGGGCATGCGCCAGTCGTGTTGGCCGAAACGCTGTTCGCGGTTCATGTTTGCGATGAAATCCAGTGATTCCTGCCAGGTGAAGGGGAATTCCGCGAGGCTGGCATCACGACACCAGATCAGACCGGTCAGATTATCGGCGATCTCATCGTCGCGCAAAATGAAGCGCGGTTCAGGCCAGGGCGCGCCGACGACAAACGATGCGTCCTGGCCGGAATTTTCGCACGGAACCTCGCGCCCATCGTCAGCATGACAGGTGCGTTGACCCGTATCCAGATAATGCTGAGAGGTCATGTTCTGATTAATCATTGGCGTATCCCGGGTTTGCGCCCACGCCAATCAATCGTGGTACGTTGGGTGTGTGGTTTTTAACAACCGGGTCGCTTTTTAAATACTGCTCAACCACGTCCCACACCGGTTCCCCCTCTGACTGCACGCTGCCAACTCCCCATCGCGCCACTTTGTAGGACTTGCCGGCTTGTATTGCATGTCCGTTCAACGTCATGTCGCTGATGCGCGAATTCCTTTTGGCTGCCGGTTCACATGCATACACCAGCCCGCCGGTACGCACCATGTCGCCGCCTTGATGCTGATATGGATCATCATTGAAAATTTTGTCGCAGAGTTTTTCCAAATGTTGCTTGATTTCGGTGCCGGTCATTTCCACTACCGAGGTATTGGGGTAAGTGATTGCCGTTTGCTCCATCAAATTTTCGCGGGTGATCGTTTGTCCGGGCAAGAGTGTGGTACCCCAACGAAAACCGGGGGAGAAGGCAATCTCTGCGCCCTTGACCTGCATCAGCGCGTCGACAATCAACTGATCCCAGGAACCGTTAAAATTGCCGCGCCGATAGAGCAGTTGCTGGCTTTCGGCAATCGGTTCCCGAAGACGCGACTCGAACGGCGCACGCACCCGAGCTATGGTTGCCTGCATGGCGGAATCGGCGGGCAGCAGTTCCGAAAAGACCGGCAACAAATGGTATCGATAGTCGGCAACACGGCCCTGTTTTACGTCAAAATCGATCACGGCCAGAAACTTTCCGTGGGATCCGGCATTGGTGACGATGGTTACCCCGCCGGGGTTTTTAACCACGCTGGGCACCGGCACGCCGTCGTGGGTGTGTCCCCCCAGGATCATATCGATCCCGGAAAGTCGCGCCGCCAATTTAAGGTCGATGTCCATGCCATTGTGCGAAAGCAATACGACCACTTGCGCGCCTTTTTTGCGCACTTCGTCGACCACCGCCTGAAGGTGCGCTTCATCGATCCCGAATTCCCAGCCTGGGGTGAATTGCGCGCCGTTCGCCAAAGGTGTGTGGGGAAACGCCTGGCCGATGATGGCAACCGGGATGCCGTTCTGTTCGCGGATGACATACGCATCAAACACCGGTGCGGCACTGTCCTCGTGTACGATGTTCTGGGCAATGAAGGCGACCTTGTCCTTGAAATCATTGCGCACGACATGCAGCACGCGCTCGGCGCCGTGGGTAAATTCCCAATGCCCGGTCATGACATCGACGCCTAACTCAAGCGATGCCTCGACCATGTCCTGCCCGGCCGTCCACAACGCCGTGGCCGAGCCCTGCCAGCTGTCCCCGCCATCCAGCAGCAAGGCCTTGGGACGGCTGGCCTTCATGCGCTTGACCAGCGTTGCGAGATGCGCGAAGCCGCCCACCTTGCCGTAGGCGCGGGCCGCGGCACAAAAATCGAGATGGGAAAACGCGTAGGCCTGCCGGCTGCCGGTCTTAATTCCATACGCGGCCAGCAGCGGTACGCCGACAAGATGAGGTACTTTACCCTCAGTGCTGCCTATGCCGAGGTTAATGCTGGGTTCGCAATAATAGATGGGCAGCAGCTGTGCGTGGCAATCGGTGAAATGCAGAAGACTGACGTTGCCAAAAGCGGGAATGTCGTAGAGCTGGTCTGCGCTATTAAGGTTATTCACATCGGTGGGCAGGTAAATTTCCATGCAGTCTTTTATCCCTGTAGATTTGTGCTAAAACGATGGCGCGTTGCCGAGGTTGCTTTGACCGAAACGCACAGATCGGCAAACCGCTTGCGCTAATTGCCATGGCGTATAGCCATCTTTATCTACGCCGGGCAGGCTCAATTCCAAATAGATTGGAACCGGCTGCACACCTTCAACCCTTTTTTTCTCACGCATGTTGCGCGGTGAATAGCATATAAACAATCATCGCCACGCAAAGCAATGCAACCATCACTGTAACGAGAATGACGAGCCCGCGATCAGCACTGACGACGCCATTCTCAATGGCGCGATTCACCACGTGATAACGCCACGCTGCCAGCACGGCCAGCACCCCGCCCAGCGCCATCATCGTCACACCGATCGGCATTGAAGCCCCCGTCTGGGAAGTCTGCATCTGCGGGGCAAGCTGCGCCGCCAACTCACGCAACCACAGACTGAACTTCGCCACGACAAAGCCGAGACTGATGATCGCGAGACTCGTTCTGATCCACGCCAGAAAAGTTCGCTCATTGGCGAGATATTCGGTCGCTCGCTTCTCTTCATGTATCACTGTTTGCTGCCGTTGTTGGGCCATGACGGTATCCGATTACGAACCTGACTTAATATACGACCAGCCGGCTTCCTGCTTACGCACCACTTCAGCCACGCCCGAATCAACCGTCGTGGCGAATAGCATCAGGTCTTCTCTCTTCAGGTTCATGCGGCGCATCGTATTCTCACAGGCGGCGAAATGCACGGCCGCGTCGGAGATTAGCTGGAGCCGTTCCCGCATTGTCTGGTTGGTCTTCAAGATCAGCCCCAGGCCTTTGCCGTGCACCACCACCTCTATTTCGGTGGTTTCGCGCCCGAATGCCTTCTGCAAGTTCTCGACGTTGTTGAGTATCCCCTGCCACTGTTCTGCGCCATCAACATTCACTTCAAAGACCACCCTGTGCTTTTGCATTTTTTTGCCTTATTAAGTGATAGTCGCCGCCATGACGGCAAAGTCCTGCGCCACACCGCTTAGCGTTTTGGCGACGGGTGTCACCATTGCATTAACGCGCTGACCATTCGCGGACGTATCAAGTTATGTCCGCAGATATCCGGCATTTAGTCCGGCGAGCCTAGGGAATCGATTGGCCGGGATGCCTTCACCATGGGCGCCAGCGCACGTAACATACGCTAACTCACCGCGATTATCGTGCAGCCATCAGGATTGTTTCTGTTCGCCACCCAACATAAGCAAAAAAACTTACGAGTTCTTCCGGCAAGTGGATATGCAAGACGGCACGGCCTTTCAGTGAAGTCGCTGTATTACTGGCGGCGCAAGCTGAAGAAATCCGACAAGACAGGCACACCACTGCCTGCAGGTAAATTTGTTGCGCTGCGTATTTAGCCAAATTGCGGCTAAACAGAGTGCCAATATCGCTGCCCTGACAGGCTAAAAAACGTCAGTTAGCGGAGAAAATTTACAGCAGATTTTGGACTTGACCGTGCCAATTCCGGTCGTTCAACATATAGCCGAATTTATGCTTCGAGCTACCCGCCAAATCCTGATCAACAAATTCTTTTCTGTGTGTGTTAGCGAACAGTACCGCACTAGTTACGGGCATATTGTGGAACCTCATGACGGCTTAAGAAGTTTTTATATGTCGTGATTGTTCTGATTTTACCGGCGTAACCTCAATCCAAATCACCAAGGAGAATTATCGTGGATATGAATATAGTATGGGTATGGGTACACATTATCGCATTGCTGGCCTTTGTAAGCGTCGTCGTAATTATGGATGATGCACAGTGGACCAGGATCATGAACAGGAACAAAAACACAGGAGCTGGAATAAAAACCCAGGATCGGGAATAAAAACAAGTAACGCTGTGAAATGTTGTGCCGTTATTCAGGCAAGCTTGATTCGCGCAAGGTGACTGACGGATTGTGCGGACAGGTCTTGTTATCAGCTTGTATTTGTAGCGATATAGATTGATATGGGCAGGTGCAGCATAAATTGCCAGTCCGGTTGGCGTGCCGCGATCTGGGGCATTGTGATGGCGGGCATCGTATCAACGCTAACCTCAGTTTTGGTTTTATTACTCACAATGACAGCAGCAATGATTTGTTCGCGCATTTTTCCGCAATAAACAACATGGACGGATTCAAGTCACTCAAGGAAGGCCAAACAATTTCCTTTGAAGCGATTCAAGGTGTCAAGGGTAAAGCGCTCGACGCTGGCACAACCTCCAATTTCGTATAGGAATAACACAATGGCCCGGCGCAACCCTCCCCCTCTCGCACATCTAGCACCCCTCGACACGCTTCTGGAATTGAAAGGCGGTTTGGCGCAGCCACTGCCTGCCAGGCTGGCGCACCTTTACGGAAGTCTGCGCATGCCGCGTGCGGGTGCGCGCCCACACATCATCAGCAATTTTGTGACTACGCTGGACGGCGTCGTTTCACTCAATGTGAAGGGACACGCGAGCGGCAGCGACATCAGCGGGTTCAGCGTCCAGGATCGCATGGTGATGGGCCTGTTGCGCGCCATTGCAGACGTGGTGATCATCGGTGCAGGCACACTGGGCGCCGACCAGCATCACATCTGGACAGCCGAAGACGTTTTCCCGGAGCTCGCGGACGAATATCGCCAGTTGCGCACGGCGCTGAACAAACACGAACCGCCACTGAACGTGATCGTCAGCGGCAGCGGGCAGGTCGATCTGGATTTGCCCATATTCGCTTCCGGCAAGGTTCCGGTGCTGATCGTGACGACGACCGCCGGTGCCAAACTGTTGCACAAACACAAAGCTTCCGATGCGGTCGAAATTCGCGCGGTTCGCAGCGTTGGCGTCATGCGCGCAAGCGCCATCATCAATCAGGTACGCCGTGTCAATGCCGGCAAGCTGATCCTCGTCGAGGGCGGACCGCAGTTGCTGGGCGATTTTTATGCAGAGGGAATCCTCGACGAACAGTTCCTGACCCTCGCACCGCAGATTGCCGGCCGCCAAATTGACGATCGACAGTACAGCCTCGTTATGGGGCAAATGTTCGCGCCGCACAATCCTGTGTGGGGAACTCTGACCGACCTGAGGCGCGGCAGCAGCCACCTTTTTTTACGTTACTCATTTCCCTGAATCACAATCCCACTGTTCGGCTTTGCTGGAATGATGATGGCATTCATACTGGCACAAGACGCAGAGATATGTGGGTTAGAAGCGCGACATGATGAATAATTAACGCCTGATACAACACGTTGCGAATGAGCACTTACGCTGACTATTCCCGATTTTTCACACACGCTAGCGCCCCATCCAGCGCACTCATAAATTCATTAATTTTGATTGGTTTGGTGAGATAACGAAAGAATCCGGCCTCCCGTGCCTTTTCGATATCGTGGAGCATGGCATTGGCGCTAAGCGCAATGATGGGAATATGTTTCGTTGCCGGATCATTGCGCAGGATATGCATGGCTTCGATTCCGCTGATGTCGGGCAAATTGATATCCATCAGGATGACATCCGGGAGATGAGCCCGCGCCAGTGCCACGCCTTGATTGCCATTTTTCGCGTTCAACATATTTACGTGTGGCTGCCCTTCAATGATTTGCTCGACCAGCATTTGATTTGCCGGATTGTCTTCCACATAGAGCAAGGTGTGCGGCGTCGAATGAGTATTACGCATTATTCGCGGTGAATGATCTGCGGGCAGTGTAATTTCAGCGGCAAGTGGCATCTCGGCCCGCAGCAGTTCGACCCAGAACTCGCTGCCCTCACCGACGATGCTTTCCACGCCGATCGTACCCTCCATCAGGTCAACCAGTCGCTTGGTTACCACCAGGCCAATGCCGGTCCCCTCTTCGACACCGCTCTCTTGTCCAAGACGATTGAAAGGTTGAAATAGCTGCGCCAACTTTTCCTGGGGCAATCCCACACCGCTGTCTTTGATACTGATTCGTACGCGCCCGAGCCTGTTTTCGAGATACTTTACCTCGACCGTCCCCTGCGCGTGGTTGTATTTGATCGCGTTGGAAAGCAGA
The DNA here is from genome assembly GCA_947084955.1 of uncultured Gallionella sp. Lineage (GTDB taxonomy): Bacteria > Pseudomonadota > Gammaproteobacteria > Burkholderiales > Gallionellaceae > Gallionella. The sequence continues at coordinate 103,777 of CAMTUO010000024.1, forward strand.
TTGATCAGAACTTGCTTGAGACGGATTCGATCAGCATAGACAAAGCACGGGATATCAAACGTGGGAAAAGTCAGTTTGATGTCACGTTTTTGCGCCTGAGGTTCGACAATCGTCTGGCATTCGAGCATGACTTTTGCGAGCGACAACGGTTCTGGCGATAGCGTTATCTTGCCGGACTCGATCACAGCCAGATCGAGAATTTCGTTTATCAGCTCCAGCAAATACCATCCTGCCTTGAGAATTTGCTGTAGCCTGACCGTCTGAATTTCCGTTGGCGGTGGCAAACTGGCCTCCAGCAACTGAGCGAAGCCGAGGATGGCATTGAGCGGGCTGCGCAACTCATGACTCATTCTGGATATAAATTCTGATTTAGCAAGATTGGCTTTTTCCGCCACTGCCCTGGTGCGCTCCAGTTCGATATTCTTTTCCGTCAGCAACTGTTCCATCAGCCTGCGTTCGGTAACGTCCCGAGTCAGCATGACAAAGCCGCACAGACCGCCGTCCGTGTTCCGCATCGTCGTAATCACCACATTGGCCCAGAAGATCGAACCGTCCTTACGTAGCCGCCAGCCCTCGTCTTCATGCCGACCCTGCGTTCTCACAGCATCCAGTTCACGCTGTGGCTTACCGGAATCAATGTCTTCGCGCGGATAAAATCGGGAGAAAGACTGCCCAATGATTTCTGCCTCACTGTAACCATTGATTCGCTGCGCTGCGATATTCCAGTTTTCTACATGTCCATCTGTATCCAGCATGACAATGGCGCAGTCGGTCACGCTCTCCACCATCAACCGGAGACTCGCATCTGCCTTTCGCATTTGCGCTTCATTCTGCTTGCGTTCGGTGATGTCGGTAAGGGCGATGCGCATCATGGATGCATCGTCGGATTTTGTTCTCTGGCAATCCAGTTGAGCGTGGAAGAAGGTATCATCGCTGCGCTGCATTACCAGTTCGCAAATTTTCCGCCCGACGCGCTGCGATACATTCAGGCAATGGCTATGCCAGCGATCTCTGTCTTGGGTGGCAATGAAGCGATCAAAGCGCCGAGTGAGCAGTGTTTTGCGTTCCATCCCAAGCAGTGCGGCACCCGTGAGATTTACCTCGGCGATCATACCCTCGCGGGTGAGCGTGAGGTAACCGATAGGAGCGAATTCATAAAGGTCAACATAGCGGTCGCGCGATTCTTCTATGGCAACTTGCGCACGCCGCAACTCTTCGTTCTGCATTTGCAGCTCAGTCTGTAACACGCGGCGTTCATGCTGGAGTTTCTCGACAGAGTGGGGAGGCTTATTTAAAATATCGCTCAATTTGTATCCTTTATTAGGGATGCTTAAGTGACACTTGCTTAAAGATAAAGTGGAGCCTTTTTAAGCATTCTACTCCCAATCAATAAATTCACATTTATCTTAAATCTGTCTGTGCGTTACCGAACGGTGCGGTAGAGATTGAAAGCATACCACCCATCCCGGTATACGCTGATTTTAGTTGATGAAGTATTGTATTGAACCATTGCTTCCAGAGAATTCTTTACTGTAAATTACCTTCGAAATTCTTTGCTTCATTTGACACCGCTGCTCCAAGTTTAACGAAACATTGGTGTCTACTTTTTTCAGCTTATCTCAGCAAACAAGCTACTCCCTGGAGCGACGCCTGTCGCGTTAAACGGTGAGTCCCGCGTAGATCATCAGCATTTTTTCGGGCAGGCACCGGATATGGTCAACCACCATATAGTTTCTTGCGCCGAAAATGCGCGAGACGTACTCGTCGGCATTGGCATCGAGGCTCACACAATGGGTATGGATGCCGCGGCGCCCCGCATCCTGAACCGCCATCTTCGCATCAAACGTCAGGTAATTCGTACCGCGCACGTCGATGTCCGAGGGCGCGCCATCGGTGATCAGCATCAGCAGTTTTTTGCCGGATGCCTGCGCATTGAGATAATGCGTGGCATGGCGGATTGCCGCTCCCATACGGGTGGAGTTATGTCCGGCCATACCGGCAATTCTGGCTTTCGCAAGATCGTCGTAGGGCTGATCAAAATCCTTGAAGCGCACATATTCAACATTATGCCGGCTCTTGGAACAAAAACCGTGGATCGCAAACGGATCGCCGACCGATGCGATGACCTCGGCAAACAGCACACTGATTTGCCGGGTAAGCTCCAGCACCGTATGCGCCTGACCTGCGATTTTCTGATTGGTCGAATTGGACAGATCCAGCAGCAGCAGCACCGAAATATCGCGCGTCTTGCGCAGCTGTCGCATCATGATACGGGTATCCGGCTGCACACCTGAACGGATATCGATCAGCGCACGGATCGCCGCATTGATGTCGATTTCATCGCCCTCCTCCAGCTTCCGGATACGACGCACACCGCAAAAACGGATGGTCTGGAGCAGATTTTTCATGCGCACAAGCAGGTCCTGATGTTGCATCACGATGCTGCTGACGACTTCAAGTGCGCCGGGGCGGGGCTTTTTTTCCCGCACCGTCACCCAGGATTGCGTTTCGACCTGGACTTTGAAATCCCATTCAGCATAATGGTAGATGTCCGATGCCGGGGTTTTGTGTTTTGTCTTATCTTCCGCAAGCTGTTTGGTTTCTTCATCAGGACGAGTAAGCTCGTTATTCCCCTGCAGCAGTTTTGACTCAAAAAAACAATCTGGCAATTCCTGCGGCTGGCGGGACTCTGGCGTAGCCATCGCCCACACATAACGGTTGTCGTCCCGGTAGGGCGCCGTCAGCCTGTCCGTGCGCGGATTGAATTTTATTTTCCGGTTCTCAAACGTTGCGGCCAGCGACAGGCCGATCTGTATGGAAATATCACTACTCTCAATATTTTCCACAGCGTTGAACAGGGCGCGCCCCTGACTGATCCAGCTATCCTCATCCTGATAGGTCTCATCCAGCAAGGCGCGCGCAAGACGGTTGAGATAGTCACCCGCGCTTTGGTTATGCATCGGCGTGGCGGTATGCTGCATGCACCACAGCTGTTTCAAGAGCGGAAAATCGCGTATCAGCAAGGCCTCGATCCGCGCATCCTCGATGACGGAAATCAGCATTTTCGGCCATTTTTCGAGCGGCTTTGCGGTGAGCGGATGTTGGGTATAAACGAGATGAGCGGCCGCATGAACGGCGGCGGCGCGATAGATTTCCAGTCCCGTGATCCGGCTGCCGTCATGGCGCGTGAGATCGCTGTAAAAGCCCGGCAGATGAATGGCGTTATTCTCAATATAAGGCTGATATTTCCCGTGATGAAGAAAATCCTCATCGATCGGCGTGATGACGAAATCGCGCGCCCAAATGGCGTGCAGATAGATCACAAGGCGGCGCTGCACCTCCAGCAAACTGGTGCTGTTATCTCCCCTTTGCACAACAAGCGGCACATCCTCAGCGGTTTTGCCAAGATAACGTTGCAAGCCGCGCCTGATGCGGTGTAACGTGGATTTCATGGCGCTTACCGGCTTGCCGGCTTGCCGAAAAAGGTGGCGACGGCCGCGTCCAGTGCATCACGCATATCCGGATCGTCGGTAATGGGTGCCACAAGCGCCACGCGGCAGGCGCGTCTGGCCTCCACACCCCGGATGATCAGGTTGCCTGCATAAATCAGCATCCGGGTGGAAATTCCTTCATCCAGACCATGCCCCTTGAGCTTGCGCGCCATTTTCGCAATCGATACCAGTTTTTGCGCATCCTCTTTAGCAACACCGGTTTCATGGGTCACGATTTCGGCTTCAATGGCCTGCTCGGGATAGGCAAAGTCGAGCGCACCAAAACGCTGCTTGGTCGACTGCTTCAGGTCTTTCATCACACTCTGGTAGCCGGGATTATAGGAAATCACCAGATGAAAATCGGGGTGTGCCTGCACCAGCTCGCCGGTTTTTTCCAGCGGCAGCACCCGGCGGTTATCGGTGAGTGGATGGATGACGACCGTCGTATCCTGACGCGCCTCGACGACTTCGTCGAGATAGCAGATCGCACCGAAACGTGCGGCGATGGCGAGCGGTCCGTCCTGCCAGCGTGTGCCGTGGGCGTCGAGCAGGAAGCGACCGACCAGATCGGATGCCGTCATATCTTCGTTACAGGCAACGGTAATCAATGGCCGTTTTAGTCGCCACGCCATATATTCGACGAAGCGGGTTTTTCCGCAGCCGGTTGGACCCTTTAACATCATCGGCATGCGCGCGGCATAAGCGGCTTCATAGACTGCCACCTCGTCCGACACCATGCGGTAATAAGGCTCCGTTTTGACCCGATACTGACTGATGACGTCACTCATTGCCGCTCCCCCTGTAATTTTCTGATCGATTTTATGTTTTTCTGATACTGCGGCTCAGCGTATGGATTTTAAACCAACACAAGGCCTTCAACGCTAAAAAACAGGCCAAAAAAAACCGGCTTGCGCCGGTTCTTTTTGGATTCAGCAGACAGCTTAATTCAAGGTCATGATGAATTTTGCCAGAGCAGCAATTTGCGCATCGCTGGCGCCCATGCCTTTTGCCGGCATGTTGCTCATTTTCCATCCAAACTGACCGCCTTTGGTGATATGCTCAACCAGCGTTTTTTCGGCATCCTTCTGGCCTTTATACTTGGCCGCCACATCCTTCCAGGCCGGACCTATTTTTTTGGTCTCTATGGTATGACATGCGCCGCACTTGGCTTTTCCGTCAGCCGGCATATCCACTGCCATCGCATTGCCTGCCATCAACAAACCTGCCACTGCCAAACTTGCAAAAATTGCCTTCATCTTCATCTCCTCAAGTAAAAAATTCAAAAATCAAGTCCAATACCGTAAGCTTATACACAATATCGTCAAACAGCAAGCCAAAAACATATATTAATTATACAGCAATTACTATTCGCAAACAAAAACTCAAGGTACTCTCATAAAACAGCATATTATCAAGCGACTATAGCGAATTTTTTGCTACGATGGGCGCCACATGCCAGAATAATATCAGTATGAATATAACGTGACTATCAGCCATACCTTTTCTTGTTTCATCCATGCTCCCGGCATGGGGGCCTCAAATACGGATAAGCAACGTTAAACACAGGGACAGATGAGCTTCTCGGGACTATTAAGGTACGGCAACACCCTTTTCTCTGGCGCGCGAATAAAACAGCCGTCGATGTTCGACGCGAATTATTTCACGCTCCTCCTGTGATTTTGCTGCGCGTAACTTGGCGCGGTAAGCCGCCTGTTCTTCTTCGGTCATCACCACGGGGCCGAAAACCGCGTCGCTCAAGACTCTGCCGGGGCTTACCGGCACTGAAAGAGCAGCATTTTCGCCAGAGCTTACTGCCACCGCAGTAACGTCTCTTTCCCTAGATATTGCTGGCGCAGATTGAACGTCTCTTTCCCCAGGTGTTGCTTCTGATGAAGGGGCATTTTTACTGGGTGTGACTGCCACAGAGGGAACGATATTTTCTTTGAAAGTCGGCACATCAGCAGGAACAACACTCTTTTCTCTGGCGCGCGATTCCAGTTCTTCATGGTGTTCGGCACGAATCTTGTCTATCGTTTCCTTGGTTTTCGCGTTGCGTATCTTTGCGCGGTACGCGGCACGTTCTTCCTCGGTCATCAACTGCGGACTGAAAATATTTCCCGCAACAGTAGCGGGTTTCTTTTCCGGCAGGACAAGTCCTTTTTCCCTGGCGCGCGCTTTCATCAACTGGTCATGCGCATCGCGAATGTTTGCCATTTCTTCAGGGGATTTTGCGCTGCGTATGCGGGCGCGATAGGCACTCTGCTCCTCCTCGGTCAACAATTGAGGACCGAAAAAAGACCCATGAATCTGCTGACGGGTTTGCACAGGCCCCAGTAACAGTTCATCGCCCAGCGCGGCAGCAACTGCTGTAAAGCCTGCTGCGATAATAAGCAACCCTGCTGTTTTAAACATAAGCCTCCCGACGTATTTAAGGCAATTATTGATCGCTGAACTTCACGACTAACCCATTGTTTTTTAAGTATTCATCCGGTTAATGCGGCAGCGATCCATTACTCAATATTGTATTGTTTAATCTTTCGCCAAAGCGTGGTTTTGTCAATTCCCAGAATCTCTGCAGTGGTAGCACGATTGCCATTATTTTCATGCAATGTCTTGGCGATGAATGAAATCTCAAGTTCCTCAAGGCTCTGTGGCGAAATGTAATCGGCTGACCTGGTCCGCCCTTCCTTGATTTCCCTCAAGTCTTGCGGTACCACATCCACGTCAAGCAGATCAGTCTCGGTAAAAATGATCATGCGCTGAATGACGTTTTCAAGTTCGCGTCCGTTACCGGGCCAATCGTGCCGAACGAGCGCATTGAGCGCTCTGGAACTGATCCCCTTGACATTCTTTTTGAGTCGAATTGATTGTTTGCCGATGAAATGATTGACGAGCAGCGGGACGTCGCTAATACGCTCCCGCAGCGGCGGAATTTTAATCTCGATTATTTTAAGCCTGTAGTAAAGATCCATACGGAAGCTGCCATTCTCAACGAGGCTCTGAAGCGGTTTATTGGTGGCTACCAGTATGCGTACATCAACAGAGCGCGGCTTGGTATCCCCCATGCGGTAAAACATGCCATCCTGCAATACCCGCAACAATTTCGCCTGCAGCGAAAGCGAAGAATTGTTGATCTCGTCCAGAAACAGCGTCCCGCCGCTGGCGGCCTCGAACAGCCCTATCTTGGCTTGCTCAGCGCCGGTAAAGGCACCGCGCTGATATCCGAATAGTTCGCTTTCAATAAGATTTTCAGGAATCGCCGCGCAGTTGATAACGACAAACGGGTTGTTTCTGCGCTGACTTTCAGCGTGTATCCGTCTGGACACAAGCTCCTTGCCGGTACCGGATTCCCCTGTAATCAGCACACTGCAGTCGAAGCCCGCAGCGGTATCGATCAGGCGGCGAACCGAGCTGATATTCTGGCTCTTGCCGATCAGTTCATCGGCATTACTAGCTTGACAGGTTTCGCGTAATTGAAGGTTTTCGCGGTTGAGCAGGAAGAACTTGAGTACGTTTTCCATGACACGCCGGAGATCCGCAGGTTCAAATGGCTTGCGCAAATAATCATAAGCGCCGTTCTTCAGCGCATCAACCGCAGTCTCTATGGTCCCATAGCCCGTAATCAGTACGACCTGCGTCATCAGGTTGCATTCTTTGGCAAAGTTAAGAATTTCAAGGCCCGTTGCATATGGCATGCGCAAATCGGTCAGAACAACCCCGATCTCCTGACTCGCAATAATATCCATCGCCTGCTGGGCGTTTTTGGACAACAACACCGTCGCATCCAGAGGCGCAAGCACCTCGGCGATCATGTTGCGCATCGGCTCGTCATCCTCAACCACGAGTATTACCGGACGCATACCATATTCCTCTGCAGGGCACATTTTTATCGCGTTTCTCGTCATGCGTCTCTCCTGATCGTCTGAGGCAGTGTCAAAGTGAAGCGGGCGCCATCATCATACTCCGGATCACAGCACAAACTGCCGCCAAGCCGCGTCACGATGGACTGGCTGATCGCCAACCCCAATCCGAGTCCGGAGCCATCCAGTTTGGTGGTGAAAAACGCATCGAATACTTTGTTGCGCTGAGTCTGTGGTACGCCAGGCCCGTTATCGGTGATGGTAACCACGACCCCGTCTTTTTCGACATAACTTGCAACCAGTACCCGAGGTTCAGATGCCCCCCCCTGAGCCGCCTGTACTGCATTCATGATCACATTGACAAGCACGATGTCAAGTTGCCCATCAGCCCCCCGAACAAGGACGTCAGCTGCCAGATCTGTTTCAATAAGCACGCCGTGGTTTTTCCCCGGGCAATTATTAATCGTTTCGATCACATCACGGATGACAGCGTTTATATCGCAACTCTCAGGTTGACAGACATCGCGCCGCGCGAATGTCCTCAGGTTTTCGATAATCCGTGCGCAACGCTTGGCCTCGTGGTAGATCATCTGTCCATACTGAAGGCGTTTCTCATCGCTGGCCACGCCCTCGTTGAGCAATTGTGAGTAACCGACGATGGTTCCAAGCGGCGTATTAAGTTCATGTGCTACGCCGCCTGCCAGCTTGCCTATAGCCAGATATTTTTCGGACTGATGGCTTAATTCCTGTAGTTTTTTGTACTCAGTAATGTCCTGCAGCATGACGGCGGCGCCATACTCAACCGCATTCTGTGATTGTCTGAAGAACGTGATGTTGAGCGTGTAGTAACGCAAGGTCTCACCGTCATTGAGCACAATTTCCTTATTATTCACCTGCTGCTCGTAAAGGAATGCATCCCGCAATAACTCACGCCCATCCTCATTGAGTGAGAGCAGTTCGAAGAGATTTTTCCCCAGTAAATCAGCCGAGTTTAGACCGAACTGTTGTTCCGCCTGTTTGTTCGACAGCGTCACACCAAAGTCGCTGTCCACTGTCACCAAAGCGCCGGACAAACTACGCAGGATTGCGTCATTACGGTTCCGATCGCTGATAATCGATAGCTGGCTCTGCTCCATTTCGTGGAACAAGGAACCCATGTTTTGAATCAGGATATTGTAATCCTTTATGATCGGTCCGAAAAAAAGGCTTATCCTGCGTGACGCCTTGATTGGCTGCAGCATGCCCTCGGTCGCATTGAGTATGCTGCGGTGGATAATCGCAATGCCATGCGGAAACGCAAACAAATAAACAGCCAGCATAATCGTCAATGCAACCGCCAACACAAGCGGCAGAATGATTTTTTCAGGCGTGTCAAACTGTTCGAAGTGGAATGGTAAAACCATGCTCAACACGATCCCAAGCGTACTTAAGAACAGCATCCATCGCAGTATGATCGATGAGGGCGCTATCGGCAGTGGTCGCCTGCCGGAACGTACAACCATGCCATGATCGGTTGCTGATTTTAACATAATGAATTGTTTATATTGTCTGTAGTTTATGTAAGCGTGTTCTTGACAAGTACCTCAACGATAAAATCGTCCCTGCAAACTATAGATCAAAACGAATTCTAATTTGGCTTCAATATTTTTCATGATGCATTGCAATTAATCCTGAAAACTTCAATTCCACTGGCTTAACGTGTACATTCTCAGACATTTTGGCGATAACTTCTAAAAGGTGAAGCTTTGCAACACAGCATACTATCTTTCATACCTTGAGCGAAAAAGCGCGACCCGCATAATTTTTAAAGTTATCGATTCTTAGTAATTTGCCATCAGTCCAGAATGTAATTTTTTTCCCATTCTCTCAACAGAAAATCCAGTTTATGTTGAACGAAATCAACACCGGTCGAGCTGATGATGACGTTTTCACAGGCACCCTTGTCAATCACAAAGTCAACCGCATAGAGTAGTTCCGGCCTTTGATTACGAAGCGTGACGACCCAGTAACGAAGCTTTTCCTTATCTGCCGCCTGCCTTAAGTCCTCATCCGGGTCACCGTAACGCGCACGCAACTGGGATATGGGAATGGCACGGGCCAATACCGCCTCGACCCCGACCACTTTGTGGGCCTTGTAGGCATCTGCCGGTATATGATAGGCAGTGGTGTAACCAATTCCTTTTTTATTCTTGGTAACCTCAAGAACACCGACATCTCCCCTTGCCCGAAATAACAGTTGCGACAACCCGGAAGTGCAGCGCTGATCAGACTTTATGCGGTTTACCCAACCCGCTGTTTTTCCCGGTTTGTGCAGTACGTTGCCGTAGACGATATCCCAATCCATTGCCGACAAATGCATCGATGCACCCTGACTATGGAGGGATTGTTTCGCGTCATGCGAAGATCCATGATCCAGTATGCTTGCAGGCATACTGCAATTTAGGAAAAGCCGATCCACGGTAATTTCAAGTTGCGCAGCACCTTTAAGCGATTTCATCTGATCCAGCGTCATTGCAGCGACGGCGCCACTTGAAAAATAGCAGCATGCGAGTACAGCCATGCTCGTCTTCAAACAGTAAAACAAACGCTTCAGAACCATGCCTGACCCACCCCAAAACTGAACAATACTCTCTGGATAAGCCAGACAGTGGCCAATACCGCAGCCCCCTTGGAAAATATGCAGCAGAAACGTTGATCCCATGCTCGGCTTCTCAGGTAATGCAATGCCGGTATCGAAAACGCGATAATCAACAATTGCCCCGCTTCAATGCCGAGGTTGAATGAAAACAGGGAAAGCAACAGTTCATCGCGGGACACCGTAATAGCTTTCAGTGCACCGACGAAACCCAGGCCATGCACCAGACCAAACAGACCGGTCAGCAGCCAGCGCTTTCTGATATTTTTGGCAAAAACATTCTCCACGGAGACGTAAATGATGGTGAAAGCGATCAGAGGCTCGACGATACTGGACGGCAGAGAAACAATGTGAAGAAAAGCCAACGCCATCGTCAGACTGTGGGCGAGCGTGAATGCAGTCACCGCCTTGATGGTATCAATCAGGCTCATGGCAATGATCACCGTCAACAGGAACAAGATATGGTCATAACCGGTAAGCAGGTGCTCGACGCCGAGTTTGAAAAAGGACAACGCACGGTCCGAGGAAGCAGAGCCCCCTGTATGGATATCGGGGATGTGGAAGCTCATATGGGAGGCATCCAGCACAGCCTCTCTCAATGATTTGGCGGGATCTTCCGGCGGCGCCAATCGGACAAACTGCATGTGTTTGTCATCCAGATCAAGAAAAAGCATCGAATTGACGGTAAGATCATTGACCGCCATCGGGCAGCGGTATAGCAGGCTGATTATCCAGTTGCCGTTTTTTTCCGGGGGAGCTTTGTCGATATGATCGAGGCGGCATTCGCTGTCCCAGGTCTTTACGCTCAGTTCCTGAGTGAAATAATCCCGAAAATCCGCTGTACCTGGATCCACTTCGCCTCTTAAAAGCGTGGCGGCCTCGGGCGACATGTTCAGATAATACGAGACTGTGTCGCCCCGTACGATGATGATCGAGTGGCTGACGCTGCCGATGCTGACATGCGCCTCTGCCGATACAGTTACGAAAAGGCTAAAAAAAAGCAGCAGCAATGATCGCTGCAAAGCCGAAAAAAATTTATCGAAGGATAGATAGTGCAAAGTCTCGTCCAGTCAAAAGTAGCAAACCAGTACTATCGCTACGCGTTCCATCTTACGCTGAAGCGGTGCCATATGCGTCTCGTTTACAATTTTTACAGTAAAAAAGTGGAAGCAAAGCCCCCACTTTTTGATTCAAACTACCACCTTAGCAATATAAATCGTATTGCTTCCTCAGAAACCCATCCGGTTTGCCCCTTTCGGCTATCCCGAGGAACATTCATCAGATGCCGCCAGGACCATAACATTGTGCAAGACCGGACTGTGCCAAAGCTACGGGTTGCGAGGCTTTGTCCAGACAGATCGCCCGGTCATTGAGCTGGGGTCCTATTGTGGCACCCGGCTGAGCCTTGATATAGTTGACGATCTGATCGACCGCTGTCAGCGCTGGGATCATGTTGGCGGCAGTTCCGGAGAAGCCAGCGCTGGTGAAGGTATGGGCCAGATTGGCCGCATTGCTCACCCCGTTTGTCACCAGCGGCCACACGGTTCCGGCTGTATCCGTGACCTGCAGGTTGACGATATGCGAGCCAACCAAGGGATCCGTAATGGTGGCCTGTGGCGTAATATTATAGGTGTATCTTACGTTGCCGTTATATCGCGTGACATCCCCTCCGCCCCAGATGTAGGGGTCCGGGCCATATTCGGCATTGAGGGCGGTGACCAGCCCCGAGAGTATCGCAGTACCGGTCGTCGTTGCCACATAGATTGCGTTGCCGGTCGTAATATTGGGCGACACCATGTTCACCACGTCGCCGTAGGTGATCGGGAACGGATTAGCAGCAGAGCCGGGTATGGATGAACCGTAACGAATTCCGGCAAAATTCGCAACATCCGTGGTGAACAAACTCGACAACGCATCGGTCAGGAAAGTGCTCATGGTGCTCTGGGTGTCGCCGCGACGCTCTATGACCGTAGTTGTTTTTCCGACAACCGTATCCAGCTGCGCCTTGAAGGGCGCATAGGCCGCTGTAGCCAATGTCTGAACCGCCGCGTCCGGCACGCCGCCCGGTGCATAGGCTGCCACATTGGCGTCCGTTACGCGAAGCAATGTATTGGTATAGCTGAGCACTTTTTTGCCGCTCACCATCAAATCAAGTTTACCCAGATACTTTCCGTGCGAGCCGGCCTGCACCACCACCACGTTTCGTGATCCGTCGGCGTTGGGAATGGCAGGCGGTGCTATGACGTTGTGATGCGTATGGCCGCCCACGATGACATCGATGCCGGTGGAGCGGGATGCGAACTTCTGATCCTGGAAGTAGCCCATGTGGGAAATAACAACCACCAGATCAGGGTTATAAGTCTGGCGTATCGTTGCCGCCAGACCGGAAATCTCAGCTTCTATATTGAAGCAGGCAGGCACGTTTGCACCGGCTGCTGTCGTATAGGGAGGTCCTGCCAGGGGAACCGGGGCTGCTTGCCCCTGACACAGAAAGCCCTGGGTGACACCGTCCGCCTTTTTGGTGCCGCCCGCAAGCGGGGAGGTGATGCCGATGTAAGCAATCGTCAGATTAGCCGTCTTTTTGATGTAAAAACGCGGCAATACAGTTGCCTGGGTTTGCCCATCCAGCAGATTGGCGGCAATTAAAGGGTAGCTGAGGCCTGGGGACGTCGTGCCGGGCGCGGCAACGCCGGGGAGACCTGCAGTACCGGCAGGATTATCGCCACCAATGGTGCCGGTCGTTGTTCCGCCGTTAACCACCGCAAGAAAACTCTCCTTGTTCCAGGCAAAGTCTCGGTTGCCGGGAATGCCGACATCGATGCCCATGGCATTCAAAACAGGAACGACGGCGGTACCCTGGGTCAGTTGCGCTACCGGACTGCCGTCGAAGGTGTCGCCACCATCGAGGAACACGGCATCCGTCGCCTTTGCCTTGAAGCCTTTGACCATACCGGCTATTTTGGCATAGCCGCCGATCATGCCCTCGGTCGCAGCGGTCGCAGCGTAGGAATCGACTTCGGTATATTCAGCGTGATACGTCGGCACGAAGTAACCGTGGGTATCATTCATCCAAAGAATCTCAAACGGGACGACGGGCGCGTTCGCTACCGGGGCGGAGACGGCGACGGCAGTGTTAGTGGTGCCGCCGCCACAGGCGCTCAGGATCAGTGAAGTTGAGACCAGCACCGGCATCAGCCAGCGCGCACAGGTCTTGCTTGATCGTTCAAACAGACAATCAATTTCATTCATTTCTATATCTCCCCACACGGTAATTTTTATTGTTATTGATGACTCAGGATGTTATTTAGAACTGGAACTGCAAGGCCATCGTCGCCTGGTTATAGTCCCGCTGTGTTGGGTCGGTCGGATTTTGCACATCAAATTTAACCTGAGCAAATTCCCCCGTGATTTTCAGCTTCTGACCATCGATATAGTAGTTGGCCCCTATGCCATTCCATTTCTGATCGCCGTAACCGGTATTCAAGTGGTACTTTGACCTCTCGGTGCGCCCGAAGAACTGCAAACGTCCCATGCCTACCTTGTTAGGCAGCATGTAAGCCGCTTTCATATATCCGCCACCAAGCTCAGCGGTTTGCGGCAAGAGTGGATCGACGTTTGCTACGGGGCCATTGATTGCGTTCCCGGTCTTGTAGCGCATGAGCGCGCCTGACAGGGTATAGGTGCCGCTGGAGAAGGGCTGTTCATAGAAAAAATCTGCGGTAGACGCCGTATAATTCAGCGGATTTGTTTTGGTCAGAAAATTCGAATAGACCACATCCGCCTGAAAATCCTGCGCAACACCGATCGTCAGAACCTTCTTGGTTCCCAGATAGGTGCCTACATAACCAAAATCGGCTTCGGGATCGAAGAAGCTCCAATGCGCGCGCGCGGTATATCGAGGGCTTTTCTTGGGCGCGTTGGTATCATCCCTGCCATTGGAAACCATCATCTTGTACTGGAATTTTCCGTCGACAAGATTGCCCCACATTGCAATACCAGTATCGCGGCTTCCGCCCCATGGAGTGTACGCCAACCACTGTGCGCGATCCAGGGTTAGAGGATCGAAGCAGCCCTCAAGATTTTCACGTGTAAACACGTTCTTAAAGCGACCCGCGACAAAACGTACCGGGTCGGTGTAATCGAGCGTAACATAAGCATCACGGTAAAAAATGCTCTGGTCCGTGTTGCCATTCAGACCGTATGTTTTAGCCGATCCGCCTTCGAACTGCGCAAAGAAACCTACGTAATCATTAACCTGTCCATTGAATACCAGTCGGTTTCTGCGCAGAAAAAAATCGCTTGATGTGCTGGAATTGGTAGGCGAAGTAAATCCCCGTTGCTGGGCTTCCATCTGCACATCGTAACTGATCGTCAGATAGCTCTGGTCATTGAAGGGGATGGTCGGCCCGGCTTGCGCAGAAGTGCTGATACCCGCCATGAGGATCGCACTAACTTGTACTAGCCCCAGCACAACCGCGCTGATTTTTTTTACCTTGAATTTCCTGTTCATCGTTGCATCCCCCTGGTTTATTTTTGATAACGTTTGTTAAGATCCGCCGTATTTCCCGACTTATGGCAGAGATTGCACGTTTCCGTCACTTTGACGCGCGGATCCGTTATCAACCCCGTGTGTGCGAGTTCCTTCTTGATCAGACGCTCATTTCCTTTGTGGCAACCCACGCAGTCGCCATTTACCGACTTGTGATCGAGGTGCCAGGGTGCGGTTTTGGCATCCATTTTCGGTGCGGCGGCCCGGCCGCCGTTATGGCACTTGAAACAGGAGGAGGCGCCCAGACCGCAGGCATTGGCATTGGCAATGGGCGATATTGTCACCAAATAGTCTCGCACACCAACAACCGCTTCTCGCCCCCAGCCGCTATTGTTATCCGCGACTACCGGCAACTGCCTGGCTGTCACTTGTGACATCCAGGCGACAGTCGAGGCCGAAAACAGAACGGTTAGCACCGTTGCGGCAATCATCCACTTTTTGTATTTACGCAATTTGTTGACAACCGTTCTTATGCTCATTTGGCAACTCCTGTATTGATGTTATTTTGAAGGTTACTGGACTGATTGTGATCACCCGCTATATCCGGCAAGACCTCACCCGATTTGGACCTGACTATTTGTTGTTGCGCAATATCCCGCTCACTGAGCCCCTCGCCGCATATGCACATTGGACCGGCAGATTTAAATTTAAGACGCCCCTTTGCGGCAGGCAACATGCCTTTAACCGGAGTTTTTTGCTGAACCGTTTCAGTAACTGTCTCTATCGTTGACGAATCAGCGTTGGCAGCTGATGTCGGCAACACCAAAAACAAGATCGTTAACCCGATTAAATTCCGCATTTAAAAATATCCCCAGGTATAGCCAGACAACCGCTAATCTTTGTAAAGCACATTTTGTGCCACATTAATAAATTATTAATAAACATAAAGTTACATATAAACAATCACAATACTGACATTGCAAAATTTATTGATCTTCATTCGATATTTCAATTTGCAACCACGTGTCGCGATTCGCCAAATTTGCCAGGCACGGCCACCGCAAGTTCATCGAGTTGATAAGTCGCGGAAAGCGCCTCCAGCAGCGCCTTACGCAACATTGTCTGCGTGACAGCGTCCATATCGGGATTGCGATCCAGCATCGATTGATACATGCGCACATAATGTTCGGCTGGTGCAACCTGAATATGCAATACAATATTGCTTGAGCCGGGCGGCAGCGGGATTTCAGCCGTGACAACCGCTTTACCACCGGGCGGGATACGGGTGTCCGAATACTCCTGATCCATATCCACGCTGACCGTTCTTCCAATCACATGGCGCGCAATTTCAAGATCGCCCTTGGCGTTCTGAAGATGCAGGCTGACCGTCACCTTGGGCACCACGTAAGTGGGGAAGTAATGCCCCACCCCAGGTGCGCTGATGGTTGCCTGAACGGACAGATGCGAGCGGTCTACCCATTTCACATCAAGTTCGCGTCTGATACCTTTAGCTACCATTGCGGGATCATGGATGCCGCGCCACAGATGGCGCCTGCCGGGCATATGGCAAGCCTGACAGGACTGATTGTTTCCGGCTGCCGGACTGCTTCGCCACTCCTCGTACGTATTTTCGACCAGTTTTCCCGCCAGACTTTTGCCTTGAGGCGGAAATTGATGGCAGGTCGAACAGAAACGACTGTCCTGGAATGCCTGTTCAACAACAAATCCATTATGCGGCAGGTGCGCAGCTTGCACGTCGTTCCTGGCATTCGGCGGCGGACCGAAACGTTGATGCCTGCGCACGTGACAGGCTGCACAAACCAGCCCCTGCAAATGCAGATCGCCGCTTACATAGGACGGCACCGCCCCCTTCGGTGCATTTGCCCAATTGTGTTGCAGGGCCGTCAATGCCTTTTGCTCGGCGAGCGGGGCATGACAATTCAAACAGTGATTGGAATCCTTCTGACTCAGCACACGAAATTGCCAGAGTATTCCCGGTCCTATCGCGCGACTATGCAGGCTGGTACGCCAGTCGGCATATTGCGCCGGGTGACAGGCGCCGCAGGACTCGGGCGCAAGCGAAGCTTCGACAGGGGAAAATCCTGGCGGCGGATCACCCTGCGGCGCCAGCGGTTGCGCCCAATGCCGGGCTAAAAACTGCGCAGTGGTAACCACAGGCGCCTGTTTTGTTAACGCTTGGCGATAAAACATCCACGCCCCCGCCGAGAACATCAACACTACACCCAGCAGGATTGCATATTGCACGCCTGAGCGCGGCATCCATCTTTTGATCCATAGCGATTGCCAGCCCATATCTCCCCCTGACCTTACCCGGATTTCATGTTATTCACATCAATTGTAAACCGGCAGAAAAAAACGATGCCGACATAAATGTCGGCACCCCTCAGGTTTCAGATAATGGGTGCGTTATGATCGCGCCCCCAGTAATACCAATCGCTCAACCGCCGCAAGGATTGGCCGGCGCCGCGCCGCCGCTCGGTGCGCTGGTGCTGCTGGCAGCCGGTGTTTTGTATGCCTTGTCCAGCACTATGAGCGCATTGGAGTTGCTTGCATAGGCGTTGGTGATTTGCCGCGTCGCCACCAGACTTGCATTACTGGCAGGCCTGAAGAACGATTTTACATCAGTACGCCATGGCGAATTCGCAGGCAGGATCATGTTGCCCGTAGAGTCCGGCAGATTCGACAGAGAACTCCACTCGATCATGCCACCGTCATAGAAGCGGGTCGGATGACCGAGAACCACCGAGCTGGCAATGCCGGTAATCATGGCGCGGAATGTCGTCTCACACCATAAAATAGCCGTGTCGCCTGGCTGGTAGCCGTTGCCTGCACCCACCATCGTTTCCACGTAATTGGTACCTGACATGTAACCTGTGTGCAAGCCGTTGCCGACCGCATCCGTTCCGCCATTCATGTAGTTTGCAAGTTCAGACGGAGACTTGAATGTGCACCCTCCTCCCACAATAGCGGCAACGGCGGGGTTGCAATTATTGAGCAGGTTGAGGAAGTTGAGATCCATCGCGCCATTCGGATGTCCCTGACGCGATCCGCTGTTCTGGAAGGAAGTCATGTAGTCATAAACGGTGACAGTGGGATTGATCGAATTGCAGTATGCAGTAACCCCGGCAACGCCTATCGTTCCGCAGCCGACAGCAGGGCCGTCATTCGCTTCACGTCTGTAACCGGCGCTGAACTGGGTATTGGTGCGCGCATCCCATATAAATATCCCGGTGCCCTTGAGCGACCCTGAAGGTGAAGAAGGTACGATAGACAACATGTCGCCGACGCTGGCAATCAGGGATGTATTATCCACCAGCAGGCTTTTAACCGTATACGTCCCTGCCGGTAGTGCTGGCGGCGTGGAACCTGCAGCCGCAAAATCAGCAGCCGTCATCGCGCCGCTGGTGACCTGCCACTGGTTGCTGCCGTTCAGCAAGGCAAGATGGTTAGTCGGGACGCCCCAGTAGTGAAGCGCCAGCCAGGCACGGCCCTGACTCATCACATTCGCCGAACTGGCCGCGCCCTGCGCGATCACGATCATGTCATTGACCGGATCGATGCCATACTTGTTGAGTTCTGCATCGATGCTGGGGCCGTCGAGCACCAGACTGGGCGTGCTGATGACGCCGTTATTGCGCGTCATCACCCACTCTGCGCTTGCCGCCAGATAAACTGGTGCATTGGTAGGGGCTGCGTTGGTCACAGCGGGATTGGGTGTGATTGGCTGAAAATAGACAAAACCTGCCTCGCCGGCAGCTACCTGCAGAATCACCAGTTTACCGGTGATGCCTGCCGGGCGCTGGGCGAGCCAGTTGTCTTTCCAGCGTTTGAGCACGACACCGCTGATCAGGCCGCTGGTATTGTTGTTATACGTAGCAGTGGTCGTATCCGCCGGATTCGAGGTTACGTTTGTCAAATCAGCCGGCGCGTTAATCTTAAGTGATACAGGCGCGATGGTACTGCCGTGATTAGTGTCTCCGCCCCCGCCTCCCCCGCAGCCTGCCAATAGCGATCCCATCAGCAGCATCGGTATCGCACAGCGCCGCAAGAACCGGCCTCCCTGTTGGTTGTAGTCTTGAAATTTTTTCATACTCCCCTCCTCGTCGTGGATTCCATTTCAACTCTTTTAGATGATTGGACCAGTTCGTCCGCTGATCATACCCTCATCAGCACTGAAAGCATGATTTATGCCACAACTAATATAGTAATTTTTTCATATACTTAGATAATTCAATCCACTTCCGAAACAATTGCACAATTCATCAAACTACGCAGGGCCTTTCAATTTGCAAGCACCCGCATCGGTCAATTTTTATTATCGGACTGGCATTGCATTATTCAAGCTAAGGCCATGAATATCCCAAGTGCGTTGCGATATAAAATCATTACATCATCCAGCTATCGCGATGAACATAAACAAAATCATAATGTTAGGTAATTGGCATTGAATTTGCTTAGTCCTTAATGAATGGATACGAGCTTATTAAATTTTAATGTTACTTTATGGAATTCTCAGGCCGGTTGGCTTGGCATGGGACAGGATATGTCATCACCTGGATCTGACCAGAAAGTCGGGGCTGAAACAGGTCGATCTTCCTGTACACGGAAAGCTATGGGTGGACGAGTCTCTCGATTTCGTGGGGGACAATTGTCTGCGCACCAATTTGCTTTTGAAACTGGTACTGGACAAAGCTGTCGCGGGAGCGGTATACGAAATCAGCTCGGACAACCTGAGTGCTGTCGAAACCATCCCGTTCATGCTTCCCAATTGCAATTGCGAGCATCTTGCCACCCTCCATGAGCCGACATGCCTGAAGATATATGTTCGCAAGTGTGGAGCACCGACGACCGGGCCGCAATCATTCCCTTAAGCCCGGCAGCGGAAAATTGACCTTTACAAAATTATTGAGAGGAAACCAGATATGCCCAGTCTTTCATGCAACACAGAAAATGCAAACGCCTATTCCGTCATGGCGACTGAGCCGAGCAATATCATTCGCGCCTTCCTGGTTCTGGGATTCTTTGCTCTGGTTTCGCTCGGGTCCTTCGCGGTGGATCACCGCTTCATCTACTTTTCAGCTTATCTTTGGTTCGGTTTTATCTACGGCATGTCGCTGCAATACGGTCGATTCTGCATGGCATCGGCAATCCGCGATCTGTTTGCGGTGGGTGTGCCACGCATGGCCGTAGGTATCATGATCGCAGTGGTATTGTTCAGCCTGATTTCCGCCTATGTGACCGTGGCCGGCAAAAGCACCTTCCATCCGTCGCCCATCGGCCTCTATTCCGTGATCGGCGGTCTGATTTTCGGCATCGGCATGATCTATACGGGCGGCTGCGCTTCCGGCTCCCTCTATAAGACAGGAGAAGGCAGTATTGCTGCACTGCTGGTGGTTATTTCGCTCAGCTTCACTCAGGTATTTCTGGTGGATGCAGGCGGATGGTTCAACCATCTTGTGCCTGCGGCGTGGACACAATCCACTATCGCCAAGAATCTGCCTGCTGTAATTACCCCGACCGATGGCTGGTACGATCAGTTTCTCGCCGGATATATATGGGATCAGACGGCAACGACTGTCGGCAAAATGATGGGGTTTACCAATGATATAGCGGCCGCATTTATCGGCAATTCCCTGATCAACGCCATCATTCCTGCTGCGGTTATCCTCGCAGGCATTTATGTTGGCTGGTATCGAAAAGGTTATCTGCGCGGCAAGGAAGCACAATACAAAGGCTTCAGCACCGAGCTTGCCGGATACTGGAGCATGATTACCGCATCCAGGCGCACAGCTATTGCAGGTCTTGCGCTCGGCGTTGCAGCCGGGCTGCATATGTGGGTCATGGAAGGATTGCAACATCGTCTGGGTATCTCAAATGCAGGCGAATTGCTTTCCGGCATGGGTTACAGCAGCGGCCTCAGCATTCAGGATACGGTTTTCGATCCCGGATATTTTTATATCACCACGCAGGAGGCTCAAGCCGCCGGCTGGTTTGTCCACAAGCTCGGTTACGACATCATGAGCAATATCTTTTTCGGGCTTGAAAACGGCGCCCCAAATCCACTGCTTAATCCGGTATTGTGGATGTCTATTGCCCTGGTTGGTGGCTCTGCGGTAATGGCACTGCTCAACAACGAATTCAAACTCAAAATACCGTCCATGGAAATAGCCACCTGGGCAATCTTCGGCGGCATATTGATGGGAATTGGTGCGCGCATAGGATTAGGATGCAACATCGGTGCATTTTTTGCCACCGTCACGAATGGAGATCCCTCAGGCTGGCTATTCTGTCTGGGTATGACCGTGGGCGGTTATATTGGCGTGAAATTCTTTAACTGGTGGATCGAGCGAAAAATGGCCAAGGAAATGGCATCGTTTGATCTCTGATGCATCTTAAACTCAAGAAAGGTATCGATACCATGGCAGTCAAATTTGAAAAAGCAGGTGATGGGAACTATGTACTGGATGTCCAGGGGTATGTCTGTCCTCATCCGCAGTTATATACCAAAAAGGGGCTGGAAAAACTGAAACAGGGCGAAGTTCTCGAACTTATTTTCGACAATCCCTCATCTGGAGAATCGATCGTCGCCATGTGTCAGGCTGAGGGTAACGAGATTCTGACACAGGAAAAAGAACCCGGAAAAACCACCATGCATTGGCGCATCCGCAAGAGCTAGGCCAGGAAAAATTCTCCATGAAAAAACATATCTGGATCGTGATTGCAATTGTCCTGGTCTTTCTGGGTCTGATTATCGCTTATTCACAAATGCCGCCTGATCATAATCCCGGCGATGCAACCTCGCCTGCCGAGAAATCAACACAATGACGCATTCAAATTCTGGAGGTAAACCCATGCTGCTTGGTATCGTCGCAACAAGTGAATTCCCGGAAGCGCATCTGGTGGGCCTGACCACTGCAGCCCATGCACGCGGCTGGCTATGTCGCTGTTTTCTTACCGACCATGCTGTTCGACTTCTTCGGTCGACGCAACTGCTTGAACTTGCCAATGCAGGCGCACTACATCTGTCCGTCTGCGAACACAGTTGGGAGCTTTATGGCAGCGGTGATGCGCCGAGCGGTGCGCTGATGGCAAGCCAGTTCAGGAACGCGGAACTGGCCCATTTATGCGACAAGGTAATCGTGCTCTGAACAGGAAAAACATGACAAAGAACATACTGGTTATTGCAAAAAACAACAAGGTCGAAGCGTTGCGGGTAGCCGTCGGACTGTCTCTCTTGAGCGACATCGTGAAGGTGGATGCGCTGTACGGACTCGATGACTCAACGCAGGTCAGGGAACAGCTTGAGGTGATGGAGTTCGCCGATGTGACGTGTCAGATACTGGAAGACAGCGCCAGCCTGATCGACAAGCTCGCTCAGGATTTGATCAGTTCAGACGTGGTATATGTGATATGACGACCAATCGACACATCCTGGTTCTCCACGACGACGATAAACAACCCGACATCGTCACAGCGCTGGCAGATTCCATCACGCGTCTGGGCTCGACTGCCGTCGTGCTATCGATGCACGACGGCAACTACGAGCGGATACTCGATGCTGTGGCAATTGCAGATACGGTGCTCTGCTGGCCATCGGACTGATGAAAAATGATTTCATCCTAACCGTGAACCTGTCGTCTGGATAAACGAGAGCACTGTTTCAACAATAATGACGCAAATCCGGGTACGGCTTAAATACCGGATAAACCGTTTTATATCAGACGTCGTTTTTCACTCTATCCTGAGAAACGATGGGTGCGACGTGCCAGATGTGTTCGGCATATTCGCGTATGGTGCGATCACTGGAAAACTTGCCCATTCCAGCCACATTCAGAATCGCGCGCCGCCCCCATTCCTGCTTGTCGCGATACAACTCACTCACCTTTTCCTGACAGGAAATATAGGCAGCATAATCTGCCAGCAACAGATAATGATCGCCGCCATGCAGCAGCATATCGACGATCCCCTGATAACGTGACGGTTCATCGGAACAGAAATAACCGCTCGCAATCATATCCAGCGTGTGTTTCAGCTCGGCATTACCATGGTAATAAGACAAGGGATCATAACCTTGACGATGCAGATCCTCAACGCCCTCCGTGCTCAGACCGAACAGGAAAAAGTTCTCTGCACCCACTTCTTCGCGTATCTCGACATTCGCGCCGTCCAGCGTACCGATGGTGAGCGCGCCATTGAGCGACAGCTTCATATTACCCGTGCCGGACGCCTCGGTGCCTGCGGTAGAAATCTGCTCGGACAGATCGGCGGCGGGCACAATGCGCTCGGCGTTCGACACATCGTAATTCGGGATGAATACCAGTTTGAGCCGGTCGCCCACCCGCAGATCGTTATTGATGATATCGGCGACATCGTTGATCAGCCGGATGATGTTCTTGGCCATCGCATAGCCGGGGGCGGACTTGCCGGCGATGATCACGGTACGCGGCACGCTGCCGGCATGCGTGCCGGCAATAATGCGGTTATACAGGGTGATCACGTGCAGCACATTGAGCAGCTGGCGCTTGTACTCGTGGATGCGCTTGATCTGTATGTCAAACAACGAATCGGTATTGACCTCGACACCCAGCTGCGTGCGGATCAGGTCGGCAAGGCGGACTTTATTGGCCTGTTTGACCGCATGAAATTGCGCTTGAAACTCACGATCATCGGCTAGCGCGCGCAATTTTTGCAACTGATCCAGATCGGTGACCCAGCCGCGGCCAATGCGCCCGCTGATCAGCGCAGCCAGACCCGGATTGGCCTGATTCAGCCAGCGGCGCGGGGTGATGCCATTGGTCATATTGACGATCTTGCCGGGTGAAATACGCTCGAAATCGGCAAAAATGGTGCGTTTCATCAATTCGGTATGCAGAGCGGCCACACCATTCACCGCGTGACTGCCAACGATCGCCAGATGCGACATACGCACGCGCCGCCCGCCGTTCTCGTCGATGATGGATAAACGACGCAGCAATTCGCCATCCCCGGGAAAATGATGCATCACCTGTTGCAAAAAGCGATGATTGATCTCGAAGATGATCTGCAAATGACGCGGCAGCAGGCTCTCAAACATCGCCACCGGCCAGGTCTCCAGCGCTTCAGGCATCAGCGTGTGGTTGGTATAGGAAAAAATACGCGTGGTCAGACCCCATGCCTCATCCCAGCAGAGTTTGTGTATATCGACCAGCAAGCGCATCATCTCGGCCACGGCGATCGACGGGTGCGTGTCGTTCAACTGTACCGCAATCTTGTCAGGCAACTGATCCCAGCCATCCGCATTCTTCTTGTAGCGATGCAGCATGTCCTGCAAGGAGGCACTGACAAAAAAGTATTGCTGTTTTAAGCGTAGCTCGCGTCCGACTTCGGTGGTGTCGTCCGGATACAGCACTTTGGAGAGATTTTCCGAATCGTTCTTGTCGGCGACCGCCTGTATGTAGTTGCCCTGATTGAAATAACGCAAATCGAAATCACGCGAGGATTTCGCCGACCACAGCCGCATATTATTCACCGTCTTGCCGCCAAAACCCGGCACCGGTGTGTCATACGCCATCGCCATCACGTCATCGGTCTCCACCCAGTGGTGGTGCAGCGAGCCATCCTCATGTTTATATTCAACCACATGGCCGTGAAACTTAACCGGATACAGCAATTCAGGCCGGGGAAATTCCCAGGGATTGCCGTAACGCAGCCAGTTGTCCGGATGTTCGACCTGCGCGCCGTTTTCGATGCTCTGACGGAACATGCCGTATTCGTAGCGGATGCCATAACCGTAGCACGGCAGATCGAGCGTCGCCATCGAATCCAGAAAGCAGGCGGCAAGACGACCCAGCCCGCCATTCCCCAGCGCCGCATCCGACTCGATCTCGGCAACCTTCTCGTATTCCTGCCCCAGTTCATACAGCGCAGACTTTAATTGCTCATCGATTTCCAGATTGAGCATCGCGTTGCTCAGCGTGCGTCCGACCAGAAATTCCAGCGACAGATAATAGATGCGTTTAGCGTCCTGCTCGTAATAGCGCTGCATGGTTTCCATCCAGCGCTCGACCAGACGGTCGCGCACCACATGCGCCGTGGTCTCGAACCAGTCGCGCGTGGTCGCATTGGGCAGATTTTTACTGATGGAGTAGACCAGATGGTCAGCCAGCGCAGCGCTGATCGCCTCGACATTCATGCCGGCGCGTTGCAATTTTGATCGGTTATTCATCTTCACCTTTCCAGAAATACAACACAAGAGAACTACTCTGACGTGAGGATATTCTGATCAGGTTGCAAGCCTGTGTCAATCAAAGCCAAACAGGCTCAATTTTACCTGCACAGCAACACTGTAAATGAGCGCTTGCCGTATCAAGCTGAAGCGTTACAATACGCCCATACATTCCGGTGACAGACCCATGTACGCTCACTTAAAACATCCGGTGGCGCGACATTTTTTCCCACTGAGTGCGCCAACTTCCAACTGGCTCTTGATCTGCGCGCTGTCGTACAGCCCACAGGCCATTGCCGGCGAACCGCCCGACCCGTTTTCAACCGAAGCACACCTGTCAGAACCTGCGCCCTGTCAGGATGTAACACCTGACCATCCGCTGGATCTGTCGAGCGTGGTCAATATCGCCTTATGCAAAAATCCGCAAACCCGCGAGATGTGGGCCAATTCCCGTGCGCAGGCGGCACAGATCGGCATCAGCCAGTCCAGCTACCTGCCGGGCTTGAGCGCCAGTCTTGCCGGCAATCGCAGCACGCCCGGCGCCACTCAGCACAGCGTAGGTCTGACCCTGTCCTATCTGCTGTACGATTTTGGCGCGCGCGCCGCGAATCTCGAATTCGCCCGGCAAACCCTGGCAGCGGCTATCGCCACCCAGGACTATACCGTGCAAACCGTGTTCCTGGCCGCCGTACAGGCGTATTACCAGACGCGGGCCACACAGGCCGCCCTTGATGCCGCCCTCGTCTCCGAGCATGCCGCTCAGGAAAGTTTTGCGGCCGCAAACGCGCGATATCTGGCGGGAAGCAATACCCCCGCCGACAAGCTCACCGCACAGACCGCCTATTCACAGAGCACGCTCAACCGGATCACGGCTTTTGGTGCGATGAAAATCGCGCAGGGCAATCTGGCCAACCTACTGGGTCTGGATGCCAATACCCGCGTTTTGCTGGTCGAAGCTGCTTCATCCCTGCCCGCTGATGGCAAAAAACCACGCGCGCTGGAGCAGGACGTCGCAACGCTGGTGGAACTGGCACGCCAAAAGCGGCCGGATCTGCTCTCGGCACAGGCGCAAGTCATCGCCGCACAAGCGACCGTTGACGCGACCCGCGCAGCTGCTAAGCCGTCGATCTCCCTGACTGCGACGGGCAACCAGATCACCAGTGCGGGCGCCACCTCGCAAGGCTCCACACTGGGATTAAATCTCAGCGTCCCGCTGTTTTCAGGTTACGCGCCGACATACCGGATACGCGCAGCCGAAGCCCAGCTCGACACCCGCAAAGCGCAACTGGAGCGTATACGGCTGCAAGTCGCGCTTGACGTCTGGAGCGCCTACCAGAATCTTGCGACCGCCATGCAAAACAGGCTCACGACGACCGATTTACTGAACGGCGCGGAACAATCCGAGCGGGTCGCGGTCGGACGCTACAATGCGGGCGCGGGCACCATGCTGGATTTGCTCAATGCCCAGAATATTCTGGCCAGCGCGCGTCAGCAACGCATCCAGGCCGAACTCAACTGGAACATCAGCCGCGCCACACTGGCTCAGGCGATGGGCAGTCTCGATGCCGGCCTGCTGCAAACCATGCCGGAAAACTAACCGCGATGCACCCTGACCATGAAAAAAATATTGCACTCTCCCTTGATTCTGCTGCTGATCGTCCTCTGTCTGAGCGCGACGAGCTATGTCATTTACCGGCAACTCGCAAAAACTGCGCCTGAGCAACGCTACCGCATACAGCCTGTCGAAAAGGGTGACATCAGCCAGACGGTTTCCGCCAATGGCATCATCAATCCGGTGATCCTGGTCAATGTCGGCACGCAGGTTTCCGGCACCGTCAAAAAGCTGTACGTGAATTTCAACAGTCAGGTCCAAAAAGGACAGATACTGCTGGAACTGGATGACGCCTTGCTCGCGGCCCAGCTCAAACAGGATCTGTCCAATGTAAAAAACGCCCAGGCCTCCTTGAATCTGGCGATGGCCAACGAGGCCCGCACCCGCAGCCTGTACACCCAGGAATATGCCTCTCGCCTTGAGCTCGACACTGCGGTGCAGGTCATGAAATCGGCCCAGGCACAACTGGAACTGACCCGCGCAACGGTCGAGAAGGATCGCGCCAATCTGGCCTATTCGGTGATACGCTCGCCGGTATCCGGGGTGGTCGTGGATCGCTCGGTCGATGTCGGACAGACCGTAGCCGCCAGCCTGCAAACGCCGACGCTGTTCAAGATCGCACAGGATTTATCCAAAATGCAGATCGATGCCAATTTTGCGGAAGCCGACATCGGCAGCATCCGGGTGGGTCAGGCCGTACACTTCACCGTGGACGCCTTCCCGAACCAGAATTTTCAGGGGGAAGTCACGCTGGTGCGTCTGAATCCGACCAGCCAGCAAAACGTCGTCACCTACGATGTGGTCATCAACGTCAACAACCCGGAACTGATCCTGATGCCCGGCATGACCGCCTATGTGAGCATCGCCGTGGCCCAACGTCACAACGTGTTGATGGCGCCCAACGCCGCATTGCGTTATAAGCCGGCCAATACGGAAGTCCAGAAATTCTCCGGCAACAATCCGGGCGGCAACGCAACGAGCAAAACCCGGCGCAATGGCTACTCAGGGCGGGTGTATGTGCTGAAAAATGGTGAACTCATCCCTGTTTCAGTCAAGTCCGGCATCACCGATAGTCGCAACACCGAAATCATCGCAGGCGAAATCAAGGCAGGCGATCAGCTGATCACAGGCGACGCACAAGCCGACAACCCCCAGTCTGCCGGCAACGCGCCACGCATGAGGTTGTTCTAACCGACATGGCGCAAGATCCACTCATGAACATGAATGTGCTTGCGCCGGTCGGTTCCCTCATCCCATCCTTCCCCCGGCGGGGAAGAGGAGAACGAACGCTTGCGCGACTTTGACATGACGAATAATCCTGTCATACGCCTCGAAAACCTGAGTAAATCCTATCCGACTTCGGCAGGACTGTTTCCGGCGTTGAAGAACGTTAACCTGACCATCAACACAGGCGAATTTGTCGCCATCATGGGCCCTTCCGGTTCAGGGAAATCCACTTTTATGAATCTTCTGGGTTGCCTCGATGCACCCAGCAGCGGCCTGTATGAACTCGATGGCCGTGAAGTGGCCAAACTTGGCCGTGACGAACTCGCATTACTGCGTAACCGCACCATCGGTTTCGTGTTTCAGGGATTCAATCTGCTGCCGCGCATGACCTTGCTGGACAACGTGGCCCTCCCCTTGATCTATGCCGGCGTCGCCCTGGCACAACGCCGGCAGCGCGCTCATGACATGCTCACCCGGGTGGGCCTGGGCGACAAGGCGAATTCCCTGCCCAGCCAGATCTCCGGCGGTCAGCAACAACGCGCAGCGATTGCCCGCGCGCTGGTGAACAACCCGCGGCTATTGCTGGCGGATGAACCCACCGGAAATCTGGACAGCCATACCGGCGAGGAAATCATGGCACTGTTCGAAGCGTTGCATCATGATGGCATCACCATTGTGCTGGTCACGCACGAAAACGACATCGCGCAACACGCCAAACGACAGGTGCGCTTTTATGACGGCAGCATCATCAGTGACGAACTTACACAAGAGGTGAGCGCATGAAGCTTGCCATGCTGGGTGAAGCCTGGCGCGCCATGGGCGCAAACCGCTTGCGCACCCTGCTGACCATGCTGGGTATGGTAATCGGTGTCGGTGCGGTGGTGCTGATGATGGCCATTGGTCAGGGTGCGCAATACGCCATTGCGCAATCCATCAACTCCATGGGCAGCAACCTGTTCATCCTGCTGTCCGGCAGCACGCAGGCAGGCGGCGTACGCACGGGCAGCGGCGGCGCACTGACGCTGACCGTGAATGATGCCAACGCGATTGCCGAATTGCCCGGCGTGCAGGCGGTCGCACCGATCCATCCCGGCAGCGCACAGATCGTGTACGGACCGAATAACTGGAATACCGCCGTCATCGGCAGCACCCCCGCCTATCTGGATGCGCGCGCCTGGCAGGTGGTCAGCGGTGCCGCATTCACGGCGTCGGACGTGCGTTCCGCCACGCGCGTCGCGCTGATCGGCCAGACCACCGCACAAAATCTGTTCGGCGATGAAGATCCGGTCGGTAAAACCATCCGCATCGGGCAAAGCCCTTTCACCGTGCTGGGCGTACTGGGTATCAAGGGTCAGGGCATGGACGGGCGCGATCAGGATGACACCCTCATCATTCCGCTGACCACCGCGCAACGCAAGGTGTTCGGCACCCAGTTCCCCGGCACGGTGCGCATGGTCATGGTACAGACCGCCACACAGGAGATCATGCCGGTCGTCGAAAAATCCATGACCGAACTGCTGCGGCAGCGTCACCGCATCCGCGAAGGAATGGACAATGATTTTTCGCTGCGTAATCTCACGGCGGTGGCCGATTCCGCCGCCGAGAGCACCCGCGTGATGTCGCTGCTGCTGGGGGCGATTGCCTCCGTTTCGCTCTTGGTTGGCGGCATCGGCATCATGAATATCATGCTGGTATCGGTCACCGAACGCACCCGCGAAATCGGCATCCGCATGGCCATCGGCGCGCGCGAGCGCGACATTCTGCTGCAATTTTTGCTCGAAGCCATCATCATTTCTGTGATGGGCTGTTTGATCGGCTTGCTGCTGGGCATAGTCGGCGCGCTACTCACCGAAATACTCACCGGCACGCTGGTGATCATCTCCGCAAGCGCTGTTCTGGTCGCCTTTGGCGTGGCGGCGACAGTGGGCATATTTTTTGGCTTTTATCCCGCCAGAAAAGCCGCCAGACTCGACCCGATCGAAGCGCTGCGCTACCAGTAATACCCGGCCCTGCAAAACCCTCTCAAGACACGGGCTAATCCTCCCGCAGATCCAGCATAGTCTGATCGGTTGCAAACGGCCCCAGCACCTTGCCTGAAAACTGCAAATAGGCCGGATGTTTAAGGCAGGCATCCAATGCAGCCTTACTGGCAAGACTGGTATGCAGGCAGTAGTTATACTTGCCATCCGGCTGTGACACCTGACCGGTACGTATGCTGCGCACACCGGGGATGTTCTCAAGCGATTTAATCCCTTCGCGCATCGTCAGGGTAATCTTGTTGGCCGACACGCCTTCAGGCGCCTTGTACAGCACGATATGCTCGACTTCCTGCCAGGGACGGCATTGCGCAAGCACCTCTGCCGCCCGTCCGCCGCATCCCCACAGACGCATACAACGTGCCGCCTCATCGCGCACGACTTCCGAGACGCCTGACAGCAACAGGCTATGACTGCCCTTACGGTCGGCTACAATATTTTCGCTGATTTGACGGTTCGCTATATCCGCAAGCGAAGTATAGTAGTTGATCTTGGCGACCCCGTTGGCGATCAGCCGCCGGAACTGATCGTCAGACAAACCGGTACCGCCGTGTATCACCAGCGGCACGCTGGTTGCCTCCCTGATCTTGGCCAAGCGGGCATAATCGAGTTTTGCCGCCCCCTTCATCCTGCCATGTACGGTGCCGACAGAAACCGCAAGGCAATCAACACCGGTGTGCTCAATGAATCCCACCGCCTCGGCAGCCGAGGTATAGGCGAGCTCGCCGGGATGCTGTTTGGCATTTTCACCCTCGATTCCCGGTACATAGCCCAGTTCACCCTCAACCGTAATACCGCAGGTATGCGCCAGCGTCACCAGATCGCGCGTCTGCCACATATTTTCCGAAAACGGCAACGCCGAGGTATCCACCATCACACCGTTACAGCCCGCGCGTATCGCACGTTCAGCCGATGCAACGCTGGTCGCGTGATCAAAATTGATCGCGACGGGCACCTCGGCGCGTCTTGCCGCAGCCGTCACCGCCGGCATCAGAAGTTCAAAATCGTCGTTTTCAAAATGCGCTTCGATCAGATTCAGAACCACCGGTGCACGACAGCTTTCCGCAGCCTGCATGATCCCTTTGAGAAAAGGCAGATCCGTCACGCCAAATGCGCCGACGGCGTAATTGTGGCGATAGGCATGATTGATCATGTCTGACAAGTGAACGAGTGGCATGGGTGCTTTCTTATTTTTCGGTCAGTTTCGCCAGTGCCTCATTCGCCGTTTTCTCGTAGCGTGCGCGTTCTTTCTTGGCCGCCTCATCCAGCGCATCGTTAATTTCAGGATACTTCAGGGCCAGAATGCGGGCGGCCAGCATGGCGGCATTTTTTGCGCCATCCACCGCGACCGTGGCGACGGGCACGCCGGGCGGCATCTGTACCGTAGAGAGCAACGCATCCAGACCGGACATGACCCCGCCTGAAAGCGGCAATCCGATCACCGGCAAACGGGTATGGCCTGCAATCACCCCTGCAAGATGGGCCGCGACACCCGCGCAGCCGATCAGCACCTGCACCCCTTCCCGGTGTGCGCGATCAATATAGTTAATCACTTTGTCCGGTGTGCGATGAGCGGAAGCCACCACGATTTCGCTGCCAATGCCCAACTCGGTCAGCGTGTCACGCACCTTGACCACGGTGGGCAGATCGTTGGGGCTGCCGGTGACGATACCGACCAGTACTTTCAAATCTTTTTCCTGTTTGCTGCTGTCATGCGATTTTGCCATGCTGATTGCTCCTGATCGATGTTTAAATTAGTTGTTTGAGGTCGAAAATGCGTCGAAACGGTTGCTGTCGGGGTTGTAGCGCAGTAATTCGCCGCGCTCAATATCAAAATACCAGCCATGCAACGCCAGTTTCTTTTGCGCGACCCGCTCCAGTATCCACGGAAAAGTCAGTAAATTATCCAGAGACACCTTAATCGCTTCCAGCTCGCAAGCTTGTGCCTGCATATCCGGTGACTCGCCTTGCATTCTGGCCAGCACGCGGTTGCGGGCATTGCGCGCAATTTTCATCCAGCCGTCAATAAACCCATCCCTGGAATCGCTGCCCGGCGACTGGTTCATCAATGCCCGTATACCGCCGCACCGTGCGTGTCCCAGCACGATAATGTTTTCCACTTCCAGTTGGCACACGCCGAATTCCAGCGCTGCACTGGTGCCATGGTGACTGCCGCTGATTTCGTACGGCGGCACCAGATTGGCGACATTACGGATGATGAACAGGTCGCCGGAACTGCTGTTGGTCACAATGGCGGGGTCCACCCTGGAGTCGCAACATCCCACCACGATGGTTTTCGGCGATTGTCCGTGTTTGGTAAGTCGCTCGAATAAGGCGTGATTTTCTTCATAATGATCGCTATGAAAGCGCCTGAACCCCTCCAGGAGTTGTTCGATATGGTTCTGCGTCAATCGCTTGAACGCTTCGCGGTATTTATCACCCGTTATCGCAGCCACCTCCGGCGGCAATTCCGGGCCGGGCGCTTGTTTGTTCCAGCCGCAACGCTCCAGCCAGTCGCGCACATATTGCTTGTCAAAGCTGGGCGGATTGCTGCCGGGCTGATATTGATCAGCAGGCCAGAAGCGCGAAGAATCCGGGGTCAGGGCTTCGTCAATCAGATACAGGGTCCCTTGTTCATCCAGACCAAACTCAAATTTGGTATCGGCGATGATGATGCCTTTAGTGGCCGCATAGGCGGCCGCTTCATTGTACAAAGCGATACAGACGTCCCGCACCTCGGCGGCCAGGTCCGTGCCCAGCAGTGCTTCAGCTTTTTCATAACTGATATTTTCATCATGCGCACCCGCTTCCGCCTTGGTAGAGGGCGTAAACAGCGGCTCGGGCAGTTTGTCGGCTTCACGCAAGCCTTCTGGCAGCGGGATCCCGCAGACGCTGCGGCTTGCTTTATATTCCTTCCAGCCGGAACCTGCCAGATAGCCGCGCACAATGGCTTCAATCGGCAGAGGTTTAAGCTTCTTAACCACTATCGCCCGCCCTGCAACCTGCTCACGCTCATGATCCGTGACCACGGATTCCGGGTCTATGCCGGTGAGCTGATTGGGAATAAGGTGCTGCAGCCGGTCGAACCAGAAATTGGAAATAGCGGTCAACACCTGCCCTTTGCCCGGAACAGGCGTAGGCAACACCACGTCAAAGGCAGACAGGCGATCCGTGATGACAATCAGCAGGTGTTGATCATCCACTTCATAAATATCGCGCACCTTGCCGCGATTAAGTAGTTTCAGACTTTTAATATCTGATTGAAAAAGTGCATTTTTCATAACAATTCTCGTAAAATAACACGATGGAAATCACCTGCTACCGCGATCTTGAAATTGCCAGCGAACCTCGCACGCTGCCTGCCGCCACTTACAATTTGGCACACACGCTGCTCGCCAGAGCCTCTAATGGCTGTCTGTTTGTCCCGATTCGTTCCATGCAGTATCTGGGCATTCTGGATGCGGAAGAATTCGTGTTCCTCGACGGCGAACGCAAATGCTGGATCGATATCGCCTGGCAGAATTTCCACCCTCAGGTTCGCAGCGCGCTCGATGAACCGGTTGCGTACCGGGCAGTCTATTACCAGCCCGATGCAGAAAAGCTTATGGCACGCCTGCAAGTTGAACTGCACCGCGCCCTGACGAGTCTGGCCGCAAAAGCGCACTTTGACGGCCCTGTGCGCGTGCTGAAATTCCCCGCCCCTGAGCATAACTGATTGTCGAAAAGCTTAATCGTCATCGCCCAGCTCAGGGTCCCATCCATTAGCCCTTGCGTATTTAATTGCATCCTCATAAATCTTTGCGTGGCGCTGTTTCAGTTCAGCCGGCAACAGGCTGGGGAGATTTGCATATTTCTCCCATTCAGTGCAAATTTTATCGTACAGATTTTGCATTTGTCCGCTATCCCAGCCGGTGCAGTCTTCAGTATCCGGTATTAAACCAAATACCCAGCCGTCTTTGACCATTTGCCCGAAATGTGTCATTCCGCCGTTTTCATCATTTTTCAAGCCTGCATATTGTATTGCCATGTTTTATTACCTCTTTTGTATTCTGGTTTCGCATTAAGCCGGCATACACAAGCTTGGCCGGTTGGAAATAGACCTTAACCGGTATCGCACATATTCAGCAAACACTATTGAGTACTATCTGGGTAAACTTGCATACAGCAGCGGGAACTTTTAGTTGCGCTCACTGATTCCCGTTAATATGTCTGAATAAGTAATCCTCACTGAAAGCCACCCTATCTTGTTAACCCCGCATAAAGTAGCGGAAGTTTTTCCGGGAGACGCGCAATCTGGTCAACTATCATATAGTTTTTGGCACCAAATATGCGTGACACATACTGATCCGCGCGCGGATCCAGCGTCATGCAGAAAGTTGAAATACCATTACGTGCCGCATCTTCGACCGCTTTTTTGGCATCAAAACGCAGATATTGCGGATCACGCACATCGATATCCGCCGGTTCACCATCCGTAATAACCATCAATAGCTTCTTGCTGGTTCTTTGATTATTCAGGTAATGTGTTGCATGCCGAATCGCCGCGCCCATGCGGGTAGATAGCTGCCCTGTCATTCCCGCCAGTCGCGATTTTGGCAACTCATTGTACGGCTGTTCGAAATCCTTAAAACGGTAATACTCCACATCATGACGACCATCGGAACAAAAACCATGTATGGCAAATGGATCACCGATTTTGTTGATCGCATCAGACAGCAATACACAGGCCTGACGTGTCAGATCCAGCACGGATTGATCTTGTCCGAGCACTTTCTCATTGGTTGATTCAGACAGGTCCAGCAATACCAGTACCGAAATATCGCGCACTTTGCGCACTGAGCGCATCATGATACGCGGATCCGGCTGCAACCCCATACGAAAATCGATCATACTGTTGATCGCAGCGTTAATATCAATCTCGTCCCCGTCTTCCAGCTTGCGGATGCGTTGTACACCCTGGGGCTGCATCGCATCCAGCAAAAATTTCAGCCGCGATGCGATCTGTTTATTATCCGCGGTGATTTGATCGATAATCTGCAAATCTCCTGCCTTGGGGCGTTTTTCCAGTACGGTTGCCCAGGATGGTCGCTCAAGCTGGATCTGATAATCCCATTCAGAATAATGATAGGGTTCCGAAACAGGCGGTTTGCCTTCGGATTCGTTATAACTGATGCCATTGTCTTCATAAGGAAAAAACTCTTCCGACATAATCCAGATTTCCTGGGCATCATCACCGGCCGTTTCACAATCGATTTCATTGGCAAATTCCGTCACCGACACATGGCGGCGCACCTGCTTGACCGTTTCATAGCCCGCCGACTGAGACTTATTGAAATCAAACTCTGCAAATTCCCAGAAATAGCGATTGTCATCACGGTAAGGCGCACTCAACAAATCAGTACGGGGATTAAACGCAATGCGTTTTTGCTGCAAGCCATGCGCCAGTGTCACACCGATTTCCCAGGAGAGGGTATTGTCTGTCAAGCGGTCAAGCGATTGCGCAAACAAAGCGCGGCCTTCAGAGATCCAGGGATCATTATCCTGATAGTCGCTGTCGAGCAACGCGCGTGCCAGCCGGTTCAAGTAATCGCCTGCCGTATTGGCCTGATCTGCTTGTACCTTGTGCAGTTTGGCCCATATCTGCTTTAGCCCCGGGAATGCCTGTATCGACAGCGCTTCAATACGCGCATCCTCAATCACGCTGATCACCGCCATCTGCATAGGGTTCAGCGTTTCGGCAGAAATCGGCACCCTGGTATAGACCAGATGTGCGGCACAGTGAGCCGCCGTCGCCCGGTACAACTCAAGTCCCGACACCCCTTCATAATCATCAAAGGCATCCGGCAAATGCAAAAAATAATCTTCAATAAAAGGTTTGTAGCCTTCGCGTGCTTCAAAGTCACCGCTGGTGGGGCGCATAAAGAAATCGCGAGCCCACAAGGCGCGCAAATACATATTGATACGCCGCTGCACATCGACAAACAAGGTTCCCTTGCGTTCCTTTTGCAACATGGCCTGCGACTCTTTGGATTTCAGGCCGAAATAATTGATTTGTTCTTCAAAGTTGATCTTGTGTGCGTGTGCGCCCCAGGTGGCCCAACGCCGCAAACCACCCAATGTCAGTTGTCCCAGCAGCGTTTCAAGATTTTCCAGCATCGGGCGTAAACCGCGCGGTACCTGATTGAGCAAGGTGTTGATCAATTGCAGATAGGCGGTAAACAATGCCGCATCGCCCAGTCGTTTTGCTGCGATTGGAGAGGACGAAATGATGGCTTGCAGGACAGCGCCACTGGTTTTCGAAGCCAGCGCCATCACGGTATCGAGTAAATCGACCACCGAGTCTTCGCCTATCTCCTTGGCAATACTGGGCGCGGTCTCGATAAAGGTAATGACCAATTCACTGCCGCGCCCCAGACTCTTAAGCGATCGCGCACCTTGCACATAGTTTTCCAGACCTTGCGGACCAAATACGCGTACCGCCTCATACCAGGATGATTGTAAAATCTCGCTGGCATGTGAACCTAATTCCTCAAGTAACTCGGTATGGTGTTCCAGGGAAAGCGTCATTTTAATTTCCTAAGTGAAGGCCGGTAGCAAAATGGCAAAAGTCAGTCAGGTTATAAATCAGAAGAAAGTAGTGACTGCGGCATCGAGTGCATCACGCATATCAGGGTCGTCGGTAATCGGACGCACTAAGGCAACACGGCAAGCCTTGATTGGATCAACGCCGGTGGCAATCAGGCTACCTGCGTAAATCAGCATACGTGTCGAGATACCCTCGTCCAGACCATGGCCCTTGAGATTACGGGCGCGTTCGGCGATCGATACCAGCTTTCCGGCCACTTCCGCATTGACGCCGGTTTCATGAGCGACAATCTCCGTTTCGACATCATGCGCAGGATAGTTGAAATCAAGCGCGCCAAAACGCTGTTTGGTAGACTGTTTCAAGTCCTTCATCAAGCTTTGGTAACCGGGGTTGTACGAAATAACCAGTTGAAAATCAGGATGCGCGTTAATCAGTTCGCCCTTTTTTTCCAGTGGCAAGACGCGACGATTATCGGTCAGCGGATGGATCACCACGGTGGTGTCCTGGCGCGCTTCAACAACCTCATCCAGATAGCAGATCGCACCGAAACGCGCAGCAACAGCCAACGGACCATCCTGCCAGCGGGTACCATTTGCATCAAGCAGAAAACGCCCAACCAGATCGGATGCTGTCATGTCTTCATTACAAGCCACGGTAATCAACGGCTTATTCAGCTTCCACGCCATATACTCTACAAAACGCGTCTTACCGCAACCCGTTGGGCCTTTCAGCATCATCGGCATACGTACCGAATACGCGGCTTCATAAAGTTCAACTTCATCCGCAACCGTGCGGTAGTAAGGTTCCTTATTGATTCTGTATTGCTTGATCGTATCGCTCATATCGATTCCCTTTCAATAGATATTTAGGCAAAAATCCCCGTTGCCGCAAGGTTCCGGGGATTTTATTGTTGATACCCGTGTGCGATTAAACAGTCTTGCCGCGGAAAATCACCATGTTCGTACCTTGTGATTGCTTGAAGTTATCATAAGCAAGCAGACGAATGTGGTTGTTAGGATTCGCTTTGCGACAGGCTTCAGCTTCCTTCATAACCACATCAACGTCGGTTTCACCGAACATCGGCAGTTTCCACATGTACCAGTAGTTGTCCATCAGGTGCTCAGGCTCTGTGTGCTCAAGACCTGGGTTCCAGCCTTTTTTAACGATATATTCAATTTGTTTTCTGATCTGCGCATCAGTCATCTGTGGCAGATATGAAAAAGTTTCGAATTTACGGCTTGCTGGATCACTTACGCGTGATTTGTAATCTTGCATTTCACTCATGACGATATTCCTTTAAATAAAATTGGTTATGGATCCCGGATCGCGCCAGGGCGCGTCCGGGATGATCTTGCGACTGCGTCGCAAGATCACTTGTGGGCTACGTCCAGCTTGTCAACTGTATCGAATTCAAACTTGATTTCTTTCCAGGTTTCCATCGCGATTTTCAGTTCCGGGCTGCTGGCTGCTGCTTTAGTCAGAATGTCCTTGCCTTCTTTTTCCAGTTCACGGCCTGAGTTACGTGCTTCTACGCAAGCTTCCAGTGCCACGCGGTTAGCTGCTGCACCCGCTGCGTTACCCCATGGGTGACCCAATGTACCGCCACCAAACTGCAAGCAAGCATCGTCGCCGAAGATGTTAACCAGCGCTGGCATGTGCCAAACGTGAATACCACCGGATGCAACCGGGAACACGCCGGGCATTGAACCCCAATCCTGGTCAAAGAAGATACCGCGAGCGCGGTCTTCCTTGATGAAGCTGTCACGCATCAAGTCAACAAAACCCAATGTTGGCGCGCGATCGCCTTCAAGTTTACCTACAACCGTACCGGAGTGCAGGTGGTCACCGCCGGACAGACGCAGCGCTTTAGCCAGGACGCGGAAGTGAATACCATGGTGCGGGTTACGGTCGATAACACCGTGCATCGCGCGGTGGATATGCAACAGCATACCGTTGTCACGGCACCAGTTAGCCAGACCTGTGTTAGCGCAGAAACCGCCAGTCAGGTAGTCATGCATAATGATAGGCGCGCCGATTTCTTTTGCGTATTCAGCACGCTTGTACATTTCTTCAGGTGTGGGAGCAGTCACGTTCAGGTAGTGACCTTTACGCTCGCCAGTTTCACGTTCTGCCTTCAGTGTAGCTTCCTGCACGAAGTCAAAACGAGCACGCCAGCGCATAAACGGTTGGCTGTTGATGTTTTCGTCGTCTTTGGTCAGATCCAGACCACCGCGCAGACATTCGTAAACAGCGCGGCCGTAGTTCTTTGCAGACAGACCCAGCTTGGGTTTGATCGTGCAACCCAGCAAAGGACGACCATACTTGTTCAGAATGTCGCGTTCCATCTGAATACCTTGTGGCGGACCACCGCAAGTCTTAACGTAGGCGATAGGGAAACGCACGTCTTCCAGACGCAATGCGCGCAGCGCCTTGAAACCAAACACGTTACCCACCAACGAAGTGAATACGTTAACAACTGAACCCTCTTCGAACAGGTCGATCGGGTACGCTACAAATGCGTAAAAACAGGTATCATCGCCAGGTACGTCTTCGATGCGGTACGCGCGACCCTTGTAGTGATCCAGGTCGGTCAGTAAGTCTGTCCAAACTGTAGTCCATGTGCCGGTTGAAGATTCAGCTGCAACCGCTGCTGCAATTTCTTCACGTGACACGCCCGCTTGAGGGGTAATCTTGAAACAGGCCAGGATATCGGTATCCTGAACCTTGTATTCAGGTTCCCAATAAGTTTGCCTGTATTCCTTAACCCCTGCGTTGTATGATTTGACAGCCATTGCAAGCTCCTTATGTCTGGTTAAACAGAGGACTTTCATCATGAAAGTTCTGTGGCTCGGTTGAGCGTGCTGAACTATAAATAAAATCGACCATCAATAATAATTGTATTTTTTAATGCTTATCATTTACTATTATCTATGATTAATTTGAAGAGCAGACCATGATCAGGAATGCCACCATACGCCAGCTCAAGGTCTTTGAATCGGTCGCGCGCAATCTTAGTTTTACGCGTGCCTCAGAAGAGTTGCACACCACACAGCCCACCGTATCCATCCAGCTCAAGCAGCTCGCGGACATCATCGGCCAGCCGCTGCTGGAACAGATCGGCAAGCGGATTTATCTGACCGACGTCGGGCGGGAGTTGCTCAAGGTCTGCCGCGAAATTTTTGACAGCCTGTCCCGTTTCGAAATGCTGATGTCCGACATGAAGGGCGTCAAGGCAGGCAAACTGAACCTGGCGATTATCTCCACCTCAAAATATTTCGTACCGCGCCTGCTCGGCTTGTTCTGCCAGCACTATCCCGGTCTGGACGTGTCACTCAAGGTGGAAAACCGCGAACGCCTGCTGCAGCGCATGACGGAAAACATGGACGATCTATATGTGCTCGGCCAGCCGCCCGAGCACATGGATGTGGAGCTCAAACCCTTCCTTGAGAATCCGATGGTGGTGCTGGCCGCGCGCGACCATCCGCTCGCGAATATAAAGAACATCTCGCCCGAACGCCTCGTCGAAGAACCCTTTCTGATGCGCGAAGCGGGCTCCGGCACCCGACTGGTGACTGAAAAATTTTTCAATGAGCGAGGTTTAAGACTCAAAGTGCGTATGGAGCTTGGCAGCAGCGAAGCCATCAAGCAGGCGGTCGCCGGGGGGTTGGGCATCGCCGTACTGTCGGCGCACACGTTAGCCCTTGAGCGCAGCCTGAATGAGCTGGCCATACTGGACGTGGAAGGATTTCCCATCCGTCGTTTCTGGTATCTTGCTTACCCCAAAGACAAACAACTCTCAGTGGTCGCCCAGGCTTTCCTGAAATTCCTGCAGGAAGAAAGCAAAACGCTGGCCGATAAATACTTATCCGGCATATCAGGCTTTCCTGAACGACGCGACGAAACACCCGCCGCTTAATAGGTTTTCTGTCATTGTCCAACCGGGATGAGCCAGCTTCTCATTCTGCGGATTCCATCCTCGCACCCGCCATCTGATCGCCCCATACTTCAAGATGCCAGCCCTGTTCATCAAATATAAACCAGTTGAGCGCACAGTTGGGTATTGAGAAATCGCGGGGGGCCTGCAAGTCTCTGCCGGTGGCTTTTCGATAGACCACATCAAGCACCCCGGCGTGACTGACGACTGCCAGGGTCTGCCCCGGATGATGGCCGATCAGCGCCTCCAGCGCATCGCTAGCGCGTCGGGAAAATTGCACCAGACTTTCACCGGTCTCAAAATTGCAATGCGGATCGCGCGCCTTATAGCCCGCATAGGCTTCTGGGTAACGCATGGCAGCTTCCGCCGCAGTCATTCCCTGAAACAGGCCAAAATGCCGTTCGCGCAACCCCTGCATCGTCCTGACGGTAAGCCCGTACCGCTCCGCCAGCATTCCGGCCGTATCGTAAGCCCGGCGCAGATCACTGCTGTAAATCCCGTTAAACTGATGGTAACAGGCCACAATCGACATGGCGTCCGCCTGAGCGCGCCCATGGTCATTAAGCGGAATATCCATTTGTCCCTGAATCCGCCGGTTGACGTTCCAGTCGGTTTCTCCATGGCGTATCAGGCAAATCCGGGTCGTCATCGTCCGTGTTTTTCCGCCCGCTCTGTCAGACAAATTGCAAGTCAGGCTGAAAATCATATAAAAATCACATTATATCCGACCGTATCAGGGATACAGGATGACAAGTTCATGTGTAGATGCGAACGTCGGTTTGACAGGGCGAGATTGAGCCACCTCTTTTCCCTGTCGTCCCGGCATACATACGCCCTCAGAAGCTATTTAACTTTCGGCGTGATGCGAACGTCCACCGTCATCCCCAGCTTGAGCGGCGTAGCTTCTGTCAGTGCAATTTTGACCTGGATGATTTTCAGTCCCAGATTGACCGCCGGATTGTTGGGCTTGATCTCACGCTTACCGACATAATCGGCGATTTCTGCAACACGCCCCCTGAACACTTGCCCGGGGTAGGCGTAGGCGCTGATTTGCGCCGTATCGCCCAGATGCAGACGTCCGGCATCGGTCTCATCCACTTCGGCATTGATGCGCAACCGGCTCGTGTCGGCGATCTGTGCCAGCGGCTTTTCCGGCATCACCACCTCCCCCGCGTCCAGATACCGTTCGATCAGCACGCCGCTGATCGGCGAGGTCACGCGTGTCTTGTCCAGCATTGAGCGCATATACTGAATGCGGGCCTCGGCCTGCGACACCTGGGCGTCATGCAGTGCCAGCGTCTCGCGGCGTGCGCCCGATTGCAGCAGGCGCAACTGTGCCTCAAACTCCGCAACCCTTGCAGTCGCAACATTAAAGGCGCTTTCGCTGCTATCCAGTGCGGCGCGCGACATGAATTTATCCTGATACAGCCGGGTATTGCGAGTCAACTCCTTTTCCGCCAGCGCGAGTTCCGTGCGCGCCCGCTGCAAGGTCGATTCGGCCTGTCTGATCTCCTCGCGACGGGCGCCCGCCGCCACTTCCCCTTGTTTTGCCCGCGCCACCGCCAGTTCCGCCTCGGCCTGCTGCAATTGCGCAGCCAGATCCTTGTCATCCAGCAGCGCGATCACCTGTCCCTTGTCGACATGTTCACCCACCTTGACCAGGAATCGCTCGATGCGCACCGTCAATGCACTGCCCACGTCCATTTCCGCCCCCGGCATCGCCTCGACCTTGCCCTCCGCCGCGATAATTTGCGGGGCCGGCAACGACATATCCACGTTATCGCCCGCCCCCTTGTGCAGCCCGAAAAACAACAGCAATGCCATCAGCATCACAACAGCCAGTTTCCATTTCATGATTTCAACCTCCCGTCTTCCAGAAGAATGACCCGGTGTGCGACTTCCTCAACCTTGGGGTCGTGACTGACGATGGCCACCGCCTTGTGCAGTTCAAGCGCATGCTCGCGCAAGAGTTGCAATATGTCGCGCCCGGTCCGGGAGTCCAGATTGGCGGTCGGCTCATCGGCCAGGATGATAGGCGGGTCTCCTGCCAGCGCGCGCGCAATCGCGGTACGCTGTTTTTCACCGCCGCTCAAATCGCGCGGATAGGCATGCGCCCGGCGTGCAAGCCCTACGCGTTCTAGCAGCTCCGCCGCCTCGGTCCGTACCGCAGCCTTGTTTCTGCCTTTCATGCGCAGCACCACCTCGACATTTTCCTGCGCCGTCAAGGAGCGGAACAGGTTGAAAGCCTGAAACACAAAGCCGAAACGGCGCAACCGGATCGCAGCCAGCACCCGTTCATCGCACGCGCTGATATTGCGCCCGTCCACCCGTACTTCGCCTGATGAGGGTCGCAGGATGCAGCCCATGATAGACAGCAGCGTGGTCTTGCCCGACCCCGACGGCCCCATGATCAGCAGCACCTCGCCCTGCGCAAGCGAAACCGAGACGGCATCCAGCGCCACCACCCGCCCCGCTCCCTCGCCGTAGGTCTTGTTGACTGCGCGCGCCTCCAGTATCGCTTCGTTCATCTCATCACTCCCGAAACACCATCACAGGGTCCAGCGTTCTGACCTTGCGCACCGAAATATAGCCCGCCGCAAGACAGGTAACAACGATGATGGCAAACACCACGGCGAACAGCCGCAGCGGCAACTGCATCGACACCCCCGCACCTTCAATGCCGTGAGATGCAATCAGTGTCAAAAGCGCACCGATCACAAAGCCCATCAGCGCACTGGCCGCCGCCTGGGCGAGTATCATCAGATTGATGTCGCGATTCTGCGCTCCCATCGCTTTGAGCGTGCCGTAATCGCGCAGATGCTCCATGGTACCCGCGTAGATGGTCTGTCCGACGATCGCGCCGCCGATCAGTACGGCGAGCAGCGCGGTCAGGAAAAATGCGAAACCGATGCCGGTCTGTATGGTCCAGTAGTTGACCGTGCGGTCGATAAATTGCTGGCGAGAATAAATTTCGTTGTTCGGCAGTTCCGTGCGCAGGCGTTGCAGCACGGTCGCCAGCGTGGCCGGATTTTTGAGTTTGACGAGTATAAACGAGGTATCGCCTTCAAAGTTGGTGCCTGCGAGGTTCTGCTCGACCTCGTTATAAGAGGTGAACACCACCGGTATCGTCGTAAAACTGAGCGCCTGGCGCGACAGCCCCACCAGCCTGAATGACTGCTCCTTGTTGAGCAGATTGATTTCCCAGATCGAGCCCAATTCAAGCTTGCCCAGACGCTGGCGCGAGCTTTGATCCATGATGATATAATGCCCGCCCTTGACGTCGCTCGTTTTGCCTTTAGCCATGGACCACGGGCCGCCGATGCCGCTATCGGGATTGAATCCGATCATCTGGATCTGCTCGCGACGCCCATCGGGAAGTTTCAAAAACGAGAACCAGACGTGGATTTTCTCGGCCCATAATACGGCGTCGAGCGCGCGTACCCGGTTGATGCGATAAGCCGGAAAAGGCTGCGTGAAATCGAAATTGGGCACGTTTTTCGACATCACCCAGATATCGGCATCGGTATGACGCACCACGCTGGTGGCATTGCCCATCATGCCGAGATAGATGCCCACCTCGATCAGCGTCAGCACCGTGGAAAAGACGATGCCAACCAGCGTGATGATCAG
Source organism: uncultured Gallionella sp. (assembly GCA_947084955.1). GTDB lineage: Bacteria > Pseudomonadota > Gammaproteobacteria > Burkholderiales > Gallionellaceae > Gallionella. The sequence goes on from CAMTUO010000024.1 coordinate 147,502, forward strand.
TCGGCCACGCTCCTGAAACAACATTCTGAATGCAAGCCACAACATATCATGATGCTCCGGTGGTTTTCGATCCCGTTCATGGACCCAGAAAACGGGTCCGCCAAATATACCCCATTCCTTCAGGGGGAACGTTAAAAACTTTCATATTTTACTATATTTGTCAATAAGATAGGGAAATTCTCACCACGCATCATCATTTTACCGTCAACAAATCAGCAACCCCTGATAGCGAAATTTAAGCTGATCTGCGCACAATCAGCGCAGCATGACTAACTACGCAAAAAGAGAAGCTGCTACCTGCACTTTCATGAACATATTGATAGGCGGTTTCCGTCTGTTCAAATCTATTCAGAAGGAGTTTTCGGATCATGTGGAAATACGTCATCGCCTGGATCCCGCTCGTTTTCATCGCCATCGTCAATGGTGCGCTGCGTGAAATTTACTATACAAGCCATGTCGGCGAACTTGCCGCGCATCAGCTATCGACCGTATCGGGAATTTTTCTTTTCGGCGTCTATATAGGGCTGGTTATGCGCAGATGGCCACCCCGGACGGGGGGCGCTTCCGTGATGATCGGCTTGATCTGGCTCGCATTGACGATCATCTTTGAATTCGGGTTCGGCCGCTACGTCCGGGGCCTGTCGTGGAGCGTACTGCTGCATGACTACAACCTGCTCGCCGGACGAGTGTGGGTGCTGGTGCTCGTTTGGGTCGCGCTTGCACCGTATCTCTTCTATCGCTTGCAAACGAAGCCAGTGATCGAACAAGACGCAATACAACGCATTGCGCCGTTTCTGTTTGGGTTAATTTCATGGATTCAAATGCCAAGAACCGTCCAGTTAGACGACGCTCTCCCCTATGCAGAGATCAATGGCTATAAATTCCATACGGAAATCTTTGGCAGCGCCGAATCAACGCCCGTCATAGTGGTGCATGGCGGGCCGGGCGGCGATTACGACTATCTGAAACCCTTACGGAATCAGTCGAAAGATTACCGTGTCATTTTCTATGACCAGCGAGGCACCGGCTTATCACCCAGAGTAGACAAAAAATCGCTCACACTGGAACAGAATCTGGACGATCTGAATGCCATCGTTGAGCATTTTTCCAGTGGCCGAAAAGTAAAACTCATCGGCCATTCCTGGGGCGGGATGCTGGTCGCAGGATACCTGTCAAAATATCCTGAAAAAGCATCTCAGGCGGTGATAGTCGAACCCGGCATGCTGTATCCGGAGTCCGCCAGGGCATGCGTAAAAATAATGAAGCAATCACTATCCATTGCGGATGCGCTCGCGCTTGCCAGATACGTGCTCATGTATCCCTTCATCAGCAAGGAGGACGGTCATGAAGGCTATGACTACGTGATGACAAAACTGCTGAACCGCAACAAACCGGGCCCACCCTATCAATGCGCAGGCCAGGCCATGCCCCCCGATACAATCAAACGGGCAGGCTATGGCGCATTCAGCACTATGATGAAACCCGTGATGGATAATCCCGATGCATTTACGGATGACCTGACAAAGAGGATATCCCGATATCGCGGCGACTTGATGATGATCAGCAGCGAATGCAGCCTCATCGGATATGCCTATCAGCAAAAATATCATCTGCCCAAACTCCCTGCACAGACTGTCCACGTCAAGGCACAAGGCATGGGGCACAACCTGCTGACCTTGAATCCGGATTGGAGCCTGCAAACCATCGCAACGTTTTTCAAACCGTAAAACCTTATTCAAAGCTCGATAAGGAAAAATCATGACCGACCGCCAGGTTTGGCTGCTCAGAACGGCTTTTTTAACCGGCGCCATCACCGATGCGCTGGCTGTGATCCCCATGCTCAGCCCAACTGTGACCCGCTTGATGCTGGGTTTTGAGAATATGGGCGGGCCTTACCGGTTTGCGATGGGCTATGCAGCCTCGTTGATGGCGGGGTGGACTGCGCTGCTGTTGTGGGCGTACCGGAAACCGGTCGAACGCGCCTTTGTCGCAATACTGACAATGATCGTAATCGCCGGTTTGATCGCAACGGAAATCGCAGCCGTCCTGTTCGGCACGCTCCACGCATCGAGGATGGCGCCAACCTGGATACTTCAGGCGGCACTGCTGGCGCTTTTCTCTACGGCATATTATCATTTCGAAAAACTATCACGATAGATGAATACAGAGAGCCAGAACATGGCGATGTATAACCGAAAACTGGTCGAGCGCCACCTCAAACCGGAAGGCCCGGGCATCCAGTACGTCGTGGTCAACAGTAAAGGTGTGATGTTCGAATACGCAGGCGGCTTTGCCGACATCAGACAGCGCATCCCGATAGATCGAAATACCACGATGGCGGCGTTTTCGATGACCAAGCCGCTCACCGCCATTGCCATGCTTCAACTGATCGAGACCAACCGGATCAAACTTGACGACAAAGCGGGCAGCGTAATCGACCATCCCTACGATCCTGACATCACCGTCATGCAGCTGCTCAATCACACGTCCGGCATACCCAACCCTTTGCCGCTACAGTGGGTCCATACTCCAGAACAACACAAACGTTTCGACGAAAACTTTGCGCTGCAAAAGGTTCTCCAAAACAATCCCGACCAAAACTCCCGTCCCGGCGAAAAATACCGGTATTCCAACATCGGTTACTGGCTGCTCGGCAAAATCATCGAAAACGTGACAAAGCAGAAATATTCAGAATATGTAACGCAACACATTCTTGCCCCCTTGATAATAAAGCCAGAGGAGTTAGGATTTGCGATAGTGCGCCCTGAAAACCACGCACACGGTTATCTTGCAATGTACTCGCTAATGAATCTGGTTAAAGGTTTATTGCTGGATAAAAATGTATTGGGAGAATATGAGGGAAACTGGCTGCGCATCAACGACGTCTACCTCGACGGCCCGGCTTTCGGCGGCGCAATCGGATCGGCTTCGGCCTTTGGCCGTATTCTGCAAGACCTGCTGGGTGAACATGCCGTACTGCTGTCCGACTCGATGCGGGATTTATTGTTTCAACAAATCAATTCCAATATCCCAATGACCCCGGGCTGGCACATCGGCAAACAGGCCGGTATCCGGCATTTCTTCAAGGAAGGGGGCGGCGCCGGTTTTCACTGCGAGATGAGACTATATCGGGATCGGGGTATCGCTTCGGTTGTGATGGCAAACCAGAGCGGTTTTGATGTGAAAAAGTTTTTATGCGATCTGGACGCCGAATTCCTGAAATGACGTGTTTTCCAATGCATGCCTGGTATTTATTGTCTGTACATTCTTACGGATACAGGCTCGCCAGCTTGGGCGACAATGCAGGCGCAGGCTTTACGGGCAGTGACTTGAGCCGGTCACGCAATTCGCCTCCCTGCCAGCTGCCGCCGGCATAACAAGCGCGATCCAGCTGGCTCAGCAGGGGTTTTAACGTGTCATCATCGAGCCGCTGTGCCAGTGCATTCAGCCCCGCTGGTGCATCCTGCGGCCAGATCGCGCGCGCCCAGTCCAGCAGATGGCGACGTGCGGCCTGCGCATCGTTGTCAAGGCACGCCTGCCGGAATCCCTGACTCGCAGCGGCCTTGCCGGGTGGTGCAATTATCGCCTCACTGGCTTCAGTTGAAACTAGTTTGACCGGTTTTTGCCAGCTGTGCCACCACCAAACGAACATCGTGCCCATCCAGAGCAGAAAAAGCGCCAGACTGATCCCTTTCCAGCGAGTATCGGACGATGCTATTGCGGCAGGCTGTGCGACCTTTTCTTCTGGTTGTATATTTAAAGCAGCTGTATTGCCGGTATCATCAGGCGTCGTCGAAATCGCAACGCCGCCCGCACCCGGCAACACTTCGAGTGTGCGCGCGGGCAGATCGAGCGCTCTTTGCACGTCGCTACCGGTATCCCACCAGTACAGATGTAAGGCAGGAATCTCGTAGTGGCCGGGTTGACTCGCGACAATCGCAATGTCCTGAGTCCGGCTACCTGCGACCGTATTACCCTGCGCATCATTGACGAGTTTGGCCTGATCCGGATAGGCTTTGAGCCCGGCGGGTAGTTGCAGAAGCTGACTCAGGTCAGGCAACTGGGCGGCGGTCAGTCCTGTTGCGGTAAGCTGTAAATGCCGGGTGAGCGGATCGCCCGCATGGACCTCCCCTTTATCCGGCTGCCACGTCTCCGACAGAGTCACATTTTGCGCCGGCAGCCAGTCATGCCCTTTATCACTGCCCGGGCGCGGGCGCACCGTCAGGGCAATCTGATCGCCCTGAATCCGGATGGGTCGGGTTGACCCCATCATACCGGCAAAGGGATTCCCGCCGAACACATTACCAAAGAACGGACCGCTACGCGTATCCTGCACCTGTGCGTTCAGCACCGCCCCGTCCAGTTCGATACGGCCGCTGCGCTGGGCAAACAACAGATAGTGACGCTCGACGACCTGATACGTCTTGCCATCGCGCGTCTCGTTAACCTGTTTATCCTGCCCCAGTTGCTGGATCAGCACATCCTTACCGGGCTGCAAATCAAGGCTGGCCTGATAGAGTGGCTGATCTGAATACAGACGCACCGTCAGGGGAATGGCCGCCTGAACATACGGATTTTTTGCATCCAGCGTGCTGCTCAGAAAAACATGCCCGGCAGATGGCGAAGGTAACGACTGAGCGCCGTTACCGCCGTTGCCCCCTACGCTCAAGGCAAGCGCCGGGGACGACTGCCCGTCCCACTGCAACGCGGGCACCTGCAGTTTTCCCGCGCGCTTCGGACTCAAGGCCAGGCTGATCTGAACTTGCGCTTTCATCTTGCCGTTGATGATCTGGATGCTGGAACCCGAACTCTGGCCGATGATATTGAAATCCTGTTTGAGCGGCGCGAGATCCGGCTGACTGTCGGTCTGTCCATCGTGCTGCAGGGTCAGTTGCACCGTCTCGCCCGCGGCCACCTGATCCTGATCCAGTTGTGCCGTGATTGCCGCCCACGCGCTGATGCTCTGAGCGAAAAATAACAGAAAAATAAGCAATCTCATGGTTTCCCTCCTTGCTGCCTCATCAAATGTTCGATCATGAATTTGCGCCGCAACAGTCCGCCCGGGTCCTCGGAAATACCCCGCAGCCATTGATCCTGTGCTAATTGCTGTTCGCTGACGGATAAGGAAGCACCTGGCCGGTTATCCGTCGCCGCTTGAGCCGCCTCGCCCGACGACGTATTTTTAGCCTGCCCGGCCTGTGTACCCGACTGCGCATTTTTGGCCTGGCCGGCCTGTGTACCCGACTGCGCATTTTTGGCCTGGCCGGCCTGTGTAGCCGACTGCGCCGGATTGGCCGCCAACGATTGTTTGCCCGCTTGAGCATCGGGCTGCGACTCACCCCCCTGTCCTGATTTTTGATTCTGCCCTGCCACCGGATTCTGCCCTGCCGCCTGCTTTTGGTCAGATGACTGCGTCTGTCCTGATGTCTGGTTCTGTCCTGATGTCGGGTTCTGTGCAGACGACTGATTTTGAGCAGATTGTTGCGGCTTTCCAGAAGACTTGCTTTCGCTCTGATCTCCCTGCCCGCTTCCACTCTTTTTGTCCGCATCCTTATCGCCTGTTTTTCCATCGTGATTGTTAAATTCGCGCAGCGACGAACCGTACCCCTCGCCCTCTGGGAGAGGGGGAACGGGGGTGAGGGAACGATCATGGCGAGTTTCATCACCAGAAGTGGCTTTCTTACCATGATCGTTAGTAGAGGACGGCTTCGATTGTTGTTGCTGTTTCAGCGCTTTGGCGACCAGATCGCGGTTGTGACGCGCATCCTTGTCTTGCGGATAACGCGCCAACGCCGCATCATAAGCCGCCTGCGCTTCCTGCAACTTACCCGCAAGGGCTAACGCATTGCCACGGTTGTAGTTGCTATCGTTTAAACCTGCCATATCCTTTGCCGCGTTGAGATAATCGCCGGCCTGAAGTTCAGCATACGCACGGCGCCGCGCATCGCGGTAAGTCTTTGCTGCCGCTGCCGCCTTCCCCTGCTTCATCAACATCTCGCCGCGCTGATCGTCGTTGCGCCACAACGTGTCCCAGAGGTCACCGGCCAGCACGGGCGCAGTCCAGAAAATGAGCGATAAGAGCAACAGGGCGCGCGTCATAACCATCCCTTGCGCGAGAGCAATGCGGCAATAATGAGGAGCAGCGGCAACAACCAGATCCCGCCGTCCAGCCTGTGCACCACCCTGACATCCTGCGTCGCACCGCGAAGCCCCTCATTGCGCGCCTGCAAGGACTCGATCAGGGAGGGGAGCTGTGCCGGCGTCACATATCGCCCGCCTCCGCTCACTGCGAGCTGTTCCAGCTGCGACACATCCAGACGCGCAAGATTCAGCCCCCCCTTGGCGTTCTGTGCAAAGCCCCCGCCTGACAGAGCGAGCGGCGCACCACCGGCGGTACCGATACCCACCACATGGACCGTGACGCCCGCCGCTTGCAGTTTTTTAGCAGTCTCAAAAGAGGCTGCCGGATCGCTGAACCCGTCCGTCAGCACGATCACCTGTGCGCCTTGGGCGTCGCCGATCAACTTTCCCGCCTGTTGCAGCGCGGGCGCAAGATGATCCCCTGCACTTGGCATGATGTCCGGATTCAAAGGCGGCAACAGGGTTTTAATGGTGGCCACATCATCGGTCACCGGCGTGACCGTGTAAGCCTCGTCGCCAAACGCGACCAGCCCCACCCGGGCATCACGGGCCGCGTTGAGCAAATCGTCCAGCGCATAACGGGCGCGGGTAATCCGGTCAGGCAGCAGATCGGCAGCCTTCATCGAGGGCGACAGATCCAGCAGCACTACCCATGTCGCATTACCGCGAAAAGCACTGGATGACACCGACTGCCAGCTGGGACCCGCCAGCGCCAGCGCCGCCAGTGTCCAGGCTAATGCGACCCAGGGCCAGGGCGATCGTCTCTGTTTTCCTGCACTTTCGAGTTTCAGACTGGGCAACAGCTCGGCATCGATGAGTTTCGCCCAGCCGCCCTGATCAGCATGGCGGCCCGACAGCCAGTAACACAGGCCCAGCAGTAAGGGCAACGCCAGCAGCCAGAGTGGCCTCAGAAAAAATTCCGTCAAAGCCATTTGCGCTCTCTCAAAACAAGCGTCATCACACTAAGCAGCAGCGCCAGCGCCAGCGGCCAATAAAACCATTCGTCGCGCGGACGATACCATTGCGCACGTGCCGCACTGGGCTCCAGCTTGTCGATGCGCGCATAAACCTTTTGCAGATTTTCGGCGTCTGTCGCACGGAAATATTCGCCGCCCGAGATTTGCGCAATCTGCTTGAGGGTGTCTTCATCCAGATCGTTGTTACCAAAAAAACCACCCTGGCCCCCTACGCCTATCGTGTAAATGCGCAGTCCGGCAGCTGCGGCCATACGAGCCGCCTGATCGGGCGGCATGGCACCCGCGTCATTGCTGCCATCGGTCAGCAGGATCAGCACCGTTTCACCTTTTTTACCCGACTTATCGTCGCGCAGCCGCTTGATGGCAAGGCCGATTGCATCCCCGATCGCCGTCTGTGTGCCCGCGATACCGATCATCGCTTCATGTAGAAACTGATCCACCGTATGCAAATCCGTGGTGAGCGGCGCCTGCAAGTACGGACGCGTGCCAAACAAAATCAACCCTACCTGATCGCCCTGCCGCCGACGGATGAAATCGCCCGCCACCTGCTGCACGACCTGCAGGCGGGACTGGTTTCCGGCCATATCCTGCGCGGCCATGGAGCCGGATACATCCACCGCCAGCAGCAGGCGACGCCCTGTGGCAGGGACCGACAACGGATCGCCCAGCCATTGCGGACGCACACAAGCTAACACCAGCAGCAGCCAGATCAGCGCCAATATAATTCTGCGTAAACGGCTTGAACTCTGCCTGCGGGGCAGAACCTCTGCGCCCGATGAAAACGGCAGAAACAACGCCTCTCCCTGTGGCGGCGCAGGTGGCAGCCAGCGTTTAAACAGCCAGGGGAGCGGCAAAAACAGCAACATCCACGGCCATTCAAAATGGATCATTTTTTCCCTCGCAAAAATCCCCGGGCAGCTTGCAACCAGCGATCCGGTTCGTTCTTAACGTGAAATTCGCGCAAGCGTTCGTTTGTTCCCTCGCCCTCCGGGAGATAACCAGCGACTTGGCTGCCGTCTTTTGGCAGCTTAGTCGAATGGCTAGTTGTTCCATCAGGGTTTGGGTGAGGGAGAGTTTGAGACGGTGCGCCATACGCCGCGCGCAAAAAATCGTTTCCCGCCTCCCCTGCAAATCCAGTGCCGCCGTGGCTGACCAGAAAATTCAGCCAGTTTTCACCGCTGAGGGACGCCACCGTCTCCCTGCCATAAACCGCAATTGCATAACGGCGCAGCAGATTTTGCAGTTCGATTGCAAAATGCTCGTTGATGCACATCTGTTTGAGTTCGCGCAACGCCGCGCGGCGTCTCCGGCCAGCATAGCGTCTGAAGCCATAGATCAGAACCGCCAGCAATAGCAAAACCAGCAGCCCCCACCAACCCGGCGCCAGCGGCCACAGTCCCGGGGGCGGGGGCGCATGGGCCGGGGCGAGTTGCTTGAGCCAGCTCATGTTCTCCATAGCGGGTCCCTCAGCAGCAACGGTAAAACCTCAGTGACCGGAGACGCGGTATCCAGACGAATCAGCGGTAAAGCATAACGCGCGGCTACCGCGTTCAGACGCGCCACCCTTGCCTGCCATTTTTGCTGCCATGCATCCCTGGTGCCTGCGCCATCCAGCCACTGGAGTCGCCCCGGGAGCCCTGCGCGATACAGCCCGTCCGGCAAACCGGTTTTTTCCAACGGATCGCACAGCCACAACAGCCGGCAGTCGCAGTGCAGCGCGATGCTGGCAAGTTTGCGCTCAGCCTCATCATCCAGACCGGAAAAATCGCTGAGAATCAGCACCAGCGAACCGGGTTGCAGCAACGGCAGCAGACCCTTAAAAAGGCTATTCAGGCCGTCTGATTCTGGTATGCCAGGTGCTTTGGGCTGGCTCTCTACCAGCGCTTCGAGCACCGAGAGCACACCGGCTTCCCGTGCGCGCGGCGGAAAAATGCGCAGTTTTTCATGGTCGGTGATCAACGCGCCCAGCCGGTCGCCGTCCATCGCGGCGATCCAGGCAAGCAGTGCCGCTGAGCGCAACAACAGCGAGGATTTCAATTGATAGCGGCTGCCGAAATACAGTCCGCTGTGCAAGTCGGCCAGCAACCACACCGGGCGTTCCCGCTCCTCGCGAAACAGCTTGGTATGGGTCTGACCGCGCCGCGCCGTCACCCGCCAGTCAATGTTGCGCGCGTCGTCCCCCGCCGTATAAGGGCGCACTTCTTCGAATTCCAGGCCGCGCCCGCGCCGTGCGCTGCGGTGCGCGCCCTGCAGACGCGCCAGCACAGGACGGCGGGCGTGCAGACTAATGTCGTGTGCCGTGCCGCGCAAGCCGATCAGCTCGGCAAGATCCGGCAAAATCATGGCGCAGGAACGTACCGCAACAGCTCCAGCACGCAATCCTGAGCCGACACGCCGTGCGCCTGTGCCGTGTAGTTGAGCAGCAGGCGGTGGCGCAACACATCCGGCGTGACCGACTGTACATCCTCGGGACTGACATAGTCGCGCCCGGCAAGCCAGGCCAGCGCACGCGCACAGCGCTCCATCGCGATGGCCGCCCGGGGGCTCGCCCCCCAGCGCAACCAGTCGGCCAGCTTTGCACTGTATTTTTCAGGCGCATGCGTAGCTTCAACCAGGGCGGCGATATATTCAGCCACCGAATCGCTAAGCGTGATATCCAGTATCTCACGGCGTGCGGCAAATACCTGTTCCTGGGTGATCGCAACAGGGGGCGGCGGCAGCTCCTTTGCTTCTCTTGCTTCCCTGCGTGACAGTTCCATGATGCGCAAGGTTGTCGCACGATCCGGATAATCCACCTGCGTATGCAGCATGAAACGATCGAGTTGCGCCTCGGGCAGCGGATAGGTTCCTTCGTGTTCGATCGGGTTTTGCGTTGCCATCACCAGAAACAGGCGCGGCAAGGGATACGTCGCGCTGCCGACGCTGATCTGGCGCTCGGCCATGGCTTCGAGCAATGCCGCCTGAACCTTGGCGGGCGCCCGGTTGATTTCATCGGCGAGGATCAGATTGTGAAACAAGGGGCCGCGCTGAAAATGAAAGCTGCCGTCCTGAGGGCGGTAGATATCAGAACCGGTCAAATCCGCCGGCAGCATGTCGGGGGTGAACTGCAAACGCTGAAAATCCCCTTCGATGCCGTGCGCCAGCGCCTTGATTGCGCGCGTCTTGGCCAATCCCGGCGGTCCTTCCACCAGCAAATTGCCATCGGCCAGCAGGGCGATCAGCAGACGCTCCACCAGATTGTGCTGCCCTAAAATTTGTTCACCGAGATAGGCGCGTAGCCTGTTGAATGCTGCCAAGAGAGAATGGGTATCTGAAATGCTCACTTCATCCATCGGGAATATCCTTATTTATTTACCTATACGCTGATGTTTAATCACAGTACATTCAGGCGCCTGCTCACTTTGCCCTGCGACCCGGTGCGGGGGGCGGAATATAGCCCGCCAGACGGCAGCGTACGCCTTCGATCTTTTCGCCATTATGAAAGCGGGTCGAATGATAAGCCATGATTTCGCCCGTCGCGCTGAGGTTGGCAAGACAGGTGCGCGTCATATCGAGTGACATGCCGGCCGCTTCGGCAAGTTCGACATCAAGCGACTCACCGTGTTTTTTCAGATGTTGGAGAATAATATTCATCATGTAAAAGACCGGCTCACTTCGCCGGTCTTGATTGTTTATACCGCGTGCTTACTCAGGAAACGCCGGCCCAGCTTGCAATGGATACGGCAGCAGCGGCCAGCCAGCCAAATACCATATTGAATTCGTTTTCCTGTTCCAAATCATTAAGATCGTTCTTGTCGCTCATTTTCAATCTCCTTGGCAAAGTACGTGTAACCCCGCAAACCAGGGCAAACATCAGACCGGATGAATTGATTTTGGTTCCATCACGTTCCGGCAGGGCGCACGACGATGCTGCAAGAAAATAGCGCAAAATACGGAAATGAAACAGATTAAAACACTTCTTTCAGAATTACACAAAGAATAAATGTAAAAAATTCATATATTTAAATAATTTATCTGTAAAAACACCCGGCAGGACGCCTTGCTGCCGCGATTTGGATGGTCTAATCGCGCGCGGGTTATACTGCGCAGGCGCGACGACGATCCGCAAAACAGGAATAAGATCATGACAAAATACATCGGAATACTGACGTCCGGCGGCGACAGCCCCGGACTGAACGCCGCCATACGGGGGGTCGGCAAAGCCTGTCTGGGCTACTACGATATGCAGGTCATCGGTTTTCGCGACGGCTTCCGCGGACTGATGGAAAACCGCATCATGCCTCTGGACAGCAGCGCACTGTCCGGTATTCTGACCACCGGCGGCACCATCTTAGGCACCAGTCGCGACAAACCGCATCGCATGCCGGTCGGCGGCAAAATAGTGGACATGACCGACGTGATCGTCGAAAATTGCCATGCGAATCATCTGGATGCGCTGGTGTGCCTGGGCGGGGGCGGTACGCAGAAAAATGCGCTGCGCCTCAAAGAGCGGGGCATCAAGGTGATCACCCTGCCCAAAACCATCGATAACGATGTCGCGATGACCGACGTGACCTTTGGTTTCGACACCGCGCTCGGCATTGCAACCGATGCAATAGACCGTTTGCACAGCACCGCCCACAGTCATCACCGCATTATCGTGGTGGAAATCATGGGACACCGGGCCGGTTGGCTGGCCCTCGGTGCGGGCATTGCGGGCGGCGCCGACGTGATTCTGATCCCTGAAATACCCTATGACATCGAAAAAATCGCCGAAGCCATCCGGGCCAGAAGCCGCAGCGGCAAGCCGTTCAGCATCGTGGCCGTGGCAGAAGGCGCCATTTCCAGACAGGAAGCGGCCGCACTGACGCAGGAAAAGAAAAAACACGCCAAACACGGCAAGAAAAGCGTGGAAGAATCCAGCCCCACCGAAATTCAGTATGCGGATAACACCCTGCGGATTGCCAAAAAACTCGAACTGCTCACCGGCCTTGAAGCGCGCATCACCATACTGGGACATTTGCAGCGCGGCGGCATTCCTTCCGCTGCTGACCGCCTGCTGGCAACCCGATTAGGCACCGCCTGTGCGGACCTGATTCATCAGGGTGTGTACGGCGTGATGGTCGCCGCACGGGGTGACGGCACTCTGCCGGTGCCGCTTGAACTTGTTGCCGGCAAGTCCAGAACGGTGCCTTTGGATCATCCGTGGATAGAAAGTGCGCGCCGTGTCAGCACCAGCCTGGGTGATTGAACCCGCAAGGCCTGCGAACAGCCAGCATAAATATAAAAATTTGTTTTAAAACAAGACACTGAAATACTGCACAACCAGTTTCAACAGCCATCAGTCGCCGCGCCCACGCCCGTTACCGCGGTGATCATCATGACGGTCTCCTCCCTGATCTCCGCGGCGCCCCTCACCCCGGTCATCGTGTTTGCCATTGAAATCCTGCCTGTGACGATGCTGCTCCTGATAGCGCGGCACATATTCGCGCTCATACCAGCTGTCCTGCACAAAATAGACGCGCTCGCCGCAGGCAGCGTATTCATGACAGTGACGCTTCCAGTGTTTGGCATGCTCCGGCGGCACCCGCAAATAGACCGGCGCGCCATACACCGGCGCTTTTTCAACAATCACCGGATAACGGTAGATCAATTGCGGGGGAGGATAGTTGCCGATATCGATGCGGCCATAAAAACCGGGTTGACCGATACTGATCGACACGCCCCCATCCGCGGCATAGGCCGGAATGATGAATGCGAGTAAGGTAATGGCTGCCAGCAGCGTGATACGTTTCATATTGAGGCTCCCGTTTTGGATCGTCAGATCAACCTGCCGCCCCGTACTGACCGGTATCCTATGCCGTCAGCTTGCTGAGCGACTGGCTCACCACATTCTGAGCAGCCAGATAGGCGCTCTGCGCATTGCTCGCAGAACTCGGTGTCGGCGTTGTAGTGGAGGCAGGCGTCAACAGGGTATTGAGAATGCCGGATGGATCATTGGCGGTCGAATTCGTGCCGAAAATATCGGTCGTCGAAGAAATGGAACCGGAAGAATTGCTTGATGAGCCCGACATCAATGACGCGAGCGACTGATCCATCGCGCTTTGGGCCGCCAGATAATCGGCCTGAGCCGCCTGAGCCGTCACGTGGGCTGTTGGTGACGAGACAATCAGACCCGCCGCGTTGTAAGTCAGCGGAGCGGTCGAGTTATTACCGAAGGAGGCGATGACACTCGCTGTCGATGCGGCAGGTGTCGAACTGACAGATGCGCCGACAGGCGGCGTGAAATATCCGCTGATAGTTGCTGGTAAGACGCTGGAAATCGTAGTCATGGCGGCTACTCCCATTCACGAAAATTAAAATACTGCGCAGATTCTACACCGTTAAAACAAAATAGCCAGCCGGAATCCGCACCGGATAATCCGGCGGCGGACAGTCCGGCAACCCCGGCTTTTCCCGGTCCGTCATGCTGGCACGCAACACGCCAGCGGTTTACGGATTTCCCGCCTTGTTTGGTTTTTATTGCCCGCCCCTGAAATTATTAGCTGTGCGCCGCTTTAAACAGCATGCTGCGAAATGCCGCAAACAAGCGTCGTAGAGGTGCCTGTTTATACGGAAAAATATCGACCGGATCGGTTGCGTGCACCCAGCCGCGATTATCCGCTTCGAACACCAGTAGCCTGCCATCGCGGCTTTCGGCGCAGTCGATCACCACATAATCCAGTTCCAGCCTGGCGGCAATCGCGCGCAGTGCTGCTTGATGGCGACGCGCAAAATCCCTGTCGAAATTCAGCATGAAATCGGCCTCTTCGCGCCGCTTATCGGCGCTGTTCAACATGTCGGCCGTCGCGTAATGCACGATCCAGTGTTCACTGATGGCCAGATGCGCGACATAGGGCTGCCCAGCTATCAGCGCGATTCTGGCCTTGCGATACAAACCATCCCGACTGCGATAATCCTCAAACCGCGAAGCAAAAAATTGCGGTGCGTTTTCCGCGACCAGATAAGCCTGCAACTCGGCCGCATGATCTATCCGCGCAAGACCCCGTCCGCTCTGGGAATCGAGCGGTCTGAGCGTGACGGGATAGCTCAAGTCATGCGGCAGACCCGCTGCGAATTCGTGACGATCCACCCGCTGCGTGGGCGGAATCAGCAGACCGGAAATATCCTTGAGCGACTGATATACGCCATCCCTTGAACAGCGCAAAATCGCCTGAGCAGGATTCAATAACGGGCGCGGCCAGCGGGCAGTCAGGCTGGCCAGTCTCTCCAAAACCTGATTGTTTTTGGCTGACTCGCCCGAAGCGATGATCGCCACATCGTGCACTGGAATCACGTCCGGCAACGGCTGTCCGGGCACAAGATAGAGCAGATCAAGCTGGACATCGCTGTCTTCCAGCAGATAATCGAGCGGCATATTGTCGGTTGAATCGCCCGGCCCCATCAACGCGAGCAGACGTATGGCAGGATTTTTTGGCCCCATAATCCGGTAGACCGTATTCAACGCCAGCGCCCGCGCCTGCATTTCCAGCGCAAAATCCCGATTTCCCAGAAAGGAAAACAGCTGAAACTGGCTCATCAACAGCTCGCCCCCCGCAAGCTCTTCACACATGCGCTCGATCAGCACAGGCAATTCCTGATTCGACAGGCGCGAGAGCGCCGGCTTGGCGACGATCGCTTGCAGCGTCATCTCGGCCAGTTCCGGCGGCTTGATCATGTCATTCTCAGTCGGCATCAGACAGGCTTCCTTCACGAATGCCGGCGCACCCGATTCTGAAGCAGATCGACGCGCGGTTTGTACGCCATCTGCTGCGCCAGTGCCCAAGCGACGTGTTCGCGCACCAGTTCTGACGAATGGTCGGCACGCGCCTGCAACGCGGCAATGACAACCAGACTCTTAGGGGCATTGCCCAGCGCCACGGCAATATTGCGCAGCCAGCGCTCATGCCCGATACGGTAGATGGCACTGCCCGCCAGCTTCTCCCTGAATTCATCCTCATCCCATGCGAATAATGCCACCAGAGACACATCATCCAGTCCGTTGCGTACTGCAAAATCTGCTTCGACCGTAGTCTGTGCAAACTTATTCCACGGACAGACCAGCTGACAGTCGTCACAACCATAGATACGGTTGCCGATCAGGGGGCGGAACTCAAGCGGAATACTGCCCTGCAACTCGATGGTCAGATAGGATATGCAGCGCCGCGCATCCAGCTTGTAGGGTGCGATGATGGCCTGAGTCGGGCAGACCGTGATGCAACTTGTGCAACTGCCGCAGTGCGCGGTTTGCGGCTGGTCCACCGGCAGCGGCAGATTGATATAGATCTCCCCCAGAAAAAACCACGAACCGCAATCTTTCGACAGCAGCAAAGTATGCTTGCCGCGCCAGCCCAGACCTGCCTTTTCAGCCAGCGCAACCTCCATCACCGGCGCACTGTCAGTAAACACCCGTCCTTCAAATCCGGCAACTTCAAGACGTATCCTGTCGGCCAGTTGCGCCTGCCGACGGCGCATCAGTTTGTGATAGTCGCGCCCCAGCGCATAGCGCGAAATAAAAGCGCGCTCGCCTGCATTCAATACTTCCCAGCTTGCGCGCGCATCGGTCGGCAGATAATTCATGCGCACGCTGATCACACGCAACGTGCCGGGCACAAGTTCTGCAGGTCGGCAGCGCTTAACGCCGTGTTTTGCCATATAATCCATCTCGCCGTGCAAGCCCTGCGCCAGCCACTCCAGCAGACCGGCTTCGGCCTTTGCCAGATTGATATCGGTGATACCGGCGACCTGAAAACCGAGTTCCTGCGCCCAGGCGCGAATTTTATCGGCCAGCGCCTGCCATGACTGAGGATTTGTATTTTGCATAACCACGATGATAGCCGAATCTCTGTGCGGACATGACCAAATTGCCACCACTGATTATGGAGTCAGCCATGTCCGCCCCTCTCCCTAACCCTGATGGGACAACTAGCCATTCGACTAAGACATCAGAAAACGATGCCCAAGTCGCTGGTTATCCCCCGCTAACGGGGGAGGGCACAAACGATCGCTCTGCGAATATTTCACTATATCTCGCTGACGAAAATGCAACGCTCGCGCTGGCAGCACGTCTGGCGAACACGCTCAAACCGGGCATGGTTATTTATCTGCAAGGTGATCTGGGGGCAGGTAAAACCTGTCTGGTACGTGGCATGTTGAATGCACTGGGATATACGGGACGCGTCAAAAGCCCGACCTATACCCTGCTTGAACCCTACAGGGCCGCCGGACTGGAGTTACGCCACTTTGACTTATATCGTCTGCAGGACGACAATGAGTGGGAGTCGGCGGGATTTCGCGACGAATTTGACGGTAACAATATCCTGCTGATCGAATGGCCCGAAAAAGCCCATGTACCAGTAGCCGATATCGTGATCAAGCTGGAGATTTTGCCGCAAGGACGCAATGCCCTCATTCAGGCACACACCTCGACGGGAAGAATATGCTTAATGCAGTTATAACGACAGCAAAGATTTATCGCAGACTAGGGATAGCACTGGCCTTGTTTAGTCTGTCGCTGTCATACGCTCAGGCTGCCATCGAAATCACCTCAACACGCATCTGGCCCGCCCAGGACTACACCCGCCTGACGCTGGAAGCCAAACAGCCCATCCGCCACCACATGTTCTCCGTGAACAATCCGGATCGCCTGGTCATTGATCTGGATGATGTTGAACTGAACGATACGTTAAACGGGCTCACCGGCAAGATAGACAGCAACGATCCCTACATCAAGAGTGTGCGCGTGGGCCGCTTCAAACCCGGCACGGTGCGACTGGTGTTCGATCTGAAGAACCAGGTCAAACCCCAGTTGTTCGACCTTGATCCTGTCGCTGAATATGGCTACCGGATGGTACTCGACATCTATCCTGAACAGCCGGTCGATCCTCTGATGGCGCTGCTCGATCGGGACAAGACTACCCCCGCTCTGCCCAACGCTGCCGAACCGGAAGCCGTGGTCAGCGTGCCTCCGCCGTCCAACAAACCCCAGCCGGAAATACGCGCCAGAACCCTGATCATCGCAATCGATGCCGGGCATGGCGGTGAAGACCCCGGCGCACACGGAAAACAGGGCTCTTTGGAAAAGAACGTCACGCTGGCCATTGCGCGCCGCCTCGCCAGACTGATCGATAACACGCCCAATATGCGCAGCGTATTGATACGCGATGGCGACTACTTCATCCCGCTTGGCGGTCGGGTCGTCAAGGCACGCAAGGCACGGGCGGACTTGTTTGTATCCATTCACGCCGATGCCTTTATCAAACCCGATGCACACGGCTCTTCCGTTTTCGCGTTATCCGAACATGGCGCCACCAGCAGTGCGGCGCGCTGGCTGGCTAAAAAGGAAAATGACGCCGACCTGATCGGCGGCGTGAACATCGCAGTGAAAGATCCCTATCTGGCACGCACACTGCTGGACTTATCCCAGACCGCCACCATCACGGACAGCTTGAGACTGGCCAAGCAGGTTTTGGGTGAATTGAACGACATTAATGATCTGCATAGCGGGCATGTCGAACAGGCCGGATTTGCGGTCCTTAAATCACCGGATATCCCGTCGATTCTGGTGGAAACGGCGTTCATCAGCAACCCCGGCGAAGAAGTGCGTTTAAACGACGAAGACTACCAGACTCAACTCGCCAATGCCGTGCTGAGTGGCATCAAACGCTACTTTGCCCAAAATCCTGCTTTATCCAGACACAACATTGCTCAGATGGAGGCTCCATGAACCAGCGATTACTCAGAATTCTGGGCGGCAAAACCGAACACTATCCCTGCGCGCTGGAAAGCAAATATCCGCGTATTCTGGATAACATCATGTCGCTCTGGGACGAAGACGCCATCGACGAATATTTTACCAGTTTGATGGTCAGCGATCGCGGCGAGCGGACAGGTTTTCCACCCAACGTCGCGGCCGAAATCATGCACCTGAACCTGGTTCACGCGGCACAGGAACCACCGGAAAGACGCCGCGACATCTGGGATGCCAACTCGGGCGCATTCGCGAGCTTCACACCCCATCCCGCCACAGACTGGTCCGCCCCGGAACAGCATCTCAAGGATGCACTGCAGCAACACAATCTTAGCTGTACACCGGAAGGTTTTTTCGAAGCCGTCGAGTCAGGCAATCGCACCGCAACGGCTTTGTTTCTGGAAGGCAAATATAGCACCGAAATTCGCGACAATCGCGGCTGGTCGCCATTGATGATGGCCGCCTTCGCAGGTCACGATGAGATTGCAGGTTTGCTGCTGCAACATAACGCAGACGTCAACGCGCTCGATCTGGGCGGTAATAACGCGCTGCACTGGGCAGCATTCGGCGGACATCTCCCCTGCGCCCAACGGCTCATCCAGCATCATGCCAAAATCGACGCCCGCAACAATTTCGGCTGGACGCCGCTGATTCAAGCCGCTGCGCGCAATCACCCGGAAGTCGTGGAACTGTTGATTTCCAGCGGCGCGAATCTGGACGCGGCCGCCAATGACGGTTATACCGCGCTGCACAAGGCCGCAGCATCGGGCTACGACAAAATTGTCAGACTGCTGTTAACGCAGGGAGCCGACCAAAACCTTGCAACAAACAACGGAGAAACGCCCGAGCGGCTGTCCATAAAAAATCATCACAAGCAGATCGTCGAACTGTTCCGGCACTGAGCGCACAAACTATTCAATCTGATACACCGGAAAGATAGAGCGGATTATCCGGATCAAACGCGCGCCCCAGCACGGCCGCTTCCTCAAAGGAAGCCTCATCGCCCGTCTCTTTGAGTTTTTGCGCGATGTTTGCAAATCCGGTTTTATCATCCTGCTGCTGATAAATTCTCAGCAAGGCCAGATAGCCGTACGCATTCTTCGGGTTCACTTCTATCGCGCGAATCAGCGCCTTCTGGGCGAGCACCTCATCACCGTTACGCAAATGCCGGTTTGCCTCCATCAAGATGGCATATTCCGGCGGCACCACAGGCTCGCTCCTTCTTTCACTGTAGATCGACGCATCGACAGGTAGTTCAGCGAACGGCGCCACCTCTTCCGGATAGGTCAACGGGGCAGGATCAGCGGCGAACATCGGCTCTGCAAACTTTTCTTCAAATGCGGGCAAATGCTGCGTAACATGGTCAGGAGAGGCCTCGGACGGCTGCGCAGATAACACCGCATGGACTGCGGGCGTCGCTTCATCCGGCAAATCATCAAATATACCCTGCCGGTATTGATGCAGGCGTTTTCGATACCAGAGCAGCCCCAGCACAATCGACAACAGCGCAATAGCGGCCGGCCATTGCCAGCGCAAGGCGGCCTGCGACCGTACCGGGACAGGTGCGAGCGGAGCGGCTTCCGGCAGCGCCTGGTTTGCCTTGACCTCACTGGCCGTCGCCACACTGGCAGGCGTCGTGCTTGCCGCCGACGCGACCACCCCCGAAACCGGCGCATGCTGATCGTTCAACACCTTGATCATCCCCTCCATCTCACTGATTTGCAGCTTCAGATCGGTGAGCAGCTTTTCTTTTACGATCAGCTCTTCCTGTAGCGCGTCGGTACCGACCGGCGCGCGGGGGTCATATTTGGAAATGGACAAGGACATCGACAGCTTCATCTGACGCCCCCCATCCCGCACCTGAGAAGTGCTGCGAACGGCCACAGGGTGATTGACGCGGATGGTTTTGTGCCTTTTTTTCGGGACAGGTAAAGCGGCCTGTTTGCCCGCTTCGACAGCCACGGAACGAGGCTCCGCTGATGCCGGCAGATCAGCCTGCATCACACCGTCAGACAACACGGGAGCATTGCCGGGGGGATCCAGCAAAAAGGTATACGTTTTAATTAATTTTCCGGCAGACGCCGTAATTTCGATCAGCAGATTGATGAAAGGATCATCGACCGCCTGTGGTGTAGAAACCCGTATAAACCACGACGCACCTGTTTGTTTAACCAACTGAAAACGGAATTTATAACCTTCCGGGTATTGCAATCCCAGCTTCTGATAATCATCGCCTCCAGCCATACGAATTTTTAGCTGTGCGGCCTCCGCATCCTGCAAATCCGCAATTTCAATCCGGGCGCTGAGCGGCTGACCCAGATGACTCTTCACGTCGATGTCACCCAGTACCATTGCATGTGCATTTGCTGTCAGAAATAGTGCGCATGAAAGCGTCCACAATACTGTCCTGATGCCACCCCGCGCCTCATTTATCATAAGCGATCCGCACTGTAATATTTCTGACACGCGATTGTACCCATATTCCGCCTGTCTGTGGCTAATCAGGCTGGAAATACGCCCGTGGAAAGATATCGGTCGCCCCGGTCGCAGACTATAAAGGCGATAACCGCATTTTCAACCTGCCGAGAAATACGCAGCGCGACACTTAACGCGCCACCGGACGAAATTCCGCAGAAAATCCCCTCCTCAAACGCCAGCCGCCGCGTCATTTCCTCCGCATCCTGCTGGCTCACCAGTTGTATGCTGTCCACGTTTTGCGGACTGTAGATGCTCGGCAAATACGCCTCGGGCCATTTGCGGATGCCGGGAATCTGCGCGCCCTCCTCCGGTTGCACGCCGATCACTTGCACATTGGGGTTCTGTTCCTTGAAATATCGCGCACAGCCCATGATGGTACCGGTCGTGCCCATGCTGCTGATAAAGTGTGTCAGTTGTCCTTGCGTGTCGCGCCAGATTTCCGGTGCGGTTCCCTCATAATGCGCAAGCGGGTTATCGGGATTGGAGAACTGATCGAGAATGATGCCTTTCCCGGCGTCTTTCAGTGCCTGCGCGGTGTCGCGCGCCAGTTCCATACTGCCCGCCTGTGCCGTCAACACCAGCTCCGCACCAAACGCACGCATGCTCTGACGACGCTCTACGCTCTGATTTTCGGGCATCACCAGTATCATTTTGTAACCCCGCATCGCCGCCGCCATCGCCAGCGCAATGCCGGTATTGCCGCTGGTCGCCTCGATCAGCGTATCACCTGGCTTGATCTCGCCGCGCTGCTCAGCATGCAGGATCATTGACAATGCCGGTCTGTCTTTCACTGAACCGGCGGGATTATTGCCTTCCAGCTTGGCCAGCAACACGTTGCTTGTAACGCCGGGTATGCGTTTTAAACGTACCAGCGGCGTGTTGCCGACGAAATTTTCGATGGAGGGATAACTCATCATTTTTTGAGCATCTGCTCCACATACCGGCTCACGCCCTGTTCCACGGTCAGGAAGGGCGCCGCATACCCGCTGCTGCGCAACGCACTGATATCGGCTTGTGTGTAACTCTGGTATTTGCCGCGCAAGGCTTCCGGGAAAGGAATGTACTCGATCAGCCCCTGCGCCTGCAATTCGGCCAGGCTCAACACGGGCTTCCCTTCAGCACGGCGAAGGGTATTGACGGTCGCTGCGGCCACATCGTTGAAACTCTGCGCTTGCCCCGTGCCCAGATTGTAAATACCGGAAATCTCCGGATGATCCAGCAGGTACAGGTTCACCCGTACTACGTCTTCGATCGACACAAAGTCGCGCAACTGGCCGCCATTGCTATAGCCTTCACAGCCTTCGAACAGTTTTACCCGACCGTCCGCGCGATACTGGTTGAAGAAATGATAGGCGACCGATGCCATGCGCCCCTTGTGCTGTTCGCGCGGTCCATACACGTTGAAGTATCGCAGCCCGACAACCTGTGCGCTGAGCTTGTGGCGTCGCCGCAGTATCTGGTCGAACAGAAACTTGGAATAGGCATACACATTCAACGGCGCCTCGCATGCACGGTTTTCTGTAAATTTATCTCCCGATCCGTACACGGAAGCGGAAGAGGCATACAGCAAGGGTACTTCTTCGCTCTGACAGTAATCGAACAACTCCAGCGTGTACTGATAGTTATTATCCATCACATAGCGGCCATCCGTTTCCATAGTGTCGGAACAGGCGCCCTGATGCAGCACGGCCTTGACCAGCCCGTCAAAAAAACCTTCCTGGATTTTTACCCGGAAGTCTTCCTTGTCGATGAAGTCGGCGATTTCGCAATCCACCAGATTCTTGAACTTGTCGGCATGCTTCAGGTTATCCACCGCAATGATGTTGTGTTCACCCCGGTCATTGAGCGCTTTTACAAGGTTGGAACCTATAAAACCGGCTGCTCCAGTCACTATGTAGTACATGTTTCCTCCTTAATAGGATTGTGGATGGAGGATGGAGGATTGAGTAAAAAGCGGAGTAACAGGTTTTTCTCGATCCACAATCCTAACTCCTCGCTCCTGTATTTCGATCCTCAATCCACACTCCTGCATTGAATTCCTCAGTCCTCAATCCTGTTTTTGATTCCTGACTCTTGCCATATTGTGAATAATTTCTTCGCGGCTGACGACCGCCGTACCCAGCTTACCGACCACGATGCCCGCTGCGCGATTGGCAATGCGTATCGCATCCACCATCTCCGCGCCGCTGGCCAGCATCACCGCCAACGTGGCGATCACCGTATCGCCCGCGCCGCTGACATCGAACACTTCACGGGTATAGGTCGCTTCATGATGCACATCCTGCTCGCGATACAAACTCATGCCGTCTTCACTGCGCGTAATCAGCAGTGCATCCAGTTGTAATTCACGGCGTAATTTTTCTGCCTTTTCAGTAAGTTCAGCTTCCGTTTTCCAGTTACCCGCCACTTCGCGGAACTCGCCGCGATTGGGCGTCAGCAGAGTTGCGCCGGTATAACGCGCGTAATCCTCGCCTTTAGGGTCAACCAGCACCAGCTTGCCGGCTTGCCTGGCCAGCTGGATCATCTGGGCAATATGCGCCAAGCCCCCCTTGCCATAGTCGGACAGGATTATCACATCGGCCTTTGGCAAGTGCAGGCGATAATCATTGAGTGCGGCGTGCAACACCTCATGGCTGGGCGGCGTTTCAAAATCAATGCGCAGCAACTGCTGCTGACGCGCTACGGCGCGCAGCTTGATGATGGTAGAAATGCTGGTGTCACGGTGCAGGATGGCGGTGAGATTATCGTGTTCCTTCAGCAACCTTTCAAGACAGGCGCCTGCTTCATCATTACCGACCACCGACAACAGCGTCGCCTGTGCGCCCAGCGCTGCGATATTGCGCGCCACATTAGCCGCCCCGCCCGGGCGCTCATCGACATGCGTCACCTTGAGCACCGGCACCGGCGCCTCGGGAGAAATGCGATGTACGTCGCCAAACCAGTAGCGATCCAGCATCACGTCGCCGACGATCAGGACGCGCGCACCGGCGAACTCCGGCAACGTATTCATGCCGGCCCTCGAATCTGTTTGTTGATATCGAGCAACGCCTGCAACGGATCAACCGCGCGGGTAATGGGTCGCCCGATCACCAGATAGCTCGAACCGGCTTGCAATGCAGCTTCCGGCGTCATCACCCGGGACTGATCATCCAGACTCGCCTCAACGGGACGTATACCCGGCGTGATCAGGTTAAATTTATTCCCGCACTGCTGGCGCAGCATCGAAGTTTCCAGCGCCGAACACACCACCCCGTCCAGCCCGCACTCCTGCGCCATGCGCGCCAGCCGCAACACCATTTCTTCCGGGGTCGCCGTAATACCCAGGTCGAGCATATCCTCCCTGTTCATGCTGGTGAGCAGCGTCACCGCAATCAGCTTGGGCGGACGCGCACTGCCCGACACGGCTATCTGCGCCGCCTCCAGCATCTTACGCCCGCCCAGTGCATGCACATTGATCATCCAGACTCCGAGACCCGCGGCCGCCTTGCAGGCTTGCGCCGTGGTATTGGGAATGTCGTGAAATTTCAGATCCAGAAAGATTTCAAATCCGCTTTTCATCAACTGTTCCAGCAAACTCGGGCCTGTCGCGGTAAATAATTCCTTACCCACCTTCAGGCGGCACAGTTCAGGGGACAAGCGGTGCGCCATGGCCAAAGCCGGCGCCGCACCGGGAAAATCAAGTGCAACAATAATTTTGGGATCGCTCATAACGGTTTGCCACTTTCCTCATCGCGCCTCGGCGCATAACTATCCCATGCCTGACAGGCCGGGCAATGCCAGTAAAATTTCCGTGCCTTGAAACCGCAATGACTACAGTGATACATCGCCAGATTCCGCGTACGCTTATGAATCAGATCCTTGACCAGCTCCACGTCAGCGCGTCTGTCCATGTTCACTTCCAGCAACCTTGCCTCCAGCAACTTATCAAGACCCAGCAGCGTCGGATTGCGTTCCAGTTCATCGCGCACCAGTTGATAGGCTGAAGCCGGCGTTTCAAACTTTAAAATGCCATCGAACACGACATTCAGCATATCAATGGAGTGATATTTCACCAGATAATCACGTAACAGATGAATACCCTCCGCTTCCCTGTCAAGTACGCTATAGGCAATCAAGAGCCGCTCAGCGACCAGCGGCAGATATTGCGCATCCTGCTTTTCAATACCCTGCCAGAGCGCGATTGCTTCTTCCGTATTGCTTTCCTCCGATGCCATGTCCCCCAGCATGATGGTCGCACGCACACTGGCGGGGCAGTCTTGCAAGGCCTGCCGCAGATGTGCGCGTGCACCGGCAAGATTGCCCGCAGAAATTTCATCCTGCGCCAGTTCGCAATAAAAAAAGGCGATCAATTTACAGTCGGATTGACCGGATACGACAGACAGATTCTCGGCAGCGGAAATGGCTTTTAACCAGTCGTGCTCTTTCTGGAACAACTCAAGCAGAAATTCCAGCGCAGGTTTGGCATAGGCGGTATTTTTCAATTCGCCAAACAGGCTTTCAGCCCGGTCGAGTATCCCGGCTTTCAAATAATCCTGCGCCAGTTCGAAGATCGCCTGCTGGCGTTTATCTTCATCCAGATCGGCCCGGTCCACCAGATTATGATGCATGCGCAAGGCGCGATCCACTTCCCCGCGCCGCCGGAACAGACTGCCCAGCGCAAAGTGCAGTTCGACCGTATGCGGGTCAATTTTCACCACTTCGATAAAGGCCTCGATGGCCTTATCCTGCTGCTCGTTGAGCAAAAAATTCAGCCCCTGGAAGTACGACTCCGGCAATGCCGTTGATTCCGAGAGCAGATTTTTAATATCCAGACGGGCGGCCCACCATCCCATGCCAAAAAACAGCGGAAAGACGAGCAGCATCCATGGTTCAAATTCCATTAAGCACCCACACGATTTAAAGACATTACAAATACGACTTTCAAAACACTACTGCTTGTCGGCAAGTTTTTTAAGATCGCTGATTTCGCGTTTAAGACGGGCGATTTCACGACGCTGACGAAACCAGATGCCCAGCGTGGCCAGAATACCCAGACCTGCACCCACCGCGAAAAACAGCAATAAGGCGATGACCAGCGATGACTGCCATTCATAGCCAAAGAAATAGTGCAGCGTCACTGGCTGCCCGTTTTTTAGCGCAAAACCGAGCAGGATGATAAAGATGAATAACTGAAAAAGCCAGCTTATATAACGCATATATTCCACCTTATGAAGTCCGGCTTTACGATAGCATAAAAAAGGCGGCGATATCTTTCAATATCACCGCCTCTTTACAAACCACTGCTACGATCAGGTCTCGTCTACGCCAACCCGTTCCCTGAGATCCTTACCTGCCTTAAAATGAGGCACGTATTTAGCCGGTACTTTTACTTTATCACCAGTCTTGGGATTGCGCCCCTGACGCGGCGGTCGGTAATTCAAACCAAAACTGCCGAAACCACGAATCTCGACACGTCCGCCGCGCGACAGCGTGGCAGACAACGCATCCAGAATCACCTTAACGGACATCTCTGCATCCTTGGCCAGCAACTGCGGATGCAGTTCGGCCAAGCGGGCAATCAAATCAGAACGAGTCATGCAATTTCTCCGAACTTACGCTTCAGTTTTGCTGCCGCTCATCTTGGCCTTGAGCAATGCACCCAGATTGGTGGTACCCGCATTGGCACTGCTGTCAGACGCCAGCTTCTGCATCGCAGCAGAATCTTCCGCCTTGCTCAGCGCCTTGACAGACAGGCTGATCCCACGATTTTTGCGATCCACGCTGATGATCATCGCAGTAACGGCATCGCCTTCTTTCAGATGCGTACGGATATCTTCAACACGGTCAACTGACAGCTCGGAAGCTTTCAGATAGGCTTCAACGTCGCCTGGAAGCGTGACAACGGCGCCCTTGGCATCCACTGATTTAACCACACCATTGACGATTGCACCCTTTTCATTGGTCGCAGCAAAACCGCCGAAAGGATCACCTTCCATTTGCTTGATGCCCAGAGAGATGCGCTCGCGCTCAACGTCAATCGCCAGCACAACGGCTTCAACTTCATCGCCCTTCTTGAAGTTGCGTACCATTTCTTCGCCAGGCTGAGACCAGGACAGATCGGACAAATGCACCAGACCGTCGATATCGCCATCCAGACCGATGAACACACCAAAGTCAGTAATAGACTTGATCTGGCCGCGGACTTTGTCACCCTTCTTGTGGTTGATCGCGAAATCATCCCAAGGGTTGGAGTGGCACTGTTTCATACCCAGCGAGATGCGGCGACGCTGTTCGTCGATTTCCAAGATCATCACTTCAACTTCGTCGCCTACCTGCACAACCTTGGAAGGGTGAACGTTCTTGTTGGTCCAGTCCATTTCGGACACGTGCACCAGACCTTCGATGCCCTGTTCGATTTCAACGAATGAACCGTAGTCGGTCAGATTAGTGACCTTGCCGAACAGACGCGTACCTTGTGGATAGCGACGTGCCAGACCATTCCACGGATCATCGCCCATTTGTTTGATGCCGAGGGACACGCGATTCTTTTCCTGATCGAATTTAAGGATCTTCGCTTCGATTTCGTCACCAACGGTCAATACTTCGGACGGATGCTTCACACGACGCCATGCGAGGTCCGTGATATGCAGCAAACCATCGATACCGCCCAGATCAACGAACGCGCCGTAGTCGGTGATGTTCTTAACGACGCCCTTAACGATTGCGCCTTCCTTGAGGTTTTCCATCACGGATTCACGATCAGCGCCCATCGTCTCTTCCAGCACCGCGCGGCGGGAAACCACCACGTTGTTGCGGCGACGATCCAGCTTGATGACCTTGAATTCCATGGTCTTGTTTTCGTACGGTGTGGTGTCCTTGACTGGACGGATGTCAACCAGTGAACCCGGCAGGAACGCGCGGATACCGTTAACCATCGCAGTCAGACCGCCCTTGACCTTACCGCTGACAAAACCTTCAACGATCTTGCCTTCTTCCATGGCCAGTTCCAGATCGTGCCATGCCGCCAGACGCTTGGCTTTTTCGCGAGACAGCTTGGTTTCACCATAGCCGTTCTCCAGCGATTCGATTGCAACGGTGACGAAGTCCCCTGCGGCAACTTCCATTTCGCCTTTGTCGTTAAGGAATTCCTCAACTGGAATCCAGCTTTCGGACTTCAGTCCGGCATTCACGACCACCACGTTGTGGTCAATACGCACAACTTGTGCGGTGATCAGTTCGCCTGCGCGCATTTCTTTGCGCGTCAAACTTTCTTCAAACATTGCGGCAAAACTATCGGGGTTCATTACTTCGTCAGCGGTTGCGTTCATCGAATACACCTAAAGATTTTTCTGATTAAACAGAAGGTTAGTTAAAAACCCAAAGAACGGAGAGTCCTAGGGGGCCAAGCATTTTTCCCGGTAGCCTGCAAGCACCCCATCGACCGCCTGCTCTATGGTAAGCGCCGTGGTATCCAGCAGACTGGCATCCGGAAACTGTTGCAGGGGAGCTGCGCTGCGCTGGCTATCTCGTTCATCGCGCGCCCTGATATCCTGCAAAAGGGTCGTAATATTAGCACCCATCTCTTTTTCTTTCAACTGCTTATATCGACGTTCTGCACGCGCCTCGGCGGAGGCCGTCAAAAACACCTTCAATACCGCATCGGGGAACACCACAGAACCCATGTCCCGCCCGTCGGTCACGAGACCCGGCGCACGCCTGAACGCATGCTGTTTGTCGAGCAGCGCTGCCCTGACCTTCGGCAAGGCAGCCACTTTTGAGGCGCCCGCCGCGCACGCTTCACCACGTAATTCATCGCCTGCGAGCACGCCATCCAGCCAGATTTGTTCGCCCTTGAACTCGACGTTCATACGTTCTGCCAAGGCGGCCAAGGCGGCCTCATCATCGAGTGCGATGCCATCGCGCGCGGCTGCCATCGAAAGTATCCGGTACAGCGCACCACTATCGAGATAGTGAAAACCCAGTTGCGCCGCCACCCGCTGCGCCACGGTTCCCTTGCCTGAAGCAGAAGGACCGTCGATGGCAATCACCGGAACGGCTTTGGTCACCCCTGCAAAAGCTGCAAAATACTCCGGGAAGGTTTTCGCTACACAACCGGGATCGTTGATGCGTATACCATTGCCAAAAGCCGCCAGCGAAAAACACATCGCCATGCGGTGATCGTCGTAAGTGTCTATGACAGGATTGAGGATCGAGGATTGGGGATTGAGCAAAACCTGCGGCTTGGCTTCTCCACTCATTCCTCGCTCCTCACTCCTCAATCCTGAAATTTTAATAAAGTCCGCACCCTCCTCCACCGTTGCGCCGACCTTGCGTAGTTCGGTTGCCATCGCAGCGATACGGTCGGTTTCCTTGACGCGCCAGCTGGCGATATTGCGCAACACGGTTGTGCCTTCCGCATACAGCGCCAGCACGCCCAGTGTCATCGCCGCATCGGGAATGTGGTTGCAGTCCAGCTCGATCGCCTTTAGCTTACCCTCTCTGGGGGCTGAAGCCTCCACCCAGTTGCCCCCCATACTGAGCTCTGCGCCCATCAGCGCCAGCGCTTCAGCGAAACGCACATCGCCCTGCACACTGAGGTTTCCGACCCCCTCCACGCGCACCGGACCACCGCCGATGGCGCCTGCGGCCAGAAAATACGACGCACTTGAGGCATCGCCTTCCACATGGATAACGCCCGGACTCTTATAGCGGCTCCCGCCAAACACAAAGAAATTCTGCTCATCCTGCTTCACCACATCCACGCCAAAACGCGCCATCATCGCCAGCGTGATCTCGATGTACGGTTTGGATATCAGCTCGCCCACCACTTCAACCTTAACTGTCTGACCGATCAGTGGCAGCGCCATCAGCAGACCCGTCAGGAACTGGCTGGACACATCGCCACGCACCTGCACCGTATCGCCTGCCAGCTGCGCTGGTGAAATCTGTAATGGTGGAAAACCTTCATTACCCAGATAGCGGATGTTCGCACCCAACTGGCGCAGCGCATCCACCAGATCACCGATCGGGCGCTCGTGCATGCGCGCAACGCCGGACAATTCATAGCTGCCGCCAGACAGCGCCAGCGCAGCGGTCAGCGGCCTGAACGCGGTGCCCGCATTACCCAGGAACAAACTTGCTTCCTTGACCGGGAAATTCCCGCCACATCCGGTTACTCGATAGGCCTGTCCTGAGCTTGGTCGAAGGGCCTGTCCTGAGCCTTGTCGAAGGACGTTGTCGCCAATCGATTCCACCTTGATTCCCAGTATACCAAGCGCATCCAGCATGCGCTCGGTGTCATCCGAATGCAGCAGATCGCGCACCTCGGTGACGCCATCTGCCAATGCAGCCAGCAGCAACACGCGGTTGGAAATACTCTTGGAACCGGGCAGCACCACCGTGCCGCGCGCGGACATTAAAGGGGGAAGGTCTATATATTCGTTGTTATTCATGTTGCACTTTAAAAAACATTAAAAAATCAAATACTTATAGTATTTTCATGCGATTTGCACCCGTTCATACAGATCACTTTACCGGCGGCGCATCCAGCCTCACATCTTCATAAATCTCATCCAAGGTCAGACGACAAGCGACGCTCTCCAGCGACAAGGATTCACCATCGCTTGTGACCGCGAGTTGCCATTCGTCATGCTCGTCGCGGCGATAGATTTCCACCTGCCGTTTATCGGTGGCAACCAGCACATATTCGCGCAGGCTGGATAAGGTGCGATAGGCCAGCATCTTTTCCCTGCGATCGGTGCTTTCAGTGCTCGGGGAGAGCACTTCCACCACCAGGCTGGGCAACTCCTTGAAGTGACTTTGACTATCGGCAGGATCGCAAATCACCATCACATCGGGGTAGTAATAGGCTTTCCATGTTCTTACATGCAGCTTCATATCGGAAATGAACACACGGCACGGACCGCCACGCACAAACTCCCGCAACTTCGCAGCGATATTCAGCGCAATCAGATTATGCGCTTCGCCCGCCCCCGCCATGGCATAGACTTCGCCATCGACATATTCGTGACGAATCTCGCTGGGCAATTCATCCCGCAGATAATCCTGCTCACTCAGTCTCGACAACACAAGATTACTCATCATGCCTCCCTAAAATTTCTCCGCTCCGAAATGTATCCACCCGTTCCAGCCGGCGCCTTTGCACGGCGATATTCAGACATTAAAGCATCCGTTAAAATTTCCACGTTTGCGATTGCTCAAACTTGATCGGTCACAGACAGTCAGGCCACCGCTTCATTTCCATGCATTTTCAATCACCCGATACCTGCCCTTCGCTTAGGACCGCTTACGAGACAAACCGGTTATAGCCGAGGTGCTTTATGACTGTCAGCTGTGAAACAGGAAGCGGTCGTTGATCCCGATGTAAATCACTTGGCTTGACTGTCTCCAATGGGTATTTCGATTGTAGCCACCAACAGACCTACTTTCAAAGAATAAATCAATTGCTTTGAAGCGGTGAGAGTTTCTGTAATTGCAGCAGAAATTCAGGGTGAGATTTAATATACAATGCACGACTGTTATCTTTTAATTCCTTATAAGCTAGGACATTCGATGGCATTACTCGTGTTCCGTATTGTGGAGTTTTTCTAGTAAACATTTCATCAAGCATAATGTCACCAAACTCAGAGTTAAAGTGAGCTGGGTCTTGCCACCATACAGCCGGAGCATCGGTAATACTTTCAGTTCCAATATTGTGATACCCCTCAAAATCCCATACTTCAATTAAATCTTTCGACTCATGCTCTGCTAGTGAAGAAATTTGTGCCAGAATGGACCATCTTTTTTTACTGAGTCCGCATTGGTATTCACGTTCAATCTTTAATGCATGACGCGGATAAACCACCAACTTTACCGCAATACCACGCTCAACAGCCGTATGTAAAATTTCACGCAAAGAACCCAAATCAACCACTTGATGTGTGTCAATGCCAGTATCGCTCGAACTATTTACTCGACTGGCAAGATTACACTTGGGCAAGTCTTCACTAAAGCGTGTGGCAGTTCCTCTCTTGCCACGGAAATAAAACATTTTTCCTTCCTTTGTATGACTCGGTGATTTATCTTTTTGAAATACGGTCTTAATGGAAGCTTGTAATGCGTTCATCGACATAAGAAACGGGACTTCGTCGGGGTGTTCCATCGTGTCAATTTGTTTAGAACAATCCTGGGAAGGCATTTCTTCAGGATGAATTCCTAAAATAATTTGACGCAAGGCTTTGTCATGTGAAATTGAGAATTCAACATAACACGAAACGATATTCCAAGGTGCTCCAGCCAAACCAAAGTTATATGTGCTACCAATTTTTTGCAATGCAGGATGCAATGGATCAAATCCAATCTCAGAATATGAGCTACCGAAAATTAGGACTTTAGGCTGTTCTCTTTGCACTATCGATGGTTTTACTTGACGCTCATGCCCATGAAACTCAGTTTTTATGTCGTTAAATCCTGCTATTGTAAAATCGCTGTAATACCAAAATGGGTCAACAATTCGATTAAAGCTTACTACCAAAACAAGAAAAAAAGATAATAATAATAAAACGCCAACAACATACTTTTTGAATGTCATTTCGCTAAAACCGGAAATAAATAAATTCGCTCAATGCAGAAATAGACAATATGCCTGCTAATGCAATAAGAGCATGAAAAAACATCCATACCCAACTTGGCCGCCAAGCCATCCATTGACTGGTAACTACAATAGAAGATGTATCAAGTGCGGGTTTAAATCTAGCCATTATTTGTTGGCTGCTTGGTGCGAACCATGCCATTAGCAACATAATAATAATGTAATTTCGAGTCATAACGTGATGAGCTACCAAGGACAGCCTTGTCGTAAATTCAAAATTATTACCACCTGTCATGGCATGTAGAATGGCAATAGCAGAGTGTATATCATTGGCCCTAAAAAACACCCAAGCAACCATCACTGAAAAAAAAGTGAGTAGCACAGAAAATAAGTGCAACGTCTTTGACAGTGGACGAGTTGTATCTTGACCAAGCATCTTTCGTGCAGCGTGCCAAGCATGATTGATAACCAAATATAGTCCGTGCAATGCGCCCCATATTATAAATGTCCAGCCTGCGCCATGCCATAACCCACCCAGCACCATTGTGACTATCATGTTGATATAGCGCCGCCAGCGACCCTTGCGGTTACCGCCTGTTGCCGGTCGTGTAAATCCGCGCAATTTTGGCGCGCCCTGAGTGTTTTGACGGCAGGCAGCACAAAGGGCACGTAAGTGCCCTTTGTCTTGTCTTGTCTTGTCTTGTCTTGTCTTGTCTTGTCTTGTCTTGACTTGTCTTGTCTTGTCTTGTCTTGTCTTGTCTTGTCTTGTC
>CAMTUO010000025.1:0-60070 GCA_947084955.1 uncultured Gallionella sp.
AAAATGGTTGTGGGAATTCGTGCTCCATAAATATTCTCCTCATGATAAAGTATCAAAATCCCTTGCGGGGCTGAGGAGAGATTATGTGTTTGAATCAAATCGGTGGGAATCATTTCTCCGCGATAGCGGCTTCGTTCAACCCGACGCTCAAGCGGGACTGCGCAAAAGCGCGCAGCCCCTTTTCCAGATAGGAGCACACGATGCAAAAGCTAATCTTGTACGAGTACCTGACTGTTGACGGAATTGCCGAGTCACCTGAGAAGTGGCAGTTTCCTTATTACAGCCCGGACGTTGCTGAGTTCAACGTATCCCGGATTCTTACCGCCGATTATCTTCTCCTCGGCAGAAAAACCTACGATATATTCGCTGCCTCTTGGCCGCTTCAGAGGAACAACGAATTCGGCATCGCCGATAAATTTAACGCTGTGCCTAAGTTCGTCGTTTCCTCAACGCTACGCGAAACAACATGGGCCAACACAACCATTATTAGGGACGCCGTCCAAGAAATTGGTGAACTTAAACGTCGGCTTGGCTCCCATATTGCAGTACCTGGAAGCATTGAACTTGCCAGATTTCTCATCGCTAATGGCCTTGTCGACGAGATACATTTGCTTGTACACCCCGTCATAGTGGGCAGCGGCAAGCGCCTCTTTGGTTCCGATAATCGAACCAAACCAATGAAGCTCTTGGATTCGAGAACATTTAGTTCCGGTGTTGTATTTCTTTCATATGCGCCAGACAATAAAGGTGGGTAATCGCCGTTGTTCAGAAAGTCGCCCAACATGGCATTCGAGAGGGACGCACCAAAAGCTGCGCGCCCCTCAACTTCGTTGGGCATCAAAATGAGCAAGGTTATGGCGATCAGAAAAGCGCGCAAAGATGAAGCGCAAGTAATATTAGAAATACGGAACGCTGCGATTGGCTGCCAGTGTATCGGGCATTATTCTCCAGTAGATATTGAAATCTGGGCGAGTGTGGAAGCGACGAAGCAATTTATCGAGGTTGTCGAAAATAGCTTCTATCTGGCTAGCATGGATGGTTGCGTGGTAGGGACAGGAATGGTCAATCTTGAATCCGGCAAGGTAGATGCGATTTTTGTCCATCCCAGCCACATGCGTACCGGAATAGGCAGGCAGATAATGTTGTACTTGGAAAAGCTGGCACTTGATGCGGGGCTTACTCAGCTAAGTTTGGAATCGACATTGAACAACAAAGGGGCCGCTTCCCTTTTTTTAAAAAAACAACAAAGGGGCCGCTTCACTTTTTATACTCTTTCCCCGGCATAGGCTTCTATGCAGATCAAGTAGGCTGGTAAATTGGCGACCAACGGCAATAACTGATCGCGCGTAACTTTGGGCTTGATAAGCTCATGCTTGCCCGCCTCGTTCACCCCGTGCACGGCAAAAATATTCTTGGCCAGATCAATCCCTACGGTGATAATGCGCATGACTTTACCCTCCTGACGGTTTAGATGAAAACGACACCTTCCATCTTGGCAATTTTGCGGCCGCTTGCGGCAACTTCACCGCACCTTCGGGACGGGGAAGTCCCTTTCATTCGTTAGGCAGTCAATGGATTCCATACGAGGGGCAATAGTGGCTTTGACGTCGAGCATTCTCGTCGCGTTATTGTTTGCCTACACATTCCGTATCCCCATTCCAATGGTCGGGATGCTAGGCCCGCTGGGAGCGTTCAACCCCTATTCGATGGGCCTCTCAGAAGTACTCACTGCGGTAGCGGTGGCTTGGCTGTTCTACGGATTGTTTGGCGGTTTTATGATCTTGCCTGTGTTCGGGGCGATTGCGGGACACGTGGCTAGCCAGAAATTTTCAGCCGCGAGAAACAAGAACAAAATGGTTGTGCTGTGGGCAGCTTTGGCAGGCGCGATCCCTGTTTTTGGACTTTCGATCCTCGATTTCATCATTGGGCCCTGGTGATGTCTTCTGTGATGGAAATATCCCTCTCACCATGAAATGGATAGCTCCTATTACCTTCATCTTAGTGGCCGTTGCTGCGTGTACTACCATTTTTTTTGTGAGCGCACTAAAACCGACCAGTACTGGTGCATTTGTGTTTTTCGCAGTCTGGTTAAACCTCCCTTATGTAATTATTTGCGCAGTACTATTAATCTTGCAGCGTAAGGGAACAGCATCTTTTCATTGGTATGTTGTCGCAGTCATAGTATCCATTGGCGGCATTTTATTTTTGGCGGATGCCATTTTTTGGCACCGAGATGCACAGGGAGCTATCGCAGTGTTAATGACTCCAATACTCCAAGGCGTTGCGTTGGCTATTATGCTGCCTATTGCTTGGCGGGTGTCGCGAAATGCGCGCGCCTAACGATTAAGGTTAGATCGTGATCGCGAAGCGAACCACGACCTGAACCGTTTGTTGAACGAGCCGCTTAAGGCTCACAAACCCTATGCAAATATCTCTTCGACCTGTCATCCAGCCCCATCAGCCGGGCGTTATTTAACGCCGTGTACGTAAAACAATCCACACTACGCTAAAGCACAATCGCTTTAACCTCGTTAAGGTCATAGTGAGCAGTACGCTTTTCCATCGTCGTAATTATATGGAATCCATAAAAATCAAGTCCAGCATTATTTATGGATTCCATTTGTTAATTCACCGTTGTCATTACAGCGTCGAGATCAGCACGCTCTCGCGCAGTTTTTTCAACTGGTCGCGAAAACCGACCGCTTTTTCGAATTCCAGATTCTTGGCGGCCGCCAGCATTTCCTTTTCCAGACGGCTGATTTCTTTCGCGACCTGCCTGGCGCTCATCGCCAGATATTTCGCCTGTTCCTGAGCGATTTTCTGTTCGCTGCGCGCGTCATCCAGTTCATACGTGCCTTCGATGATGTCCTTGATGCGTTTTTGCACGCCGATCGGCGTAATGCCGTGCGCCAGATTGTGCGCCACCTGCTTGGTGCGGCGACGTTCGGTCTCATCCATCGCGCGTTGCATCGAATGGGTGATCCGGTCGGCATATAAAATCGCCGTGCCGTGCAGATGGCGCGCCGCGCGGCCTATGGTCTGGATCAGCGAGCGTTCCGAGCGCAGAAAGCCTTCCTTGTCCGCATCCAGTATCGCGACCAGCGACACCTCCGGAATATCCAGCCCCTCGCGCAGCAAATTGATGCCGATCAGCACGTCGAACACGCCCAGACGCAAATCACGGATGATTTCGACGCGCTCGACCGTATCGATGTCCGAATGCAGATAGCGCACCTTGATGCCGTGTTCGGACAGATATTCGGTCAGGTCTTCCGACATGCGCTTGGTGAGCGTGGTGACCAGCACGCGCTCGCCCACCGCAATGCGCAGCGAAATTTCCGACATCAGATCGTCCACCTGATTGATCGCCGGACGCACGATGATTACCGGATCGACCAGCCCCGTGGGGCGCACCACCTGTTCGACCACCTGCCCCGCATGTTCGGCTTCATACACCGAGGGCGTCGCCGAGACGAAGATACTCTGGCGCATGATGTGTTCGAACTCATCGAAGCGCAGCGGGCGGTTATCCATCGCGGACGGCAGCCTGAAACCGTAGTTAACCAAATTTTCCTTGCGCGCCCGGTCGCCTTTGTACATCGCGCCCACCTGCGGCACCATCACGTGGCTCTCATCCAGAAACATCAGCGCGTTGGGCGGCAGATAATCGAGCAGGGTCGGTGGCGGGTCGCCCGCGTTCCTGCCTGACAGATGCCGGGAATAATTCTCGATGCCCTTGGTAAAACCGATCTCGGTGAGCATTTCCAGATCGTGGCGGGTACGCTGTTCGATGCGCTGCGCCTCGATCAGCTTGTTTTCCCTGATATAAAACGCGATGCGCTCGGCCAGCTCCACCTTAATGGTCTCAATCGCCGTCAGCACAGTGTTGCGCGGCGTCACGTAATGACTGGACGGATACACCGTATAGCGCGGCACCTTTTGCTGGATATGGCCGGTTAACGGATCGAACAGCGAAAGCGTCTCGACCTCATCGTCGAACAGCGTGATGCGCAGCGCCTGCTCGCTGCTTTCCGCCGGGAACACGTCGATCACATCGCCCCTGACGCGAAACCTGCCGCGCGTAAAATCGATGTCGTTGCGCTCGTACTGCATCTCGATCAACCGCTTGATCACCTCGCGCTGGTGCATTTTTTCGTTGTGGCGCAGGTGCAAGATCATGCCGTGATAGTCCACCGGGTCGCCGATACCGTAGATCGCGGAAACGGTCGCGACGATGATGCAGTCTTCCCGCTCCAGCAGCGCCTTGGTCGCCGACAAGCGCATCTGCTCGATCTGCTCGTTGATCGCCGAATCCTTCTCGATAAACACGTCGCGCGACGGCACATAGGCCTCCGGCTGGTAATAATCGTAATAGGAGACGAAATATTCCACCGCGTTCTCGGGGAAAAACTCGCGAAACTCGGAATACAGTTGCGCGGCCAGCGTCTTGTTAGGCGCCATCACCATCGCAGGACGACCGCAGCGCGCAATCACATTGGCCATGGTGTAGGTCTTGCCGGAACCGGTCACCCCAAGCAAGGTCTGAAACGCCAGCCCGTCGTTGATGCCCTCGACCAGCTGGTCTATCGCCACGGGCTGATCGCCGGCAGGTTCGAAAGGCTGATGCAGACGGTAGGGACTATTGGGGAAGGTTTTGATATTCATGGTGTCATTTGCCGGACGGCGAGATTCACCGCAAGCGACGCATGATAAACACTGCACTGCCGCAATTCAAGCGCGTTTCTCGCCCGCTTCGCGGTAAATTTATTCTCCTCCCCTCTCCCGCTTGCGGGAGAGGGGCTGGGGGAGAGGGTGTAAATGGAACAGGGTGTTTTTTCGACGATTTCCCTCTCCCTAACCCTCTCCCACAAGCGGGCGAGGGAGGACAGAACAGTTTGACTTATTAATTTATATTAATCAATTGGTTATATTGTTAACAAATTAACGCGCTCGCCCGCTTGGTCAGCGGTTCAGCCCGGCAATCGCCCCGGCGATGCCGGAGAGCGGCAACGTTTTGATAACCGCACCGCGTTTGACCGCCTCCTTGGGCATGCCGTATACCACGCAGCTCTGCTCGTCCTGCCCGATGGTCAGCGCACCCTCGTTGCGCATTTCCAGCAATCCCACCGCGCCGTCGTCGCCCATGCCGGTCATGATGATGCCCAGCGCATTCTTGCCCGCGCACTTGGCGACCGAACGGAACAGCACATCCACCGACGGACGATGGCGGCTCACCGGCGGCCCGTCCACGATATCCACATGATATTGCGATCCGTTGCGTTTGAGCAGCATGTGCCGTCCGCCCGGCGCGATCAGCGCGCGTCCCGGCAGCACGCGGTCGCCGGTCTTGGCCTCTCTCACTTCGATCTTGCACAGACTGTTGAGCCGCTCGGCAAACGCGCCGGTGAATTTTTCCGGCATGTGCTGCACGATCACGATGCCCGGACAGACCTGAGGCAGCGCAGTGAGCACCACTTCCAGCGCCTGCGTTCCGCCGGTGGAAGTGCCGATCGCCACCACGCGCTCGGTGGTTTCCAGCATGGCATGCGTGGTCGCGGATAGTATCGCATCGGCGGATAGCTTGGGCGGCACCGCCCCTGGAGGCAACCCCGCGGAAGAAGCGGCTCCCGAAGACGGCTGCGGCATGCGAATTTTCGGCACCAGTTTACTGGCATTGGCCTGTGCTGCCGCCTTGATGATGCTGATCAGATCGTCGGACGACTCTTCCAGAAAACCTTTGAGCCCCATCTTGGGTTTGTTGACGATACTGAATGCACCCGCCTCCAGCGCCTGTATCGTGGTCGCAGCCCCCTTCTCAGTCAGCGTAGAGCAGATCAGCACCGGCGTCGGGCGCTCGCTCATGATTTTCTTCAGAAAAGTGATGCCGTCCATACGCGGCATTTCCACGTCCAGCACGATCACATCCGGCCAGTCCTTTTTCATGCGCTCCATCGCAAACACCGGATCGGCTGCCGCACCGATCAGCTCGATGGAGGGATCTTTTGCCATTGCGGCCGACAGTACCTGACGTACCACGGCTGAATCATCAACGATCAATACTTTTATGGTGCGCATGTCACTACCTTTCTGTCAGTTTCCGGCGCCTGGTGGCGTACCCACACATGGCCGTTCCAGATATCAAAAAAAATATTACGGTGCCCGTCGCCGCCCATGTGTTCGGAACACACCTCGAAGCCATGCTGCTGCATCAACTGTCTTGCCATCTCGACGTTCTTCGCGCCGATATGGTCTTTACCGGCATGCTTTTGCGCGGCAAACATGTGTCCGCCGCCGAACAGCTTGACCTGATACTCGCAAGGGTGCGAGCCGGTATCGCGAATTTCACGCAGCATCAGCGCGATTGCCTCATCTCCGTAACGCCCGTCCAGATGACCCGCCGCACCGCCCGGACGCTTAGGCAACATGTAATGACACATCCCGCCCACCCGCAGCGCCGGATGCCACATCACCACCGCCACACAGGAACCCAGCAGGGTGCGGATGCGGGTATTCTGATCGCCGAAATAAATCTCGCCCGGCTGCAGAAAAATTTCGACCAGATGAGCAGGCTTGGCAGTAGCGATGATCTTACTCCGGTTTGCGATAAACAGCCGGCAGCACCGGTTTCAATACCTCGCTCACGCCGTTGAGGCTCTCCGAATGTCCAACCAGAAAATATCCGCCGGGACGCAAAAAAGGCAACAGTCTGGATACCACCTGACGCTTGGTATCCTGATCAAAATAAATCATCACGTTGCGCAGAAAAATCACATCAAACAGCCCGAGGCCTGTTGCAGACTCGGTCAGGTTATGCGGCATGAAGCGGATGCGCTCGCGCAGAAACGGCTCGATCTGCATGGTGCCATCATCGCAGCCCACGCCCTTGAGACAGTAGCGGTTCAGATAGGGCCTGGGCACCTCCGGAATGCGCACGGCTGGATAGACGCCGTTGCGCGCCTTTTCCAGGATTTGCGTACTGATATCCGAGGCGACCAGTTCCCACGGCTCTTTACCCAGCATATCATCCAGCATCATCGCAATGCTGTAGGGCTCTTCCCCGCTGGAACAGGCCGCGCTCCAGATGCGCAGACCGCGCCCCACCTTGCGCTCGGCAATCACCTTGTCGCGCAGAAAGTCGAAATGCTTGGGCTCTCTGAAAAAATGCGTCTCATTGGTGGTCAGCGAATCGACCGCCACCTGCAATTCCGGCTTGCCGGCAGGGGATGTGATCAGGCGCAGATAATCACCGTAATTGCTCATATTGTGATGCCGTAAACGCTTGGCCAGACGGCTCGCGACCAGTTGTTTCTTGGCATCCGACATGCTGATGCCCGCGATGCGGTAGATCAGCTCGCGAAACTGCATAAATTCCTTGTCGTGCAGCACGACATTGAATGTTGAGCCTTGGGTTGCCAGTTGCATAATCTCCTCCATCATCCATCAATCCGTACGCTTTTACCCGCCGGCTAAGCGGCCCGGCTTACTCTGAAAAATTCCATCAACCCCTGCAAATGCGCCGCCTGACCGTTCAGCTCTTCAGCGGTGGCCGCCAGTTCCTCGGACGCGCTGGCATTCTGCTGGGTCACCTCGTTGAGCTGGCTCATCGCGATATTGATCTGCCCCAAACCGGACGACTGCTCTTCAGAGGCAGCCGCAATCTCCTGAACCAGCCCGGACGTCTTGCTGATAGAGGGCACCATTTCATCCAGCAACCGACCCGCGTTCTCTGCCTTGTCTACCGAACCACCGGCCAGCTCGCCGATTTCCTGCGCGGCCACCTGGGAACGCTCTGCCAGCTTCCTGACTTCGGCGGCCACTACCGCAAAACCCTTGCCGTGTTCACCGGCGCGTGCCGCTTCGATCGCCGCGTTCAGCGCTAACAAATTAGTTTGATAAGCGATGTCATCGATGATGCTCACTTTTTTGGCGATCTGCTTCATCGCGAGCACGGTCTGTTTCACCGAATCGCCGCCCTCGACCGCTTGTTGCGCCGCCTGTGTGGCCATACCGTCAGTGATCTTGGCATTCTCGGTGTTCTGATTGATCGAGGCAGACATCTGCTCGATGGAGGCCGACGTTTCTTCAACGGAGGCTGCCTGCTCGCTGGTTGACTGGCTCATGGACTGCGCCGTGGCACTGACCTGCTGTGACGCGCCCGACAGATTATCTGCGGTGCTGCGCACGTTGCCGATAATACCTGCGAGTTTTTCGACCACGTTTTGCATCGCTTCCATCACTTGCCCGACTTCGTCGTGATTCCTGACCACGATGCGCGTTTCAAGATCGCCGCCGGCCAGCCGATGCGCCGCCGCCACGACCTCATTCAGGGAACGTACGATGGAACGCGTCAACAGCGTCACCACCACGATGCCCGCCAGCAGCGATGCGATGCCCAGCAGCAGACTGGTCATGGTTTTCTTCTCGGTAAACTTGACGATTTCGGCCTTCTTGACGGCGTTTTTTTCCGTCAGCGAACGGTCCAAATCCACCAGCAGCAGACGCGCCTCACGCCACACCGGGGTTTCGATCTTGTTCATCGTGACAACGGCCTGATCGCGGCTTACCAGCGCTTCAGCAAGTATTTGCTGATCAATGATCGCTTGTTTTTTATGTAACTCATCGACCCTGGTAAGAATGCCCGCCACCTCGGGGTCATTTTTTGTCAGATCGAGACTCAACTTCAATGCATCCGCAAACGCAGCATTGGCGGTACTCACATTTTTGTAAGCCATCTTGTTGGAAGGATCCAGCACGATGTTGCGCAAAGCCTGTCCGACCTGCAATCCCTGCGCGTACATATTATTGACCGAACGGGCGAGTTGCACATCGTGATCCATGAAAACATTGAAGTTTTCGCCGATCTGGCGCATCCCGCTCAGCGCCACGGCGATCGCCGCCATGGATACCAGCAACACCAGCGCAACCGTGCCGATCAGCTTATTGCGTATGGTCATTTTCATCATGTACTCCCTTGTCATTACCTGTAAAAAAACGTTTCGCGATTAAAGATCTGTTAGCTGGACTGTCCAGCCAGGGTGGCGATTTCCTCGACCGAGAGCACCTGCTGAATATTGAGCAGAATCACAAATTTGTCATTGATCTTGCCCATCCCTTCGATGAAATCCGCACGAATATGTGCCCCGAACGACGGGGCGGGCTCGATCTCGCTGCCGGCAATTTCCAGCACCTCATTCACCGCGTCCACCACCACCCCGACCACCTGGGTTTCCTCGCCGTTCGCCACCTCGACGATGACGATGCAGGTGCGCCGGGTGATGCCGGCTGCGTGCTTGCCGAAACGCGCACCCAGATCGATCACCGGCACCACCGCACCGCGTAGATTGATCACGCCGCGAATGAACTCCGGCATGCGCGGCACAGAGGTTAAGTTGCCGTACTCGATGATCTCCTTGATGGACAGAATGCCCATCGCGTAGGTCTCACCGCCCAGCACGAAGGTCAGATACTGCTGCGGCGGTACACTGACTGCCGCCGGCAACGCCTTGTCTACTCTTGCAATTGCATTCATTTTGTTCCCCTTCCAAGTGAACTTGTCATTCCCGCGAAAGCGGGAATCCAGCGATAAAAATAGTCCGCGTAGCCTACAAAACCTTAGGAATGCGCTGAAAAAATCAACCGTTCATGGTGAGGTATCGAACCATGACTAAAATTATTCCTAACAATCGCTGAGTTATGGGGTTCGTCCTTCGATACCTCAGGACGAACGGATTAAACCAGCGCTTCTATAAAACACTAAAACTTCACGAAGCCGCCCTTGCCCGCCGCCGTTTTCTTTGCGGCAACTCGGGCAACCGGCGCATGCGACACGTTCGCTGCCGTAAGCGTGCCGCCGTCCACCTTGAAGAAGCCCATCAGTTCCTGCAACTGCGCGGCCTGCCCGTTCATCTCTTCGGCCGTTGCCGCGAGCTCTTCCGAAGAACTGGCATTCTGCTGGGTGATCTGGTTGAGCTGATTCATCGCGGTATTGATCTGCGCAACCCCTGAGGACTGCTCCTCGGAGGCTGCGGTGATTTCCTGCACCAGATCAGACGTCTTGCTGATCGAGGGCACCATTTCTCCCAACAACTTGCCTGCGCTCTCCGCCTTGTCCACCGAGCCACCTGCCAGCTCGCCGATTTCCTGCGCCGCAACCTGGGAGCGTTCGGCAAGCTTACGCACTTCCGCCGCCACCACCGCAAAACCCTTGCCATGCTCGCCGGCTCTGGCCGCTTCGATCGCTGCGTTCAGTGCTAAAAGATTGGTCTGATAGGCGATGTCGTCGATGATGCCGATCTTCTTGGCAATCTGCTTCATCGCAGACACGGTCTCTTGCACCGCCTCGCCGCCCTGCACTGCTTGCTTGGCCGCTTGGGATGCCATGCCATCGGTGACCTTGGCGTTTTCGGTATTCTGGTTGATCGACGCACTCATCTGCTCGACCGAGGCGGAAGTCTCCTCGACGCTGGCGGCCTGCTCGGAGGTGGTCTGACTCATGCTCTGCGCGGTGGCAGATACCTGTTCGGAGGCGCTCGACAGATTGTCGGCGGAGGAACGCACGTCCGAGATAATCTGCGACAGCTTTTCCACCATATTCTTCATGGCAGCGAGCAGCATGCCCGTCTCGTCTTTGGAGGTGACTTCGATCCTCGCCGTCAGATCGCCTTCCGCCAGTTGCGCGGCCACCTTGACCGCCTCGCCCAGCGGTTTTGTGATGGATCGGGTTACCCAGAGGGCAATGCCAGCGCCCAGCAATATGCTGACTACAGACAGAATGATCATCATGCGAAGCGCGCTATCGTAGGAGGATGTTGACGCTTCGACCAACGCATTGTTTTGAGCTTCCTGAACATCGATCATGTCCTGGATGGCAGCAAGCCATATATTTTGGGCGGGACCCACCTCTTTCACGACCATCGCGGCAGCCTGCTCGTTCTTGTTTTCCAGCCCCAGCTCCATCGCCTTGCTGACCAGCGGTCTGGCCTGATCCTGCGCCCTGTCGATATCCGCCATGATTTTCCTGGCTTTTTCCGTCCTGAGCATTTTTTCCAGTTGATTGCGCAGTTCGTCGTATTTAGCGCGCGCCTCCTTAATGGCCGCCTCTTCCTTTTTCATCTCCGCAGGATCAGAGATCAGCGCAATATTTCTGACGGTAAGAGCGATAAAATTCAACTGACCACGCATTGAGTTCGCATCGGCAATCTTGACGTTATTCTCCTTCGTCATGATATCCATATTGCTTTTCATGCCCTCCATGCGGGAGAGGCCGACAAATGCAATAACGGATAACAACAACAACAGCACGCCGAAACCCAATCCCAGACGCATGCCGATTTTCATATTCATGAACATGATTTACTCCTTCTTACAGTAACTTGTTTAAAATCAACGATCCCCACTTCACAGCACTACTGATGTGCGGCCAGATGTTGCGTATCGCGGTTTACCGCCCCGCCTATCAATCCCGGCACATCCAGAATCAGCGCCACATCGCCGCTGCCCAGGATGGTAAAACCACCTATTCCACTGACCTTGTTGAACACTTTTCCCAACGGCTTGATCACGGTCTGAAACTCGCCCAGCAATCTGTCCACCACCAGGCCGACCTTGTGCTCGCCGTGCCTGACCACCACTACATTTTCGCGACGCACCCCCTCGCCTTCCACCTCGAAGTGTTCGCGCAGCCTCATATAGGGCAGCACCTCGCCGCGCAGGTTGAGGTAACGCCCTTCGCTGCCGGCATTCTCCCAGGCGGCGCGCTCCACGCATTCCACCACCATGTCCAGCGGCACCACATACACCGCATCGCCCACGCCAACCAGAAAACCGTCGATGATCGCCAATGTCAGCGGCAGACGGATGCGCACCGTGGTGCTTTCCCCTTCCACGCTATCCAGATCCACCGTGCCGCGCAGCGCCGCGATATTGCGTCTGACCACATCCATGCCAACACCGCGCCCGGACAGGTTGCTGACCGCGTCTGCTGTGGAAAATCCGGCTTCGAAAATCAGGTTGTAGATTTCCTTGTCGCTCAACACATCGCCCTCATTCACCAGTCCGCGCTCGATGGCTTTTTTCAGGATGCGCTGCTTGTTCAGTCCGCCGCCGTCATCCGACACCTCGATGATGATGCTGCCCGCATCGTGATACGCATTGAGTTTCAGCGTACCCTTGGCCGGCTTGCCATTTGCGATGCGCACGTCGGCCGATTCGATGCCGT
The DNA here is from genome assembly GCA_947084955.1 of uncultured Gallionella sp. Lineage (GTDB taxonomy): Bacteria > Pseudomonadota > Gammaproteobacteria > Burkholderiales > Gallionellaceae > Gallionella. Next base: position 12,218 of record CAMTUO010000025.1, read on the forward strand.
GATCCATGGAGTTGCGCACCAGATGAGTGAGCGGATCGCCGATCTTCTCCACCACGGTCTTGTCCAGCTCGGTGTCCGCCCCGCTGATGACCAGATCGATGTCCTTGCCCAGCTCCTTCGAGACATCGCGCACCACGCGCTGAAAGCGGTTGAAGGTGCCGCCGATCTGCACCATGCGCAATTTGAGTGCGGAGTCGCGCACTTCTTCCACCAGCCGGGAGAGGGTCTCGGTCGATTCGAGCAGATCAGCATCTTTGGTACGCTGCGCGAACAGATTGGTGCTGGCGCCTGCGATGATCAGCTCGCCGACCAGATTGATCAGTTCGTCAAGCTTGTCGGCATCCACGCGGATCAGGTTAGCTTCCGTACTCTTGTGTTCCTTGACCTGTTTCTGCTTGTCCAGCGCGGCTTCCACAATCTGAGGCTGCACCACCTGCGAGGCCACCAGCACTTCGCCTATCTGACGCGATGTTCCCAGTTGCATTTGCAGCGCGGCATCCAGTTCGGACTGCGTGAGCGTACCGCAGCGCAACAGCATCTCGCCCACGCGCATATCTTCCTCGGGCAACTCGCCGATCAGTTTCAGGTAATCGGTGATCCTGCTGTGCGGCGGCATGATGCGGATCTGGCAGTCCTCGCGCACGAATTCGAACACGCCTTCGATGGTCGATTTATCGGCATCGCTCTTGAAGCTGATTTCAAAGCCCAGATAGCAGCTCTCGGCATCCATCTCGCGTGCGGCGGGAATGCGATCGAGCAAGGTGACGATATGGTGGATATCGCCCAGCGTGGCAAGGTAACGAATAAAGGACAACGGATCCATGCCGTTACGCAGCACGTCGGGACCAAAGCGCAGCGAAATATGCCAGAGATCGGTTTCGACCTCGCCGCCGCCCTCGCTGATGCAGTCGGGTTCCTCCGTCAACGCGACATGCGTAGATTTTTTGATCCCCAGATATTCATTCAGGCGCTCGACGATCTGCGCATTTTTTTCCAGTAGCGCCACGCCAGTCTCACCCGCACCCGAAGACAGCTGCGCGATCAGTGCAACCAGCTGATCGCAGGTGGCCAGCAACACTGCAACCAGTTTGCCGTCGATGCGCAATTCGCCGTTGCGCACCCGGTCCAGCACGCTCTCCGCCACATGCGTGAAGGCCACGATATCGTTCAGCCCGAACAGACCGGCCGAACCCTTGATCGTGTGGGCGGCACGGAAGATGGCATTGATCAGTTCCACATCGTCCGGCGACTGCTCGATACGCAGCAGCGCGTCTTCCATGTTCTGCAAAAGCTCTTCGCTTTCCGCAATAAAGGTCTGTAATGCTTCATCGAGATTCATGTTTTTCTCCTGTCAGAACGATCTTCAGCGCAAGTGCGTATACACCGGTTGTCGATTAACGGGCATGGCAACAGCCACCCCACATCATAAAATTTGCCATGCCCGTTCCCTCACCTCCGTTCCCCCTCTCCCGGAGGGCGATGGGTACGGTTCGTCGCTTCGCGAGTTTCACGTTAATGATGGAAATGCTGCGTCCTTCGACTTTGCGCTGGACATGCTTTTTCCACCCTGCTTGCCTGCCTGTTTTATCCCGCCAATACAACCGGATCGCCAAATACGCCCTCCATATTGCACAGCCCCAGCATGTCCAGAACGGCCTGACTGTGCGATACGAATTGCAACGACTTGTTGCGCTCTGCAGCCTCGCGCTTGGCCAGCGCCAGTAACTGCAAACCGGCCGCATCGATTTCACTCACCTCACCCAGATTCATCTCGATCTCACTGCATTCGGCCAGCGCCGCAATCAGCTCATCCTTGAGTCCGGCCGCGGTATAAATAGTCATTTCGCCCGACACTGCGATACAGCAATGCCCTGCTTCGTTAACGATATCGACGCTCATGATGGCTCCTTAAGGCATGATCAGTTTGGCGACCGCGGCCAGCATCTGCGGCGGCTGGAACGGCTTGACCACCCACGCCTTCGCGCCGGCGGCTTGTCCCGCGGATTTCTTGCCCTCACCCGACTCGGTGGTGAGCATGATGATGGGCGTGAATTTGTAGGCCGGCAGCTTCTTCGCCTCGGTCACAAAAGTAATCCCGTCCATGTTCGGCATGTTGACATCGCTGATGATGAGATGAATCTTCTGACCATTCAGGCGGGTCAGCGCATCTTTTCCGTCACTCGCCTCGATCACGTCATACCCCGCGCCCTTCAGCGCAATGCCCACCACCTGACGCAGCGAGGCGGAATCGTCTACCACTAAAATTGTCTTGGCCATGTCAGCTCCTTAAAAAAATGAAATATCAGATGCGCCGGAAGCCGCGCCACTACCATGGTGCTGATCCGCCATCACATAGTTGCTCTCGAATTCCTGCAAGATCGCACCAGCGGCGAGGGGTGCCAGCGCGCCTGAGGATACAAAATCAGCATGATTTTTATTCAGATAATCCGGCAACTTACCCAGACTGTCGCGCACATGGCTTAACATCTGGCTGACCCGATCCTGAAACTGCAACTGCACCAGCGACATCGCCACTTCAGTCTTGATCGCGTCGCTCTCCACGCGCAATATTCCGCTCGATTCCGTCAACCCGTCGGTTACCCGCTTGAAATTGCCCAGCACACTGCCTATCGCCAACTCGGATGAGGCAATGGCTTTTTCCTCACCTGACGCTGCCTGTTCGGCGGTGCTCACCGCCGTGCCAATCGCCCCGCTGACCAGCTTGACCTTGTCGCTGATGCGTTTACCGGTATCCTTGGACAACGTGGACAGTTTCCGCACCTCATCGGCTACCACGGCAAATCCTCGCCCGGACTCTCCGGCACGCGCCGCTTCGATCGCCGCGTTGAGCGCCAGCAGATTGGTCTGATCCGCGATGCCTTCCACATCGGTGGCCATTTGTTCCAGCTCGATGTTGAACTGCACCAGTTCGTGGATCTTGACCAGCATGTCGTCCTTGCGCTGGGACGCCTCACGGAAATATCCGACCACCGCGCCCAGCTCCTTTTCCGCGTCGGCAAACACACTCACCAGACCGCCCTCGATGCCTTCCGAGGCGGACTCGGACGCCTTGAGCGCACCGTCCAGCCTGTCTACGATGCCGGCGAAACGACCCATCAGTTCAATGATGGCGGTCTCCATCTGGCTGCGTCCGGTTTCCACATGACGCGCCCATACCGGCATCAGTTGATTTCCCAAATCCTGCACGCTGTGCAGATACGCCGCCGCCTCCGTCTTGCGTGCCTGATCCGCCGCATCCTGTGTCTGGCTGATTGCCGCCTGAAGCGCCACCGCCTGTTGCCTGGAGAGCAGAATGCAGCCTGCCACGCCGGTCAACGCGACCAGCACAACAGCGACTGTGGCCGGCCAATTGAAAAACCCCAGCGTCGCGAGCGCAATTTCAGCGAGCACGGCCGCCAGCGCCGGAAAGATGCAAAAGAGTCTGGTAGTCATGTTGTTATATCACTCCGTTAAAATACAACTGGTTAGGTTCTAAACTGTTCTGTACATCAGCAAAAATAAGATGTTTCAGCACGTCAGCGACCAGCATGAACTGAAATGATTTATCCAGAAAGTAATCCGCCCCGGCGTTCTTGCAACGGCTGATATAGGGTTCACTGGCGTAATTGCTCAGCACGATGACTTTACCGGCAAATTGGTTTTGCTTGATGTTGAGCAGCACGTTCAGCCCCGACCCCTGTTGCAGATGCAGATCCAGTATCACCACATCCGGCTGCAAGCTGTTGATCCGGCTGAGCGCACCGGCCTCATCCGCCGCCTGCGCGACGATCTCCACACCGGGAATGCCTGACAACATGCCGCACAGGCTTGCGCGCACAACTTCAGAGTCTTCCACGATGATTACTTTCACTTCAGTTCACCTTTCCCCAAATCCATGACCGCATCATGCCCGCGGATTGACGGGGCGCATATCGGTGAAGTTCTGATTTACGTGTAGGGGAACAAAAAACCTGTTGTCAGTGTTTGCCTGACAAGCAGGAGTGGGGAGTGGGAAGTGGGAAGTGGGAAGTGAGACCGCAGGGGTCTTCCCCGCACAACTAAGGGACGAAGCCCCAAGTTGTTGCGTGAAGGAGTGGGGAGTGGGGAGTGGGGAGTGGGACCGCAATGCCGCAGGGGCATTCCCACGGAGCTACGGAGTTGAAGCTCCTGCTCCTGAATGAAGGGCATTCCCACGAAACAACGGAGCTAAAGCTCCTGTTTCTGAATGAAGGATGCAGGAGACAGAAGGGGAAAGGGGAAAGTATGTAGGTCGGGTTTTAACCCGACAAGTCAGCCTATTCGGCGAGGTGTTTATCGACGGCGTATTGCATCAGCTCGGCGTTGTTGCGCAGATGCATCTTTTCCAGCACACGGGCGCGGTAGGTACTGACGGTCTTGCCGCTCAGGCTCAGGATATCGGCGATTTCCGTCACCGTCTTGGCCGAGGCGAGCAGCCTGAATATCTGGTATTCACGGTCGGACAAGGTCTCGTGAGGCAGCTTACCTTGCGGCATGGAGAGCTCATTGGTCAGCATTTCCAGCACCGCAGGCGTGAAATATTTTTTACCGCTCGCCACGTCGCGCACCGCCTCGACCAGCACCGCCGAGGCGCAGCCCTTGGTCAGATAGCCCGCCGCGCCGGACTTGATCAGACGCACGGCATATTGATCCTCCGTGTAATTGCTGAGGATCAGCACCGGCAGTTTCGGCTTGTCTTCGCGAAGCTGTTTGAGCACCTCGATGCCGGTGCGCCCCGGCATGGAAATATCCAGCAACAGCACGTCGCATTCATTGCGCCTGAGCCAATTGAGCGCATCGTTGCCGTTATCCAGTTCCGCCACCACGTCCATATCGCTTGTCTTCTCAAAGATCCGCTTGAGCCCGTGACGTACCAGATCATGATCATCGACTATCAATATGCGTATCATTTTGCTCCCTCCTGCTGAATATACAACGGCAGCACCACCATGACGCCGAGCCCGCCAACTGGCTGATTTTCAAACGAAATACGGCCGTTCAGTTGCTCAACCCGCTCCCGCATACCCAGCATACCATAGGAAGCCGCGGCAACCTTTTGTCCTTCGGGCAGTCCGCGCCCGTTATCCCGGATACTCAACATGATTTCATCTTCTTCAATGTGCAATTCGACATCCACTCTGGTTGCACCCGAATGCCGTGCAACATTGGTAAGCGACTCCTGAAAAATACGGAACAGGTTAATCGACAGCGTCTTATTCAATTCAGTCGCACCCTCTGCAACACAATCAACCTGACATTGAATGCCGGTACGTTTATGGAATTGTCCCGCCTGCCATTCTATCGCGGCCTGCAAACCGAGGTCGTCGAGTATGGTCGGGCGCAGCTCGGTAATCACGCGCCGGGTGACATTGACCGCGCTGTCCAGCAACTGCGACATCGAGTTGACATGTTCCAGCAGCAATTTCGCCCCCGATTTTTCAGTCAACTCATCCGCGAGCCAATACACATCCATCTTGAGGGCGGTCAGCGTACCGCCCAGATCATCGTGAATTTCCCGTGCAAAGCTGGCTTTCTCCTCTTCGCGTACCGTCTGCAAATGCGCAGTCAGGTCGCGCAACTGTCGTTTCAGACGTTTTCGTTCGGTAATATCTTCGATCACCGCGATCATATATTTGGGGGCATTATCGTACTCCCGCAACAAGGAAACCGTCAGGTTACACCACACCGAGCTGCCATCCCGGCGCAAATAGCGCTTTTCCATGGCAAACGTGGCTATTTCGCCGTCACGCAATTTTTGTATGACATCAACGCTTCTATCCAGGTCATCGGGATGTGTTAACTCATCGACACGCATCCCAAGCAGTTCTTCCCGGGTGTAACCCAGGATGTCGCAGAATTTCTGATTGACCTGTTTTAAATAACCGTCCATTGCGGTGTGTACAATCCCCACGGCGGCCTGCTCCAGCGTGCCGCGAAAACGTTCATTGCTTTCCCGCAATTTTGCTTCTTCGAGTTGCTTGCGCGCCGTGACATCGCTGAATATGGAGACGCAATGGGTAATTTGCTGTTGCTGATTTTTGACCGCCGTCACCGTCATCCAGACCGGATACACTTCTCCATTTTTACGGGCATTGTAACTTTCGCCCGACCAAGAGCCATCGCGAATGGCCTGACGCAATCTTTCGGTGCATTCAACCGCCTGCCCTCCAATCAACTCCCCAGGTTTTTTGCCTGCCACCTCCTCGGCACTGAAGCCGGTAATCTCCGAGTAGGCCTGATTCACCCGGACTATCTTCCCGTCTGCATCGGTAATCATGATCGCGTCGTTCGTTTCAAAAGCGACCGACGCCACGCGCTGCGTTTCCTCGCCCTGTTTGCGCGCTGTGATGTCACGAACAGATGCATATACCAGGCCCTGCCCGTCCATTAATACGCCGGAAAGACAGAGTTCAACATCGATCAGATCGCCATTCTTGCACTGATATCGCGTCTCAATCACATCCGACCTGCCCATCAGATCGCCAAATTTCTTGCGCCATTCTTCTTCCGGGTATTGCGTCCCCATCTCTGACACGTTCAGCGTTACAAGCTCCTCCCTGGTATATCCCAGCATCCGGCAGCAAGCATCGTTGACCATCACGATCTGACCGTCCATATCCATAATGTGTATGCCGTCCATCACGCTCATCATCAGGGCCTGGTTGCGCCGCAGCATTCTCTCGGACTCCTGCTGCAAATCCCTGAGGCGGATGGCTTGCTGTTGCGCTTGTTCCAGTTTTTCGGTGTATTTGCAACGATAACGATGCATGGTTTCAATGGCGTAGCACGTGATTAACGAGCCCGTTGCGAACACCAGATTCGATCCAAAACCCTCAAGCACATGACTCTGCGAAAACGAAAAACCATGTACTGAGAGTGTCACCAGAATAGCAGAAACAAATGTGGCCAATAATCCCGGGCCGAATCCGCCTGCCACGGCAGCCAGCGTGACCGCCGGAAAATAAGTCAGATAATGGCGCGCATCATTGGCAGGAAAAATCGCAAGATGCAGCAGAAAAGACATACCAACCAGCAGCAATGCAATCAGGTAGGCGGACACAGTACCGCGACCAGTACAAGTTCCGAAAGCATCCGGATTGCGAGAAAACACATCATAAAGCTTGATCATGTTAACTATTTGCGTACACATTCACGACTCAGGCGCATGTATTTTCCCTGTTTCCGTCAAACTTCAATCAGTCGCATGACGGCGACTGTACATAGTTCGACAGGACTGCGAACTAAGGCTTGCAAGCCAATGTTAATAAGTGGTCGCATTGTTTTATTTTCATTTTTACCAACAGATTTACCAACAAACTGTTCCGTCATCAGCAAATCCGGTGCAATTCTAACAAAAATACAACATGTGTAACGATCCATCTCATGAAGTATTTACCCCCCCTTATCTATATCGCGGTTTTGCAAGCGTACGTTCACGACCGGTCGCGGGCAAAAAAGCCGCAGAGATTTTCTGCCCCCCTACCCATACACCAAAGGCCGACAGCAACACCAACGGCCAGCGGCAACACCTCACTGACCTTGCCCCTGTATTCCGTACCTCTTAACCTGTTCATTATGCGGCATCCTGCAACTGTGCCGCAAACCAGTTTTTCTCGAATTGCATTGGACTGAGGTAGCCCAGCGTTGAGTGACGCCTTCGGTGGTTGTAATACATCAGCCAGTCAACCACCTCGTCCATCGCCTGCCGCCTCGTCGCAAAGCGCATGCCGTACAACCGTCCTACTTTCAACGATCCCCACAAGCTTTCCGTTGGGGCATTATCCCAGCAGTTCCCTTTGCGGCTCATCGAACTTTGCATCCCGCAGTCAGTCAGCGTTTTTTGGAACGCGTGACTGCAATATTGACTGCCACGATCCGAATGGAATATCAGCCCAGATTCGGGCCTTCTTCTAAACCACGCCATGCGTAGCGCATCATCCACCAAGCTGGTCTGCATGTGTGGCTGCATGCTCCAGCCCACCACCTGACGACTAAATAAATCAATCACTGCCGCCAAATACAACCAGCTTTCATCCGTCGGCAGTAGAGTAAGAGACAGGGCGTAGTCAAACTATTTCCCTGCCTCTCCTCTCCGAACCGGACTTGCACCTCTCAATGCATCCGGCTTTCCATTTAAGTGTTGCTCATAGCAAAGGCAACATCAGCATAACGCGATTCAATCGTATTTCTAATTTCCTCGCGCAGTATGTACGGATTTTCCGATGGAGTTCGCCACGTAAAATGCCCTTTACGACTAGTAATAAGACGACGAAGTGCTATCGCCCCATACCAGCCCCGACTGTTTTGTCCTTCCAGCACCCACGTCTTTGCTTGCCCTGATTCTGGCGCATAGATATAGTCACGCATTAGCGACCGGAAGCCGCATCGGTACTTACGCGCAAGCCAATATCCAAATTTCCAGAAGACAGTGCGATCCAGCTTGCCAAACATGGTTGCTGTATGGTCGGTGTACTGATAAAAGGCAGCCCATCCGCCAAGTTGCCGGTTGAGGTGCTCCATCATATCCATCCTATTCTTACTGTAATCACCGGACAGTTGCTTGACCAATTTCTCGGCAAAGCGTCGATATTTCTCCCACGGAATCATACTTACAGGGCGCATGCGTCCGCGCGACCCGCGTTTGCGGATGATCCGATGACCCAGAAATACAAAGCCATCGTTCACATGCGTGATACGGGTTTTATCCATATTCAACGTAAGTTTGAGCTGATCTTCAAGGAACCCTCGGCAAGCCTCACGCATTGCTTCCGCGTCTGCCTTGGCTCCCTTTACAACCACCACAAAATCATCTGCATAGCGACAGTAGGATATTGCTGGTTTCCACTGCCGTTGTTCGCGTACCGCGATAGGCCACTGTTGTCGGACACTTTCATTCCACCCCCATCGGACACTACGTTTCTTCTCGTTGAGGTAGTTCGCTTCCATCCAGGTATCGAATTCATGCAGCATGATATTGGAGAGCAATGGGGAAATCACGCCCCCTTGCGGAACACCTTCACTTGAAGCACGGAATAGGCCGCGATCAATACAACCTGCCTTGATCAATTTCCAAAGCAAGTCGAGTAAACGCTGATCGGCAATTCGTTTGCGGACTGCCTTCAAAAGTAGACGGTGATGGGCAGTATCAAAGTAGCTGGCGAGGTCGCCCTCAATGACCCAACGTCCTTTGCTACCGCGACCACTATCTTGCAATTGAAGTTTTACCGTGCGAATTGCATGGTGCACGCTGCGCGCCGGCCTGAATCCATAAGAGACAGGGTGGAAATCGCTTTCCCATATTGGTTCCATGACCATCAACATAGCGCGCTGTACGATGCGATCCCGTAGGCAGGGAATACCCAGTGGCCTCATCTTGCCATTTGCTTTCGGAATATAAACACGCCGAGCCGGTAGCGGGTTGTACGAACCCGTCAGCAGTTCTGTGCGTATCGTCGCAAGTTCATGATGAAGATTTTCTTCCATCTTTCGTTTATCGACACCGTCCACACCTGGCGTCTTGGCTCCGCTGGAGGCCAGCGTAATACGAGCCGCTTCGATGAGCCACGTTCTGTCGGCAACCAGTCGCAGGAGGCGATCAAACTTGCGTTCTTTGTTCTCCGTTGACCATATCGCCAGTTTGTTTTGCATTTCACTGATTATCAAAGGTCTTCACCTCATTTTGGTCAGTTAATCGACCAAACAAACCACTTAAACTGCCTCCCTTCGCCATGTGACCGGCTTTCCCGATCTCGGACTACTACGGAGGCTCCGCCAATTCGCACATCATCGGGGGCTCACTCCCTTATCATCTGTGCGAACCTTCCCCAGTTCACATGCTGGACTCAACACATGGGCGAGGTCGCCTATCGCAGTCTTTATCCTTGCTTTCTGCAAGTCGTCGCGGATGACACGGCCTAGCTACGCGCTCTCCGTGCTTCCCTGCTGGATGCCTTATATATACATCCCACATTCGCGTGCCAATCGCTATTTGTGATCAGCTACGATCCGCGTCCTGCCTATAAAATGGTGTAGGCAGGGGTGACATTTCAACCCTCAGATGCGTTTCAATAGGTTCGTGTTCCTCAACCGTCCCATGCTCAGCCTAGAGGTTCATCTTGGCGTAACCATTTCGCCGCAAACCCCGTTTCCCACGGACTTCGTCACCTTGCCAGTGTCAGCAAGTCACCGCCGCTTCGGCTCACTTCTTCTCGTAGCAGAAGAAGGGCATGCCCTGCATTACAGCGAAAACTTCACAGGGTCTTGCATTCCAAACATGCTCAAGCAGCTTCACCCCCATGCAGGCGGGCTACGCTGGCTGGGCGTACTATAGGTTATGTCACCCGTCCACACCGTATTAGGCCGGGCGGGCTGAAAGTCCCGATTGAGCAGATTAGGCGCAATCGGCAGGTTATGCAGACTATCGGTCGTGACGACATATTTACGCTTGCCACGGGCTTTAATTCCGTGCGTCTTCATGAGCAGCCGAATCCGTTCCTTACCAGCCGGCACGCCATCGGCATGCAATTCTTGCCAAACTCGCGGCCAACCGTACTCGCCTTTGCTGCCAGCATGGGCGGCCCTGATATAAACCAGTAGCGCTTCATCACTGAGCCGCTTGTCAAACGACGTTGGCTGACCAGAATCCTGGCGACGCTGACGTTCAAAGTAGCCGCTGGCACTGACATTCAGCACATCACATTGCAAGGTAATTGGCCATTAGCTTTTATGCCGCTCAATCCAGGCGTACTTCACACAAACTCCCGCGCAAAGTACGCCGTCGCTTTTTTTAAGATGTCGCGCTCCATCTTTACACGCGCAAGCTCCGCTCTCAATCGCGCCAATTCCATTTGCTCGGCACTTACCGGCTTGGCTCCCGCACCGGCCAGTTTGCCTTTCGCCGCCAACCTGACCCAATTCTCCAACGTTTGTTTTGGAATACCCAATACTTTGGCCGTCACTGAGCAGGCTTGCCCACCCTGAATCAACCGCACCGCTTCAACCTTGTACTCCAGCGTGTACGCCGCTCTCTTGCCTTTTTCCTGAATCATTTATCCGTCTCCTTAACTTGAATTTTAACCTCAGTTAAGAAATACGTTTTTCAGGGGCAAGGTCAGTATTCTGTGTAGAATCTATACCAGCCATGATGCTTACCTCCAATAAAGGTTGCGTTGTGGTTAGGGGCTGCTCGGTGTATCAGCACCGGGTAGCCCCGCTTTCCCTGAACTTACCGCGTCAGGGATGCGGTTTTTTATGCGGCATGGCGCAGCTCGTAATCAGCAATCAGCACGTCCACTGGCAATTTGAGGCCTTCCGACAATCGCCGAATCATCGCCAGCGTAAGCGGGCGGGCACGGTTCAACACTTCGGCCACGCGGCCACGGCTGCCAATAAAGGGTTCCAAATCCTTGCGGGTTAGCCCGCGCGTTTCCATCGCGTAGCTCAAAAAGTCTATCGGGTCAGGTGCAGGAATGGGGTAGTGCCGGGCTTCGTATTTCTCCACCAGCATCACCAACACTTCCAGCCTGTCCGCTTCAGGCGTTTTATCGGGAGCATCAAATAACGCCTCGATTTCGCGCAAAGCGGCCTTGTATTCGATTTTTTTTAATCGGTTTGAGTTCCACTGCTACGCCTTATGCGGCTTCGAGTTGCTGAATATGCGTGTAGTCGCCTTGCTGTTCCAGCGTCCACACATCTACCGCTTGCTGCATACGCAACCACAGCCCTGCACCATTGCCCAGCAGCTTACCAAGGCGGATTGCCATATCCGGTGTAATGGGGCGGCGCTCATGCAGTATTTCAGACACAGTACGGCGTGACACGCCCAGCTTGTCGGCAAATTCGCCTTGCGTTATGCCTAACTCAGGCAGCACCACATCACGCAGCAACGCGCCGGGGTGAGTGGGCGCACGCTCTTTGTTTCGCAATGATTCCATTAGTGATAATCCTCCAGGTCAAGAATATGCGCATCGCCGTTTTCAAATTCAAACGTAATGCGCCAATTGGCCGACACTCGCACGCTCCACAGGTTGCGCTTATCGCCTTTCAAACGGTGCAAACGAAAGCCGGGCAAATCCAACTCGCGCACCTGTTCCGCCGCATCCAGCGCATCGAGTATCAAAACCATACGGGGCGCGTAATCAGCCTGCACGCCGCTGGCAATGCCCTTGGTAAATAGCCGCTCAAGCCCTTTATGTTTGAAACTTTTAATCATGGCGCATTGTAATCCCTAAAGTTACATAATCAAACAGTATCGCATTCGATATTACTCAAAAAGTTATCCTAAAATTCGCGGGGGAGTGGTTCGACAGGGATCTTTGCGCGGCATAATGGAATCTGCACCGGATCAGACAACTGCAACGCCATTGAAGCCCAACGGCTCACGACCCACACAGCCTGACAGCATCAAGGCAACGATCAGCCGCACCGGATCGGGCAACGGCCACGACCCGCACGGCCTGACGGAATCGGGGCATCAGAGCAACGAGCCAGCGAACACCATCAGTCAGCAGATCACCAGCTCGAAGGGGCTCGGCCTGCCAGTGTTTCACCTGGTCTAACGTCCGAACACCAGATTGGGGCGCGCTAATTGGGGAACGTGAAGATGTGCCCCCCGAAAATGAGCAAAAATCCCCAGTGAGTGGGGAAGCAAGAACCAAGCAACGGCGCGGGTTACAAGGCAACTTCCCCACTCTCCCCACCTTCCCCACTAAAAAAACAGGGTAACGGGTAGAAACAGAAGCAAATCGACATCAGCGAATGGCGGTATTAACCCGCAACGGGATCACCTGCGCCCCCGCTTTTAACTCGTCCAGATAGTCCGCCCATTGCTGCATCATGGCGCGGCGTTCGTCCAGGTACTCAGCAAAATTATAGGCTGCCCGGCTGGCATTTTTTTCAACGTGTGCAAGCTGCAATTCGATGGTGTCGCGGTGTATGCCCCACTTGCTTTTATTCTCATTCAACATGGTTGAGGCAGCCGACCTGAAGCCGTGGCCGGTCATCTTGCCCGTATACCCCATGCGCCCCAATGAGCGCAAGATAATCGCGTTGCTGGCTGGCTTGCTGGGGTCGTTACGGTTCGGGAATACATGCTGACGATCACCGGACAACTTAGCCGCCTCACGGAATACCGCTACCGCTTGAACTGACAGCGGAACAAGATGCGGCCTGCGCATCTTCATTCGTTCGGCAGGAATTAACCATTCTGCACGATCAAGGTCTAGCTCTTTCCATTCCGCGTTTATCAGTTCACCCGTGCGGGTAAATGTCAAAGCCATAAGCTGCAAGGCATAGGTAGTCATTGGGCTGCCCTGATAGCCGTCAATATCCCGTAGCAATTGCGGGAAACCGCCCTTTTCAATTGTGGTGTAGTGAGTACGCTTAGGGCTTTTCAATGCACCCCGCAGCTCTGTAGCCGGGTTGCTTTTGCATCGGTCTGTTGCAATGGCATAACGAAAAACAGAACCGCATCGCTGAAGGACACGACTGGCAATTTCCAGCGCGCCGCGCTTTTCGATGGTGCGCACCGTTGCCAGTAATTCAGCCGGGGTAATCTCGGCAATCAAGCGACGACCAATCGAAGGGAAGGCGTCCTGCTCCAATGTGCGCAGCGTCAGCGCCTTGTGGCCTGCCGTCCAGTCATTAGAGCGATTATCCACCCACTCACGCGCGACAGCTTCAAAGGTATTCGCCGCCGCTATTTTATCTTCGCGCTTTTGCGATTGCTTCGCTTCGCTGGGGTCTATGCCTTTGGCTATCAACTTGCGCGCAGCCTCGCGGCCTTCTCGTGCTTCAGCCAGGCTCACATCTGGATAAACGCCAATGGCATAGGTCTTTTGTTTACCAGCAAAGCGATAGGCAAGCTGCCAATATTTACCGCCGTTCGGATGAATCAGGACATACAAACCGCCGCCATCAGACAGCTTGCGGGGCTTGGCTTCCGGCTTGGCTTTTCTGACTGCAACATCATTGAGTTTCATGTTCGCGCCTCTTTTTGTTGGTAAAAAAATTACTGACAAATAATTTACCAACATATTTACCCACAAATTAAGGCAGATTGCAATAGACTTGCATGGATGATAACGGACGCAATATAGGGATAAAGCTAGCAACTACATAGGATTGCAAGACGGTGACGGATGATACTGGATGGTTATTTGGTGTCCTCGACAGGAATCGAACCTGTAATTGCCCCTTAGGAGGGGGCGGTTATATCCATTTAACTACAAGGACAGCGGGCGCATTCTACCGTCAAATGCGCTGTAATCCAAACCTTCACACTGGTATCATGCGCACCTGTCGCACAATACCGCCCGAAAAGGACTCGAAATGAAATGGTTAGCCATCGCCGCCGCTGTGCTTATTTTTGCCGCCCTGCTCGTTGCGCGCGCAGCGCGCGCAGGTGACCTTCCGGTCGTGGGTCAGGCCGCTCCTGCATTCAGCCTGCCGGACCAGAACGGCCAGTCACACACCTTGCAGGATTTTCGCGGCAAGTATCTGGTATTGTATTTTTATCCCAAGGATGACACCCCGGGTTGTACGCAGGAGGCCTGCGCGTTTCGCGACGACCTGAATCAGTTAACCGCCATGGGCGCGCAGGTGGTCGGCATCAGCGTGGATGACAGCAACAGCCATGCCGAATTTGCCAAAAAATATCATCTACCCTTCCCTTTGCTGGCCGACAAAAGCGGTTCGGTTGCGGCAAGCTACGGCGCGCTGCTCAATCTCGGCATAATGAAAGTCGCCCGCCGCTACACGTTTTTGATCGACCCGCAAGGCAACATCAGCAAGCGCTATCTGAGCGTGGACACCTCGCGCCATTCCACCGAGATCATTAGCGACCTGAAGAAATTAACCGCCGGCGGCAAGTCATAAAAATTAAATAATATAATCAACAATATAAAATAATGCCCTACATCACACTAGACAAAGCAAGCTTAGCCTTCGGTCACGTCGCCCTGCTCGACCATGCCGATTTTCAACTCGACGAAGGCGAACGCGTGGGCCTGATCGGGCGCAACGGCGGCGGCAAGTCCAGCATGATGCGCGTGCTGGCAGGACAGGGCACGCTGGACGACGGACTGGTGTGGCGCCAACCGTCCGCACGCATCTGTTATGTCAGCCAGGAACCGGTGCTCGACCCGGATGACAGCGTGTTCGATGCGGTCGCAAAAGGTCTGGGCAAGCTGCAAAAACTGCTGCACGACTACCACCATGTCTCGCATCAGTTAGGTGAGCCGGATGCGGATTACGACAAACTATTGGAAGAGATGCAGCATTTGCAGACCCAGCTGGAAGCGGAGGATGGCTGGTCAGTACAGGCGCGCATCGAAACCGCGATTGCCAAGCTCGATCTGGATCCTGACCGACTGGTCGGCAACCTGTCCGGCGGACAGCGTAAACGCGTCGCACTCGCACAGGCGCTGGTCGCCGAGCCCGATGTACTGATACTGGACGAGCCGACCAACCATCTGGATTTCGCCTCCATCGACTGGCTCGAAGGTCTGCTCAACAACTTCGTCGGCAGCGTGCTGTTCGTCACCCATGACCGGCGCTTTCTTGACAACGTCGCCACCCGCATCGTGGAACTGGACCGCGGCAAACTAGCCGGTTTCCCCGGCAACTTCAGCGCGTATCTGGCGCTCAAGGAGCGCATGCTGGCGGATGAGGCGGTGGTCAACGCCAAGTTCGACAAGGTGCTGGCGCAGGAAGAAGTGTGGATACGCCAGGGCGTGAAAGCCCGTCGCACCCGCAACGAAGGTCGCGTGCTGCGTCTGGAACAACTGCGCCGTGACCGTGCCGCGCGCCGCGAGAAACAGGGCAAAGTGGAAATGACCGTGGATACCGGGGAACGCTCAGGAAAACTGGTCGCGGAACTCACCGATGTCAGCAAGGCCTATGGCGGACGCACGCTGATCAACAATTTCTCCTGTCGCATCCAGCGCGGCGACAAGATCGGCCTGTTAGGCCCCAACGGGGTGGGCAAGAGCACCCTGCTCAAGATCATCCTGGGCGAAATCGAACCGGATACCGGTGACGTCAAACTCGGCACCAAGATGACGGTTGCCTATTTCGATCAGCTGCGCGAACAGCTCGATGAAAACATGACGCTGGCCGACACCATCAGCCAGGGGTCCGATTTTGTCGAAATCGCAGGCCAGCAAAAACACGTGATCAGCTATCTGGGCGACTTTTTATTCCCGCCCGAACGCGCCCGCTCCCCGGTGAAGAGCTGTTCGGGCGGCGAACGCAACCGATTGCTGCTGGCGCGCCTGTTCACCCAGCCCGCCAACGTGCTGGTTCTGGACGAGCCAACCAACGATCTGGATATCGAAACCCTGGAATTGCTCGAAGAGCTGCTCGCGCAATATGACGGTACGCTGTTTCTGGTCAGCCATGACCGGGCGTTCCTGGACAACGTGGTCACCCAGGTAATCGCGTTCGAAGGCGACGGAAAACTGGTGGAATATGTCGGCGGTTACGAGGACTGGGTACGCGTGCAGAAGTTTCAGGCTGCCGCCGCCCTGGCTAAACCGGCCACTTCCACCCCGCCCCGCGTCACTGAAAAGCCTGTTGAAAAACCGAAAACGCCTTCCAAACTCAACTACAAGGAAACACGCGAGCTGGAAGAGTTGCCCAAACGCATCGAGGCGCTGGAGCAGGAGCAGATCAACATCGCCGCGCATCTGGCCGATGGCACGATCTTCCGCACTGACGCCAAACGCGCCAAGCAGTTGCAGACGCGCAATGAAGCCATCGAGGCGGAAGTGCTCGCCATCATGACGCGCTGGGAAGAACTGGAAAAGCGCAGCAAATAATTAAGTGGCAAGTGGCAAGTGGCAAGTGGCAAGTGGCAAGTGGCAAGCAGTATTGTGGCTTGTCCCGCTACGCACCAAACAACTGCTCCCACAGCTTCAGACTGGCGCGTATATCGATTTCGCCGGGTGTAACGCGGCAGGGGGACACATCGTTGAGGCGCATGCGGTGCTGGGTCTGGCGCAGCGTCCGGTAAAGGGCGCGAACCTGCTCTGACAGCCCGGCGTCAATCAGCCCCAGTTCCACGGCTATCTTCAGCAAGGCCAGATTGCCGACATTGCCGGTGAGTTGCGGATACTGATGCGCATGGGCCAGCACCAGATACTGCACCATGAATTCGATATCCACCATGCCACCGCTGTCGTGCTTGATGTCAAACAGCGCGCTGTGACTCGGATGGCCGTCGTGCATTTTCTGGCGCATCGCTGCGATTTCGCCGCGTAACGTCGCCAGCTCGCGCGGCAGGCGCAGCACCTGCTGGCGGATAGCTTCAAACGCCTCGCCCACCTGTTTGTCGCCTGCACAATAGCGCGCACGGGTCAGCGCCTGATGCTCCCACACCCAGGCCTGGGTCTGCTGATAGTCGCTAAACGCGGCAATCGAACTCACCAGCAGGCCGCTCGCCCCGTTCGGACGCAGACGTAAATCGGTCTCATACAAGCGCCCCGAGGCCGTGTAGCTGCCCAGCATGGCATTGATGCGCTTGCCAAGCCGCGCATAATTTTCCTGTGCATCCGGGTGATCATCGTCATACAGAAAAATCATGTCGATATCGGAGGCATAACCCATTTCCCGGCCGCCCAGCTTGCCGTACGCGATGATGGCAAAGCGCGCCCGATCCGCATGTCGCACGCGCGCGGTCTCCCAGCAGAGGGCCAGCACGTGGCCCAGCATCAGATCGGCCAGATCGCTCAGATGATCGCTGAGTACCTCCAGCGGCAACAGGCCCTGCAAATCCTTCGCCAGTAAATAAAAAATCTGTTCCTGCTGCACCTGATGCAGCACTTCCAGCTTGCGCTCGGCATCCTCACCGCACTCGGTCAGCCGCGTTTGCAGATCGCGCTCGATTTCCGGCCATCGCGGCGGCCGGTACAGCTCGCGCTCATCGAGCAATTCGTCAAACAGCGCCGGGTGCTGCGCCAGATAACCCGCCGCCCAACTGCTGGCGGAGAGCAGCCGGGTCAGGCGTTTGAGCGCCTCTGGATATTCGGCGAGAAAAGCCAGATAGGATACGCGGCGGCTGATGCCATCGAGCAGGTTCAACAACCTGGACAGGGTGGCATCGGGGTTGCCGTATTGCGCGGCCAGCGCGATGAATTGCGGGATCAGCTGATCCACGCGCCGCCTACCAAACTCGGAGAACTGCCGGTAGCGCGTACTGCCACGCAGTTGCAACAGACGCTGCGCGCTGTCATGCGCACCGGCAAAGCCCAGATTTTCAAGCCCCTGCGTCAGCTCTTGTTCACGGATATCTTCGCGCCACAGCGCGCTAACCTCCTCAACCTGCGCGCCAAAAATCTGTTCGAACTGCTCAGCCACCCGCGCCCTGTGCCGGTCCAATTCCTGCAACATCGCCGCATAATCGCCATAGCCCATCGCACAGGCGATGATTTGCCGGTCCTCCTCATTCGACGGCAATGTCTGGGTTTGCTGATCTTCCAGATATTGCAAGCGATGTTCCAGATTGCGCAAAAACACATAGGCCGCCGCCAGATCGGCCACTGCCTGCGCCGGCATCTGCCCGTTTTCCGCAAGCTGCCTCAATACGCCCTGCGTCGGCAGCATCCGCAGCCTGACATCCTGTCCGCCGCGGATCAGCTGAAATACCTGTGCGGTAAATTCGATCTCGCGGATCCCGCCGGGGCCCAGTTTGACGTTATCCAGCCGGTCGCGCCGCAATACTTCCTGACGGATCTGCGCTTGCAGTTTGCGCATCGAATCGATCGCGCCGTAATCTAAATATTTTCGGTATACGAAAGGCCGATAAAGTGCGCTCAACTCAGCAATACTGGCATGCGTTTCGGGTGACACCACACGCGCCTTAATCCATGCGTAGCGCTCCCACTCGCGCCCCTGCGTGATCAGGTATTCTTCCAGACCGGCAAAACTCATCACCAGCGGGCCGCTCTCGCCGTAAGGGCGCAAGCGCATATCCACGCGAAACACATAGCCGTCGCCGGTCGCCTCGTTGATGATATTGATCAGCCGTCGCCCGAGCCGCGTAAAGAATTCATGATTGCTTAATTTGCGTTCCCCATCTGTCTCACCGTCTTCCGCGTACACAAAAATCAGATCGATATCCGATGAAACATTCAACTCCCCGCCACCCAGCTTACCCATGCCGATGACCAGCATCTGCTGCGCTTCATGGCTTGCGGCGCCCACCGGCGTACCGAACTGCGCGCACAGCGATTGCATCAGACAGCGTTGCGCCTGTTGCAGCACAATTTCCGCCAACGCGGTCATGGTCTGCATCACTTCATGCAGATCGCCCAGACCGTTCAAATCGCGAAACACCAGCTTGACCATCACCTGCTTGCGCAACTGACGCACCGCACGCGCCAGCGCGGCTTCGTCATGAAAAGCCGGCGTCACAGAAGCGACTGAAGCATGCCCCCCGTCTCCATGCAAAGCGGAAGGTTGCAGGGCGGGCAATAATTGTTCAAGCAAGCGCGCGATTTCCTCACGACTGCACGCCGTGGCGTAACTTGCCTGCAACCAATCCAGCAATCCTGGGTCTGCGTCCAGCGTGCGCCGGACATAACGGCTGCAACGCAGCGTTTTCTGCAATCGTTCGGCAAAGGCGTGCGAGTTTTGTGTGTTCATATCCAAGGCTTCACGTTAGAATGCGCATTGTCCTACGATCAGTCGCTAGTTTAACCAAAATCAGTCGTTAGTCGTTAGTCGTTAGTTAAATCAAAACCAAATCACTAACTAGCAACTAGCGACTAGCGACTCAAAACTGAATTATGCTGAACTCACTCCCCGTTCGCCTGCTCTGGCACAGTTTAAACTGGTTGACGCGCATCACGATCATCGCATCGGCGGTGTTTGCCCTGCTGTGCGCGATCACCATACTCACGCTGCGCTACTGGCTGTTACCCGAGATCGAACAGTTTCACGACAGGATCACCGCCCAAGTTTCTGTGGCGATGGGCAATCCGGTGAGCGTCGATCAGATCCAAGGCGACTGGATCGGCTTGCATCCCCACCTGAGTCTCACCAATGTGCGCATCCTGGACAAACAGGGAAATCAGGCGCTGCTCTTGCCGCGCATCAATGCCAGCGTATCCTGGCTGTCGCTGCTGGCTGCCGAATTACGCCTGTCCAGCCTGGAAATCGACCGTCCCGAACTGCTGATACACCGCGATACACAGGGTCATCTGTTTGTCGGCAGCCTCGCCGTCACAACAGAAAGCAACAACAACGATCTGTCCGAATGGCTGCTGCACCAGTCCAGCATCGTGGTGCGCGATGCACGCATCGTCTGGCAGGACGATCAGCGCGGCGCACCGCCATTGGCGCTGAACCAGGTTAATCTGCGCATCGAAAATCTGTTCAGTCACCACCAGTTCGCCCTGCGTGCCGTGCCGCCTGCGGCCCTGTCTTCGCCACTGGATATACGCGGCGATTTCCATGGCCGATATTTCAATCGACCTGAGCAATGGCGCGGACTGCTGTTCGCCCAGCTTGATCGCACCGACCTGCTGGCATGGCGCCCCTGGCTGACGCTGCCGTCACAACTGAGTCGGGGACGCGGTGCGCTACGAGTCTGGCTGGGCCTGGAAAAGGGAAAAATCACCCAATTTACAACTGATATGTCCTTGCACGATGTCGCGACCCGTCTGGCTGAGAATGCACCCGAAATGGATGTCCAGTATCTGCACGGGCGCGCCGCATGGAAAACCACCGATGACGGATGGGAAGTCACCACACGAGCGCTGTCCATGCGCCTGCATAACGGCCTGAGCTTGCTGCCCACGGATTTTTATTTCCGCACCCGTCCTGTCACGCTCGCCCATCCCGGCGGCGGAGCGCTGCGCGCCAACCTGTTGCAACTGGAAAGTCTGGTCAGTCTGGCGAATTTCTTCCCGCTCGATGCACCATTGCGCGCACAACTGAATGCCTATGCACCCCGCGGCCGAGTGTCAAATCTGGATATGCAATGGCAAGGCACACCTGAAAAACTACTGGACTACACAATCAAGGGGCAGTTTGAAAACCTCTCCCTGCAACAGGTCGGCAAGCTACCCGGTTTCACAGGCTTGAGCGCTACACTGGACGGCAATCAGACCAGCGGACGACTGAATATCAATACACACAACCTGAGCATCGACGCCCCCGGCGTGCTGCGCGAGACACTGCTGTTCAACACGCTGACCGGCCAGGCAAGCTGGCAGCATGAACAAGGTGAGCTGATGATACGCGCAGATAATGTGGCCGTTGCCAACGAAGACCTGGCCGGCAACCTGTTCGGCAACTACCGCACCCAGGCGGGCACCAAGGGCGTCATGGATCTGACGGTAAATCTGACTCGCGGCAATATCCGCCGTGCGGCGCGCTATACCCCGCTGGTCGCGGTTTCCAAAAAAGACAACGACTGGCTGAACGACGCCCTGCTGTCGGGACACACCGAGGATTTTCACCTGCGCCTCAAGGGAAATCTGAGTGATTTTCCGCTGGATGGAACAAAAGATACCTTGTTTGAGATCACGGCTCACGGGCAGGATGCCGCTATGCTATACGCGCCCGACTGGCCGAAAATCGAAAATCTGTCCGGCGAATTCAGAATACACAACAACAGGATGGAAGTGCACTCACCTGCCGCCACCATACTGGGTGCGCGCATACACAACCTGTCTATCGTTCAGCCCGACATGTCGCATATCGACACGCCCCTGGAGATAAAAGGCGAAGCCGACGCCGCCAACAACATTTTTCTGCAATTCATCCAGCAAAGCCCGGTACGCACCTACATCAAAGGCTTTACCGACGGCATCAGCGCCAGCGGCGACGGCCATCTGAACATGAACGCTCAAATCCCGCTGTTGCAGAACAAACCTGCACACATTTCCGGATTACTGCATGTCCAAAACAGCGATATCGACCTGGGCCCCGGTGTGCCATGGCTACGCGCGACGCGCGGGGAACTCGCATTTACTGAATCCGGGATGCAAACCAACAATGTCACGAGCGTGATTCTGGGCGGACCTGCCCGTCTGAATGTGCAGACCGCGGAAGGCGGCGTGATACACGCCGGACTGCAAGGCCGCATCAGCCTGGATACCCTGCGTAAAACCGAGAGTAGCCCGCTGCTTGAACGCCTGCACGGCGCCGCCACGTGGGATGCCAGCATCAAAATAGTGAATAAGGTCGCCAATCTGACGCTCAACTCCAGCTTGCAGGGCATCAGTTCCAGCCTGCCCGCACCACTGGCAAAAAGCGCCAATGAAATCTGGCCGCTGCACATCGAAAAGAAAAACATCGCCGATCATCAGGACATGATCACCGCACAACTTGGCCGTCTGCTGAGCGCCCGACTCTATAGCAGCGAAGAAAACGGCGTCAACACCATCAAGCGCGGCATCGTCAATTTTGGCGGATCTGTCAGCTCACCTGACAGTTCTTTGACAGGAAAAACAGGCCCTTCGACCCTTCGACCAGACTCAGGGCAGACAGGTCCTTCGACTGAGCTCATAACCAGCGACTTGGCTGGTGTTGTTGGGCAGCCTAGTCGATTGGCTAGTAGTTCCATCAGGACAGGCATTTGGCTGACGGGCAATCTGCCGAGCCTCTCCCTGCAAGGCTGGAACGGACTCACCGCCGGCAGCGGTGCCTCGTTGCCGATAAACGGCGCGAACCTGCACATCGACAAACTGAGCGGCTACGGCATGAACCTTGCCGACCTGCAAATCAATGCCGCCCGGCGCGGCGATGGCCTGTCCGCGCAACTGTCGAGCAACGCCCTGAACGGCGAAATCATCTGGCAACCGCAGGGGTATAACGGCACTGACAAAATCACCGCACGCCTGAAAAACCTGTACTGGACGAACGAAAATACCGCCGTTTTGCCCGCGGCTAAACCCACACCGGTGATTACCCAGCCGCAACAATTACCCGCCGTGGATATCACCATTGATGACTTACTGCTCAAGGATAAGAATATCGGGCGTTTTGAACTGGTGGGATTCCCGGAAGGGCAAAACTGGCGCCTGCGCCGTTTGCATATCACCAATCCGGACGGCAACCTGACCGGGGATGGCCTGTGGCGCAGCAAACAAACTCAGGTCAATTTATTGCTGGATATTTCCAATGCCGGCAAAATTCTGGCCCGTTCCGGCTACCCGAATACCGTCAGGAACGGTAACGGAAAACTGGTCGCCAACCTGAACTGGGATGGGCAGCCCGACGAATTCAACTACGCGACGCTGAACGGCACGCTCAAGCTCGACACCGGCAAGGGACAATTCCTCAAAATGGATCCGGGCATCGGAAAACTGCTTGGTATACTCAGTCTGCAGGCACTCCCCAAACGCATCACGCTGGATTTCAACGATGTGTTCAGTGCCGGCTTCGAGTTCGACAATATCAACGGCAATGCGACGATTGCACACGGCGTGATGCAGACGCAGGACCTGCACATAGACGGTTCATCGGCAAAGGTAACCATGCAAGGCACCGTCAATCTGAACGATGAAACACAAAACATGCATATCGTGGTATTGCCGACGTTAGGCTCCAGCGTTTCCATGCTGAGCGCCTTTGCAGCGGGACCCGTGGTGGGTCTGGGCGCGTTGATCGTCAATAAGGTTTTAGGCAACCCGCTCGATTATCTGATGTCATTTGAATACAATGTCGACGGAACCTGGAGCAACCCTAATGTCGTCAAGGTAGGCCAGAAGCCCGTCAAGCTGCAGGAAGTACCTAAAGCCGCAGATACGCCAAAAAAATAACTCAGGAACACGCTATGTCCGCCGTCACACAAAACAGCAACTCCGCTCAAACCACGCCCTTCAAGGTGGCCGCCATTCAAATGGCATCCGGCCCGAATGTCGCCGGCAACCTCAGCGAAGCACGCCGCCTGATCGCCATGGCGGCCGAGCAAGGCGCTCGCCTTGTGGTATTGCCGGAATTTTTTGCGATCATGGGCATGACCGAGCAGGATACGCTGGCGGTACGCGAACAACCGGGCACAGGCCCGATACAGGAATTTTTGAGCGATGTCGCGCGGCACTTCAGGATATGGCTGGTGGGCGGCTCCATTCCGCTTGCTGCAAACTCACCGGACAAAGTGCGCAACAGCTGCCTGGTTTTCGACGATCAGGGCGTGCAGGTCGCCCGCTACGACAAGATCCATTTGTTCAACCTGTCTCTGGGCAACGAAAGTTATGATGAAGCACAGACCATCGAGGCCGGCGACAAGGTCGTGGTGCTGGACACCCCGTTCGGGCGCATCGGCCTTGCCATCTGTTACGATCTGCGTTTTCCGGAACTGTTCCGCGCGATGAAAGATGTCAACATGATCGTATTACCCGCCGCGTTTACCGAAACCACCGGTAAAATGCACTGGGAAATACTGGTTCGCGCGCGCGCGGTGGAAAATCTGGCTTATGTGATTGCCGCAGCGCAGGGCGGCTATCA
This sequence comes from uncultured Gallionella sp., assembly GCA_947084955.1. Taxonomy (GTDB): domain Bacteria; phylum Pseudomonadota; class Gammaproteobacteria; order Burkholderiales; family Gallionellaceae; genus Gallionella. Next base: position 36,692 of record CAMTUO010000025.1, read on the forward strand.
TGTCAACGGACGCGAAACCCATGGCAACAGCATGATCATCGGCCCCTGGGGACGTGTGCTGGACAGACTGCCGCGCGGCTCAGGCGTAGTGATCACCGAAGTCAATCCAAGCTATCAGACGAGCCTGCGTACCGGCCTGCCTGCACTGGAGCACCGTAAAATCAGCTGCTAGAAACAGTCGTTAGACGCTAGTAGCTGGTTACTAGTTATCGCTACGCGAATTAACTGATGACTAACGACTAACGACTAACGACTACAATTGAACTACCGAACCATACTCAACGACTAACGGCTGCTTTAACTAACAACTAATGACTCACGTCTAACGACTAAATTATGACTTCATCCGCCTCCCCTGACACCCTGTTCGCCACTGCGCAGAACATCCTGCTCGCACCCGCGCTGATTGAAACGCTGCAAATCGAGCAGGTGTTCAACAGCATGCTGGCGCATCGGCTCGATTATGCCGATTTGTATTTTCAGTACAGCCGCGCCGAAAGCTGGTCGCTGGAGGAAGGCATCGTCAAATCCGGCAGCTTCAATATCGATCAGGGTGTCGGCGTGCGGGCAGTGAGCGGCGAAAAAACCGCATTCGCCTATTCCGATGACATCAGTCTGAATGCACTGCAAAGCGCAGCCAATGCCACACGCGCCATCGCTTCCAGTGGCGGCACTCAGAGCGTGCCGATGATACATAAAGGCTCGCGGCGCGACATCTACCTGCCGAACGATCCGATTGCCAGCTTGAAGGACGCCGATAAAGTTGCCCTGCTCGAACGCATCGAAGGCTATGCGCGCGCGCTCGACCCGCGCGTGGTGCAGGTGATGGCAGGGCTTGCCGGTGAATACGAAGTGGTGATGATCGCGCGCAGCGACGGCCTGATGAATGCCGACATCAGGCCATTAGTGCGCCTGTCGATCACCGTGATCATCGAGAGTAACGGGCGTCGCGAACAAGGTTCGGCAGGCGGCGGCGGACGCTTCAATTACAGCTATTTTGACGATGCAATGTTGCATAAATACGCAGCACAAGCGGTACATCAGGCGGTCGTCAATCTGGACGCAGCCCCGGCACCCGCCGGCAACATGACCGTAGTACTGGGCAACGGCTGGCCGGGCATCCTGCTGCACGAAGCGATCGGTCACGGACTGGAAGGCGATTTCAACCGCAAAGGCAGTTCCGCATTCGCAGGCCGCATCGGCGAGCGCGTCGCCTCCGAGGGCGTGACCGTAGTGGATGACGGCACACTCGCTGACCGGCGCGGCTCGATGCAGATGGACGACGAAGGCAACCCCACCCAGTGCACCACGCTGATCGAGAACGGCATCCTCAAGGGCTATCTGCAGGACAGCCTGAATGCACGATTGATGGGTGTACCGATCACCGGCAACGCACGCCGCGAATCCTATGCGCATATTCCGCTGCCGCGCATGACCAATACCTATATGCTGGCGGGTGATAAGGACCCTCAGGAGATCATTGCCTCGGTCAAGCACGGTTTATACGCGGTGAATTTTGCCGGCGGCCAGGTCGATATCACCAGCGGAAAATTCGTCTTCTCCACCGCCGAAGCCTATATGATCGAAGACGGCAAGATCACTTATCCGGTCAAGGGCGCGACCCTGATTGGCAACGGCCCGGATGTACTCACGCGCATCTCAATGATCGGCAACGACATGTCGCTTGATCCCGGGGTTGGCACCTGCGGCAAGGAAGGCCAGAGCGTACCGGTCGGCGTCGGACAGCCGACGGTCAGAATCGACGGCCTGACCGTCGGCGGCACGGTTTAACTGAAAAAATCTGTCCACGAAAAACACGAAAGGCACGAAAACAGCCACAATAGATTTAATATTCGCCTGTTATACAATTCAAGAAGTCGATTTAAAGCGTATCAGAGAAAGTGAAATTTTTCGGCAAAATTATTAATTATTTATAATAAAATCAATTTGTTATATATTTCGTGCTTTTCGTGTCTTTCGTGGACAATGTTTTGTATTTGTTTCTATAAATTCATCATTTCGGAGTAGATTTTTATGCACGCACCCATCGCCCTGCGAGACATTCCACAGAGCAACATTTTTCGCAAAGGCGATGTCTTCGTGCTGTTCGGCGAGCTGTTCGGCCGCGGCTATGCCAACGGACTGATCAACGAAGCCAGAAAAGCCGGCATGACCCTTATCGGCATCACCGTCGGACGACGCGATGAAAACAATGCCCTGCGCCCCCTCAACGAAGAAGAACTGGCGATTGCCGAAGCCAATCTGGGTGGTCGCATCATCAACGTACCGCTGATGGCCGGATTCGATCTGGATGCGCCTGTCGGCGAACCCACACCGACCGACTTGCTGTCCGGCATGACGTTGAAAAGCTGGCAGGACGATAAACTCGACTGGGCGCATATCGAAAAATGCCGCGAGGTTGGCGTTGCGCGCTTTAAGGATTCTGTCGCACGCGTGATGACCGAACTCGATGGCATGATAGCGGATGGCAGCAACGTCTTCTTTGCCCACACCATGGCGGGCGGCATTCCCAAGGTTAAGGTGTTTCTGGCCATCGCCAACCGTATCTACAAGGGCCGCGGCGAGCGTTTCATGTCCTCGCGCGCGCTGCTGGACAGCGATCTGGGCAAACTGATTCTGATGAATTTCGATGAAGTCACCGCCAATACCCTGCAATACCTGATCGAGGGCAGCGCCTATATTCGCGCAAGGCTTGCAAAAACCGGCGGTCAGGTGCGTTACACCGCCTATGGTTATCACGGCACCGAGATTCTGATCGACGACCAGTACCAGTGGCAGACCTATACCAACTACACGCAAGGTCGCGCCAAGATGCGTCTGGAGGATGTCGCCAAAGCGGCCTGGGAAAAAGGCGTTGTAGCGACGGTCTACAACTGTCCGGAGATACGTACCAATTCGTCCGATATTTTCGCAGGCGTTGAGCTCTCGCTGTTCCCGCTGCTCAAGGCGCTGCGCCGTGAAAATGGCGGCGCCTGGGCTGAGGCGCAGTGGCAGGCCTGCCGTCCCCTGTTGCAGGAAGGCGTGACCATTGAAAGCCTGTTGCAGAAAATAGAGGACTACAACACCAGCGGCGTGATGACGGAGTTTCGCAACTTCGCCGCCTGGCCGATGGACAACTCGGCCGCGCTGGCCGAGGTGATGATAGGCACCTCCGACGAAATCACCCAGATGCATGTCAACCGCACGGAACTGGTTGCGGGCCACTTAAGCGCGCTGGTGCTCGAAGGTACCGGCCCCCTGATGTTCCATGAAACCTCAAATCCGGCAGGCCCCGTGCTGTGGCTCAATCACGACATCATCGCAAAACTGCTCAACCGGATGCATGCCGGCAGCTGATAACGGGCGATGATGAAACAACTCGCTCTGGCGCTGCTGTTCTTTTCATTCAGCAGTGCATTTGCCAATGATTTCAGTCAGTGCCGGGATGAATTTGCCGACGGCAAACCACCGTTCATCAGGCACCTCGAAGCGTCGCAACCGCGCGCCCTGTGTTTTGCGGGGTTTGCGGTGCTGCATTCCGGCATCAGTCACACGCCGATTTATGTTGCAGAACGACTCAACAGCACGCAACTGCTGGCCGCGCGCGACAGACAGCGAACGAATAAATTTTTTGCCGATGCAAGGCTGCCCAGGGCTGAACGTGCGGAATTGAACGACTATCACGACTCAGGATTTGATCGCGGCCACATGGCGCCGGCCGGCGACATGGCCAACGATGAGGCGATGGCGCAAAGTTTTTCACTGGCGAATATAGTGCCGCAATATGCCCTCAACAACCGTCATGCCTGGGCCAGCATTGAAAAGGCCACGCGCCGTTATGTGATGCGCGCCGCAGGCGATGTATACGTGATTACCGGCCCCGTATTTGACGGCACGCCGCCCACCATCGGCGCTGACCACGTCTGGGTGCCGCAACACTTGTTCAAACTGGTCTATGACCCTGCCGCTCACCGCGCCTGGGCGCACTGGCTGGACAATACCGATGCAGCGCGGGTCGGCCGCCCGATCAGTTACGAGGAACTGGTGAAACGAACCGGCATCGAATTTCTGCCCATCTGACCGACATGGCGCAAGCTCCACCCCTGAGCATGCAATGTTTTTCGCAGGGATATTGCCCTTGGGCAATAACTCGCAAAGTGCTTGCGCCGGTCGGTTCCCTCACCCAAACCCTCTCCCGGAGGGAGAGGGAACAGACGAATCGCTTCGCGACTTTCACGGTAACGTGACTCACTTGTCCAGATAATCGATCAGGATGCCGCTGGTATGGCGCAGGCGCTGGCTGATCAATTGCGCAATCTTGAGCAGCAACCTGACCGCCAGAACCGGTTTATCCTGCGTGATCGCCTGAAAGTTTTCCTGCGTCAACACGGCCAGTACAGCCGTTTCAATCACTACCGCCGTCGCCGAGCGGGTCTCATTATCCACCATCGCCATTTCACCCAGACTGCGCCCCGCATGAACCGAGACGACGGTTTTGTCTTCATGCTGCATATCCTGCTTGAGGATATCAAGACGACCTTTGATCACCACACACATAAAATCCCCCGGATCGCCCTCATGAAACAGCACGACGCCCGGACTCGCCCGATACAGATGAATATAGCCGGACAGTGCCTCGATCAGCGGCCACTCAAAATCGCGGAACATCTGCGTACCATCGAGCATGCTGCTGATTTCGCCCAGCGAGACGACATTGGCGCCCAGCGGCTCCAGCATTTCAAATGAGTTTTTTGGTCTGATGATATTCATAAGGGTGCGGGGTTAAATTTTCATGCCTGTCGCAGCTTGCAGAACATCAGGACTTCGGAGTTTACCCCGAGCGCGAAAAAATCAAAAGCCATCTCCCGGAATTGCCCGTCGGCGCGTATAGTGTTGCGCACTGCGTATAGATACCGTTGAACACATCGTTGCTGATCAGAAAGGGATATTCATGGAGCAATCCATCAAAGAGCTCGCAACACTCCCGCCCGAAACAGAGGAAGAGGCGTCCTGGAAAGTCCACGACGCCACCGACTATCTGGACTGGACCCAGTCCGAAGAAATTCCGCCGGATTTGACGCCGCCCACGACAACTATTTCACTGCATCTGGCAGATTCCCAGCTGGACGCTCTCAAACAGGCCGCACATATCCACAAAATGCCCTATCAATCGCTGATCAGGATGTGGATACAGGAAAAACTGAAAGAACAGTAAGCCCCCAACGCCAGCCAGCAGTGAATTCCTTGCAACGCATGCTGCGCGAACTCAGGCATACCGGCTATTCTCCTGACACGCAGACAAGCCTAACGGGCATGGCAAAACTCCTATTTGACATGCCCGTTTCCCTCGCCCCAACCCTCTCCCATAGGGCGAGGGTACAAACGAATCGCTACTCGACGTTCACGTTGATGCCCCATCTCACGGTATAATCCGCCCGCTATGCAGATACTACGCGGACTCTACCCCCATCAAACCCAGCCTGTCGCCCTCACCATCGGTAATTTCGATGGCGTGCATCTGGGTCATCAGGCCTTGCTGAACGAATTAAAGGCGGCGGCGCAGGCGCGCGAACTCAAAACGGCGGTGGTCATTTTCGAACCCCACCCGCGCGAATTTTTCACTCCGGATACCGCGCCGACAAGGCTTTCCAGCCTGCGCGAAAAACTGGAATTATTTGCGCGTTTTGGCATCGATTATGTGTATGTTTGCCGTTTCAATGCCGAATTTGCCCAGATGAGCGCGGCCTATTTCATCCATGCCCTGCATGAAAAACTGCGGGCGAAGTTCGTGCTGATCGGCGATGACTTCCGCTTCGGCAGCGGGCGCAGCGGTGATTTCGCGCTGATGGAGAAAATCGCAGAACAAGAAGGATTTGACGTGCAGGCGGTACACACCATCAAGCATGACGGTGTGCGGATTTCCAGCACGGCGGTGCGCGCAGCGCTGGCGGCGGGACAGTTGCGCCGCGCACATGATTATCTGGGCCGTCCTTACAGCATATCGGGACGCGTGGTACACGGCGACGGCGTGGGAAAAAAACTGGGCTATCCGACCGCCAATATACAGATGAAACACAACCGCCCGCCGCTGTCAGGCATCTTCGTGGTCGAAGTCCATGCGAGGGATTTTGGCGTATTGCGCGGGGTGGCAAGTCTGGGGGTGCGCCCCACCGTCAAACATGATGCCAAACCGGTACTGGAAGTGCATCTGTTTGAATTCGATCAGAATATTTACGGCAAAACGCTGCGCGTGGAGTTTTTGCAAAAACGCCGCGATGAAGAAAAATTTCCCGATCTGGACACTTTGATCCGGCAGATCGCACTGGATGTGGAACATGCAAAAAAATGGTTCGAACAACATGAATGATTACAAAAAAACCCTGAATCTGCCCGACACCGCCTTTCCGATGCGCGGCGATATGGCCAAACGCGAGCCGCAAATGCTGATGCGCTGGCAGGAGGCGCAGCGCTATCAAAGAATACGCGCAGCCAAGCTGGGACTGCCCAAATTCATCCTGCACGACGGCCCGCCCTACGCCAACGGCGACATCCACATCGGCCATGCAGTGAACAAGATCCTCAAGGACATCATCATCAAGGGCAAGACGCTGTCAGGATTCGATGCGCCTTATGTGCCGGGCTGGGATTGCCACGGCCTGCCGATCGAATTGCAGGTAGAAAAAAAGCACGGCAAGGCGATTCCACCCGGCGAATTCCGCGAACTGTGCCGCAGCTACGCGCGCGAACAGGTCGAACGCCAGAAGAAGGATTTCATCCGTTTAGGCGTACTGGGCGACTGGGATCATCCCTACCTCACCATGGACTTCAAAACCGAGGCCGAGATCATCCGCGCACTGGGCGCGATTCATCAGCGCGGTTACCTGTATCAGGGTTACAAACCGGTCAACTGGTGCCTGGATTGCCAGTCTGCACTGGCCGAAGCCGAAGTGGAATACGAAGATAAGACATCAAGCGCAATAGACGTGGCGTTCGAGGTGAAAGACATGCCCGGCTTAGACCGTGCATTCGGCGTCTCGCTGCCGGGTAACGCCCGCGTTTCAGTGGTGATCTGGACCACTACGCCGTGGACCCTGCCCGCCAATCAGGCGGTGAGCGTGCATCCGGATTTTGAATACACGCTGGCCAAGACCGAAAAGGGCTATCTGGTGACAGCCTCCGAACTGATGGCTGCCTGCCTTGAGCGCTACCAATTGAGCGGCGAGTCCGTTGCGACCTGCAAAGGTGCGGCGCTCGACATGCTGCCCTTGCAACACCCGTTTCAGGAGCGCATCGTACCTGTCATCTGCGGCGAGCATGTGACACTGGAAGCCGGTACGGGGCTGGTGCATACCGCGCCTGCGCACGGTCTGGACGATTATTTCGCAGGACAAAAATACAATCTGCCAACCGACAATCCGGTGGGCGACGACGGCAAGTTTCTGCCCAGCGTACCGCCCGTGGGCGAGGTTGCGCTGGCCGGTGTATTCGTCTGGAAAGGCAACGACATCGTGTTGCAGGCGCTGGAGGCTTCCGGACATTTACTGTGCCTGAAGAAAGTGCAGCACAGCTACCCGCATTGCTGGCGTCACAAGACGCCCATCATCTTCCGTTCCACCCCGCAATGGTTCATCGGCATGAACCAGAAAGCCCCCCCTGCCCCCCTTTTACAAAGGGGGGAGAGCGAATTGATCGCTGATAACAGACATTCAACGGCCTGGGGGGATTTAACCCTGCGCGATCTGGCCAACCAGGCCGTGAGTGAAACGGCATTCTTCCCGTCATGGGGACGCGCGCGCCTTGAGGCGATGATCAAGAACCGTCCGGACTGGTGCGTTTCGCGCCAGCGCAACTGGGGCGTACCGATGCCGTTTTTCGTGCACCGCGAAACCGGCGAGCTGCATCCTCGCACGCCCGAACTGCTGGAACAGGTCGCCCTGCGCGTCGAGCAGTACGGCATCGAAGCCTGGTTCAGCCTGAATTCGGTGGACCTGCTGGGTGCGGACGCAGAGCACTACAAGAAACTTACGCACACGCTGGATGTCTGGTTCGACTCCGGCGTCACCCACGCCTCCGTATTGGCAAAACGCGCTGAACTGCACGCCCCGGCTGATCTGTATCTGGAAGGCTCGGACCAGCATCGCGGCTGGTTCCAGTCCTCTTTGCTCACCGGCTGTGCGATCAACAACCGCGCGCCCTACAAAGCCCTGCTCACCCACGGCTTCGTGGTGGACGGCAACGGTCACAAGATGTCCAAATCAAAGGGCAACGTGATCGCGCCACAAAAAATATTCGACACGCTGGGCGCCGACATCCTGCGCCTGTGGACCGCGTCCACCGACTATTCGGGCGAGTTGACCATCTCGGATGAAATTCTGAAACGCGTGGTGGAGAGCTACCGGCGCATCCGCAACACGATGAAATTTTTGCTGGCCAACATTTCGGATTTCGATATCGCGCGCGATGCGCTGCCGGTTGATCAGTGGCTGGCCATCGACCGTTACGCGCTGCATCTGACGCAAAAACTGCAAGATGAGGTGCGTGCCGACTATGATCGCTACGAATTTCATCTGGCCGTGCAAAAACTATTGGGCTTCTGTTCCGAGACGCTAGGCAGTTTCTATCTGGACATCCTGAAAGACCGCTTGTACACCGCAGGGGAGAATTCACCTGCACGCCGTGCCGCGCAAAATGCGCTGTATCACATTACCCACGCGCTGACCCGATTGATTGCGCCGATCTTAAGTTTTACCGGCGAAGAAGCCTGGACGATACTGAACGGCAACGGGCATGGAGTTAGTACAACACCTGATAATAAAACTTCCCATGCCCGCTTCCCTCACCCAAAACCTCTCCCGGAGGGAGAGGGGACAAACGAATCGCTGCGCGAGTTTCACGTTAACGAAGAGGTCAGCCTGTTCGAAGGCGTATGGCACGTCTTGCCGGATGCAGGAAAAATTGCAAGCAGCGACTGGCTGATCATCGAAGCCTGGCGCGCCCGTGTCAACAAACAACTCGAAGAAGCCCGCTCTGCCGGCCTGATCGGTTCCGCGCTCGCCGCCGAGGTGGACGTCTTCGCAACAGGCGAAGAATACGAGGTACTGGCGAGCCTGGGAGACGATCTGCGTCTGGTGTTCATCACTTCGCGCGCCAGCGTGCATCGCGCCATTGACGAGCCGCATATCGACGTGTCCGCCAGCCTGCACGACAAGTGCGAGCGCTGCTGGCACTACCGCGAGGACGTAGGTGCTGATACGCAACATGCAACCCTGTGCGGCCGCTGTGTGAGCAATCTGTATGGCAGCGGCGAGGAAAGACATTATGCTTAGTCCGTCATTCCCGCGAAAGCGGGAATCCAGCCAAACACACAAACCCCGCGCAGCGGGACTTTCTCTTTGTTTTGTCCGCTACGCGGAGTATTTTTTAAGCAACTGGATTCCCGCTTTCGCGGGAATGACAATAAGGAACACAAGGAGGGTCAAAACATGTTTCGTTGGTTAACCCTTTCCGCGCTGGTCATCGTACTCGACCAGATCAGCAAGCTTATGATCATCCAGCATTTTGCTGATCAGGAAGTCTACACGGTGCTGAGCGTATTTGATCTGACCCTGTGGCACAACCCGGGCGCAGCGTTCAGTTTCTTGAGCAATGCGGGCGGCATGCAGCGCTGGCTGTTCACCGGCATTTCCCTGATCACCTCGATGGGCATCGTCTGGCTGTTGCGCAAACACGCCGCACAATTCCTTTTCGCGCTGGCCCTGAGTCTGATTTTGGGCGGTGCGCTCGGCAATCTGATCGACCGCATCAACTATGGCTATGTGATCGATTTTTTGCTGTTTCACTGGAACGAGCATTATTTCCCCGCCTTCAATGTAGCCGATTCCGCGATCACCTGTGGCGCCGCCCTGCTGATCTGGGAGAGTTTTATGGAGAAAAAAAATGGACCTGCTGTTAGCTAACCCGCGCGGTTTCTGCGCCGGCGTGGATCGCGCCATCGAAATCGTGGAACGCGCACTCAGCCTGCACGGTGCACCGATTTATGTGCGCTATGAAGTGGTGCATAACAAGTTCGTGGTGGACGGATTGCGCGCCAAGGGCGCGGTTTTTATCGAGGACCTGGACGATGTCCCCGCCGGCAGCATCCTGATTTTCAGCGCGCACGGGGTCTCGCAGGCGGTGCGCCGCGATGCCGAAGCGCGCAATCTGACCGTGTTCGATGCGACCTGCCCGCTGGTCACCAAGGTGCATGTCGAGGTATCGCGTCAGCGCAGCCAGAACAAGGAAATCATCATGATCGGCCATAAGGGTCATCCCGAAGTAGAAGGCACTATGGGGCAGGTGGTGGATGGCATGTATCTGGTGGAGTCCCCCGAACAGGTCGCGACACTCAACGTTAATGACGAACAGAATCTGGCCTACGTCACCCAGACCACGCTGTCGGTGGACGACGCGAGCAATATCATCGCCGCCCTGAAAACCCGTTTTCCGTTCATCACCGGCCCCAAGAAGGACGACATCTGCTATGCCACGCAGAACCGTCAGGATGCGGTTAAACTGCTGGTCACCCAATGCGATGCGGTGGTTGTAGTCGGCTCGCCCAACAGTTCCAACTCCAACCGGTTGCGCGAAGTGGCCGCCAATGTCGGCGTACCCGCCTATCTGGTGGACGATGCCGACGGCTTGCAGGCCGCATGGTTTGCAGGAAAAAACAAGGTCGGCGTCTCGGCAGGCGCCTCCGCGCCGGAAGTGCTGGTGCTGGGCGTCATTCAAAGGTTGCAGCAATTCGGCGCAGGCCAGGTCAGCGAATTGCAGGGCATTACCGAAAACGTGACTTTCCCCCTGCCCAAGGCCTTGCAGGGCTGATTTGAAAACCAACTTTCTGATCATCGGTGGCGGCGCAATCGGGCTGACCAGCGCGATCACTCTACTGGAAGCCGGCTACCAGGTCACGCTTCTCGATCGCGGCACCACCGGCAATGAAGCTTCCTGGGCCGGTGGCGGCATCCTCTCGCCCCTGTGTTCATGGGATTACAGCGACGCCGTCACCCGCCTGACACAGCGCAGCATGGCTCTGTTCGGCGATGCGGCAGCCCGCCTGCACGCCGCTACCGGCATCGATCCCGAATATCAGCAAAACGGCATGCTGCTGTTGCCGCCCTATCAAGATGAACTCGCTACTCAATGGTGCAGTACACACTATGTCGCCTTGCAGCATGTTGCGCTGGGCGATCACGTCGAGAACCTCTCCGGAGCTGGTTTACTCCTGCCGCAAATCGCCCAGGTGCGCAATCCGCGCCTGTTACAGGCGCTGCGCCGCCGGGTCGAGATGCTGGGCGGAAACATTCTGGAGCAGCACGAGGCGCTGCGTTTAGAGCTGCAAGGAGACACAGTCAGCGCGCTGCACACCTCACAAGGCAAGCTGAGTGCGGATACTTACATCATGGCGGCCGGCGCATGGAGCCGTGCCCTGCTGGGCGACTATGCGATGGGCCTTGATGTACACCCGATACGCGGCCAGATCCTGCTGTTCAAGTTCGACGCGCCGCCGTTTGCCCAGATTCTGTTACAGGAAAATCTGTATTTCATCCCGCGTCGGGATGGTCATGTGCTGGTCGGCAGTACGCTGGAGGATGCCGGCTTTGACAAATCCACGACGACTGAGGCGAAAGAGAGCCTCTTGCTGCGCGTGCATGCGCTGTTTCCGGAATGGCCTGCCCCCATCCGCCAGTGGGCCGGGCTGCGCCCCGCCTCTCCTGACAACATCCCTACCATCTCGCGTCATCCGACACTTGCCAACTTATATGCCAACTGCGGGCATTTCCGCTACGGCGTGACCATGTCATTCGCCTGCGCGGAACTGCTGAAAAACGAAATCGAAAATCGCCCGCAACCCCTGCAGGTCAGCGAATATCGCTGGCATGAGCAACCCCCTATCCACTATAATCCAGCTACGCCGAAGTAGCTCAGTTGGTAGAGCAATTCACTCGTAACGAATAGGTCGTAGGTTCGATTCCTATCTTCGGCACCAGATCCCGTCCGCACGGCCTTGCAGACCATGGAGAATAAAGCCATGAAATCCAGCGCAACATCGTCGATGTTCTTCTGCTGCGCCCCGCTATGTTTAGTTTAAAGGGAACGCTCCGTCCCCGTATCGTGTTGCTCACAGCATTGCTGATTGTGCTGTGGAATGCATCGGCCTGGCATTTCACAAAACAATTTTTTCTGAGCGAGACCCATAACTCAGTCGAACAGGAAACCCGACTCGCCCATCAGAGAACGGACGATCTTGCCGACAGCATCCGGCGCAACCTGAATTACCTGCACGGCGTCCCGGATGTCATTGGCGCAATCTCGCTTTCCAGAGCAGTCGCTCATCGTTTTGGAACGAGCAGCACGCCCGCCGTTTTGCCATACGATGAGAAGCGCAAACTTTGGACCCAGGATCCGCAACTGAACGAGCTGAGCCGCTACCTGGCGCTTGCCGAAAAAGCGCTGAATGTGGACCTGCTCTATGTCATGAATGCGGCTGGCGACTGCGTAGCGTCCAGCAACTGGGATTCGACAGGAACCCCCATAGGCTCCAATTATGCGGAACGCGATTATTTCAAGAAAAATCAGATGGGCCAGCCTGGCATGCAATACGCCGTGGGCAAGACCACGCACATCCCCGGTCTGTTTTTTTCCTCGCCCATCATGGTCGATGGAAAATTCATGGGGTCGGTGATTGCCAAGGCCAACGTTCCCAACCTGTCTTTTTTGCTCAATTCATTTGACGCCTTTGTGACGGACAACAATGGCGTCATCGTGCTCGCCCACGACAAAAAGCTGGAAATGCATGCGCTGTCAGATGCACGTGTTTTCAAGCTCTCTGAACAGGAAAAACTGGTAATTTACCGCCGCAGTAATTTTCCGGTGCTCAAAATTGAGCCCTGGAACGATCCGCGATTCCCGTCATTTCTGCGAATTGAAAATAAAAATATTCCACAAGTCATGGCCGCAGTGAAATTGCCTGAATATGCACTGCAACTGCATGTCAACAACGAGATATCTGCTATTCCGCTACTGAGCCAACAAGCCACATGGTTCACTTTTTTTATCGGCGCGTTAGGCAGCGTGGTGCTCATGGTGCTTGGCGGCTCGGCGCTTTATTTCCAGTCGATCAAAGAGTCCAGAGCACAGCTCTGGAAAAAAGCCAACTTCGATACGCTGACCGGCCTGCCCAACCGCGACATGTTTCGCGACCAGCTGACACAGGAAATCAAAAAATCTGATCGCTCCACACTACCACTTGCACTGTTGTTGATCGATCTTGACCAGTTCAAGGAGGTGAATGACACGCTGGGTCACGACATAGGCGACATCCTGTTACAGAGAACGGTACATCGCCTGCTGGGCTGTATGCGCGAATCTGACACAGTGGCACGTTTAGGAGGCGATGAATTTACCGTGGTGTTATCTCAGCTTTCGGATCTCAGCCATATCGAAGACATTGCCGAAAAAATCCTCTCCAGACTTGCAGAACCCTTTGATCTGCCAGATGAAATCGTTCATATATCGGCCAGCATCGGAATCGCCCTCTACCCTGCTGATGCGAGTGATGCCGACAACATGATGAAGCATGCGGATCAGGCGATGTATGTTGCCAAGAAATTGGGCCGTAACCGCTACAGTTATTACGAAGCCGCCTTGCAGGCAGCGGCGCAAAAACGTCTGCGTTTGATCAACGACTTGCGCGGCGCACTGACAGAAAACCAGTTCAGAGTCTATTTTCAACCCATCGTCGAACTGAAGACCAATCGCGTGCACAAGGCAGAAGCACTGATACGCTGGCAGCACCCGGTGCGCGGCATGGTCAATCCCGCCGAATTCATCCCGCTGGCCGAAGAAACACGTTTGATCATCGAAATAGGCGCCTGGGTACGCACGGAATCCATTGCATGGTGCGGCCGCTGGAGTGTGCTGAATCCGCATGGATTTCAGATCAGCGTGAATAGATCACCCGTCGAATTCATGCATGATGATGTCAACGACAGTGTGGACACCTTGATCGAAGATTTGCGCGCACAAGGTCTTTACGGCAACAACCTCGTACTGGAAATTACCGAAGGGCTGCTGCTCAATGCAGACTCCCGCATCAATCAAAAACTGGTGGCGCTCAGAGATGCCGGCATAGGTGTCTCCATCGATGATTTCGGCACGGGTTATTCGTCCTTGTCCTACCTGAAAAAATTCGATATCGATTTCCTCAAGATCGACCAGTCATTTGTGCGTAATCTGGAACACGGCTCAGATGATATGGCCTTATGCGAAGCCATCATCGTCATGGCGCACAAGCTGGAGCTCAAGGTCATCGCTGAAGGCGTGGAAACCGTACAGCAGCGTGATCTGCTCGCCCTTGCCGGCTGTGACTATGTCCAGGGTTACCTGTATTCACGCCCGCTTCCGCCGGAAGAGTTCGAAAAGTGGCTCATGGCGCGCAGCTAGCTGCTGGTAGCTGATAAACTGTCAGGCATGAAAGTTTGCTGGGGATACACATGACGGTTATTCAACAACACAAAACCTGGCGCCGCTTCCTGCCCTGGCTGGCAGCGCTGATTCTGATCGCAGGTGCAGCCTGGTATTTCACCCGCCCCGCTCCACCCCACGTACAACTGATCACGGTCGGACGCGGACAGGTTGAAGCAACGGTGAGCAACACGCGTGCCGGAACGGTCAAAGCCTGTCGACGTGCCAAGCTCTCATCGCCTTCAGGCGGCCAGATTGCGCACCTGCTGGTCAAAAAGGGCGAACGGGTCAAAGCCGGGCAGGTCCTGCTGGAACTGTGGAACAAGGACTTGCAGGCGCAGGCGAACCTCGCACAGGAACAGCTCGTCACCTCACAGACGCAGGCCAGACAATCCTGTTTGCAGGCAGACCTTGCCGAACAGGAAGCCTATCGGGCGCGCCAGTTGCAGGCGAAGGGCTTTATTTCCACTGAAGGCCTGGATCAGAAATCATCAGCTGCAAAAGTGGCACGCGCCGGGTGCGACGCCGCACACAGCCAGATCGAACAAAGTAAATCGCGCATTTCTGCCGCCGCTGCGGCACTGGACCGCATGGTGCTCAAAGCGCCGTTTGACGGCATCGTGGCCGACATCAGCGGCGAACTGGGCGAATATGCCACTCCCTCCCCGCCCGGCATTCCGACACCTCCCGCGATCGATTTGATCGACGACAGCTGTTTGTTTGTAAGCGCCCCTATCGACGAGGTGGACGCGGCCAACATCAAGGCGGGACAAACGGCCCGCATCACGCTGGACGCGATCAAGGGCAAGTCTTTTGCCGGGCGCGTCAAACGCGTTGCGCCCTATGTGCTGGAACTGGAAAAACAGGCGCGCACCGTCGAGGTCGAAGTGGACTTTATCAACCCTCCATTAAATGAAAATCTGCTGGTAGGTTACAGCGCGGATGTGGAGATCGTGCACAGTTCACACAACAATGTATTGCGTATCCCGTCCCAGGCACTGCTGGAAGGCCATCGCGTGCTGCTCTACAAGCCCGATGGCGTACTGGAGGAACGCACCGTCACCACGGGTCTGGCCAACTGGGAGCAGACCGAAATCACGGAAGGCCTCAATGAAGGCGATCAAATCGTGCTTAACCTCGATCAGGCCGGCGTCAAGGCGGGTGTAAAAGTTCAGCCCGAAAGTGGAAAAATAGTTAAATAAACCAAGGCGGACTACACTGCGACAAGAACAATAAGGAGGGATAATGCCGACAATCAGCATGTTTTACGGAATTCTGGTGGCGATATTTTTTGAGGACAATGATCGACATCATTTACCGCACATCCATGTGCGTTATTCGGGAGATAAGGCATCCATTGCGATTGAAGATGGTCGATTGTTGGCGGGGAATTTTCCGCCCAAACAATTAAAAATGGTGCAAGCCTGGATTGAAATCCACAAAGACGAATTATTTGCCGACTGGGAAATGGCCGTTGCCGGTGAAGAACCCTTTCGTATCGCACCACTGCAATAAGGAGGCAGGCATGGAGGCTTTATTAGACGTGGTCAAAGTGGAAGTTGAGCCTGGCTACCTGTTACGACTTGAATTCGAGAACGGCGAGAAGCGTATTTTTGATATGTCCGCTTACATGGATAAACGTCCGTTTGTGAGATTAAGGGACTCCCCTTTGTTCGAGCTGGCCAAAGTTGATTATGGAACCGTCGTCTGGCCTGGCAATATCGACATTGCACCGGAAACACTTTATGACCGATCAATCCCGGTATAAAAGCCAAACGGCGTTGCTTTGTTTTGGGAGAAAATAATTGAGTACGAGTGATGAAGTAAAGCCCTCAACCAAATTTGAACTAACAACCCTTGAGAATTACTCAGACGAAAACCTGCTTACGGAGATACACCGCGTAGCCGCCGAATTCAAAGGCAAGCGTCTTACTTTAGAAAAGTTTGACGAACTCTCCCGAGTCCACTCCACAACACTGCGGCACAGATTTGGTTCTTGGAAAAACGCTCTCGATCTTGCTGAAATCAGCGAGACTATTGCTCCTCGATTCATTCCACTTACTCGTGAAACAGTAATAGCAAGTTTACGTGCCTATGCTGCCGAGTTTCCAGAAGCACCAGTAACTCAGAAGGAAATAGCTACTCGGCTTGGAGTAGACACAGGCAGCATTACTCGTAAATTTGGAAAGTGGCAGGATTTATTAAGCGAGGTTGGCATTAGCTCTGTCCCTCTTGGTCGCCGCTACACAGACGAAGAATGCTACGAAAATATTGTTGCTCTGTGGACGCACTACGGGAGACAGCCAAGCTTTGCGGAGCTTAAGCAACCACCCTCCACGGTTGGTTCAAAAGCCTATGTATTGCGCTGGGGTGGATGGCGCGCAGCTCTTGGTGCTTTCATCAAATATGTAAATCAAGAGCCACAGGCAGTACAGGAAAGAACCCCCGAAAAGAGCATTTCTGAAATGCCTGCATCCCAAGCCACTCCTGTGGCTACGCCTCGGTCTATTAGTCTAACACTCCGATACAAAGTGCTGTGCCGTGATCGATTTCGATGCGTTATATGTGGTCGCTCCCCTGCAAAAGACGCAGGTGTAGAACTTCATGTAGACCATGTTTTTCCTTGGTCAAAAGGTGGACAAAACACTGAGAAAAATCTTCGCACCCTCTGCTTTGATTGTAATTTAGGTAAGGGGGCGAAAGTCGAAAATGCATAGTAAGAAAATAATTAGCCAAGGGGGCGTTTCTTGTGTCCACAACAAAAAATGCCTCATCAATTTAAATTGGTGTTTGAATGATCCAACTCGATAAAGTCACTCGCAGCTTCATGGTCGGCGATCAGCAGGTGTCCGCGTTGCGCGACATCGATCTTTCCATCGCGGCGGGCGACTATGTTTCCATCATGGGCCCGTCCGGTTCGGGAAAGTCCACGCTGCTCAACCTGATCGGCCTGCTGGATCGCCCGACTTCCGGCATCTATAAACTGGACGGCGGCAATGTCAGCGCGCTCGATGACGAACAACAGGCCCGCGTTCGCAGCGAAAAAATCGGTTTCGTGTTCCAGTCGTTTCATCTGGTGCCGCGCTTGTCCGCCGCAATGAACATCGAATTGCCGCTGATCCTGGCGGGCATTCCGGTCCATGAGCGCAAGGTTCGCGTCGCAGCGCTGCTGGAAAACTACGGCCTCACGGATCGTGCCGATCACAGGCCGGATCAGCTCTCCGGCGGACAACGGCAACGCGTGGCGATTGCCCGTGCCACCAGCATGCATCCCGCCGTACTGCTGGCCGATGAACCGACCGGCAATCTGGATCAGACCACCGGCCGCGAGGTGATCAATCTGCTCGAACAACTCACCGAACAGAAGGTCACGCTCATTCTCGTCACCCACGATCCGGCGCTGGGCGCACGGGCAAAACGCCAGTTGCACATGGTGGACGGGCAGATTGTTTCAAAAACAGAGAATTGAGATGATCGCATATTGTTCATCAGACCCTGAAGCGTTCGCCCTGAGCTTGTCGAAGGGCTGTTCATGGTTCGACAAGCTCACCACGAACGGTTTTTTATGAGACTCATCGATGTCGTGCAGTTTGCCTCAGGCAGTCTGAGCGGTAGCCGCACCCGGACCTTGCTGATGATCCTGGCGATGTCCATCGGCGTGGCGTCCGTGCTTATTCTGACCGCGCTGGGCGAAGGCGCCCGGCTTTACGTGGTCAACCAGTTCTCCTCATTGGGCACCAATCTGGTATTGGTGTTTCCCGGACGCACCGAAACCGCAGGCATCGGTCCCGGCATGCTGCTGGGGCAGATTCCCCGCGAACTCTCGCTGGAGGATGCCGATGCCTTATTGAAAAGCCGCGCCGTCAAACGCATCGCGCCGCTGACGCTGGGCAGCTCGCAAATCTCCCGTGACGCGCTCAACCGCGACGTCATCGTGCTGGGCTCCACATCCGATCTGCTGGAAGTGCGTCACATGAGCCTGGCACTGGGACAGTTTCTTCCCGCGGGCAATACAGGCGAGTCGGTCTGCGTGCTGGGCGCAAAAATCCGTCGTGAACTGTTCGGCAAGGAATCGGCAATCGGCGCCTGGGTGAGACTGGGCGACCGGCGTTTCAGAGTGATTGGGGTCATGGCCAGCCAGGGCGAATCGATGGGCTTTAATACCGACGAGATCGTCATCGTGCCGGTTGCCTCTGCCCACATGCTGTTTAACACCACCGGCCTGTTCCGCATTCTGATCGAGGCGAAAAGCCGCGATGCTATCGAGCAGGCCAAAAAGGATGCCGAAACCATTTTGTTCGCCCGCCACAACGGCGTACGCGATGTGACCGTCATCACGCAGGACGCGGTGCTGGCCACCTTCGACCGCATTTTACGCGCGCTGACGCTGGCGGTCGGCGGTATCGCCGCGATCAGCCTGTCGGTCGCCGGCATCCTGATCATGAACGTGATGCTGATTGCCGTCTCGCAACGCGTGCAGGAAATCGGCCTGCTGAAAGCCTTGGGCGCACCCGCCGCACAGATACGCAACCTGTTTTTCACCGAAGCGGTCTTGTTGTCCAGCATCGGCAGCGCAGTCGGACTGATCATTGGTGAAGCGGGCGTGCTGGTGATCGCGAAACTCTACCCCACCCTGCCGGTCGCCACGCCCTGGTGGGCGGTGCTGGCGGCTGTCGGCATCTCGCTCATCACCGGCGTCTCATTCAGCGTATGGCCCGCACGTCGCGCCGCCCGTCTGGATCCGGTGACGGCACTGGCGGGGAGATAACATGCTGTTTCCCGACCTGATCCGTCTGACCACGTCAAGCTTCCTGGCCTACCGGATGCGCAGCCTGCTGACGGGCTCGGGGATCGCCATCGGCATCACAGCCGTCATTTTGCTTACCTCAATTGGCGAGGGTCTGCACCAGTTCGTGCTGTCCGAATTCTCCCAGTTCGGCACCAACCTGATCGCCATCCAGCCTGGCAAGACGCAGACGCAGGGCGGCAATGTCGGCATCTTCGGCTCCAGTCGGCCGCTGTCCATCGAGGATGCACAAGCCTTGCGCCATCTGACCAATATCGAGCATGTCAATCCCAGCGTACAGGGCAATGCGGAGGTGCGTTTCAACGGCAAGACCCGCCGTACCACTGTTTATGGCGCGGGGCACGACTTCACCCAGACCTTTACCGTCAGCGTGCAAACCGGCAATTTTCTGCCCGATGACGACCCCACGCAGGCGCGCGCCTTTGTCGTGCTGGGCGCCAAGGTGCGCCAGGAGCTGTATGCCGGGCAGAACCCGCTCGGCAGCTATCTGCGTGTGGGCGGTCAACGCTATCGGGTCATCGGCGTGATGGAACCCCGTGGCCAGATACTCGGCTTTGACATGGACGACACCGTGTTCATCCCGGCGGGACGCGCGCTGGAACTGTTCAACCGCCAGGGCCTGATGGAAATACAGGTGAATTACAAGGCCGGCGCAGAGCTTGAGGGCGTGCTGCGCACCCTCACCGCACTGCTGAAAGAGCGTCACGGACGTGAAGATTTCACGCTGATTCCACAGGAAAAAGCGCTCGAAGTGTTAAGTTCGGTGCTGAATGTGATTACCTTCGCGGTGGGTGCGCTGGGCGGCATTTCGTTGCTGGTGGGCGGCGTCGGCATCCTCACCATCATGACCATGGCGGTATCCGAACGCACCGCGGAGATCGGCCTGTTGCGCGCGCTGGGCGCACGCGAAAAACAGGTGCTGATGCTGTTTCTCGGTGAGGCGATCCTGCTGTCCGCACTGGGCGGATTTGCGGGCCTGGCCTTGGGTGTCGGCATCGCACAGGCTCTGCACGCACTGATCCCATCCCTGCCGGTGCATACGCCCTGGCTGTTTGCAGCCCTTGCCGAGCTCGTCGCGGTCAGCATCGGCCTCGCAGCCGGCGTGATGCCCGCCCGGCGTGCAGCAAGGCTCGACCCGGTGGAGGCGTTGCGCACCGAATAGAAAATGGTAAGTAGCAAGTAGTAAGTGGTAAGGCGCAAGGTGTATAATTCGCGCCAATTTCAACCCTTTTCTCAAGGAAACATCGTGTCCCTGTCCCGTCGCGTGCAAGCCATCAAACCCTCCCCTACGCTGGCCGTCACAGCCCGCGCTGCAAAACTCAAGGCGGAAGGACACGACATCATCGGTCTGGGCGCCGGGGAGCCTGATTTTGATACGCCGCAGCACATCAAGGATGCGGCCATCGCTGCGATCCATGCGGGCTTTACCAAATACACCGCCGTGGGCGGCACACCGAGTTTAAAGGCTGCGATCATCGCGAAGTTCCGTCGCGACAACAATCTCGACTACACCGCAAAACAAATCCTGGTTTCCTGCGGCGGCAAGCAGAGTTTCTTCAACCTGGTGCTGGCCGTGATCAATCCCGGCGACGAAGTGATCGTACCCGCGCCTTACTGGGTATCCTACCCCGATATCGTGGTGATCGCCGAGGGTAAACCCGTCATCGTCGAGGCAGGGATCGAACAGGGTTTCAAACTCACCCCCGCACAACTTGCCGCCGCCATCACACCCAGGACCAAGATGGTGGTGATCAACAGCCCGAGCAACCCCTCCGGTGCGGTGTATACGCGGGAAGAATTGCAGGCCCTGGGCGAGGTGTTGCGCGGCTATCCCGACATCCTGATCGCCACCGACGACATGTACGAGCACATCGCGCTGACTGACGCAAAATTCGTTAATATTCTAAATGCCTGCCCGGATTTGTATCCGCGCACCATGGTGCTCAACGGCGTCTCCAAGGCCTATGCGATGACCGGCTGGCGCATCGGTTATGCGGCAGGCCCTGAAGCGATCATCACCGCGATGGAAAACGTGCAGTCGCAAAGCACCTCCAACCCCACTTCCATCTCGCAGGTTGCCGCAGAAGCCGCGCTCAACGGCGATCAGGCTTGCATCGCGCCTATGCTCCGCGCCTTCCGCGAACGTCATGTCTTCGTGGTGAACGAACTGAATACGATACCCGGCCTCTCGTGCATCATGGCGGGCGGCGCGTTCTATGCATTTCCCGATGCCCGGGTTGCCATCAAAACGCTGCACCAGAAGGGCGTCATTACGGAGGCCACCGACATCGCGCTGTCCGAATACCTGCTGGTAGAAGCCGGGGTTGCCGTTGTGCCGGGATCGGCATTCGGCAGCGAAGGTTATATCCGGCTGTCGTTCGCCACCTCGATGGACAATCTGCAAAAAGCCTTGCAACGCATCAACAAGGCGTTGAGTTAATTTTTGACCTGCCGGGGCGTTGTAAATCTCACAACGTACCCGACAAAAAAGATTCACAATTTTGCCGTTTTCGTGCAAAATTCAGCTGTCAGAATTTTTTCAGCAAAAACCTGCTGAGCGGAACTTCTGACTCGCAGCATCCAATCTGTTTCAAATCAAAAATTTAAACCAAACTTCCGGCCAGGCGAAATGCTGCCTATGGCCGGGGTAATAACATGGAGAGTTATGAAGATGGAGTTTTTAAATAGCGCAGTGACACCCCTGTTTGTTTTTTCACCCTTTTTTATTTTGTCGCTGATGATACTGTTCAGCGGTAAATAAAACCTCAAGGCAACCTTGGCATGTCATGGCTGCGGCCCTGTCATGCCGCCCCGGTCAACTGAACATCCGTCAGTTCGACACACTCCTGCGCTACAGCAAGTTCAGCTTCAGAAGCAACTCAAATTCTGCGATCGGTAGCGGTTTACTGAACAGATATCCCTGATAATGGAGACACCCCTCCTTCATAAGCAGCTGTCGCTGTTCTTCCGTTTCCACCCCTTCGGCAATCACATCCAGATTCAGGCTGTGCGCCATGGCAATGATCGTTTGTACGATTGCATTGTCACCGCCATCGACGGTCATGTCGCGTACGAATGACTGATCGATCTTGAGCTGATCAATGGGCAGTTTCTTGAGATATTGCAGGGACGAATAACCGGTACCAAAATCATCCAGCGAGAACTGAATACCGATTTCTTTCAGTGCGAGCATGGCGGCAATGATGTTTTGAATATTTTCCACCAGCATGCCCTCGGTCAGTTCCAGTTTGAGCCTGGTCGGGTCAATGGCATGGTATTTCACGGTAGCCTGAATTTGAGCCACGAAATCGGCCTGACGAAATTGCTTGGGGCTGACGTTGACCGACAATACCAGATCGCGGGCAGATATATCCTGTTCCCATGCCTTGAGCTGGGCACAAGCCGCATCCAGTACCCATAAGCCTATTTGCAGAATAAGATCCGTTTCCTCAGCCAGCGGAATAAATTCGGCGGGAGAGATAAAACCGCGCTCAGGATGTATCCAGCGTATCAGGGTTTCGGCACCCAGCAACCGATTCGATTCATCCACTTGCGCCTGAAAATACAACTGAAACTGACGCTGCTCAAGCGCATTGCGCAACTCACCTTCAAGTGATGCACGGGCCGTGACCGTCACCTGCACTTCAGGATCGAAGAAGCGCAGGGTATTGCGCCCCGCTCTCTTGGACTGATACATGGCGATATCGGCCTGCTTCATCAGCTCATCTGATTCGTGCACATGACCGTTAAAGATCGTGGCGCCGATGCTGGCGGTACAGTAGTGCTCGTGCGTGTCAAGCAGGTAAGGCTGATTGAGCGCCGCGATGATTTTCTCGCCGATTATTTCAGTCTGCGCGTAGGCTTCAAAAACCTGCTCGGAGAGACATTCCAGCAGCACCACGAACTCATCCCCCCCTAAACGTGCCACGGTTGTTGCCGGTCGTGTAAATCCGCGCAATTTTGGCGCGCCCTGAGTGTTTTGACGGCAGGCAGCACAAAGGGCACGTAAGTGCCCTTTGTCTTGTCTTGTCTTGTCTTGTCTTGTCTTGTCTTGTCTTGTCTTGTCTTGT